>NZ_CP098514.1:1204150-1806225 GCF_023703775.1 Haloplanus sp. GDY1 | reverse complement strand
CCTGCTGGGCGCGCTGGCGCTCCTCGACGAACGCCTCGTAATCCTCGACCAGCTGATAGATCACGTCGTCCCGGAACAGGCGCACGTCGCTCTCCTCTAGCTCCCGCTCGGCGTTCCTGAGTACGTCGACGTTGAACCCGAGGATCACCTGGTGTTCCGCCTCGCCGGCGGTGCTGGCGACGGCCACGTCGCGGGGGGCGACGTCGCCCACCTCGGCGCGGAGGATGGGCACCTCGGCCTCCCGGAGGGCGTTGGCCATCGCCTCCAGGCTCCCGAGGGTGTCGGCCTTCACGACGACGCCCTCCTCCTCGGTGTCGACCTGGATCTCGGCGAGTTCGGACTCCACGTCGGCGATCGCGGCCTCTCGCTCGCGGTCGCGGATCACCCGCACGGGCGCGCCGGCCATCGCGTCCTCCAGGTCGGGGGCGGCGATCTTCACGCCGGCCGCCGCGGCGACCGACTCCACCCGGTCGAACCGCTTTTCCGTCCTGATCTCCGCGAGCGGTTTGGGCTGGAGGAGCGCGCGCACCTCGGTGACGATCGGTTCCCCCATCCCGCCGACGACGATCTCGTCGCCTTCGCGGATCGTCCCGTCGTACACCACCACGTCGAGGGTGGTGCCGAAGCCCTTCTCCTCCTTGACTTCGAGGACGGTCCCGGCACCCGGCCCCTCCACGTCGACCGCCATCTGATCCTTCATGTACCGCTGGGAGAGCCCCATGAGCACCGTCAGGAGGTCGGGGACGCCCTCCCCGGTGACCGCGGAGACGGGGACGACGCCGACGTTGCCCTGGAAGTCCTGCACGCGCCAGTAGAGGTCGGCGGAGAACCCCGAGTCCGACAGCTGGCCGATGATCTCGTAGAGGTTCTCGTCGAGGCGGGAGCGGGCGCGGTCGCTCTGGGCCTCGTAGGTGGCCTGGATCGGCTCCCCCTCCTGGGGGTTCCAACCGGGCGTCGTGTCGATCTTGTTGGCCGCGACGACGAAGGGCGTGCCCGTCCGCTTGAGGATGTCGATGGCCTCCTCGGTCTGGGGCTGGAAGCCGTCGTTCACGTCGACGACGAGGACGGCGATGTCGGCCAGCGCGCCGCCCCGCGAGCGGAGCGTCGAGAACGAGTGGTGCCCGGGCGTGTCGATAAAGAGCAGGCCGGGCAGGTCGAAGTCGTCGGGGTCGACGAGGCTGCCGGCGATGCCCGAGATGGTGTCGAGGGGGACGGCGGTCGCCCCGATGTGCTGGGTGATGGCGCCGGCCTCGCCCTCGCTGACGGCCGACCCGCGGATCTTGTCGAGCAGGCTGGTCTTCCCGTGGTCGACGTGCCCGAGCACGGCGACGATGGGGGTGCGAAGCGCATCCGGTCGGTCGCGTGTGTCCGAATCTGACATGATATCCCCCGGCAGAAGTTTCCTTGTCGGTGAACAGCCGTGGACCGAAGTTAAGTCTTTCAACATACCGGCGGCGCCGCGCGCGTCGGACGGCCGACGGACGACCCCGTGGCGTTTAAGGTCATCCCCGCGAATAGCCCAGTCATGTCCGACGTACTCGCCGAAAACCTCTCGGGGAAGTCCGTGATGGGCTCCGACGGGACCGAACTCGGCATGCTGTACAACATCACGATGAACCTGAAGACGGGGGCCCTGAACGACCTCCTCGTCTCGCCGAACGACGAGTTCCCGGCGGCCGACTCCCGCTTCGAGCAGGACGAGCAGGGGCGGCTTCACGTCCCAGTCTCCCGCGTGCAGGCCGTGAAAGATTACATCGTCATCGACCGGTAGATGCACGTCCTCGACTCTTCTGCGTTCATTCACGAGTATCACACCTCCGAGGGGATGGCCTCGATTCCCGCGGTCGAGGAGGAACTCGAAGACGAGAGCGCCTACCGCTACGACGCGATGGAGGGCGCGGGGATGCACATCCACATCCCGGCGGACAACACCGTCGAGACCATCGAGCGCGCGGCGACGGAGACGGGCGACGCCGAGGAACTCTCGGGGACCGACGTGCGCCTGATCGCCGCCGCCTTCGAACTCGACGGCACCCTCGTCACCGACGACTACGCCATGCAGAACGTCGCTGAACACCTCGGCGTCGCCGTCGAGGTGATCGCCCGCGAGGGCATCTCCGAACAGCGCGACTGGCGCTTCCAGTGTCAGGGCTGTGGCCGCGAGTTCGACGACCACCGCGACCGCTGTCCCATCTGCGGGAGCGACCTCTCGCGGAAGAACCCGGCCTAAGGGGCAAGCGCCGCGACCGTCCGCTCGGCCGTCGCGTCGTCGGCGTCGGCCGGCACGACCACGATGGGGTGGTCGATCACGTCCCGACCGGCCAGCGCCCGGAACCGCTCGCGGGCCTCCTCCGGAGTCCCCGCCACCCCCAGCGCGTCGACCATCTCCGCGGTGACCGCGCCGCGGGCGGCGTCCCGGTCGCCCGCCCGCCACGCCTCGGCCACCCGCTCGGCCGCCTCGGGGAAGGCCGAGGCGACCGCCCGGCGGTAGCCGTCGCCGCTCCCGACGTAGTAGGCGACGTGGCTGCGGATCGCCGCGCGGGCCGCCTCGCCGTCCTCGTCGACCGCCGAGGGGACGTAGGGAGCGACCGTGATGGCGTCGGGGTCCCGGCCGGCCTCGCGGGCCGTCCCCGCGACCGTCTCGAAGGCCTCGTCGAGTTCGGGGAAGGGGACGTTGTGGGGGAGCCAGCCGTCGGCGACGCGGCCGGTGGCCCGCCGGGCGGCCGGGCCGAGCGCCGCGGTGTAGACGGGCACGTCGGCCTCCAGTGCCGGGAAGTCGGCCACCGAGACGGTCTCGCCCTCGTACGCGACGCGCCCCTCGCCGCCGGTGAAGGCGGCGACGAGTTCCGCCGTCTCGTGGAGGCGCCGCACCGGGCGGTCGTACTCGCGGCCGTGGAGGTCCTCGGTCGCCTTGGCCGTGCTCGGACCGATCCCGAGGCGGACGCCGGCCGGCGCCACCTCGTCGAGCGACGCCGCCGCGGCCGCGAGCGTCGCCGGGGAGCGGGAGAAGACGTTGACGATGGCGGTGCCGAGGGTGAGGTCGTCGACGGCGTCGGCGATGGCGGTCAGCGCCACGAAGGCGTCCCACCCCCAGAGTTCGCCCGTCCAGCAGGCGTCGTACCCGAGGTCCTCACACCGGACGGCGAACTCCCGGGCGTCGATTACCCCGCTCCGCGGCATCACGACTCCACGTGTCATACCGCCGCGTGGGGGCGGCGACGAGTTATATCCCGGGTCCGAGCGGGAGTTTATGCCCGTCGGCGTGGTACCCTCTCCCATGACCGGCTTCGAGCGCGTCGCCTCCGTCGCGGAGGCCCGCGAGGCGAGTCCGCAGGTCGTCACCGTCGGCGGGCGAACGCTCGGCCTCTTTCACCACGAGGGGTCGTTCCACGCGGTCGATAACAGGTGCCCGCATATGGGTTTCCCACTCAGCGAGGGATCGGTCGACGACGGGATCCTCACCTGTCCGTGGCACCACGCCCGCTTCGAACTCTCCGGCGGCGACACGTTCGATCCCTTCGCCGACGACGTGCGCACCTTCCCCGTCGAGGTGCGCGACGGCGACGTCTACGTCGACCCGGACCCCGACCCGGAGACGCCGCCGGCCGACCACTGGGAGGAGCGCCTCGAACACGGCCTCCGGGAGGCGCTCGACCTCGTCGTCGCCAAGGCCGTGATCGGCCTCGACGACGCGGGCGTCCCCCCGACCGTCCCGCTGACGGTGGGGACGACCTTCGGGACGCGGTACCGACAGGGGGGCTGGGGGAGCGGCCTGACGACGATGAGCGCGATGGCGAACCTCCTCGACGACGTCCGCCCCACGGACCGTCGGCGCGCCCTCTACGTCGGCCTCGGCGCCGTCGCCGACGACTGCGCCGGCGAACCCCCCTTCTTCGTGCAGGACCCGCTGGCGACCGAGGGCGTGGACGCCGACCGCCTCAGCGAGTGGTTTCGCGATACCATCGACGTTCGGGACGCGGACGGGGCAGAGCGGGTGCTCCGGGCGGCGATTCGAGCCGACCTCGACGAGGCGGCGCTCGTGGGCATGTTCGTCGCCGCCGCCACCGACCACCGCTATCTCGACTCCGGCCACCGACTCGACTTCGTGAACAAGGCCGTCGAACTGCTGGATCGGATCGGCTGGGACCACGCCGACGGCGTCCTCCCGAGCCTCGTCCCCGCGCTCGCCGACGCCGACCGGGCCGAGGAGCGGTCGTCGTGGCGCCAGCCAGTCGACGTGGCCGAACTGGTCGCGGACGCGAGCGACGACCTGCCGGCCCTGATCGACGCGGGCGCAGAGGCGACGTGGTCCGCCCCCGACGACTTCGTTGATCGCCTGCTGGGCGACGACCCACACGCCATCGTGGACGCGCTAACCGACGCCATCGAAGCGGGGGCGACGGGCGAACAGTTGGCGAGCGCCGTCGCCGACGCCGCCGCCCGACGGGTCGCGCAGTTCGGCACCGCCAACGAGTTCGGCGACTGGAACACGGTGCATCACACCTACACGTACGCCAACGCGGTGTGTGGGCTGGCCGGACGAACCGACGCCCCAGAGCTCTACCGCGCCGTCTTCGACGGGGCGGTGAACGTCTACCTCGACCGCTTTCTCAACACGCCGCCGATTCCGTTACCCGACCCCAGCGGCGACCGGACCCCCGATACCGTCCTCGACGATCTGCTGGAGACGTTCGAGGTGGAGGCCGACGAGACGGTCAGCGAGGCCGGCCGACACACCGCCGCGTACCTCGAAAGCGGCGGCGACCCCGCGCGCCTGAAGCGGGCGGTCGGCGAAGCCCTCCTGCGCGAGGACGCGGGGTTTCACCCGCGACAGAACGTCGAAGCCGCGTTCGCCCGGTACGATGCGGCCGACGACGAGGAGCGGGGGCGACTCCACCTCGTCGCCACCTCGCGCTATCTCGCCGCGCACACGCCGACGCGCCGCGAGGCGGAACAGACCTTCCGGATCGCCGAGCGCCTCAACCGGGGCGAGGCGATCCACGAGGCATGAGTCGCCGCACGATCACCTGCTCCGGTCGGCGACGGTGATCGAACTCGCCTCCCCCTCGGGCGTCCCGATCCGATCCGGCGCGATCAGGATCGCGTCCCGGTCCAGGTTGGGGACGGCGCCGTCGAGCGTGCCCGGATAGGCGTCGAAGAAGGGTTCGAGCCGGTAGCCCTCGAAGGGGAGGTCCGTCGACCGGAGGTGGTCCTGGAGGTAGCGGACGGCGACCTGTTCGCCGAGGAGGAACCCCTCGGCCCCGTCGGAGCGGTAGTGGATGCCGGCCCAGTCCCGGCCGAAGGCGACGTTCGTCGCGAGCTTGTCGAGTTCGTCGTTCACCGTCGCCGTCCCGGCCCGGGCCTCGGCGACGGCGTCTGCCGTGGCGCCGACGGTTCCCCCCGAGACGTTCGCGACCGGTTCCAGCCGCGTCGTCAACACCGCCGTCGTCCCGCCGCCGGCCAGTCGCCCCTCGGCCCGCCCGTCGGCGACGGGGACGACCGTCTCCTCGACCGGGAACGGGTGCCGGCCGTCGAACATCGCCTTCAGGACGGTCACCGTCGCGCCGGCGACGCCGCCGTGGCCCGCGGGGTAGGCGGGGTGCGTGGGCGACCCCTCCGTGTACGCCTGGGGCAGGAGCGGCGTGCCGAACGCCGACTCGATCCGGTCGCGGGCCGCCGAGTCGCGGACGTTGGCCGGGAGGGAAAACGGGCCGTGTCCCCGCCGCTCGGCCGCCAGCCGCCCCGCGTACGCCTCCGGGCGGAGGCGGCGGTGGACGCCCCACTTCCGATGCCAGCAGGCGCTCTGGGCGGGGCCGAAGACGCTCACGACCGACTCCAGCACGTCGTGCGCGCCGAAGTTGACCACCGGGTCGGCGGTCCGGATCCCCGTCTCGCTCGCCCCGCCCTGTCGGTAGGGGATCCGCGGATCGAAGGGGACGCCCATCCCCAGCAAGATCTCGGCGGCGTCGCGGACGGCGAGGTAGGGCACCTGCCGGCGGACCTTGTTGGCCAGGTCGCGGCCGGTGACGACGTGTCGCGTGACCGCCGCGTCGGGGTCGCCGCCCGGGTCGACCAGGTTCGGCGGCGGGTTCGTCCGGGCGACGGGGACCCCACGCTGGACCCGGAGCCACGTCGCCCAGTCGGCGAGGTAGTCCGGACCGGGACCGACCACGTCGGCGTCGCCGGTGCCGGTCGCCGCCTCGCCCGCGAGGACGCGGATCCGCCCGCTCTGCGGGACGGCACCCCGCGGGACGTCCTTCCAGAGGAACTGCGAGACGCGGGGGCCGACTCCCGCGCCGGGTAGGAGTCCCCGGAAGGCCCCGCGGGGCGAGGGGGACCGAGTCCGCGGGTCGGCGTCGCTCCCGGGACCGGCGTAGCCGGCCGTCCCGGCCAGTTCCGAGACGGCCGCCGCGACGGTCCCGTCGTCGTCGAACGCGCCGAAGGGTACGTCCCGACAGAGCGCGCGCCAGTAGAGTTCGACCAGTTCCGCGCCCGTGGTCGGGGAATCGAACGAGGGGGGTGGGGCGAGGGCTACCTGGTGGGGGTCCGCGCCCATCCCCTCGAAGCCGTGGGCGCCGTGGGGTTCCGCGAGGGGGCGCGCCTCGGGCGACGCGTCCAGGTCGACGGCGTTGTAGGCCGCGACCGTTCCGGTCGCTAGCGCCTCGACGAGGCTCCGGTAGCCCGCCGCCGTCGGCACCCCGTCCTCGCGGTGGGTCAGCCCCTTGCCGTAGTTGGTCACCGGACCGTCGTCGCCGGCCGCGTCGGACGGGGGACCCCGAACCGGCGCGTCGAGCAACTGGTGGCGCGCGGCCCGGTTCCGGCGGAGGAAGGCCTCCTGGCGTCGGCGCGTGCGGTCGTCGGTCATCGCCGCTCCTCCCCGTACAGGCCGAACGTGCAGGCGAACCCGTCGCTCGCGACGCCGGCGCCGACCCACGTCGGGACGGTCCAGTCGAGGCGCAGGTAGCGCGTCTCGCCGGCGGGGTACGCTCCCCGCGCCGCGTCGGCGACGAGGAGGTCGGCCGCGCTCGCCGTCTCGCCGCCGTCGAGGGGGACCCCGTCGCCGAGGCCGCCGAGGCCGACGAGCGACGCGAGCGACGCGGTCCAGACGGGCGTCGTCGTCCCCGTCGCCGCGGGGTCGGTCGGGTCGTCGGGGTCGAGGTACGACACCCGGACGGTCGTCAACTCGTCGAGTTCGCCCTCGCGGTGCGCGGGGATCGACTCCCGGAGGGCGCCGGTTTCGGGCTCCGATTGGCCGTTCTCCGCGTCGGTTCGCTCCCGGCCCAGCAGGGAGAGGTAGCCGGAGTCCCCGCCGATCCGCAGGGCGAGCGTGAGTCGGCCACCGTCGCCCGGGGTCAGCCCCGAGAGGTCACAGACCGGGGCGGCGGCGTCCGAACGGAGCGTCGGCCACCCCTCGCTCGTCCGCACGCGGGTCGTCGCCGACTCCACGACCGCGTGCCACGCGACTTCGAGGTCGAATTCCCCGGCCGCGATCCGGGTCCCGTCGAAGGATTCGTCGTCGGCGAGGAACGCGTCGGTGCCGACGCTCACGCCGACCGACGCGGCGCCGGCGGCGACGGCGCCCAGCGCCCGTCGTCGCGTCACCGCGAGTCCGTCGTCGTCCATCTCACCACAGCGACGACTCGAAGGCACTTCGTTAATCGGGGCATTGACGGCGTCAATCGGCCATTAACCGCCCTCGGCGGTCCACGCTGCGGTCGCCGGCGCGCCTACGGGACCCTTTTTACTCCCCGTGCCCCACGTGAGCGCATGACGGACGGCGACCTCCGCGAGACGCAGGCACCGCTGAAGGAACGATACGAGGACGACCCCGAGGCGGCCCGGATCACGCTCTCGGCCACGGGCGACGAGGCGGCGGACGCGACGAGCTGTAGCGTCGAAGTCGGCGAGGCCGTCTACGAGGCACAGCTCCACGAGGGGGCCGGGGGATCCGGGACCGCGGCGTGTTCCGGCGACCTGTTGCTCGGGGCGCTCGCGGCCTGCTCGCAGTTGACCGCCCAGGCCGTGATCGAGAACTTCGGCGTCGACGCGGACGTGTCGGTCGCCGTCGAGGGCGACCTGGACCTCCGGGGCACGATGGGCGTCGCGGACGTGCCGGTCGGCTTTCAGGACATCCGCCTCGACGTGACGCTGACCGGCGAGCTGGACCCCGAGACGGCGGCGTCGATCCGGGACGCGACCGAGCGGTACTGCGTGGTGTACCGGACGCTCGTGGCGTCGCCGGGCGTGGCTACCGAGTGGACCTTCGAGGAAAGCGCCGAGGGTGAGATTTGAACTCACGAGTCCTGACGGACAGTTGCTCTCGAAGCAACCGCCTTGGCCGGGCTAGGCTACCTCGGCTCACCCGAACGTGGGGGAGCGGGCGTTTAATCGGTTTCGGTTCGGTGCCGGGCGGCGGTTCGACGCCCGGCGGTTCGACGCCCCGGTCTCCGCGCTCGTCGCTCGCGAGCGTCCCGGCGGATTCAAGTCGCCCGCGTCCCCAGCGGCGGACATGGCGACCATCGACACGGCGGTAAACGCGATCCACCTGTTGTTCGCCGGACTGTGGGCCGGAAGCGTGCTCTTCGTCGCGAGGGGGCTGGTGCCCGAGGCCCGCGACGGGAACCTCGACGCGACGCCGCTCCGGTCCCTCGTCGGTCGGTTCCGGACGTGGTCGCGCGTCTCGTCGCTGGCGCTCTTTCTGACCGGCGGCCACCTCGCCGGAACGCGCTACACCGCCGAGACCCTGCTCGGATCGACCCGGGGATACCTCGTCGTCGCGATGGTGGTGCTCTGGGTCGTCCTGACCGGCCTGGTCGAGGTGGGTTCGGGGCGACTGATCGACGGCCTCGACGAGCGGAAGGTCCGCGACCCCGCCCGGCGGGCGGCGCCGTTTCTCACCGCGGCGGCCGTCGCGGCCGTCGGATTGCTCGTCCTCGGCGGGGTCCTGCTCTGACGCGGGGGACGATTCCCGTGGAACGGCCGGTTCACGCTCGGCCCGAAGACCGGTAAGTACCGATTAACTAACCCCCAGCGGCCGGATCCGCCGATGGGGACACCGTCACACGCTCCCCTCCCCCCATGTCACAGTGTCCGAACTGCGGGACGAGCATTCCGGGCTGGCGGATCGTCGCTCCCGAGGACGGTCGACCGCCCTACGCGGAGTGTCCCGACTGTTGGGAAGTGCATCCGGTGTCGCCGGCGTAGCGACACCGGGTGTGGCGGGCACGTCGTCACGGGAGCCCGTGACCCGGTGGCTCACGGGTGACCCCGACGGCGACGGCCGCCGAGGGTGACCGATCGCCCCGTCAGCCACCCGTCGCCCGCGAGTCGCCGTACACGATTCGCTCGACGATCTCGTCGAGGTCCGGTGGCGTACGGTCGCGTCTCGGTTCGTCCGCTGGGACGTGTGGTACGAGGGTCATCTGCCGTCACCCCGCGCGTACGTGACGGCAGCCTGACTCAAAAACGTCCCGCCGGTCACCGGTAGGTCCCCCTGATGAGGTCGCCCACGGCGACGACGGCGACGCTCACCGTCGCCGCGGCGCCGCCGCCGACGGCGACGGCCGTCTTCACGAGCGTCCGAACCGCCGGACACGAGAGTTCCAGGCTCTCCGCGCCGGAGGCGCCGACGACCATCGTCCCCGCCGGTCCCCCGGAACAGGAGACCAGAAAGCCGACGGCCGCGCCGGTGATCAGATACAGGAAGATCGGTGCGAACATCGTGACGGCGAGGACGGTCGCCACCCACCCGAGCACGTCGCGGTACATGTCGAGCGCATCCATTCCCGAACCTAAATGCGCCGCGGTCGACGCGACGCCGCGAACCGCACCCTTTTTATTTTAGGTTTCCCTAAACACGGTCGATGCCCACTGGAACCCAGTCGGGGACGGACGACGAGGGGGAGCCGGAGCTGCCCGAGCGGCCGACGGTGTCGGTCTGTGAGAGCTGTCCCGGCCGCACCGTCTTCATGGAATCCGGCAACACCGACGGCTGGATCGCGAGCGACCTGACGGTCGAGCCGACGCAGTAACGCGTCTCCTCTCTTTCCGCCGCGTCCGACCTCCCGCCTCCGGACTCCGTATAAACCCCGCCACGAAGCGGTTCGCGTGGCTTCCCAGCCGCTGACATCGCGCGTCCGGGTTTTCCGTCCGTCGTGGGTGAGGCTCACGCATGTCACGCGAGCACCGCGGACGGCAGGTACGGGGAGGTGACCGGTCGTGAGTCTCGGACGGCGGGACTTCATCAAGGCCGCCGGCGCGGGATCCCTGGGTGCGCTGCTCACGAGCGGGTGGGGGGCGACCCAGTCCGTCGACCCCGTGACGTCGGTCGACAACCCGCTGAAGTCCTACCCCAACCGCGACTGGGAGCAGGTGTACCACGACATCTACGCGTACGACCGGGTGGACTGGACGGTCTGTCACCCGAACTGCACCCAGTCGTGTGCGCTCAACTTCTACATGAAAAACGGGGTGCCGATCCGGGCCGAACAGATCTACCACGAGGAGGAGGGGAGTCCCGGGCCGGGCAGCCCCGGCGGGTACGAGGAGGCGGGCGTCAGCCGCCACTGGAACCCGCGGGGCTGCATGAAGGGGCTGACCCTGCATCGCCGCACCTTCGAGCCCTCGCGGATCAAGTACCCGATGGTCCGGAAGGGCTGGGACCCCGAGGACCCCAGCCCCGAAGGGAGGGGTGAAGACGAGTTCGAGCGGGTCTCGTGGGACGAGGCCATCGACCTCATCGCCGAGAAGATGGCGAATCTGGAGGACGAAAAACGGTTCCACGTCTTCAACGCCATCAAGGCCGACGGCCTGATCACGCGTCACGGCGCCGGCCGGCGGCTGGCCTCGATCTTCGGCGGTTGCGAGTGGACGGAGTACGACTGGTACGCCGACCTGCCGCCGGGGCACGTCATCACCACGGGCTACCAGACCAGCGACGCCGACGCCTCGGCGTGGCGCGCCGCCGACTACACCATCATGCAGGGGAAGAACCTGATCCACAACAAGCTCGCGGACAACCACTGGCTCCAGGAGACCCGCGAGCGCGGCGGCGAGATGGTCGGCGTCTACCCCGACTACTCGCCGACCGTCCAGAAGTGTGACCGGTGGCTCCCCATCCGCCCGGGGAGCGACCCCGCCTTCGCGCTCGGCGTCGCCCACGTCATCATCCGGGAGGAGCTGTACGATCCGGAGTTCATGCGGCAGTTCACCAGCTTGCCCCTCCTGATCCGGCAGGACACCGGGAAGTACCTCCGCGCTCACGAGGTGTTCCCGGAGCACGAACCGCCCGAGGGCGGCACGGAGGGCGAGGCGGGGCTGGCCCACCACGGCGGCGGCGACGACTGGGGCGACTTCGTCGCCGTCGACGGCGACGGGGAACTCGTCCCCGTCACCCGCGAGGAGGTGGGGTCGGAGACGCCGGCCGACGCGCAACTGGAGGTCGACCGCGAGGTGAGCCTCGCGGACGGCACGAGCGTCGCCGTCCACACCGACTTCGCCCGACAGAAGGCGAACATCGTGGAGCGCTACGACCCGGAGACGGTCGAGGACATCACGACCATCCCGGCGGAGAAGCTCCGTGAGACCGCCCGCGAGTTCGCCGCCGCGGAGAAGGGCCAGTGGTTCACCGGCGAGGGGATCAACCACTGGTTCCACTCCAACGACTCGCTCCAGCGCACCATCTTCTTCGTCCAGTCGATGCTCGGCAACGTCGGCAAGCGCGGCGCGGGCTACTACAACTACTCCGGCCAGTACAAGATCGAACTCCTGGACGGTTACCCGACGTACGTCAACCCCGACGGCCACAGCGCCCACGGGATGTACCCCGGCTACGCCTTCGCCTTCTTCGGCGGCGAGCAACTCGACCCCCACTCGATCCGCGGGGACTTCGACGGCGACCTGGATCTGGTGCCCCAGGGCGACGCCGCCGAGCCGGTGCTGCCGGAGAACGCCGACTCCTACACCATGTCGCGGCCGGCGATCCTGTGGACGATGAACTGCAACCTCCTGAACCAGACCAAACACCAGGAGCACGTCGTCGAGAACTTCGTCAAACACCCCGACACGGGCAACGAACTGCTTATCGTGTCGGACATGCACATGACCTACTCGGCCCGACACGCCGACATCGTCCTCCCGGTTCCCTCGTGGCTCGAGTGTGAGTACCCCGACATCACGGTCGGCCCGGAGAACCCCTTCCTCCAGATGGACAGCGGGGTGATGGATCCCATCTACGACACCAAGCAGGACGGCGAAATCTGTGCGCTCGTCGCCGAGAAACTCGACGAGAAGATCCCGCCCGAGGAGCGCACCGTCGACTCCTATCGCTCCTACTTCGCGGAGTTCCTCGACGACGACGGCGACGTGCGCAACTACATCCAGGAGACGCTCGACGCGGGCATGACCACCCGCGACATCGACGTCCCGGATCTGGAGGACGGGCCGGTCCGCTTACAACTCAAGACCTACCCCCGGATCCCCTTCTACTCGCAGATCCACGAGGATCGGCCGTTCTACACCAAGACCGGCCGGATGGAGTTCCACAAGGAGGAGGACCGGTTCCTCGAACTCGGCCGCGACGACCTGGACCACATCGAGAGTCCGGAGGGGACGCCCTACGGGGTGAACGAGAAGTGGGACGAGGCCAAAGACGAGGAGAACCCGCTGTATCACGACCAGGGCTACCAGTTCTACTACAACACCCCGCATCCGAAGTACCGCACCCACTCCTCGTGGGGGATGACGGACTGGAACCTGATCTGGTCGGCGCGGGACTTCGGCTCCACCTCGGCGGACCCGGACGGCACCGACCGCCTCGTCGAGGACTTCTCGTTCCCGACGGGCGAGGGCGAGACCAACGACGCCCCGCCGCTGGGCGAGGCGTTCGTCGAGATGCACCCCGAGGACGCCGCCGACATCGACGTCGAGAACGGCGACTACGTCCGCATCACCGGCAAGCGCGGCGACCTCGTGGTGCGGGTGATGGTCAGCGACCGCCAGCGCCCCCGCTCGGCCGGCGACATGGGCCAGTTGACCATCTGGCACGGCTGGTGGCCCCAACATTTCGCCGACGACGAGGAGAACGAGGACGGCATCAAGGGGTACAACGTGACGACGAACATCTGGCTCGACCCCGCACAGGAGACCGACGACCTGGTTCACAAGGGGGTGTTCGGCGACCCCAACATCTCCGAGGAGATCGAGGAGGAGATCGCCTGGCACGGCGCGACCCTCGAAGCGGGCTACGAGGAGACGGTGTGGGCGCCGACGGGGACGAACCGCGACGACCTCGTGGAGGTCGAGAAGTACGCGGAGGCGGACTGGTGGCCCGGCGACGCCCGGAAGGACGACCTGTTCCAGGGGTACGTGAACGGGTCGCTGCAGTCCGACGGGTCGAGCGATGGCGGCGACGACACGGCCACGAACGGGACGACGAGCAGCCGGTACAACCCCCTGCGCGGAGGTGACGACTGATGCCACAGGTCTACAACCCACAGCTCGGCCGCGAGCACGACTACCCCTACGAACACCGCGAGGAGGAGCGGGACTGGCACTGGGGGATGATCGTCAACGTGAACCGGTGTATCAACTGCAACACCTGCTCGTTTGCCTGCAAGTCCACCTGGACCAGCGGGAAGGGCGAGGAGTACATGTGGTGGATGAACGTCGAGACGGAGCCGTACGGCGGCTACCCGATGGGGTGGGACATGCGCCTGCTCGACGACCTGGACGGCGAGCAGACGGTGTTCGAGGCCGCGGAGCAGGGCGAACGCGTCCACGGCTACGTCGCCCGCGAGGAGGAGTGGGAGTACCCCGCGCTCGGCGACGACATGGCCCACGGCGAGTACCCCGCGGGCGACGTGGTCGAGTCGGACCTCGAGGAGGGCGAGTACCACGACATGTGGCAGTTCTACCTGCCCCGGCTCTGCAACCACTGCAAGAACGCGGCCTGCCTCGCCGCCTGCCCGCGTCAGGCCATCTACAAGCGCGAGGAGGACGGCATCGTCCTCCTCGATCAGGAGCGGTGTCGCGGCTACCGCAAGTGCGTGAAGGCCTGTCCGTACCACAAGCCGATGTACAACCCCGAGACGGGGGTGACCGAGAAGCCGGTCGGCTGTTACCCCCGGATCGAGGAGGGGAACGTCCCGCGGTGTGTCTCCTCCTGCATCGGGAAGACGCGGCTGCACGGCAACATCAACCGCGGGCCGGACGCCGGCCCACCGGGCGGGTCGAACTCGGCGCCGGGCGGCCGGTCGCCGATCAACTACCTCGTCCACTCCGACGAGAAGGTGGCGCTGCCGCTGTACCCCCAGTTCGGCACCCGGCCGCAGGTGTTCTACATGCCTCCCTACCACGTCCCGCCCGACTTCCTGACGCAGATGTTCACCCCGAACACGGCGCAAAAGCGCAACGACTGGCCCGGAGGGAGTTACCGCGAGAGCATCGAGATCGTACAGGATCGGGTGCGAAACCCGAGCCACCACGTCCTCGGCATCCTCCAGTTGTTCGGCGCGACCACCCGGCTCATCGAGACGTACACGGTCAAGGAGACCCGGGTGAAGGGGTACGACCGCCGCGGGAAGAAGGTGGTCGACGTGCCCTTCCAGGAGGAGATGGAGGTGCGCGAGGGCGAACTGTGGACCAACCAGCCATGAGCAGACCCATGTCAGACCACCACGACGCGGACGAGGCAGCGGGCGGCGAGGAGCGACGGTCCTCGGGAACGGACGGCGAGGAGCGACGGTCCTCGGGAACGGACGGCGAGGAGCGACGGTCCTCGGGAACGGACGGCGACCCGACCCGCCACGCGGCCCGAGCGGCGGTGTACGCCGCCCTCGCGGGCGCGCTCGGCTACCCCGACGACGTCGCCGTCGCCGAACTGACGGCCGACGAGACGGCGGACGGCCTGCGGGGGGCGGCCGAGACGCTCGACGGCCTCGACGACGAGGTCGAGGGGTTCGTCGACGCGTTCGCGGCCGTCGACGCCGAGGGGCTCAGGCGGGTGTACGACGACCTGTTCGGCGTGCCCGACGGCGACGGCTACCCGGTCGTCCCCTACGAGGCCGAGTACACCGTCGGCGACGAGGTGAGCCACAAGCAGCGGCGCGTGGCGACCGTCTCCGGCCTGCTCGACGCCTTCGGCCTCGACCTGTCCGACGGGTTCGACGAGCGCCACGACCACGTGGCGCTCGAACTCGAACTGATGCAGGTGTTGGCGGGGCGGCGGGCGGTCGCCGCCGACGCCGACCTGGACGACGAGGCGTCGACGCTCCGGGAGGCGGAGGCGACGCTCCTCTCTCAGCACCTCCGGAGCTTCGTGCCGGCCTTCGCCGCGGAGGTGCGGGCGGCGCTGGCCGACCGCCACGGGGGCGGCGCGGACGACGACGCCCTCGGCCCCGCGGCGACCGCCTACCGCGCGACGGTCGACCTCGCGGAGGCGCTGGTCGAGACGGACGTCGAGGCCCACCCGCCGGGGCTGGCGGTCCCGGACGACGAGGGGGGTGAGGCGCCGTGATCGCTCTCGACCGGCGGGCGGCGGCCCGTGCGACGGTCGTCGCCCTCGTCGTCGCCCTCGGCGTCTCGACGGCGCAGGTGGGCGTCGCGGCCGTGGCGACGAGCGGCCAGCAGCCGATGGCGGTGGCCGACACGGTGCCCCGGCAGGCGACGGCGCCGGCGTGGTCCGAGGCGCCGAGCCGGACGGTCCAGCTCAGCAGACAGCGGATGGCGCTCCCCTTCGGCGGCGGGAGCGTCGACGAACTGACGGTTCGGGCGATGGGCAACGAGAGCCACGTCGCCATCAAGCTCTCGTGGACCGACCCGACGAACGACACGAGCATCGCGGCGCCGCGGTCCTACGCCGACGCCGCCGCCGTCATGCTCCGCACCGGCTCGCAACCCCCCATCACGATGGGCGCCGCCGGCACGCCCGTCGACATCTGGTACTGGCGGGCGAGCTGGGAGTACGGGCCCCGCGACGGCACCGCCGACTGGACCGGCGACATGTACGCCTACCCCCACCCGAACGAGACGACGAAACCCGGTGCCGCCGCGGGCAATCCCCTCTCGAAGCGGGAGTACGACCGCCTCGCACAGAACTACTACGCCAAGGGGTACGGCTCCCTGAGCCACGCCCCCGCCCAGAACGTCCGGGCGGACGCCACGCGCACGGCCGACGGCTGGGAGGTGGTGTTCGTCCGCGAGCGCTCGACGGACGGCCAGTACGACGCGAGCCTGAACGGCGAGCAGGTGTATCTCGCCTTCGCGGTCTGGAACGGGAGCGCGGACGAGGTGAACGGTCAGAAGTCCATCACGCTCCAGTTCAGCACGCTCGATCCGTCGTCCGGCGAACTCGCGGCCGCGGGCGGCGGCTCCGGCGGTGGCGGCGGTGCGAGCGGTGGCGGTGGCGCCACCGCCGCCTCGACGGGCGGCGACGCGGCCACCTCGGGAGACGCGCCCTTCATCTCCGAACAGTTCCGCGACGGCCTGCTGGCGGTCCTCGTCGCCACCGTCGTCGCGTGGGCCTTCGCCTACCGGAGCATCAGGAGGGACGGATGACCGACGACCCACACGCCAACTGGAGCGCGCGGGGGCGGGCGCCGGCGGCCGACGAGGCGGCGCTGCGTGACCGCCTCGACGCCGACGACGCGGCGGCGCGGCGCGAGGCGGCGCTGGGTCTCGTCGACGCCGCGACGGACGGCCTCGACGCCGCGACGGTCGACGCCCTCGCCGCCCGCGTCGGGGACGACCCCGACGCCGACGTGCGGCAGTTCGCGGTCGAGGCGCTCGGCAACGCCGGCGCCGCGCCGGAACGGCTCCGGGCGGCGACCGGCGACGACGACGAGTGGGTGCGCGCGGAGGCGGTCGTCGCGCTCTCGCGGGCCGAGGGCGAGGCGGCGACCGACCCGCTCCGGAACCGCCTCGACGACCCGAGCGGGTTCGTCCGGCGGAACGCGCTGGTCGCGCTCGGCAAGCTCGGGGCGGCCGACGCGGACCTGCTCCGCGAGTGCCTGAAGACCGACGGCCACGCCTCGGTCCGGGAGTACGCCGCGGAGTTCCTGGGTCACACCCCCGGGACCGTCGCGGAGACGGTGACGGTGCTCGCGGCGGTGCTGGCGCGGGACCCCGAGGCGCTGGTGCGGGCGAACGCGGCGACGAGCCTCGGCCGCCTCGGCACCGACCGCGCCGTCGAGGCGCTGGAGACCCAGGGAATCGACGACCGATCCAGCGACGTCCAGCGGGCGGCGAAGCGGGCCATCGCCGACGCACGGGGTCGCGACCCCGACGCGGTGGACGTGGAGGTTCCGTCGCCGGCGCCGCCCGGCGGGGGCGACGGCGAGGGCCCGCAGTTCGAGACGGGGAGCACGCCCCGTGCGGTCGACCGATCACCGCGGAGTGACAGACCATGACCGAGGAGTACGAACTCGACGCGACCGGCGGATCGGGCGGCGAGAACGGCGGCGACGCGGACGGCGACGGCGCGCGGGAGTCCCTCGGCGTCGCCGTCCCCGACGACCACGTCGCGGCGTTCGTCGCCGAGGCGTTCGAGGACGCGGAGCGGGACACCGACTGGGCCGAGGTGGTCGAGAGCGTCGTCGCGGACGACGCCCGCGAGGCGTGGGCGGCGCTCTCGGCCCGCGAGCAGGCGGCCGAACTGCTGGAGATGGCGGCCGAGTACGACGAGCGCGCGGTCGAGCGACTGGCGGCCGTCCCGCTGGACCGGGCGGACCTGTCGGGCGAGGCCCGCGAGCGGTTCGCGGACGCGAAGCGGTGCCGGCGCAACGCCGACCGCATCCGCGACGGGGTCGCCGACGGGTTCGCGGCCGGCCGCCTCGACGAGTCGGACCTGGTCGGTGCGCTCGAAGCCGTCGGCTTCGACACCGACACCATCGCCGAGCGCGAGGACGCCCTCGAGGCCGTCGACGGGGCCTACGACGTCGACTTCCGGCCCTACGGCGGGACCCTGGTGGACGAGGACGACGGCGGCGTCCCCGAGGGGGAGGTGTGGTGAGATGCGCGAGGAGTGTGGCTGTGGCGGGCACGGGGACGGCGACGACCCCTCGCTCCGCGACCGGATCGAGGCGGCGCTCTCGGACGTCGAGGATCCGGACCTCGGCGCCGGGGTGCTGGAGTCGGGGCTCGTGACCGGCCTGTCGTGTCGCGACGGCGAGGTTCGGGTCGCCGTCGAGTTCGCGGGACTCCCCGCGCCGGCGGCCGAGGAGGTCGAGGCGTCCGTCCGGGAGGCGGTCCTCTCGGTGCCGGGCGTCGAGGGCGTCCGCGTTGACGACGGGGAGCGCCCCGCGAGCGGCCGGCCGCAGGGTCACGACGCGGGACGGGGCGACGGGACGGTCCCGCTCCCGGACGTCGACCGCGTCGTCGCCGTCGCCAGCGCGAAGGGCGGCGTCGGGAAGACCACGGTGGCCGTCGCGCTGGCCCGGGCGCTCGACGCCGCGGGCGAGTCGGTGGGGCTGTTCGACGCCGACCTCCACGGGCCGAACGTGCCGGCGCGCCTCGGCGTCTCCGGCCCCGTGACGACGACGGAGGCCGGGGACGCGGCGCCCGTCGACGCCGACGGAATCGCGACCATGAGCGTCGGGTTGCTCGCTGGCGACGACCCGGTGGCGTGGCGGGGGGCGATGGCCCACGAGGCGCTGACGGACCTCTGTGCCGAGACGGCGTGGGGCGACCTCGACACGCTGGTGGTCGACCTCCCGCCGGGGACGGGCGACGTGGTGCTGACGAGCCTGTCGGCGCTCCCGCTCACCGGGGCCGTCCTCGTGACGACGCCCGATCCCTCGGCCGTCGGCGACACCGTCCGCAGCGAACGCCTGTTCCGCGAGGAGGGCGTCCCCGTCCTCGGCGTCGTCCCCAACATGACCGCGGCGACGTGTCCGGACTGCGGGACCGAACACGCCGTCTTCCCGACGAGCGACGTCGGCGAGGCGTTCTCGGCGCCGGTCCTCGACTCCTTCCCGGTCGACCCGGCGCTCGCGGACCCGGAGACGGCCGGCGACCGGGCGGCGGAACTGGCGCGGGCCGTCCGCGAGGCGACGGCGACCGACCCCGTCCCGCCGGAGGCGCTCGACCTCCGGGGCGTGCCCGCGCGGGCGGCCCGGGAGCAACTCGGCGCCGAGCGGGCGGCGCTCGACCCCGGCGAGTCGCTGCGGTTCGTCACCGCGACGGCGCCGGCGGCGGTCCGCGAGGCGCTCCCGGACGGGGACGACCCCCGGGTGATCGACCGCCTCGGCCCCGAGCGGTGGCTGCTCGAACTGCCCGCCGAGAGCGACGCCGGTGCCGGTGCCGGGGAGGTGACCGCCCGTGGCGGGGAGTGAGGCCGCCGCCGACCGGCGCGTGACGCTCGACGGCGTCGGTCCCGTCGACCTCGGGGCGGCGCCGCGGACGGCCGTGAGCGCCTCCTTCCGGTGTGCGAGCGGCGACCGGTGGACCGGCGAGTGGCGGGGCGTCCCGGTCGGGTGGGTGCTCGACCGACTGCCGGAGGGGTGTCCGGCCACCCACCTCCGGATCCACGGCCCCGACGAGCACGTCGCCTGCGTCGCCCTCGCGGACGCCGTCGGCGGGGTCCTCGCCGAGGCGCGGGTCGACGGCCCGGCGCGGGCGGGCGACGGCGGGTGGCCGCGGTTCGTCGCACCCCGGATCGTCGGCGCGCGGACGGTCAAGCGAGTGCGCCGGCTCGAACCCGTGGCGCTGGCGGCGGGCGAACGCATCGAGGAGTACGAACGGCTCGAAACGGGTTAGTCCGCCGAGCGTCGCCGCCGCCACTCGTTGACGAGCGTGGGGGCGAGGACGCCGATACCGATCAGCGCGACGAAATCGAGGACGGAGTTCGTCGTGACCTGCTGGACCAGGTACCAGGCGGTGAGCCCGAGAACCATGAACAGGACGATCACCTTCGTCTCGGTCGTGAGGAGGGCGTCACGAGCCATACCGGGAGACGGGGGCCGAGCCACTTCACCTCACCGCATCGTCACGTAGGTGAGGAAGGCGAGCGCGACGAACTGGAGGGCGCGCATCGCGAGGACGGCCGTCTGGGCGCCCGGATCGGCGGCGTAGAGCATCCCGGAGCTGAAGAAAAAGCCGATGGCCACGACGTTCTCGACGGCGAGGACGAGGGCGAAGGCGACGAGGCCGAGCGTGAGCGGTGTGCCGAACTGCCGGTAGTTGCGCCACCAGACGGAAAGCAGGGCGGCGAGCAGCGCGATGTTCAGCGCCGAGAGGGCGCTCGCGATGGTCAGGGTGGGGGTCATGGGTGCCATGTCAGACGTGCTCCGTGATCTCCTCGAACCGGTCGCGATGGCTGTCGAACCGGTCGGTGAGGAAGTAGAGTCGGCCGTACTCTTGGTCGCCGCTCTCGATCACGCCGTGGTCTTCGAGCATGTCGAGGTGGTGGCGGACCGAGTTGTAATCGAGGCCGAGTTCCTCGTGCAACTGGTTGGCGTTGCGCGGCCGCTCGTCGAGGAGGCGGATGATGCGCGCGCGGTTCTTCCCGCCGCGCGTCCCGGCGAGCAGATACCAGAGTGCCTTCTCCATCGGCGGCCGTGGTGTGGTGGTGGTGGCGCGGGCAAAACTGTTCGCCCGGCTCACAGCGCGTCGGGGTCGACCGACCGGCTGACCCACCCGCTCGGCCCGCTGGGGAAGGCCCGCCGCTCGTCTTCGGGCTGGAGGGTGCCGGTGCCGTCGATAGCACGGACGACCACCTCGTGGGGGCCAGTGGCCTCGTAGCGATACACCCACTGGCGCCACACGTCCTCGCCGGGGAGCGGGGTGGAGAGGTCGGCCTCGGTCCAGGTGTCGCCGCCGTCGGTCGACACCTCGACCGACTCGATCCCCCGGGTGCCGGCGTAGGCCGGCCCGGCCACTTCGATCCGGCCGTCGTCGAGGCGGTTCGTCGCCCACAGCTTCGCGACGGTGTTCACGGGGCCGGTGCCGTGCCAGCCGCGCTCCTCCCAGTAGCCCGTCGCCGGTTCGTCCAGAATCTCGATCTCGGTGAGCCACTTGACGTTGATCTCGCCCCAGTGGCCCGGGATGAGCGCCCGGGCGGGCGCGCCGTGGGCGCGGGGGAGCGGTTGTCCGTTCATCCCCACCGCGAGGAAGCCGGTTTCGAGCGCCGCGACCGGGAACTCCTCGTAGTAGCCGTCGGCCGCCCGGAGCATCACGTACTCCCCCTGGAGGTCGGCCGGCTCCAGCAGGCCCATCAGCGGGACGCCCGTCCAGACGGCGGTGTCGAGTTTGCGCCCGTTGAGCGACTCGCCGACGCAGCGAAGCGTCTCGAACCGGTGTTCGTGTTCCATCGCCTCGACGTCCGCGAAGGTGTAGGTCGTCTCCTCGCCGACGGCGCCGTGGATCCGCAGCGACCAGTCCTCGCGGGCGGGATCGGGGTCGACGTTGGCGATGTCCACCCGGTAGAAGTGATCGCTGACGAGGGGTTCCAGCCCCTCGACTGCGAGCGACTTCCCCTCCGCCTCCGCGAGGAGGGCCGCCACGTCGTCGGGGACCGGCGTCGTCGGGGTCGGGTCCGAGGGTGCGAACGCCCGTCGGCCGCCGACCCCGAGGGCGGCGACGGCGAGGGCGGCCGCCCCCGAGAGGAGCGCGCGCCGACCGTCGTCGGTCGGGGTGCCCGCGTCGCCCCCGAGGTCCGCGACGGTCGCGACGAGCGCCGCGCCGACCGCCGCGCCGACCGCCGAGTCGAGCGCGCCGGCGAGGACGCCGGCGACGGCGCCGACGGCGAGGGCGACGGCCGCGGGCGCGAGCAGCGGGCGGTCGATCCGGGCCGCGGCCAGGCGGCCGGCCGCGACGACGACGCCGAGGAGGGCCGCGGTGACCGCAAGCCCCGACGCGTACGCCAGTTTGCTCCCCAGGTCGCCGAGGACGGTGATGGCGAACGTGACGAGGACGCCGGGCGCGAGCGTGACGGTCAGGTTCGCTATCGGCGCCGCGACGAAGGCGGGGGCGTCGCCGACGACGGCGTACGATCCGGCGACGGCGGCGACGCCGCCCGCGAGGGCGACGGCGGCGGCGAGGAGGCGTCGCCGCCACGCCGCCGGGGTCACGGCGTCCCCTCCGGCCGCGGGTCACTGGCGCGTCGTCCCGGGTCGTGTGTGGGGTCCATACTGCCCCGGACGCGAGCGACGGAGTAAGCGATTTTCCAAGGTTCGCCCGAACTCCGTCTAGAATTCGTCGCAACTTCGAGCCCGAAAGACAGTAGGGGGTGGATCACGGCCTTCCGACGACGGAGAGTCGTGTCCCGAACTCGCAGTCGCGTCGCGCTCGCCGGCGTCGTGTACGCCACCCTGCTGGCACAGGTCCTCCTCTACCCCGGGATCGACGCGCTCGTCGGCGCGCTCGGCGCCGAGACCGACCTCGACGCGAGCATGTGGTTCCTGGCCGCCGAGTTCGCGGCCTTCGTCGTCTTCGCCGTCCCCTGGGGGATGGCGAGCGACGCCGCCGGCCGGCGGATCCCCTTCGTCGCCGCGGGCGCCCTCCTCGGCGCCGTCGGCTACCTGCTGCTGGCGACTCTGCCGGTCAGTTTCGACCTCCCCTTCGCCGCCGTGCTGGCGCTCCGGGCGTTCCAGGGCGCGGCGACCGTCGGCGCCTTCTCGCTGGCCATGACGATGCTCATGGATCTGGAGGGGACACACGGCCGCAACATGGGAGCGACGGGCATCGCCATCGGCCTCGGGACGGCCACCGGCGCGCCACTCGGCGGCGTCCTCTACGGCTTCGGACCGTTCGTCCCGCTGTACGCCGCGAGCGGGGTCTTCCTCCTCGTCGCCCTCTGCGTGCCCTTCGTCGTCGACCGGGCGCCGTCGGCCACCGACCGGGAGTCGCCGTTCGCCGGCCTCCGGCGGACGCCCCGGCTCGCGCTCCCCTACGCCTTCGGCTTCGTCGACCGACTCACCGCCGGCTTCTTCTCCCTGGTCGGGACGCTCTACTTCCGCACCGTCTTCGGGTTGAGCCCCGCCGCGACGGGCGCGACGCTCGCGCTGTTTTTCGCCCCCTTCGCCCTCCTGCAGTACCCCTTCGGCGTCGTCTCGGATCGGATCGGGCGCACCGTCCCCATCGTCGCGGGGTCGGCGCTGTACGGCGGCGCGGTGATCCTCGTCGGCGTCGTGCCCTCCCTCCGGGCCGCGCAGGCGGGGATGGTGCTGGTGGGCGTCCTCGGGGCGCTCATGGTGCCGGCGACGCTCGCGCTGGTGACGGACCTCGCGGACCCGACGGAGCGCGGCGTCGCCATGGCCGGGTTCAACATCGCCGGGAGCGTCGGCTTCCTCGTCGGCATCGTCGCCGGCGGCCTGGTCGCCGACGCCTACGGCTATCGGACGGCGTTCCTGGCGGTCGGCGGCCTCGAACTCGCGCTGGCGGCGGCGACGCTACCGGCGTTCCTGCGGGTCGAGCGCGGGCCGACGGCCGAGAGCGGTTAGAGCGTCCGCGACCCGCTCGCCGGTGTCGAGGCCGCTCCGGAGCGCGGCGTGCAGGCGCGCCTCGCCCGCCACCCAGTCGCCGACGACGTAACACCCGGCGTCCTCGGCCGCGCCCCGGGCGCCGCGCCGGAGCCCCGACTCGGGGAGCGCGTACCGCCAGTCCTGGTGGTCGGTCCAAGCGGGGTCCGAGAGCCGCTCGTCGTCGAGCAGTGCGGCCGCGTGGTCGGCCAGAGCGGCGACGTTCTCGCTCGGGTCGGCGTCCGAGCGCTCGACCGACCACTCGTGGTTCGCCTGCACGACGAGCACCGACTCGCCGTCGGGGACGTGGCCGGGCTTGCACGACTCGCGGGCGACCCACCCCACCGCGTGTTCCTTGTCGGCGTTCACGAGCGCGTAGTACGGCCGGTCGAGGTCGAACCCGTAGCCCAGCACGGCGGTCCAGACGGCGCGGTAGTCGACGTCCCGGGCGGCCGCCAGCAGGTCGGTCCGGGCCTCCTGCTCCCAGTCCGCGGCTTCGAGCAGCGCCGCGGTCCCTGGCGCCGGCGGGTTGAGGAGGACGACGTCGAAGGGGCCCCACCGCTCGCCCGCGTCGTCGGCGAGCGTCCACGCGTCCCCGGTTCTCGTGAGCCCCTCGACCCGCGTTCGGCGGTGGACCGTCGCGTCGGTGGCGCCGAAGAGGTGTTTCGCGAGGCGCGTCAGCCCGGTGCGGTAGGTCCACTTGCGCCCGTCGGTATCGCGGCCCTCGCTCACGGTCCCGGTGCGGTCGAAGGCGTAGACGTCGCCCACGACGTCGACGAGGCCGTCGTCGAACGTCGTGACGAGGTCGACCACCTGATCGTCGTCGTCCCTGAGGTAGTTGGCGCCGTAGTCGTAGGTGACGTCGCCGCGGCGGCGCGTCGCCGCGCGGCCACACAGCCCGCCCGACTTCTCCAGGACGGTGACGGAGGCGTCGGGAACCGCGCCGTCGAGGACGTACGTCGCCGCGGCGGCGGCCGCCCCCGCGCCCACGATGCCGATGTCGGTCATATCCTCACTACGGCCGGAGGGACAAAACGCCACGGACCAAACTCTTTGTCGGTCGCCGCCGGAGCGTCGCGTATGGCTCCGCCGGACACGTTCGACGCGTACGCCGAGGGGACGGAAAGCGCCCGGCCGACCGACTGGCTCCGCGAGCGCTCGGAACCGGACTGGACCGCGGCCGTCGACGGCCGGTTCGTCCGCGAACTCGCCGCCGGCGACCTCTCCGACGACGCCTTCCGCCGGTATCTGGAGCAGGATTTCGCCTTCGTGGAGACGCTGGTGGGCACCTTCGGCCACGCCGTCGGCGAGGCGCCGTCGATGGCCGCGAAGGCGCGCCTCGTCGGCTTCCTCGGGACGCTCACCGACGAGGAGAACGACTACTTCGAGCGGTCGCTGGACGCCCTCGACGGGGACCGAAACGCCGACCCGACGGCGACCACGCGGGCCTTCGTCGACCTGCTGGAACGCGCCGGCCGCGAGGGCGGGTACGCCGAGACGCTCGCGGTGCTGGTGCCCGCCGAGTGGGTGTACGCGACGTGGGCCGGGGCGGTCGAATCGCCGCCGGCGCGGTTCTACCTGTCGGAGTGGGTCGACCTGCACGCCACCCCCGAGTTCGTCGACTTCGTGGGGTGGCTCCGCGAGGAACTGGACCGGGAGACGGCGGCCGCCTCGCCGCGCCGCCAGCGCCGCATCGACGCGCTGTTCCGGCGGACGGTCGAACTGGAGCGGGACTTCTTCGAGGCGGCCTACGACTAGTCGTCGGCGCCGGCCGCCGCGTGCGTCCGCCCGACCGCCTTCCAGCGGTTCGAGCGAACGCGGGCGACGTTGCACGCGGCGGGGACGGCCGCCTCGACGACCATCGCGGCCAGCAGCGCCGCCGCGCCGAGCGGCGTGACGAGGCCGAGCGCCGCGACGGGGAGCGCACAGCCGTACCGGCCGAGGAGGGAGGCCAGGAAGGGGTAGCGGGTGTCGCCCGCGCCGCGGAGCGTCCCGGTCGCGGAGCCGTCGACGCCGAGGAAGACGACGCTGGCGGCCGCGGTGGCGACGAAGGGGTCGGCGACGGCGAGGACTGCCGCGTCGTCGACGAACAGGCCGGCGACGTGCCCCGAGAGCGCGAGGACGACGGCCGCGGCGACGACGTACACCGTCGCGGAGAGGCGGACGATGGCCCGGGCGTAGGCCTCCGCCTCCGCCTCGTCGCCGGCGCCGAGACGCTGGCCGACGAGCGTGCTCGCGGCGATGGAGAAGCCCCACGAGAAACTGTCGATCAGGGTGCGGACGCGGCGGGCCACCTCGTAGGCGGCGACGACGGCCGGGCCGAAGGTCGCCGCGATGGCCACGAGGGGGAAGGCGACGAGCGTCTCCGCGAGGCGTCGGGCCATCAGGGGCGCCGAGACGCCGAGCAGCCGACGGCTGAGGTGGCCGATCCCGTCGAACCGGAGCGTCTCACGGGTGACGGCGACGGGGCAGGCCCCGCGGCCGAGGTACGAGCGGCCGGACAGCCCCCACGCGAAGACGAGGGCGACGACGCCCGTCGAAACCGACGTCCCGAGGGCGGCGCCGGCGACGCCGAGGCCGTAGCCGAAGATCAGGGTCGCCGAGAGGGCGACGTTCGCGAGCGCACCCCCGGCGCGGACGGCCATCGGCGTCAGCGTGTCGCCGACGCCGGCGTAGGTGCGACTGGCGATCAGGTTCGGGAACTCGAAGAGCAGGGCGGGCGCGACGAGGGCGAGGTAGGTGGCGGCGTGGCCGAGCGGGGCCGGTTCGGAGCCGAGGACGGCCACCAGGTCGGGCGCGAAGGCGGCGTACGTGGCGGCGATGGGCGCCGCGAGGACGAGCGCGGCGACGAGGGAGACGCCGACGGCGGCGCTCGCCCGGGCGGCGTCCTCGGCGCCGTAGGCCTGCGAGACGAGCGTGACCGTCCCGCCCGCGAGGCCGATGCCGAGGAACTTCCCCACCTGCCAGTAGGCGTTGGCGAACGCGAGGCCGGCGACGGCCGCGGCGCCCACGTCCCACCCGACCATCGCCAGGTCCACGGTGGACTTGGACATGATGGCGAGGCCGGTGACGATCCGGGGCCACGCCAGGTCGACCGTCTCGCGGAGGCGACGGGGGTCGATGACGCCGGCCCGGTCGAGGGCGCGGGCGAGCGCATCGAGGGGAGAGCCGGCCATCGAGCGCCGTTACCGCGGCGGCGTCTTGGAGGTTTCCACTCGCCCCAAGACCTATCTCCCTGCCGGCGGAACCCGGGCGTGTATGCTCCAGGCGGAACTCGAAGTGTGTCGCGACTGTGGCAACGTTCACATGGAAGGTGGGGCCGGCCCGGACGACGTCGACGAGTGTGCGGTCTGTGGGGAGCGCGTCGACGAGGTCGAGTTCGACGACCTGATCAGCTTCTGAGGCGGCCGCCGTCCCCGTGTCTCGCCGTCAGGCGACCCGGTTCCGGAGGTCCTCGCCGGCCTGGTACTGGTCGAAGATCTCCATCACGAGGTCGGCGATGTCGAGGTGGTAGCGGTTGGTCGCGGAGCCGCGGTGCGGGGAGATGATGACCTCCTCGAAGTCCCAGAGCGGGTTGTCCTCGGGGAGGGGTTCGGTCGTGAAGACGTCGAGGCCGGCGCCCGCAATCGCCCCGGCGTCGAGGGCGTCGATCAGCGCGTCCTCGTCGACGATGGGGCCGCGGGCGACGTTGATCAGGTAGGCGTCGTCGCGCATCCGCTCGAACTCCGGGGCCGAGAACATCCCCTCGGTCTCGGGGGTGTGGGGGACGGCGATGGCGACGAAGCGCGCGTCGGCGATGGCCTCGTGGAGGTCGTCGGGGTGGTAGATCTCCGAGACGCCGGGGACGGACTCGTCGGAGCGGCGGACCCCGACCACGTCCATGCCGAGGGCGTCGGCGCGGGTGGCGATGCCCCGGCCGAGGGTGCCGAGGCCGACGACACAGAGCCGCTCGTTCTCGACGGTGAACGGGCGCTCGTACTCGGGTTCGAACCAGTGGTTCTCGTTCTGGTGGTCGCGGTAGATGTGGAGCATCCGCGCCAGCGACACCATGTAGCCGACGGCGATCTCGCCGACGGTCGTGTCGTGGATCCCCGTGCTGTTGGTGAGGGGGACGCCCGCCGCCTCGTAGGCCTCGGTGTCGAACTCGTCGTAGCCGGCGCGGATGCAGTGCACCCACCCGGCGTCGAGGAAGGCGTCGCGGGGGCGGAACGACGCGACCGCGTCCGTGCGGTCGAACGCCTCGTCGTCGCCCACGATCTCGACCGGCACGTCGAGGTCGGCGAACGCCTCGGCGAACCCCTCGGCCGGAATCTTGGTCGACACCGACTCGTGTACGCAGAGCCGTTCGAGTTGCTGCCGTTCGGACATATGTCCGAAAACCGGACTCTCGCTATTCAACGTTTCGACAGATGACGACCGATGATTAGCCGTCTGTCCTCCGAATCTTCGACAAATGACGACTTCCGTTTAGGTAACTGTCCTTATCTTTAATAAAAATTAACTTTACAATCCCGGAGTTCGTCGGTAGCCGTAGGATGAACGTAACCGATGCAATCGCGGAAATCCTGGCCGAGGAAGGTGTCGAACACCTGATCGGTTTCCCGAGCAACCCCCTCTTCGACGAGAACGCGGCGGAGGAGGCGGGCATCCGATCCATCGTCGTCCGGCAGGAGCGAACCGGTGCCCACATGCTCGACGGCATCGCGCGCATCACCTCCGGCGATCAGGTCGAGGCGTTCGCCTGTCAGCACGGCCCCGGAACCGAGAACTCGGTCGGCGGGATCGCACAGGCCTACGCGGAGTCGGCGCCCATCGTCGCGCTCCCGGCGGGCTACTCGCGTGCCAAGACCAACACCGACCCCAAGTTCAGCTCGCTGATCAACTACCAGGCGGTCACGAAGACCACAGAGCAGTTGACCGACCCCGACGCGACCGAGGAGACGATCCGGCGGGCCTTCCAGGCGGCGCGCAACGGGCGTCAGCGCCCCGGTCTCGTCGAGATTCCGAAGGACGTGTTCGGCATGGATGCCGGCGACGTCGACTACGAGCCCACCTCGTCGACGCGGACGGCGCCCGACCCCGCGGCCGTCGACGACGCGGTCGACGCCCTCCTCGACGCCGACCTGCCGGTCATCAACGCCGGGCAGGGCGTCCACTACGCGAAGGCGTGGGAGCCCCTGCAGGAACTCGCCGAACTGCTGGAGGCGCCCGTCGCGACCACGCTCAACGGCAAGAGCGCCTTCCCCGAGGACCACCCGCTCTCGCTCGGCGCCGGGTCGAAGAGCGAGCCCCGACAGCTCAACCACTTCGTCACCGAGGCCGACGTCCTCTTCGGCATCGGCTGTAGCTTCACCAAGACCGCCTACGGCATCACGCCGCCGACCGAGGACAACACCCTCATCCACTCCACGAACGACCCCGGCGACGTGGACAAGGACGTGAAATCGGACCTCGCGGTGATCGGCGACGCGAAACTCGTCCTCGAAGCCGTCGTCGACGAGATCCGGGACCGGATCGACGACGAGAACTTCGGCCGGTACGACGACGTGACCGACGAGATAGCGACCATCGAGGCGGCGTGGCTCGACGACTGGCGCCACGCCCTCGAATCCGACGAGACGCCGATCAACCCCTACCGCGTCGTCCACGAACTCGACCGGACCCTCGACAAATCGGAGGTCGTCGCCACCGCCGACGCCGGCAACGCCCGCGACTTCATGGCCCCCTTCTTCAACGTGACCGAGCCCCTCTCCTATCTCGGCTGGGGCAAGACGACGCAGTTGGGCTACGGACTCGGCCTCATGATGGGCGCGAAACTCGCCAAGCCCGAGAAGACCTGCGTCCACGTCATGGGCGACGGCGCCATCGGCATGGTCGGCATGGACTTCGAGACGGCCGTCCGCGAGGACATCCCCGTCCTCGAGATCGTCCTCAACAACTTCGAGATGGCGAGCTACGACACGCCGTTCTCGGGTCACTACGCCGACTTCGCCGAGTCCATGGGCGGCTACGGCGAACGCGTCGAGGATCCGAGCGACGTCGCCGCCGCCATCGAGCGCGGCGTCGAGAAGACCAAAGAGGGGACCCCGGTCCTGCTGGAGTTCCTGACCGCCAAGTACACGGAACTCTCGCGGCCCGACCTCGACTAGCGGGAGCCGCTGTTTCGGCCGGGAGATAACCGTTCGAGGTTACTTCGAGGAAGATATGTTATTGCTAGTGGTTACATTTAGGTATCGGACGTCCGTACTGTGAGACATGTCATCGAGCGTTGCGGTCCGACGGCCGAGACAGGCGCGGCGCCGGGCGCTCGTCAAGACTCTCTGCTATCGGGCCCTGATGGTCGCCGTCACGGTGGTCGTCGCGTGGGTCGTCGTCGGCGACGTCGGCGACGCGGTGAGCGTCGGCCTCGTCGCCAACCTCGTCAAGACGGGGACCTACTACGCGTACGAACGGCTGTGGGACCGGATCGCGTGGGGACTCGGCCCGTGAGCCGTGGGAAAGCCTAACGAACGTCCAGCACGTAGGTGGACCGATGGCCTTCGAACTCGGCTTCCTCGTCGGGTCGCTCGCGATCCTCGGGGTGGTCCTCTACGTCACGCGGATTCGAGGACCGAGCCTTCCCCACGAGACGGCGCCGTCGGAGGGCGAACCGGGGCCGACGGAGGACGACGGCGTCCGCCCCCCACCGACCAGGGCGGTCGAGCAGTGCGAACTCTGTGGCGAGAACCCGGCGACGCGATCCGTCAACGACATGCAGGTCTGCATCGAGTGCGACGAGGACCTCCTGGCGTAGCCCGTCCCGCGCCGCGCGCCCGGTCCGCGAGCGACGGCCTCACTCCGCGATGCCGTAGACGTCGTCGGTCCAGTCCCGCGTCGGCGTGTCGTAGACGGGGTGGTTCCGATCCCGGTCGTCGAGTCGAGCCAGGTCGTCCTCGTCGAGTTCCCAGTCGAGGACGTCGGCGTTCGCGCGGATGTGGGCCGGCGTCGACGACTTCGGCACCACCGTGACGCCGCGCTGGAGCGCCCACCGCAACACGACCGCGGCCGGGGATCGGTCGTACGTCGCCGCCAGGTCCTGCACGACCTCGTCGTCGAAGATTTCCGTCCTGGCGAGCGGGGCGGCCGCCTCGACGGCCACGTCCGTCTCGCGGCAGTAGTCGACGAGGGCCGGCCGCTGGAACCAGGGGTGGAACTCGATCTGATTGACCGCGATGGGCACGTCCGTGACCCGCTGGGCACAGCCGAGCTGGTACGCGCTGAAGTTCGAGACGCCGACGTTCCGGACCAGCCCCCGGTCGTGGAGCGTCGCCATCGCGTCGAGCGACTCCCGCAGCGAGACGGCCGGGTTGGGCCAGTGGATCAGGTACAGGTCGAGATACTCCACCCCGAGTCGGTCCAGCGAGGCCTCGCAGGCCTCGATCAGCGACTCGTAGCCGAGGTTGCTTGGCAGCACCTTCGAGGTGAGAAACAGGTCGTCGCGGTCGGCGTCCGCCAGCCCCGCGCCGACGGCGGCCTCGTTGCCGTACCCCTCGGCGGTGTCGACGTGGGTGTAGCCGGCGTCGAGGGCCGTCCGCACCGCCTCCTCGGCGGTCTCGCCGTGCAGGTCCCACGTGCCGAACCCGAGGCGTGGCAGTTCGTCGCCGCTCGGCAGCGTCCGCGTCGGAACGGAGGTCATACCCGGGCCACCGTGCGGCGGGCAATTGAAACTACGGGTCCTCGCGCGGATCAGGCCCCTTCGCTCCCCGAGGCCCCGCCCGCGAACTGCTGGCGGGTGTGGGGGAGCTTCCCGCCCGCGGCGAGCAGTTCGCGTTCGCGCTCGTTGGCGTCGAGGCCGACCGTCGCCTCCCAGTCGTCGTTGACGCGGATGGTGAACTCCTCCGCGCCGGACCGGACGGCCGCGACGGCGTCGTCGACGATCTCGACGTCGTCGCCCTGCTCGATCCGCTCGTAGGTCGCCTCGTCGATGGTCAGCGGCAGGAGCCCGAAGTTGATCAGGTTGGACCTGTGGATGCGGGCGAACGACCGCGCGAGGACGGCGTGGATGCCCAGATACATGGGACAGAGCGCGGCGTGTTCGCGGGAGGAGCCCTGTCCGTAGTTCTCGCCCGCCACGAGGAAGCCGCCGTCCGCGTCCATGGCCCGCTCGGCGAACGTCTCGTCGACGCGCGCGAGCGTGAACTCCGAGAGCTTCGGCACGTTCGAGCGGTAGACCGACACCTCCTGCGTCGCCGGAATCACGTGGTCGGTCGTGATGTTGTCGGGCATCTTCAGCAGCGCCGCCCCCGTCAGATCGCTCCCCAGCGGCTCCTTCAGCGGCACCTCGTCGATGTTCGGCCCCTTGACGAGTTCGTCGTCGACGGCCTCGTCGGGCATGATGAGATCGGACTCGCTGGTGCCGATGTACGACTCGGGCATCTCGAAGCCCGGCGCCTCGACGCCGTCCAGGTCGCGGGGGTCCGTGATCTCGCCCGTGAGCGCCGTCGCCGCCGCTACCTCCGGAGAGCAGAGGTAGACGGCGTCGTCTTCCATCCCCGAGCGCCCCTCGAAGTTGCGGTTGAATGTGCGGACGCTCACCGAGTCCGAGGCGGGGACGTGACCGGCACCGATGCAGGCGCCACACGTCGCCTCGGAGACGTTGACGCCCGCGGCCATCAGTTCGGCCGTGAACCCGTTGCGCGCGAGCATCTCGGCGGCCTGCTTCGATCCGGGAGCGACGATGGTCTCGACCCGCTTGGCCACCTCGCGGTCGTCGAGCATCTTCGCCACCGGGAGGACGTCCTCGTAGGCGCCGTTGGTGCAGGAGCCGACGAGCACCTGATCGGCGTCGGTGCCCGCCACCTCGCGAACCGGCACGACGTTGTCCGGCATCGACGGACAGGCGATCAGCGGCTCGATCTCGGCGAGGTCGACGACGATCCGGTCGTCGTACTCCGCGTCCGCGTCGGGTCGCACCTCGACGTAGTCCTCGGGGCGCCCCAGTCGCTCGAAGAACTCCTTCGTCCGCTCGTCGGTCGGGAAGATGGAGGTGGTCGCGCCGAGTTCCGTCCCCATGTTCGTGATGACGGTGCGCTCGTGTGCCGAGAGGCTCTCGACGCCCGGGCCGGTGTACTCGAACACCTTGCCGACGCCGTACTTGACCGAGAACCGCCGGAGGAGTTCGAGGATGACGTCCTTCGCGGTCGACCACTCGGACAGTTCGCCCTCCAGGCGGACCTCGACGACCTCGGGCACGTCGAGGTAGAACGGCGCGCCGCCCATCGCGGTGGCCACGTCGAGGCCGCCGGTGCCGATGCCGAGACAGCCGAGGCCGCCCGCCGTCGGCGTGTGCGAGTCGGCGCCGAGCAGCGTCTTGCCCGGCGCGGTGAAGTTCTCCTTGTGAACCTGGTGCAGGATGCCGGTGCCCGGCCGCGCGAAGTACGCGCCGTAGGTGCCCGCCGCCGACCGGAGGAAGCGGTGGTCGTCGGAGACCTTGAAGTCGGGTTGGTAGGTCTGGTGGTCGCAGTGCTGGCCCGCCACCTCGACTTGCACCTCGTCGAGCCCCAGCGCCTCGAACTGGAGCCACGCCATCGTCCCCGTCAGGTCGTGGGCGATGGTCTGGTCGACCTCGATGCCGACCTCCGCCCCGGTCTCGACCTCGCCGTCGACGAGGTGGTCCGCCAGGATCTTCTCCGTGAGTGTGTGTCCCATGGTCGATCTACCCGGGCCTTGCGTACTGCGTAACATAACCGTTTCCACCCGTGGAGGGCGCGAGCGGCGCGCTCGGAGGGACCGGCCTATCCCCGCAGCACCTCGACCGGGTTGGCCGTCGACGCCTTCCAGGCGGGATAGAGGCCGCTGAGCGTGCTCGCGGCCACCGCGAAGCCGAAGCCGAGCGCGAGGAACTCGAGGTTGCGGGGCTGGAAGACGAGCATCGGCTGGCCGGTGAGCTGTCCGGTGACGATGTAGCCGATCAGCGTCGACAGGGCGACGCCGACGGCGCCGCCGACGACGCCGAGCAGGGCGGCCTCGGCGACGATCATCCGCATCACCTCCCGGCGCCGGATGCCGACGGCGCGGAACACGCCGATTTCGGCCTGGCGCTCGATCACGCTCATCAACATGACGTTCAGGATGCTGACGCCGGCGACGAGCAGGGAGATGGAGCCGACGCCGAGCAGGGCGGCGTTGAGCGTGGCGAAGAAGCCGCTGACGCTCTCCTGGATGTCCGCGGGCGTGAAGGTACCGACCACCTCCTCGCGCTGGTTCACCTCCGCCGGAATCTCCTCGGCGAGTCGCTGGGCGTCCTCGCCGTCCGCCGCGACCACGGTCACCTGATCGTAGCCGACCATGTCGACGTCGTCGAGCGGGACGACCACGGAGACGCCCTGTCCGAACCCGCCCTGTTCGTCGAGGATGGCGATGACGCGGTAGGAGCGGCCGCCGATGGAGACGGTCTGGCCGAGTTCCACCCCGAGTTCCGCCGCGATTTCGGCGTTGAGGAGGGCGCCGCTCCGCATCGGCGAGGGGATGGTCCCCTCGGCGGCGTCGTAGAGCGCCGCGGGCCGGGAGACGGCCTGGACGTTCACCTGCCGGCGCTCCGAGCGGGAGGCCACCTCCATCGTCTCGGTGCGCTGCGGGGCGACCACGGCGCCGGTCGCCACCCGCTCTATCGAGTCGACCTGTGCGTCGGTGATGACCCCTTCCTCGTTCTCCTCGCCCGGGAACACCGTGACGGTGTTCGAGAGCCCGCCGAGTTCCTGCGTGGCGCCGTACTGGAGCGCCGTCCCCGTGATGCCGATGGCCGCGATGGCGATGACGCCGATGACGATGCCCAGGGTCGCCAGCCCGGTCCGGAGCTTGTTCCGCCAGAGGTTGAGCCACGCCAGCCGGAGCGCCGGGAAGTCCAGCGGATCGATCACGGTCACTGGATCACCCCGTCGACCAGTTCGACCGTGCGGTCGGTGAACTCCGTCACCAGTTCGTCGTGTGTGACCGCCACCACGCCGACCTCCTCCTCCGTGCTGATGCGCTCGAACTCCTCCAGGATGCGCCGGCCGGTGTCCCGGTCCAGGTTCCCGGTCGGTTCGTCCGCGAGCACGAGTCGCGGCTCGTTCACCAGCGCCCGGGCGATGGCGACGCGCTGGCGCTGTCCGCCCGAGAGCTGGTCGGGTCGGTGGTCGAGGCGGTCGCCGAGCCCCATCCGCTCCAGCAGCGTCCGCGCCCGCGGGGTCCGGTCCCCGTCGACGAACATCGTGGGCACGAGCACGTTCTCGGTGGCCGTCAGCATGGGCACGAGGTGGAACGACTGGAAGACGAAGCCGATGGTCCGGCGGCGGGCCATCGTGCGCGCCTCGTCGTCGTAGTCGGTCACGTCGTCGCCGTCGAGGCGCACCGTCCCCGAGGTGGGCACGTCGAGGAGGCCGAGCACGTTGAGCAGCGTGCTCTTGCCGGAGCCGCTGGGGCCGATGACGGCGACCATCTCGCCGGGCTCGACGCCGAAGTCGACGTGGGAGAGGGCGGCGATCGTCTCGCCGCCGCTCCGGTACTCCTTGGTCACGTCGTCGAGTTCGGCGACGCGACCGGGGGCGGCGTCCGCGTCGGCGCCGTCCGTGCGCTCGGTCATTCCTCGTCGTCGCCGCGGCGTTGCCACCAGTAGATCAGCCCGCCGCCCACGGCGACGACGGCGGCGAGGCGAACCAGGAGTCCGAACACGTCGATCCGGCCGAAGCCGAGGAAGCCGCCACCGCCGGGCGGCCCGTCGGGCTGGGCATCCGCGGGCGGGCCGGCGGGGGCGCCGCCGACGTCGGTGATCGTCAGTTCGACCACCCGCGAGTGTTGCTCGCCGTCGGCGATGTAACTGATGCGGACGGGCACCGTGTCGGTCCGGTTGCCCGCCAGCCGCGCCGTCAGTTCGAACGACGTGAACTCGCCCGCGGGGACGTTGCCGACGAAGTAGCTCTTCGCGGGCGACACCGGCGTCACTCGCTCCGTCCCGACGACGCTCACGACGGCGCCGGTCACGGCCGTCTCCCCGGTGTTCGAGGCGCTGCCGGCCAGCCTGATCGACCCGCCGGTCGGGATCACCTCGATGCCGGTCAGCGTGATGTTGCCGTCGGTCGTCGGCGTGAAGTCGACGGCCGTCGCCGTCTCGTGGCGCTGGCCGTTGGCCTCGTAGACCGCCCGGAGCGTCACGGGACCGGCCGGCAGGCTGGACTCGCTGATCGACACCTCTCGCGTGGACTCGGTGGTCACGTCGGCGACGAGTTTCCGGGCGACCGTCTCGCCGTCCGCCTCGGCGCGCAGCCGGACGTCCTCCAGCGGGACGTTGCCGAAGTTGGTGAGCGAGGCGTCGATGCGGGCCGTCCCGTTCTCGCGGACCACCTCCGCGTCGAGTTCGGCGTCGACCCGGGGCGGATCGACGTCGAACGTCCGGGAGGCGGTGACCGTCTGCCGATCACCGTCGGGGTCGCGGTACTCAAGCGTCGCCGTCAGCGGGTGTCGACCGGGTCCGTCGAAGGTGACGTCGTACTCGACGATCCGCTCGCGGCCGCTGGGCAGCGAGGCGTTCACGCGGCTGTCGTCGTCGACGGTGGCGTTCGGTCCCGAGAGCGTCAACTGGAGGTTGGAGATGTTCGAGGGTGCGCCGTTGGCGACGGTGACGTTCACCCGGCTCTCGGTCGAGGGTTCGCTCGGCGTCTCCAGGGACAACTGCACGTCGCTGTCGCGCTCGTTCACCGACACCGACACCGGATACTGGACGTTGAACACGCTGCCGCTCTCGCTCTGGCCGTAGACGTAGAGGGTGAGGCTCTTTCGTCCCGGCGTGTCGAAGTCGGTCGTGAGCGGGAGCTCGAGCGTGCCGCCGGGACCGAGCGACCCCAGGTCCTTCGCCGTGGTGAGGGTCCGCGTTCCGGAGCGGAGCGACACCTGGTTGATTCGGGCCGCGTCTTCGCTGCTCTCGAAGTTCGTTATCGTCGCGGTGATCGTCACGTCCTCGCCGACGCGGGGCGACGACGGGTCGACGGTGGCCGACTGGACGACGAGCTGGCTGTCCGCCGACGCGACGCCCGCGCCGAGCGTGACCGCGCTGGTCGTCAGGGCGACGACCAGCGCGAGGACGGCGAGCGGCGGCCGGTCAGACATGGCGACACCGCTGCGAACCGAATCGCTCGACGACGGTGACTGTTCCGACGTTTCGAGACACTACCTCGGGAACCATTACCGGTCCCTCGGCTCCACCGGGACTTATGTTGTTGGATGGGAGGAATCGAGATTTTCGTTACGCCGGCCGACGGTCACTTCCCCTCCCCCGTCGACTCCCCGTCCTCGCCCTCGTCGGTTCGGATCGCGTCGCCGAGGCCCTGGAGGTCGGTGACCTTCCTGAGGTCGTCCATGGTGAGCTGTGTCGGCTCCTGGGCGCCCTCGCCGGTGGCGACGCCGCTCGTCAGGATGCTCCGGACCCCCTCCTCGACCGTCATGTCGATGTCGTAGACCTGGCTTTCGGGGACGTAGGTGAGCAGGCCGCCGGTGACCGGGTTGGGCGCCAGCGGGAGGAACATCGACACCATGTCGTCGTGGCCGGTCGAGTTCTCGATCGTCTTCGGGGAGTCGCTCGTCTTGAACCCGAGGACGTAGATGTCCTCCTCGAAACACTGGATGAGCTTGATCTCCTGGAAGTTCTCGCCCCCCTCGTCGAGCATCACGTCGCCCATCCGCCGGAAGCTCTTGTACACCGTTCCCACGCCGGGAACCGACGTGATGGCGAGGTCGACGTAGTCGATGACCCGCTCGCCGTAGTGGTGGCGGCCGACCGTCCCGACGGCCGCGACGAGCAGAAAGAGGACGATCAGCGCGACGAGTTCGGTGAAGAAGTCGACGACGAAGCCGTAGATCCCGAGTTCGATCAGGAGGCTGATGAAGCGAACCCGCTCGAACTCCTCGATGATCCCGAACCACTGCAACACGGTGATGAAGGGGTCGAGCGCACTGGAGACGAAGTTGAGGGCGATGGTGAGGATGTACAGCGTGACGACCAGCGGAATCGTGATGGCGACGCCCGTCAGCAAGGTCTGCCGCGCCCGGTCGTAGAACGATCCGCCAGTCTCCTTCGCGGCGGAGGCGAGCCGTTCCGACCGACCGGGGGGACCGGAGGACATACCGTTCCCTGTGCGCCGCGGTTACAAAAATATGGCATACGCGGGGGCGCGGCGGAGCGGCGGTGACGGGGGGCCTACAGCAGGCCCTCCTCGCGAGCCAGCAACAGCCCCTCGATGGTGGCGTCGTTGGCGGGTTGTCGGCGCGCCACGTCGAGGGCGTCCGCGACCGGGACCGGGCGTGGCGTGAGGAACTCGTTGCCGTCCAGGTCGCGGTCCGCCGGCGTCAACCCCTCGGCGAAGACGACGCCGCGGCGGTGGCGGAGGACGCCGGTACACGTCCAGAACTCCTGCAGGAGCGCGGTCGAGTCGGGCTCGAAGCCCGTCTCCTCGCGGAGTTCGCGCGCCCCGGCCGTCGAGAACGACTCGCCGGACTCGACGATGCCCGCGGGGAGTTCGAGGTGGGTCTCGCGGATCGCCGGCCGGAACTGCTCGACGAGGAGGACCTCCCCGTCGACGACCGCGACGATCACCACGGCCGGCGGGAGTTCCGCCCAGTAGTACCGCTTGGTCGACCCGTCCGGCTGTTCCACGAGGTCGTAGCCGCCGGTGTACCAGCCGGTCTCGTACTCGGTCACCGACTCGATCACCGACCACTCGCCGTCGGTCACGCCCGCGTCACCTCCACCAGATACCGGTCGCCGCCGTCGACGACGACCACGCCGCCGTTCGCCCGTGCGTCGGGGTTCCGGGCGACCAACCCCTGGCGCTCGTCGAACGGCGAGTGCGAGAACGCCTCCTTCAGGCCGACCGGCCCCCGGCGGTAGGGAGCCGACCGCCCCGAGGCCAGCGCCTCGGTGAGATAGGGGTAGCGACGCTCCGAGAGACCCGTGACGTTGACCGCCGGCCCGTCGGCGTCCGTCGGCGTCGCGGTCAGGTAGTACGGCTCGCCCGACCCCAGCAACGAGGGGAGGGCGCCGAGTGCGAGCAACGCGAGGACGACGACGGCGAACCCGAGGACCGCACGGCGCGTGATCTGTCGCACGGAATCGGCTTGGAGCGGTGCGGGTAAACGGGTTTCGCCCGCCCGGCTACAGCCGGTCGCGGTAGAGCCGTCCGAACGCCTGCCGACGGAGGGTGGCGACCGCCGCGTCCCGCTCCGCCTGGAACGTCGCGGCGACGGCGCCGTCCGCGAACGGTGCGACGTGCCAGACAACCCGCTCGACGTCCGGGCTACCCAGCACCGTCACCTCGACGGCGGCGTCCTCGCGCCAGGACTCGAACTCGTCGCGGTCGCCGACCCGGACGACGAGCAGCGAGGCGAAGATGGCGTCCCGGGCCGTCTCCACCACGTCGCTCGTCACGCGGTCCTCGTACTCCTCGCGGTCGAAGTCCATCGCCGTCGCCGTCTCGCGGACGGCCGTCTGGGCCGCCGGACCGACCGATTCGTAGGCCTCGCGGGCCGCCGCGAGCGTCTCGGGATCGAAGACTCCCTCCCTCTCCATACCTGTCCCCTCCCGGCGGTCGGGTTTACGCCTTTCCGTCGTCGTCGGTCGCCCCGTCGTCGTCCGCCTCGCCCAGCATCGCCCGCGTCATCTCGCGGGCCTCCGCGAGGGTGCGCCGGGCGTCGTCGTCCAGGTCGCCCCCGTCGAACGACGGCGCGGCGTCGGTGCCGGTCGGGACGCCGTGGTCGTGGTCGTGGTCACGTCGCCCCTCCGGGAGCGACTCCTCGAACACCTCGTCGTAGTCGGCCGACTCGGCGTGGTCGGCGACCACGGGCGCCAGTTCCGCGGCGCCCTCGCTCTCCCACCCGGGGACCGTCTCGTCCAGCCACCGCTCGTGGGCGTCGCCGTGGAGCATGGCGGTGAAGGCGAGGTGGTTGGCGAGATGTTCGGCGTCGCGCTGAGGCGTCTCGCACACCGGACAGGCGAGTCCCATGGGACGCCGTAGGCGCTCCGGCGTGAAACGTTCGGCGGCTACCGCTCGGCCTGCCACTCGGGCACGTCGAGCACCATCACGAGGGCGTCCTCGCCGTCGCGGTAGTAGCGATCCACCCGTCGCGCCGTCTCGAACCCCACGTCGCGGTAGAGCGACTGCGCGGCGGCGTTGCTCTCCCGTACCTCCAACTTCACCAGCTTTGCCCCCTCGATTGCGAGGGAGACGAGCGCCCGCACGAGCAGCGAGCGGCCGATTCCCCGCCCGCGGGCCGACTCCGCGACGGCCAGATCCTTCACGTGGCCGACGTCGCGGCCGAAGGAGGGGGTCACGTCGCCGACGACGTAGCCGACGACGTCGCCGTCGCGTCCCGGGCCGTCCGCCCCATCGCGGTCGCGGATGGCGACCAGGAACGCGGGTTCGTCGAGGAAGCGCTCGAAGGCGGTGTAGGGCCACGGCTGGCCGAACGCGGCCCGTTCGATCCGTACGACCGACCCCAGATCCGACTCCTCGACGCCGCGAACGGTCACGTCGGCGGGTTCGGTGGGAACGGCCACGCGTCCGGCTACGGGCGACGGGAGCAAAAGCCCTCGGGGCGTCACGGCGCAGCCGGCACCGCCCCGTCCGCCGTCTCGTCCCCCCGACGCTCGGGCGCCCGTGCCGCCTCGAGGCACAGTGCGAACGTCGTCCCGTCCGGTCCCGTCTCCTCGAGTTCCAGGTGACCGCCGTACAGTTCGACGAGATGCCGGCTCAGGAAGAGGCCGTAGCCGTGGTCCCCGGACTCGGGCGGTTCGAACAGCGTCGCGCGCACGGCCTCGGGGATGCCCGACCCGTCGTCGCTCACCCGGGCGGTGACGGTGTCGCCCTCGTCGCGGACGACGATCCGAACCGTCGGCCCGGAACAGTGCTCGACGGCGTTCTCGACGAGGTTGACGAACACCCGGTCGAGCAGGTCGCCCGCGGCGGCGTACACCGGCCCCGGTGCGTCGACGACGACGTCCGTGTCGTCGTCGGTCGTTCCCACCCGGTCGGCCGTCGTCTCGGCGACGGCGGTCACGTCGGTCGGCCGCACCTCGAGGCTCTCGCGGTCGTCGTTCACGATGGTGCGGATCGATCCGATGAACGTCCCCACCTCGTCGCTCGACCGCTCGATGACCTCGACCCACTCGCGGACGTCGTCGTCGTCCAGGCGGGACGCCACCAGCCCCGCGTAGCCGTTGATCTTGTTCACCTCGTTCAACACCTCGTGGCGGAGGTACTGGTTCAGATACTCCAGGCGCCGCTGCTCGTGTTTCCGCCGCCGGGCCTCGACGGCCGCCCGCTCCCGGGCGCGTCCGTAGTGGATGGACCGGGTCTCGACGATGCCGGTGACCGTCCCCATCGACGCCCCGAACCCCGTCGACATCAACAGCATGAGCAGGTGTTCCCCCCGGTCGTACTGCGGGTCGAGGACGAACAGGGCGGTCGACACCGCCACCAGGAACAGGACCGACACGCCCACGGTCCAGGCGACGACCCGGTGGTGGAGCGACCGGTCCACGTCGGACTCGGACATCCAGACGGTGGCGCCGAACAGGACGACCAGCGGCACCCCGAGGAGGATCACTTCGAGGTAGCCGTCGAGTTCCGCGTCGGCGATTTCGCGGGCTCCGTTGTAGCGATAGAAAAAGAGCACGTAGGCGCCCAGAAACACCGACCACAGCGACCACATTCCGACACGCCCCGGATCGCGTCGCAGCCATCGGCCGACGGAACTCATCGTGTTCGGACGGATCCGGCACGTCGCAAAGAAGCCTCGTATGAGGCCTATATAGTGCTCCTGTGCCGGTCTCCCGGCTGATAATCGGAGGCCGACGCTTTAGTCACACGGCGTGAACCCCAACCCGATGTCCGAGGATCCAGCGGAACGAGCGGTGGGGACCGACGTCGGCTATCGGCGGGGCGACCCCCTCCAGGTCGTCGCCATCGGCGTCGCGAGCGGCCTCCTGTTCGCCGTCGGCCTCCTCGTCACGGAGGCGCCGGGGGAACTCGCGCTGGACGTGGACCTGAAGCCTTTCTTCGTCCCGTACCTGCTCGTCGCCGCGTTCCGGTACGGCATGCCGACGCTCTCGGCCGGACTGGGGGCCGCCGTCGGCGAGGGGGTACTGGACCTCACCGAGGGGTACGAACTCGACGACCCCCTCGGCTTCATCGGGTACGTCGTCGGGTTCACGCTGTTCGGGTGGTATCTCCACCGGGTCGCCGCCGACCCGGGGCGCACGCGGGCACAACTGATCGCGGCGGTCCTCGGGGCGTTCGGGCAGGCGGCCTTCGAGGGCGTGGCCTTCCTCCTGTTCGCGTCCGGGTCGTCCCCGGGTGCGGCGCTGGTGAGCGTCGTCGGCAACACCGTCTCTCACGGCGTCCTCCTCGGCTGGGTGCCGCTCGCGTTGCTGTACCGGCCGGTCGCGGACCACCTGCATAACGACGGGGGCGCGGAGGCCGACTAGTCGTCGGCGGGCGTCGCGCCGCTACCGTCCTCTTCGTACTGCTGTTTCGTCAGGGTGAGCTTGCCGCCGGCCGCGAGGATCTCTCGCTCGCGCTCGGAGGCGTCGAACTCGGCGGTGGCCTCCCAGTCGTCGTTGACGCGGATGGTGAACTCTTCCGCGCCGGACTGGACGGCCGCGGCGACGTCGTCGACGACTTCGACGTAGTCGCCTTGCTCGATCCGGTCGTACGTCTCCTGGTCGATGGTCAGCGGCAGGAGGCCGAAGTTGTACAGGTTCGCCTTGTGGATGCGGGCGAACGACTGCGCGAGGACGGCCTCGACGCCGAGATACATCGGACACATCGCGGCGTGTTCGCGGGAGGAGCCCTGCCCGTAGTTCTCGCCGGCGACGAGGACGCCGTGGTCCGTCTCCTTGGCGCGTTCCGCGAACGTCTCGTCGACACGGGAGAGGGTGAACTCCGAGAGCCGCTCGATGTTCGAGCGGAACTTCAGGATGTCCGACGTGGCCGGGATGATGTGGTCGGTCGTGATGTTGTCCGGCATCTTCAGCAGCGTCTCGCCGCCGATGTCGGCGCCCAGCGGGTCCTTCAGCGGCACGTCGCCGATGTTCGGGCCCTTGATGAGTTCGTCGTCGACGGCCTCGTCGGGGGTGATGATGTCGGCCTTCGAGCCGTCGTACTTCTCGGGGAGTTCGACGCCCGGGGGCTCCAGGTCGCCGAGTTCCTCGGCCAGGTCGCGCGGGTCGACGATCTCGCCCTTGATGGCGGCCGCGGCGGCCACCTGCGGCGAGCAGAGGTAGACGGAGTCGTCCTCGATGCCCGAGCGACCCTCGAAGTTGCGGTTGAACGTCCGCAGCGAGACGGAGTCGGAGGCGGGGACGTGGCCGATGCCGATGCAGGGGCCACACGTCGCCTCGGAGACGTTGACGCCGGCGGCCATCATCTCGGCGGTCCACCCCTCGCGCGCGAGGAGTTCGCCGGCCTGCTTCGATCCGGGCGCGACGATCATCTCGAGGTCCTTCTGGATCTCGCGGCCCTTGAGCATCTTCGCCGCGGGGAGGATGTCCTCGTAGCCGCCGTTGGTGCAGGAGCCGATGATGACCTGCTCGACGTCGGTGCCCGCCACCTCGCGGACCGGCACGACGTTGTCCGGCATCGAGGGTTGGGAGATGAGCGGTTCGAGTTCCGAGAGGTCGACGACGATTTCGTCGGCGTACTCCGCGTCCTCGTCGGGCGAGAGGTCGACGAACTCCTCGCCGCGATCCTGGCGTTCGAGGTACTCCTTCGTCCGCTCGTCGGTCGGGAAGATGGAGGTGGTCGCGCCGAGTTCCGTCCCCATGTTCGTGATCGTGGTGCGCTCGGGGACCGAGAGGCTCTCGACGCCCGGGCCGGTGTACTCGAACACCTTGCCGACGCCGCCCTTGACCGAGAGGCGACGCAGCATCTCGAGGATGAGGTCCTTCGCGCTCGCCCAGTCGGGCAGTTCGCCCTCCAGACGGACGTTCACGACCTCCGGCATCTCGACGAAGTACGGCCCGCCGCCCATCGCGACGGCGACGTCGAGGCCGCCGGCGCCGATGGCGAGTTCGCCCAGGCCGCCGGGCGTCGGCGTGTGGGAGTCCGATCCGAGCATCGTCTTGCCGGGGGCGGCGAAGTTCTCCTTGTGGACGTTGTGACAGATGCCGTTGCCCGGCCGGGAGAAGTACGCCCCGTACGTGCCGGCCGCGGAGCGGAGGAAGCGGTGGTCGTCGGTGTTCTTGAAGTCGAACTGGTAGGTCTGGTGGTCACAGTACTGCGCGGCGAGTTCGGTCTGGACCTCGTCGAGGTCGAGCGCCTCGAACTGGAGCCAGACCATCGTGCCGGTCGTGTCCTGTGTGAGCACCTGATCGATCTCGATCCCGATCTCCTCGCCGGGTTCGAGATCCCCCTCGACGAGGTGGTCGTCGAGGATCTTCTCTGTGAGCGTCTGTCCCATAACGTCCGGCCATCGCGCGCCGACGGATATAAATCCCGCGCCTTTCGAACCCCGAAATCCGGCCACGGGGGGCTTCTACCACAAGTTTTAGACCATCTCGGGGAGTACGTCCGTGTCGCAACTCGCCGCGTCGCGTCCGCGCCGCGCGACGGCCCCGGCCGCCCGACGGATCGGCACGGTTTTGCCACCCCCAGCCGACACGCCGGTATGTTCCGCGCCGGATCGTTCGTCGCCGAACACGTGAGCCCCGTCGCCCCCGAACAGGTCCAGCCGAACGGCGTCGACCTGACCGCCGACGCCGTCTTCGAGACGGCCGGCGGCCGGATCGGGCGCGACGGCAAGCGAATCGGGGATCGCGAGCCCGTCGACCCCGACGCGGACGCCGGGGCGTGGAGCCTCCCCCCGGGTGGGTACGTCCTCCGCTACGGCGAGCGGGTGCGGATCCCCGAGGGACACGTCGGCTTCGTCTACCCCCGGTCGTCGCTCATGCGCAACGCCGCCATGCTCCACACGGCCGTCTGGGACGCCGGTTACGAGGGCCGGGGCGAGGGACTGCTGGCCGTCCACGCGGGGATCGAGATCGAGCCCGACGCCCGGGTGGCCCAGCTCGTCCTCGCGGAGGCGACCCACGACGGGACCTACGACGGGAGCTACCAGGGCGAGAACGTCGAGTGATCGGTCGTCCCCTCGCGGCCGCCGTAATCGCCCCTTACCGACACACAGGCAGCGGTTACTGACGGGGATGGGCGTCGACCGACCGTCCGTGACGCCCTCGGACGGCCGGTCGCCGCGAGCGACCCTCGAAGCCCTCGTCGACTCGCCGCCGCCCTCCCTCCGGGATCGGGCGCTCGACGGCGCGGGGAGCCCGCCGGCGATCCGCCGCCCGTCGCCGCGACCCGCCACCGTCGACGTGACCTGCTGGACGCCGCTCGGCGACGTCGCTGCGGCGGACGCCCCCGAGACGGGCGGTGACCCCGCCCCGGAGCCGATGGCGACGCTCCTGGCTGACCCGGCGATTCCGGGCGACCTCGACGTCGCCGTCGACCACACGCTCGTGCTGGACGTCGAGGGTCCGGTGCGGACCGTCCGGGTCGACTACGGATCGCTCGACGCGGCGGCGACGTCGGACCACGCCGTCCGGGTGCGAACCGACGACGGGCGGCGGGTCGACGGCGTCTCGTGGCGCGTCGCCGACGACGGCGCGTTCGTCGTGCGCTTCGACGACCCGCCGACCGACGGTGCCCTGTTCGTGGAGTACGGCGTCACCCGGAACCCGGCCGGCGGCCGTCACACGGTCGACGTGGTGGTAAACGGCGAACGGCTGACGGCGGCGCGGCTGGTCGTGCTGGGCTGAGTGGGCCGACCCCCGATCCGGCCGAATAGAATCTCAGGAACGTTTGGATATTTTAGGAATTACTAAGCGATGATAACACTACTACGTGTATCTACGCCACACTTTTCAGTTATATCCCGGATAGGACCCGACGTGAACGAACACATCGGCATTCGAACCGGAAGCGTCGTGGTCGCAGTGGTGGTACTGGCCGTACTGGCCGGCGGGTCGGGCGTGACGCTGGCCGAGAACCCGCCGGTCGCGGACGCTACCGATCCGGGCGGAGTCGAACTGTACGAACACCGGACGGTCTCCGGAGCGGAGATTCACACGATAGTCGTGCCGCCGACGGCGGTCGGCGGGATGACCGACGGAAGCGTGCTCGGCGTCGTCGTGATTCCGGAACAGGACCGTGTCTGTCAGGCCGTCGCGGGCAAGAGCTACGAGGCCGCCAACGCCGGCTGTATGCGGAGCGAGTCGCGGGTCGACGCGTATCTCGACGCCGCTGCGGTCGAGCGAACCTCGGGCGGCGACTACACGGTGGCGTAGGCGACGCCGCCCGCCGACCTCTCGGGGTCGAGAGGAGCCGGCTCGGGTCGGGAGGGAGTTGAACCACGGTCGGACGTGCTCGCTTCGCTGCGCGCGACCTCCCTGGTTCAACTCCTCCGTAACCGCTTCGCTCCTCACGTTCGTTCGGAGCAGAAGCGGGCCGGGAGGGAGTTGAACCCCCGACCGTCTGGTTAAAAGCCAGACGCTCTGCCTGACTGAGCTACCGGCCCTCGTGGGACCGTATCCGACGCTACGGTATAAGCGTTTTCAGCCACCGGCGGCCGATCACAGGTGGCAAGGAGGAAGCCCACGGCTTTAGCCGTGGGAGGAATCCGACACGTCCAGATACGCCGACAGGGCTTCGGCCACCAGGTCGTCGGGGTCGCGGTTCTCGACCGACGCCCGCCGCCGGAGTTCGATGTACTGATCCGGCGGCAGGGTCAGGTCGATCCGGCCGAAGGTGAGGCCGCGGTCGTCGAGGGCCGCCTCGACGGTCCGCCCGTCGCTCACCTCGCTCGCGAGGCGACGGATCTCCCGGACGGTGAGGTCGTGTTCGAGCGTCGCCCACGCCAGCGCGTAGCGGTCGTCGCCCGAGACGCGGGCGATGTGTTTCGCCGCCGTCGGTGCGATGGTGCCGCGGGCGACGTGCCGACGGATCGCCTGTGGCAGGTCGTGGACCCGCGCCCACTTCCGGATGAAGGCGACGGACACGTCGCCGCCGGCGCGCTCCGCGGCGGTCTTGTACGACCCGACGCCGCGAACCAGCGCGGCACACGCCGCCGCCCCGCGGAGCATGTAGACGTGATCCTCGGAGCCGACCGTGTTCTCCGAGAAGGAGCGCACCACGTCCGCGGCGAGTCGCACGCTCTCGGGGTCGTCCGGGTCGAAGCCGACGGCCTCCTCGGCCCGCTCCCCCGTCACCGACGGATCGGCTCGGACGACCGGTTCGCCCACCGGTGACTCCCGGTCGGCCGGCCGGTCGGGCGCATCGGGGTCGTCGCTCATCGTACGGCCCGTTCGGCGAGGAGGCTGAAAAGTCTCCCGTGCCCGTGCGCCGGGGCTACCGCGTCGCCGACACGCGGATCCGGTCGCCGGGGGCGAAGTCGTGGCCCGGACAGACGAGCTTCGCGCCGACGTCGGCGTCCCGCGCGACGAACAGCGAGAGCCCGGTGATCGGCCGGCCGTTCGCCCGGAGGGTCACGTCGTCCCACGTCACCGCGCGGCCGTCGGCGACGCCGACGCGGGTTCCCGCCACCTCGACGGGCACGGCATCGCCGAGCGCGGGCAGGACCCCGCCCCCCTCGTAGTGGGGACAGCCGCCGTCGAGGACGACCCCCGGGGCGACGGCGAGCCCCGCCCACGACCCCGGGTCGGGATGCCTCGGCCGGTCGAGGACGACGTACGTCTCGGCCGCCTCGCGGACGACGCCGCCGCCGTCCCAGTCGAGCGCCCGGACCGACACGTCCACCTCGACTGGCAGCGAGCCGGCGGCGCGGTAGGGGTTCGCGTCCGGGTCGCGAAAGCCGAGATGGACGTGGTTGTCGACCCACGGGCCGAAGAAGCCGGAGCGAACCATCCCACCCAGGTCGTCGCCGACGGCGATCCGGTCGCCGGCCGCGACGTCCGGGTCGACGTGCAGGATCCGGGCGACGTGATCCCCGGTGTCGATCAGGATCAGGTGGTCCTCGGCGACGGCGTAGGGGCGCTCGGGGGCGCGCACGGTTCGGGTGTCGACGACGGTCCCCGCGACGGGCGAGAGCCCGCGGTTCGACTCGGGGTAGCAGTCGATCGCACATCCGCGGTCGTGGGCGGCGTACGGGGAGTTGAACAGGGAGAACCGCCGGAAGTGCGACAGCGTCGCGGCCGGGACCGTGACCATACCGGGGGGTTCGTGCGGGTCGGCTTATAGACCCCGGCGTCGGGCGTCAGATGTCGACGGCCGGGGCGACGCCGAACGTGCGCCCCGAGCGCTCCTCGGGAACCAGCCGATAGAGGTCGAACTCGAGCGCGTCGGGGTCGGCGTCCAGGCTCACGTCGACCGTCGGGATGTCGGCGTTGGCCGCGATGGCCCGCATCGCGACGTCCGCGTCCTCGTCCCCAACCGGCTGGAGTCGGCCGCGGACGATCACGCTCCGCGCCGGCCGTTCGGTGAAGACGGTGAGCGTCGCGATATCGGTCGTCTCGACGAACGCCATCTTGTCGCTGTCCGCGCCGTACACGAACTGGAAGTAGACGTGTTCCCCGTCGTAGCCGAAGGCTTCGGGGACGGCGTACGTCTCCGCCCCGTCCGTCAGCGACAGCACGCCCGCTCCGGCCGCCCGGAGCGCGTCGTCGACTTCGGCTCGACTCATCGCGTCGGCGGTCATGTCCCGAACGGCGTTCGGCAACGGATATATAATTTACATTACTGGACGGCGGGAGAAGCCCCCGAAAGCTAAGTGAGCGATCGGTCACGCGGCGGGATTATGTACCTGCACTTCCAGGATTCCGCATGCGCGTCCTCAGGGGTCGGGCGGCGACGGTCGACGCCGACCGCGAGCGAACCGGCGCGATGCTGACCCGGACGGGGGAGACGGGCGAGCCCGCGGTGCGGGTGTGGACGCCCCACAGGCAGGTCGCCTTCGGCCGCCGCGACGCCGTCGAGCCGGGGTACGACCGCGCCCGCGCCGCCGCCCGAGAGCGGGGATTCGAGCCGGTCGAGCGCCGCGTCGGCGGCCGCGCCGCCGCCTACACCGGGTCGACCCTCGCCTTCGCCCACGCGGTTCCCGTCGACGACGCCCGCACCGGCCTGCACGACCGCTACGAGGCGGCGACCGAGCGGGTCCGGCGGGCGCTTGCCGACTTCGGCATCGACGCGACGCCCGGCGAACCGGCGGCGTCGTTCTGTCCCGGCACCCACTCGCTGCAGGCGGCCGGCAAGGTGGCGGGCATCGCCCAGCGGGTGCGGGCGGACGCGGCGCTCGTCGCCGGCTGCGTCGTCGTCGCCGACCGCGACGAACTGGCGTCGGTCCTCGCGGCGGTGTACGACGCCCTCGACCAGCCGTTCGATCCGGGGAGCGTCGGGAGCGTCGCGGCCGCGGGCGGGCCGGCCGACGCCGGACAGGTCCGGGACGCGGTCGAACGGGCACTCGTCGGCGACGACCCGACGACCGTCGAGCGCGTCGGGGCGGCGTGAGCGGGACACTTACGGCGGCCGGGTGACAGGTGGGGGGTATGCTCGTCAGGAACGCACGGCTGGCCGACGGCCGCGTCCGCGACGTTCGGATCGAGGGGGAGCGGATCGCCGCCGTCGGGGCCGGTCTCGACGCCGAGTCCGAGGGGGAGGTCGTCGACGCCCGGGAGCGACTCCTCCTCCCCGGCGCCGTCGACGCCCACGTCCACTTCCGGGAGCCCGGCGCACCACACAAGGAGACGTGGCGCACCGGGTCCCGAAGCGCCGCCGCGGGCGGCGTCACGACCGTCGTCGACCAGCCGAACACCGACCCGCCGACGACCACCGGCGCCGCGTACGATCGGAAGGAGCTGTGTGCCGGCGACTCGCTCGTCGACTACGGCATCAACGGCGGCGTCACGGCTGACTGGGACCCCGAGACGCTGTTCGACCGCCCCCTGTTCGCCCTCGGCGAGGTCTTCCTCGCCGACTCCACCGGCGACATGGGCATCAACGGCGACCTGTTCGAGGACGCGGTCCACCGCGCCACCGAGGCCGGCGTCCCCGTGACCGTCCACGCGGAGGACGCGACGCTGTTCGACGAGGCGGCCCGTGACGCCGCCGGCGACGGGGTTGGGGTCGACGCCGACGCCGACGCGTGGAGCGCTTACCGGACCGCCGAGGCCGAAATCGCGGCCGTCGAGCGCGCCGTCGAGATCGGCGCCGACGCCGGCGCGCGCCTCCACGTCGCCCACACCAGCACGCCGGAGGCGGTCGACCTCGTCGCCGACGCGCCGGAGCGGGTGACCTGCGAGGTGACCCCGCACCACTGCCTGCTCTCGCGGGCGGATCTGGACGACCTCGGCACCTACGGGCGGATGAACCCCCCGCTCCGGAGCGAGAAGCGGCGGGCCGCCCTCTACGACCGGGTGGTCGACGGCCGGGTCGACCTGCTGGCCACGGACCACGCGCCCCACACCCGCGCGGAGAAGGAGGCGCCGCTGCTGGACGCGCCGAGCGGCGTCCCCGGCGTCGAGACGATGGTGCCGCTCCTGCTGGCCGAGACGCTGGACGGCCCGCTCTCCGTCGAGCGGGTCCGCGACCTGACGGCGGCGGCGCCGGCGTCGACGTTCGGACTGGCGCGGAAGGGGCGGATCGAGCCGGGGATGGACGCCGATCTGGCGCTGTACGACCTCGGCGGGACGCGACCGATCGCGGGCGAGCGACTCCACTCGAAGTGCGGGTGGACGCCGTTCGAGGGGGAGCCGGGCGTCTTCCCCGAGTGGACGCTGGTGTGCGGCCGCCGCGTCTACGACGCCGCGACGGGCACCGCCGGGACGGCGGCGGGCGGGAACGTTCGCTAATCCAGGTCGTCCCGCAGCTCCTCGCTGGACTCCCGGACCTCGCGCATCACCTCGGAGATGCGATCCTCGGCGTCGAGTTCCTCGGCGACCGAGAGGTCGACGCCCTCCACCTCCAGCAGGAACTTCGCGATCTCGGTCACCTCGTACATCATCTCGTCGAGTTCTTCGGCGGTGAAGAAGCCGGACATGGCGCCGTAGAGGAAGGTCGCGCCGGCCTTCTGGACCTTGTCCTCGAACGACGATCGGGCCTGGTTGACCGCCTGTGGCGTGTAGGTGTCGGTCATGAAGGGGACGAGGTCGGGCAGGTTCTCGCCGATCTTCGTCATCTCGACCCCGGTCTCGGTGCGGAAGTCGACACAGAGGCGGGCGATGGCCCACTCGCGGGCCGTGATGTACGTCCGGTCGCGGAGGAAGGAGTTGACGCGGTCGTACTGGGCGCCGTCCATCTTCTTGAAGCGCTCGTACTTGCGCACGTCGTCGGGGACCGAGTCGTCGGCCGACGACGACCCGGCGGCGCCGTCCGCGTCGCCGGACGCCCCCCGGTCGTTCGCGGGGTCGCGCTCCACGCCCTCGCCGGCCGTCGGCGCGTCGTCGCTCATGCGCCGGGGTTCCGCGCGCCGACGCAAAAGGGTTCCGTCGCCGTCTGCCGGCCGTCTGACGGCGGGGCGCGTACCTTTTTCACTCGCCGTGCCGAGGGAGCGCACATGAAGCTACTGCTGGGCATCGGCGGGAGCGACGACTCGCTGCGTGCGCTGGAGCGCACCGTCGCCCGCGTCGCCGAGACGGGCGACGACCTGACGGTCGCCATCCTCCGAAACCCGGCGACTGAGGCGGATCCGGAGGGGATCGAACGCCGCGCGCGGGACGTCCTCGACGACGCGGGCGTGGCGGCGTCGATCCGCCATCTCGACGGGGATCCGGGGAGCCGGCTGGTCGAACTGGCGGAGGGGGAGGGGTTCGATCGGATCGTCCTCGGCGGCGGCGAGACCAGTCCGATGGGGAAGATCAAACTGGGCAGCATCGCGGAGTTCGTCCTGCTGAACTCCCACGTCTCGGTGACGCTGGTCCGATGACCGACGACAACGAGGTGGCGGGTCCGTTCCCCGAACCGCCGCGGACGTTCGAGGACCGCGAGGGGCGATCGATCACCGTCCGGGACTACGACCCCGACGACCGGCCGGCGCTGACGGCGATGTACGAGGCGTTCGACCCCGCGGACCGCGCACAGGGCATCCCGCCGACGAGCGAGGAGCGCATCGCGAACTGGCTGGACACCATCACTGGCGACGGGACGGTGAACGTCGTCGCGGCCCACGGCGACGACGTCGTCGGCCACGCGACGCTCGTCCCCGACGACCCCGAGGGGACCGCCGAACTCGCCATCTTCGTCCTGCAGGCCTACCAGCACGCGGGCATCGGCACCCGGCTCCTGGAGACGCTCCTCGGCGCCGGCGCGGCGGCCGGCTTCGACCGCGTGTGGCTCTCCGTCGAGCGCTGGAACGACCCCGCCATCAGCCTCTACGAGAAGGTGGGCTTCCGCGCCAGCGACACCGAGAGCTTCGAACACGAGATGACGCTGCGCCTGGCCTAGACGGAGAGGACCGGCTGGCTGGCGTAGAGCAGGACGTACTCGGCGGCCTTCGCCAGCACCTCGTCGCTGTCGCCCGAGACGGGGTGACGGGGGACGACCACGAAGTCGGCGCCCAGTTCCTCCGCGGTGTCGAGGACGACGCTCCCGGGATGCTGGGTGAGGCGGGCCGTCGAGAAGCCGGCGGCCATCGAGGTAGACAGCGGGACGCCCGCGTCGTCGACGACGTCGATCACCGCCTCCAGGAACGCCTGGCTGTCGGCCGCCAGTGCCGCGTCGTCGACGGTGCCCGCGTCGAACGCGCGCGACACTTCGTCGTCGACGACGTACAGCGCGTGGACCGTCGCGTCGTACTCCTCGGCGATGGCCGCGGCGTACTCGACGGCCACGAGCGACTCCTCGCTCCCGTCCACGGGCACGAGGACGAGCGACGGCGAGAGCGGATCGGTCATGGACGGGCGTGCGCGGGCCACGGGCAAAAACGCTCCCCCCTGTCCGACGGGACACCGGGTTTATGTCCCGACCGACCGAAGCCGTCGCCATGTTCGACACCATCGTCATCGCGACGGACGGGTCGGAGAGCGTCCGCCGGGCCGTCAGCGTCGCCCTCGACCTGGCCGAGCGGTTCGACGCGACGGTCCACGCGCTGTACGTCGTCGACGAGGGGGAAGTCGAGAGCTCCCCCGAACGGGTGCGCGAGGAGATGCGCGCCGCCCTCGACGACTCCGGCGAGGAGGCCCTCTCGGCGGTGGCGGAAGCCGCGGACCGGCCGGTGACGACCGCCGTCCGCGAGGGGCGGCCGGCGACCGAGATTCGGGAGTACGCGACCGACCGCGGCGCCGACGTGGTGGCGATGGGGACCCGCGGCCGCCACGGCGAGAACCGATTCCTCATCGGCAGCGTCGCCGAGCGGGTGGTGCGGACCTGCCCGGTGCCCGTGTTGACGGTGCGACAGCTGGACGACCGGGAGCGCGACGACGCCGACGGCGTCGGCGACGCGGCCGCGAGCGCCTGAAACTACTGTAACTGGTCACCGGCCCGTCTCGGTACTGACGTACGAGACACCGTACGAGAGCGACGCGACCGGCGGAACCGCGGGATACTTCGGGCCGGCCCCCATCCGGCCGGTATGGACGACGCCCTGATCGACGACGACGGACGCTCCCTCTCGCGGAAGTCGCGGCTGCCCGGTGCGGGCTTTTTCTACCCGGACTCGCTCGACGAGGAGTACGCCGACCGGCGCGCCCGGGAGGCCATCGAGGGCGCCGAGGCGGTCGTGGTCGCCGACGGCGACGCCGACGGCCTCGCCTGCGTCGCCCTCCTCCGGGAACTGTACGACGCCGCCCTCGACGTGGCGCCGTTCGAGGAGTCGCTCGCGGCGCGAACCGATCCGAACCTGGCGGACGACGCGGACGAGGACGCGGACGGGGAGCCCGAGGACTCCCCCGTCGGCCTCGTCACCGCGAGCCCTCACTCCCTGCCCGAGGCCCTCGAACGCGTCGCGGAGTACGCCGACCCCGGCGTCGACGTCTACGTCTGTGACCTCTGCCCGGACGACGAATCGATCGTCGAGACGGTCGAGTCGGTCGTCGACCGCGCCGAACTGGTCCGCTGGTTCGACCACCACCAGTGGGACGACGCGGTGGCCGCGGCCGTCCGCGAGGCGGGGGTCGACCTGGTCGTCGGCGAGAGCGACGAGGAGTGTACGGCGGACGTGACGCGTCGCTCCCTCGCGTACGACTTCCCCGACCACCTCGTCGACCTCGCGGCGGTCACCCGGGATCACGACCTCTGGATCAAGGAGGACCCCCGGAGCGACGACCTGGCGGACTACGCCCACTGGGCGAGTCCCGAGGAGTACGTGACCGTCGTGGGTCGGTACGGACCCGCCCTGCCGGAGCCGGTCGTCGACTACCTGGAGCACCGGCGCGTCGAGAAAGAGCAGTTGATCGAGGCGGCAGTCGACCGGGCCGAACTGCGCTCGGTGGGACCGTGGACCGTCGGCGTCACCTACGGCCGGTGTTCGCAGAACGAGGTGGCCGAACGGCTGCGCGAACGGGGCGCGGACGCCGCCGTGATCGTCAAGCCCGCGGGCAGCGCCAGCATCCGCGGCAGCGAGGGGTTCGAGCGGTGTCACGAGGTGGCCGGACAGGTGAACGGCGGCGGCCATCCCCGGGCCGCGGGCTGCAAGCCCGACGTCTACGACGACATGCTGGATTACGCCCACCACTGGACGACGGAGGGCTACGCGGCCCGGCAGGTGATCCTCGCGGCGTTCGAGCGACTGGCCGAGGAGGCGGACGCGGCGGCCGACGCCGAGGCGTGACCTACGCGTCGGCGTCGCCGACGACCCAGCGATCCGAGAAGGCGGTGCCGGCCGGACAGGCGGCGTAGGCGTGGATCACGTCGCCCTCGGCGTAGATGCCGCCGACCTCCTCGTTTTGCGCCTCGGCGAACGCCAGGACGAACGCGGCGCCCTCGCCGCAGTCGGGACAGACCCCCCCGGTCAGGCCGGGATCGATGTCGCCCTCGGCGTCCATCGCCTCCTTCGCGAAGGCCATGGCGTCCATGCCGGTGCCGGCGGAGAACAGCCGTCGCCCCTTCTCGCCCGGGACGACGAGGACGACGCCGCCGTCGACGGGCGCGCCGTGGTCCGCGAGGGCGCCCTCGTCGTCGAGGTAGTCGTCGGTCAGAAAGAGGGCGACGTGGTCGAGACGCTCGCCCGCGAGGAAGGCGTCGAGTTCGGGGTCGCTCATACCGCCCCCAGACCGCCGAGGCCTAAAGAAGGGTCGCTTCGGGACGCGAGACGGGGGGACGGGGTTTTTGGTCCGGCGAGCCGTCGTCCCGGTCGTGTCCGGACGAGGACTCACGCGGACGGCCTACGCCCTGTTCGGCGCCGGCCTCCTGGCCGAGGGGGTCGTCGCCTCGCGCGCGTCGGAACCGGCCTTCGCCGCGCTGTTGATCGCGTGCGGGCTCGGCGTCCTCGTCGGGTGCCTGCTCGACGCCGTCCGGCCGGAGGCGACCGTCCTCGGGATGCGGGTCGGCGTCGGCGAGCAACCGGCGTGGGCCGTGCTGTCGCTCGCGCTGGGCGGCTGTCTGCTGCTCGCGGGGGCGGCGCTCCGGATCTAGCGGTCGTCGAGCCCCTCGGCGATCGAGGAGAGCGAGGAGTCGGGCCGTCGGGTGACCGAGTACACCGCCCGCCGGCCGGGGACGCGAACGCCGTAGAGGTAGCCCGGCGTCACCTCGTCGACGTCGACGCTCCGGCCGACCTCGAGGTCGACCCCGCGGACCCACTCGACGAGGCGGTTCGTCCCCTCGCCGTCGGTTCGCGCGAGTCGGCGGTTGTCGTAGGCGCCGCGGATCACGGCGCCCTTCGCGTCGGACTCGATCCGGGCGTGGTACTCGTCGCCGTCGAGGACGAGACGGATCAGGTCGCCCGCGTCCGGCGCGACGTCCTCGGGGAGGCGCAGACAGGGCCGACGGGTGCCGCCGCTCCGGGCGAGTTCGGCGCGGTACGTCGTCACCGCATCCCCGTCGCTGGCGACGCGGTCGGACACGTTACTCGTCGGTCTCGTCGTCCTCGTCGGCGTCGAAGCCGGCGTCGCCGTCGACGACCTTCGCGTTGACCTGGACGACGGCCTCGCTGATCTCCCGGCCGCGGACGGTCACGCGCTTTCGCTCGCCGTCGCGCGACGGGGCGAAGCCGACGCCGCCTTCCAGCAGGACCTCCTTCAGCGCCGGGCCAGCAACGTCCGAACGCAGGGGACGGCCGGCGTCGTCGGACCCGCCGGTCAGTTCGAGCGTGGTGCCGTCGAGGCCGACGGCGCCGCCGTCGACCTCGTCGCCGAGTTCGCGCCCGAGAAACCGGTTCGCGTCCTGTCCGTCGACCTCGAACTGCTCCGTTCGGCCCGTGTCCGGGTCCGAAACGACGACCTTGAAGTCTGCCATGCCCGGATTCAGACGGTCGCCGATAAAAAGCACGTCGAAACCGAGCGTCGCCGGTCAGCCGGTGGCACGTGACGCTGCACCGCCGCTCGCCCCGCTGATTATTAAGATAGCTCTAATACATTATCAATATTTTTGTCTCAAACCCCTATTTTTGGCAGGAGGATTAATAGGGAATCGGCGGCTAGGGCCGCCCGATGAGCGACGAGTGTGACGCCGACGGGGGTGGCGGCGACCGCGGACCGGCGACGACGGCCGGCGACGATCCGGCGGGCGACGCGACCCTGCGTCTGTCGGTGCCGGCGATGGACTGCGCCTCGTGTGCGGGCAAGGTCGAGCGGAGCGTCCGGACGCTCCCGGGCGTGCGGTCGGTCGACGCCCGTCCGGCGTCCGGGACGCTGGTCGTCGGCTACGGCCCGGAGACGACGGTCGAGGCGATCCGGGAGCGCGTCGAGGCGGCGGGCTACGCCGTCGCGGAGGCGGAGACGGAGACGTTCGCGGTGCCCTCGATGGACTGTGCGTCGTGTGCGGGCACGGTCGAGTCGGCGCTGTCGGCGCTCGACGGCGTCGTCGAGTACGACACCCGGCCGGCGTCGGGCCGGGTCGAGGTGACCTACGACCCCGGCCGGGCGAGTCGGGGGGACGTGGTGGCGGCGATCGAGAACGCGGGCTACGAGGTGGCCGACGGCGAGGCCGAGGGCGACTCCGTCTGGCGGAGTCGGCGGGCGCTGAAGACCGGCGTCGGCGCCGTGGCCCTCCTCCTCGGCGTCGCCTTCGAGTACGCCCTCACAGGCGCGAACGCGACCCTGGCGACGGCGCTCGGGCGGACGATCACCGTCGACTGGGTGTGCTACGTCCTCGCCGCGGCGGTGGCGGGTCAGGCCATCCTGCGGAACGGGTGGTACTCGGCGCGCACCCGCAGCCTCGACATCGACTTCCTGATGAGCGCGGGGGTGGTGGGCGCCATCGCGGTCGACCTGCCCTTCGAGGCGGCGACGCTCGCGGTGCTGTTCTCGGTGTCGGAACTCCTCGAGCGCTACTCGATGGACCGCGCCCGGTCGTCGATGTCGGAGTTGATGGACCTCTCGCCCGACACGGCGACGGTGCGACGCGGGGGGACGGACGCCGCCGGGGGCGAGGAGGAGACGGTCCCCGTCGACGAGGTGGCCGTCGGCGACGTGGTGGTGGTCCGCCCCGGCGATCGGGTGCCCGTCGACGGCGTCGTCCGCGAGGGGTCGAGCGCCGTCGACGAGTCGCCGATCACGGGCGAGAGCGTCCCCGTCGACGTCGCGGCGGGCGACGAGGTGTACGCCGGCAGCATCGTCGAGGAGGGGTATCTGGAGGTCGAGGCGACGGCGCCGGCCGGCGAGTCCACGCTGGCGACGGTCATCGAACTCGTCGAGGACGCCGAACGCGACAAGTCCGAGCGGGAGCGGTTCGTCGACCGGTTCGCGTCCTACTACACGCCGGCGGTGGTGGCGCTGGCGGTCGCGACGACGCTCGGCCCGCCCCTCCTCGTCGGCGCCCCCTTCGAGACGTGGTTCACGCGCGGCCTGACGCTCCTGGTCGTCGCCTGCCCCTGTGCGTTCGTCATCAGCACGCCCGTGAGCGTCGTCTCGGGCATCACGAGCGCCGCGCGCAACGGCGTCCTCATCAAGGGCGGCGACCGACTGGAGGCGATGGGCGAGGTGGACACCGTCGCCCTCGACAAGACGGGGACGATCACGACGGGCGAACTCGGCGTCACGGACGTGGTGACGCTGAACGGCACGAGCGAGGCGGACGTCCTCCGGTGTGCGGCGTCGCTGGAGCGGCGGAGCGAACACCCCATCGCGACGGCCATCGTCGACCACGCCGACGAGCGGGGGGTGACGGATCGAGCGGTCGACGACTTCGCGTCCATCACCGGCGAGGGCGTCCGCGCGGACCTCGACGGCGTCACCCACTACGCGGGCAAGCCGGCGCTGTTCGAGGACCTCGGGTTCGACCTCGAACACGCCCACGTCGAGACCGACGGCGGGATGGCCGTCGGCGAGGACGTCGACCCCGAGCCCTGCGACCACGGGACCTACCTCGACCTGGTGAACGACGTGGTGCCCCGCCTGCAGGCCGAGGGCAAGACCGTCGTCCTCGTGGGGACCGACGAGCGACTGGAGGGGATCGTCGCCGTCGCTGACACCGTCCGCCCGGAGGCCGCGCGGACCGTCGACCGCCTGCACGACCTGGGGATCCAGCGGGTCGTCATGCTGACCGGCGACAACGAGCGGACGGCCCGCGCCATCGCCGACCAGGTGGGGATCGACGAGGTGCGCGCGGACCTCCTGCCCGACGAGAAGGTGGCGGCGATCCGCGAGTTCGCCGCGGACTCCGAGGCGGCGGCCGCCGAAGCCGACGTGCGCCTCCCCTGGAACCGGACGACCGGCGGCGTGGCGATGGTGGGCGACGGCGTCAACGACGCCCCGGCGCTCGCGGCCGCGACGGTGGGGGTCGCCATGGGCGCCGCGGGCACCGACACCGCCATCGAGACGGCCGACGTGGCGCTGATGGGCGACGACCTGAAGCGCCTCCCCTACCTCGTCGCCCTCTCCCGGAAGGCCAACGGCGTCATCAGGACGAACATCTGGTCGTCGCTGGGCGTGAAACTCGTCCTCGCCGCCGGCGCGCCCCTCGGCCTCGTGAGCGTCATCCACGCCGTCGTCGTCGGCGACATGGGGATGAGCCTCGCGGTGACGGGCAACGCGATGCGGCTGGCGAACGTCGACCCCGAGGAGTGACACCCGTCGGGCCGCCGGCGAGTCGACGACACCACTTTTTTAGTATCGGAACTGCTGAGCGGCGGACATGTCGGAGACGCAATCGGGGGACAGCAGCGTGGTATATCTTGATAGGCTTCTATCATCGCCGAGCGGGGGCGCGCCCCGATGACCGGTGGGAGGCGGACGCGCCTGACGGCGGTGGCGATGGCCCTCCTGCTCGTCGTCGGCGCCATCGGGGCGTTCGGGGGGACCGCCGCCGCCAGTTCCGGCGGCAACCCGGCGCCGACGGCCGATCCCGGAACGCTCAGCGTCTCGCTGACCGACGGCGACGGCACCGCGAACGCGACGTATCGGGTCAACGCCACCTCGGGGACGATCAACGCCTCCTACGCCGGGAGCAAGCCCGACGTCAACGTCTCGTACACCGACAGCGCGACGGCCATTCAGTTCGCGCTGGACAACGCGACGGCGACGTACGACACCGTCGTCCTCGGCGGCGGGACGTTCGACGGGAGCGTCGACATCGGATCGAGGACGGGTCTCACACTCGACGGCGGGTACAGTCGGCTCGACGGGGATGCCGGCAGGGGAGACACCGTCGACGTGACGAGCGACGGGGCGACGGTCACCGACCTGACCGTCGTCGACTCCCCGGGTACCGGAATCGACAGCCTGAACGCCGACGACGTGACGCTCCGCAACGTCGAGTCGCTCGACAGCGCGAGCAACGGGGTCGACTTCGCCAACGGAACGATACGGAACGTGACGATCCGGGGCGGGAACGTCGGTCTCTCGCAGGGGACATCGAACGGCTCGACCATCGCCGACGTGACGATCCGGCAAGCCCAGTACACCGGCCTCGAGATCAACAGCGCGAACCACACGATCCGGGACGTGACGGTGAACGACACCACGAGCGGCGAGGGGATCCTCGAAGCCGGCCGGAACAACACCTACGAGAACGTCACGGTCACGAACAGCAGCACCGAAGGGTTCGAGGTCGGGGAGTCGGAGGTGTCCAGTACGGACGCGACGCTGCGGAACGTGACCGTGGAAGACAACGCGGCGGACGGGATCATCGCCGACGAGGGTGACGGCGTCCTGCTGTCGAACGTCACCGCCGTCGACAACGGCGAACACGGCGTCCGGCTGGAAATCCCGGAGACGGTCCGGCACCTCACCGCCACCGACAACGACGGGGACGGCATCAAGGTCACGGCCGACGCCGACGGCGCGACGATCACCGACGTCACCGCGAAGCGGAACGGCGACGGGCTAGAGATCAGGGCGGCCAACACGACCGTTCGGGACGCGGTCGTCACGAACAACGACGACTACGGAGTGAGCGCGACGGGGTACGTGAACAACACGTTCGACAACGTGACGATCACCCGGCACGGTCGCACCGGGATCAGACTCGGCGAAGGGGGGACGCTGGTCGACAGCATCGTCCGGGACAACGCGAAGGACACCTTCGTCGGTTCGGGAATCTTCGTGAAAGGAAAGAACGCCACCGTCCGGAACGTGACGGTTCGGGGCAACGGTCTCGACGTCGAGGCGGCGAACGTCGTCGTCCGGAATCTCACCCAGAAGGGAAGTAGCGGTACCGGTTTGGCGGTCGACGCCAGCAACGTGACCGTCGACGACGTGAGCGTCCGGAACAACCTCGACTACGGCCTGCACGACCAGAGTGGGGACAACGCCCTCTCGAACGTCACCGCCGCCGACAACGGTGACTCGGGAATCTTCGTCTCGAAGGGAACGGTCCTGACGGACAGCCGTGCGTCGAACAACGGCGACGGCTCCGAGTCCGGCGTCAGGGTGGACGAACGGAACATCACGCTCCGGAACGTGACGGCGACGGGGAGCCCCGAGGGATTCAACGTGCGGAACCCGAACGCGACCCTCACCGACGTCGTCGCCCGGAACAACAGTCAGATCGGATTCAGGGTCAAGGATCGAAACGCCACCCTGACCGACGTCGTCGCCCGGGACAACGCCGACGGGATCAGGATCGTCAACGACGGGTTCGACGCGACCCTGCGGAACGCCACGGTCGCGAACAACTCGGACGACGGCGTGTACCTCGAGGACCGAAGCGCCAGGGGGCTCCTGATCGCCAACGCGACGGTACGGGACAACGGGGACGCCGGCATCGACATCAGCCCGCAGACCGGGTCGCGGATCGTCGACACGACGCTGACCGCGAACGGCGGGTCGGAGCTGAACGTGCAGCCGACCACCGACGACTTCGAGGTGTCGCCGGCGCCGCTCGACGCCTCGAACGTCACCGTGGGAGCGACGACGTTCGATGCCATCGAGGCGAAAAACGTCTCGTTCGAGGGGACGGCTACGCCCCCGTCCCCGGGTGACGGGTGGAAGCGGGCCAGGACTGTCGGGAAACTGACTCGGTTGGACGCCGGCGCGTTCGCCAACGTGACCGTCGAGTACGCCGCCACCGACACGCTCGGACTGCGGGAGTCGAGTCTCGCGCTGGCCCGTTACGACGCGGGGTCCGGGTCGTACGAGACGGCCACGAGCACGCTCGATTCGACGGACGATACCGTCGGGGCCAACCTCACGACCTTCGGGCCGGTGGCGATCCTCGGCGACCCCGAGAGCGGCGAGGGCGGGACGACCGTCGACGGCACCTCGACCGGCACGCTCGACGTCGGCGGGACGGACGTCGTCGACGCGAGCATCGACTACGCGGCGAGTCGAAGCGGCACGGCGACGGTCAGCGACCTGTCGTCGAAGCCGTCGAGCGTACCGAACGCGACGGACGCCGGCGGCGTGGACGTGAACCGCGTGGCGTCGTACGTCGAGATCACGGCCCCCGAGCCGACTGGCGGCGCGAACGCGACGGTCGAACTCGTCGTCGACCGGGAGTCGGTCGTCGACCCGAACGACACGCGGGTGTGGCGGTACGCGGGCGACGGGGGCGGCTACCGGCCGCTCGCGACGCAGGTTCGGAGCGTGACCGGGAGCAGCGTGCGGCTGACCTTCGAGACGCCGGGGTTCTCCGTCTTCGTGATCGGTGACGCCCCCGCCGCCGCCGGCGACGACGGCGACGACGGGGGCGGCGGCGGGGGTGGCGTCGGGAGCACCATCCTCGCCGGCGAGCGCTCCGTGAGCCAGACGCTGTACGGGGGTACCGCACGCCGGGTGACCGTGGCGTTCGACCGGCCGACGACCGGAACCGTGGCGGTCGAGCCGGTGGGCGGCCTCCCCGACGTGGCCCCCGAACCGGACGGGCGGACCCTCGCGGCCGTCGACGTGACCGTCCCGGACGAGGCGGCGAGCCGTCCCGCGACCGTCGAGATAGCCGTCCCGAGCGCCGCGGTCGAGGACGCGAACGTCGATCCGGCGGCGCTCCGCGTCGTCGCGTTCGACCGCGGCGACGACGGCCTCCGGCGACTCGACACGGACGTGGTCAGCGCCGACGGCGGGACGGTCGTCCTCGCGGCCGAGACGCCCGGGTTCTCCACGTTCGCGGTGATCGCCCCGGCGGATCGAACGGCCCGAACGACGGCGGGGCCGACGGCGACGCCGGGGACGGCGACGCCCCGACGGTCACCGGACGCGACCGGTACGGCCACGCCGAGCGCGCCGGGAACCGACGCGTCGGGGGCGACGCCGACCCCCGAACCGACCGAGGGGAGCGGCGCCGGCTTCGGATCGCTGGTCGCCGTCGTCGCCCTGCTGGCCGTGGCGACGCGGCGGACCTGACGCCGGAGTCGGCGACGGAGCCTCCCGTCCCGAGGGGAAACGGTTTTTGACCGCCCGTCTCCGAGTGAGTGGTATGGCGGCCCGAACGCTGGTTCTCGTCGGCCTGTTGCTCCTCGCGGGGTGTACGACGCCGTTCGATCCGGCGGCCGCGCCGACCGACACGCCGGTTCCGGCGGCCTCCGACCCGACGGCGACGCCGGGCGCGACGGCCACGGCGACGGCACCGGCGGCGACGGCCACCCCGAGCGCGAACCCCTGGGGGAGCGATCCCATCGTCGTCGCCGTCCGCAACGGGGGCGAACCCGGCCGGGACGTCGACTCGCTGGTTCGCGAGGCGACGGCCTTCTGGGAGGCGAACGACGGGGCGTATCTCGGCTTCGAGGTGCGGTACGAGGTACGCCCCGACGCCGAGGACCCGGACCTCGTAGTCGCGTTCACCGACACCCTCCCCGACTGCGGCGGCGTGGCGGACGCGGTGGGGTGTGCCCCGAAACTCACCGACGCCCGGATGGTCGACCGCCCGGAGACGGTGTGGGTGAAGACCGGTCTCTCCGACGACTCGACGACGCTCGTGACGAAACACGAACTCGGGCACACGCTCGGCCTCGACCACGACGACGCCCCCCGGGACGTGATGCGGGCGCGGTCGGTCATCTACACCGAACCCCAGCCGAACGCGACCGAACGGGCCTTCCCGTGGGCCGACGGCGAGTTCACCGTCCGCGTCGACGCCGAGAACGCCTCCGACCCGGCGGGCGTCGACCGACAGGTCGGCCACGCGCTGTCGTACTACGAGGCGGGCGCCCCGGGGATGCCCGACGACCTCTCCTTCGAGCGGACGGGCGCCGCGGACGCGGAGATCAGGGTTCGCTTCGGCGAGACGGCGACCTGCCGGGCGTCGAGCGGGTCCTGCGTCAGCACGTACGGCACCGATCCCGACGGCGACGGCGCCATCGAGACGTACACGCGGGTCGAGATCACCCTCGTCGGCCTCGACACCGACGCGGTGGGGTGGCACGTCGGCTACTGGCTGGCCCACGCCTTCGGCGCGGAGGCCGACGGGGAGAAGCCCCCGCCCTTCCGGGACGCGAGCTACCGGGAGCGCCGGAGCGCGTGGTGGGAGTAGCGTGGACCCCGAGCGCCTCGACGCCGAACTCGCCGCCGCGTTCGACGCCGACGCGGGGGAGCGCCGGGCGGTGGTCCGCTGTGCCCGCGACCTGGCCGACTCCGGACGGCTGGCCGCCGACCGGGGGTCGCCGCTCACCGTCGAGACGGTCCGCGCGGAACTCGCCGACGCGCCCGAGGGGTCGTCGCTCGCCGAGCGGTGGAACTGGTGGCTCGGCGCGCTCGAACTCGCCTACGGCGGCGGCTACGACGCGTTCCGGGTGCGGCGCTACGAGGGCTGACAGGCGTCGAGGAAGGCGTCGACCGCCCCGCTCTCGGCGTGGACGTGACAGTACGTCCCGAGCGTGCGGTGGACGGTGAGGCCGTCGCGACCGCCCTCGATCCCCGTGCCGCGCTCGACGTCGAAGGCGAAGCGGGCGTCGGCGTCGACGTCGGCCGACGAGTAGTGGAACTCGTGGCCTCTGAGTCGGTCGCCCGCCGAGGCGGTGAGCGTCCCCCGTCGCGCCCTGAGTTCGACGTGATCAAGCGCCCGGTGGCGGTCGTGCATCCGCACGTCCGCGGGGAGGACGCCGGCCATCGCGTGCGTCTCGCCCGCGGCCGTCGTCAGCGACCGCGAGAGCGCCATCAGCCCGCCGCACTCGCCGAGGACGGGGAGCCCCTCGCTCGCCCGGTCCGCGAGCGCCGCGAGCGCCGGACTCGCGGCCAGGTCGGCGGCGTGGAGTTCGGGATAGCCGCCGGGGAGGTAGACGCCGTCACAGGCCGGCAGGTCGTCGCCCGCGGCCGGCGCGAACGCCGTCACCGTCGCCCGCTCCCGGAGGCGGTCGAGCGTCGCCGGGTAGCAAAACCGGAAGGCGTCGCCGCGGGCGACGGCGACGCGCGCGCCGGTCGGGTCCCCGGCGTCGACCGGGTCGGGACGGGGCGGCGCGCGGGCGAGGGCACGGAGCCGGTCGGTTCGCACCGCCTCCGCGGCGGTATCGAGGGCGTCGCCGTCCAGCGGCGCCTCGTCACCCATGTGGAGGCCGAGGTGGCGGTCCGGGATCGTCAGGTCCTCCGCGGGCGGGATCCGGCCGAGGTAGTCGAGGCCCTCGGGCAGGGCACTCCGGATCCCGTCGGCGTGGCGCCCGCCGTGGGCCCGCTGGGCGAGGACGCCCACCACGTCGACGTCGCGGTCCGCGGCGGCGGCGTAGCGTTCGAACCCCAGCGCCGTCGCGGCGACGCTCTCCATCCCCGCCGACGCGTCGACGACGAGGACGACCGGCAGGTCGAGCGCCTCGGCGACGGCGGCGGTGCTGGAGACGTCGCCGTCGTACAGCCCCATCATCCCCTCGACGACGCAGACGTCGCCCTCGCCCCGGTGGTAGTTGCGGCGGACGCCCTCGACGCCCTCGAGCCACACGTCGAGCGTGCGGGAGGGGCGGCCGGCGACGGCCGCGTGGTGGCTCGGATCGACGAAGTCGGGGCCGGCCTTGGCGGGCTGGACGGTCAGGCCCTCGGCGGCGAGCGCCCGGAGCGTCGCGAGGGTGGCGACGGTCTTGCCGACGCCCGAGCGCGTGCCCGCGAGGACGACCCCCTTCACGCCCGCGCTCCCCCGGCGGTCGACCGCGGTCGGACGCGACTGGTGAGCGACATACGGGGCCGTCGACGCGGACGCATCTACGTCTTGCGGTGGGGGCCACCGTCCCTCGAACCCCCTCAGGTGCGGTGACGGCGAGACGGGCGGCACCCGACCGCCGGACGCGAATCAAATCTGAGAACGCCCGTCCAACGTTTATATGCGATGCCGCGACACCTCGCCCCATGCCGACAGGGTCGCGCTCCGGCCGTCCGTCCGGCGATTCCGCCCGCTCGGTGGGGGGAGTCGCGTGAGCCGGGAGCGACGCTCTGCCGGCGCCGACGCGTCCGCGCCGGCGCCGGACGGGGGCGAGGCGACGGCAGCGACGGCCACGCCGCCGGCGTCGGCCCGGCCGACCGGCTACGCCTCCACCCTCGACCGCGTCCTCTATGCCCTCTTCGCGCGACACGCCGACGACCGACGGCACGTCCGGGACCGCAAGCGCTACCGGGGAACCGACCTCCGACTCAGCTTCGACGTGTATCTCGCCCGGGTGTACGGGCTGTCCTGGGCCGCCGCGCTCGCGGCGACCCTCCCGACGCTCGTGGTCGGCGTCGCGTTCGGCGACGCCCTGCCGACCGCGGTGTCGGCGGCCGTCGACGACGCGCTGCCGCTCGCTCGCGTGAGCCTCCCGGTTCCGCCCGTGACGGCCCTCGCGGTCGCCGTCGGCCTCGTCGCCGGCGGCCTCGCCAAGGCCGCGACCGTCCGCCTCGGCGGGTGGTATCTCCGCTGGCTGGCGAGCGCGCGCCGGAACGACATCGAGCGCACCCTCCCCGGCGCCGTCCGGTACCTGCACGTCCTCTCCTCCGGCGGCGACGGCCACCGCGCGATGCTCCGGAAGGTGGCAGCCACCGACCCCTACGGCGAGACGGCGGTGTCGATCCGCAAGGTGCTGAACACCGCCTCCTTGACCGGCAGCCTCCACGAGGGGCTCCGACGGATCGCCCGCGATACGCCGTCCCGGGAGCTGCTCGCCCCCTTCCTCCTGAAGTTCAGCGAACACGCCCAGCAGGGCGAGGCCGAACTCGCGAACTACCTCCGGATGGAGAGCCGGATGCTCGCCCACCGGCAGGACCGCGCCCGCCAGCGCGCCGCCGGCCTGCTCGAACTCCTCTCGGAGGTGTTCATGGTGTTGCTCGTCCTCCCGACGCTTCTGGTCATCGTCCTCACCGTCCTCGCCATCATCTCGCCCGGGCTCTCCGAGCCCTTCTCGACCCCGCTCGGGACGACCACGCCCCGGGCCGTCGTCGTCTACACCAGCGCCGCGTTCGTCCTCGTCCTCGGCGTCGGCGCGAGCATCGTCGTCGGCGGGCTCCGACCGCCGGGCCAGACCGTCCACTACCGCCGTCCGTCCGGCGTCCTCGCGACGCTCGCGTCCGCTCCCCTGAACCCCGCGAGCGCCGCCGTCGTCGCCGCCGTTCCGGCCCTCGGCGCCCTCGCGGCCCTCCACACCGTGGGCTACCCGCCCGCCGACGTCGTCCTGCTCGGGTACGCCGCGTACGCCCTCCCGGTCGGCGTCGTCGGCGTCAGGCGCGCCCGCCTCGACGACGCCAAGGATCGCGAGATCAAGGACTTCGTCCACGCCGTCTCCGGCCACGTCAACCTCGGCCGACCGTTCCCAGAGGCGGTCGAACTCGTCGCCCGGGACGTCGACTTCGGCCCGCTGGATCCCGACGTGGCCGACCTGGCGCTCAACCTGAGTTTCACCTCGCCGGAGACGGGGCTCGACGAGAACGTCCGCACCGCGGCGCTCGATCGGTTCGTCGACGGCGTCGGCACGCCGCTGGCCGAACAGACCGTCGGGCTCGTCACGGGCGCTCTCGACGCCGGCAGCGACGCGGGGACCGTCTTCGATACGCTCCAGACCGAGATCGGTCGCCTCTATCACGAGAAGCGGGAACTCCGTGCCAACCTGCTCGCGTACGTCGCCGTCGGGTGGACGACGGCCCTGCTCGTCGTCGGCATCGCCGTCGCCGTCGGCATCCACGTCTTCGACGGCTTCGAACAGCTCGCCTCCGTTCGCGGGGCCGGCGGCTACGTCATCGAGGGCTCGGCCATCGACCTCGAACGGGAGCGCTACCGCCTCTACGTCGTCACGCAGGCGACGATGCTCGCCTCGGGCTGGTTCGCGGGCACCGCCAGCCGCGGGCGCTACGAGGCGTTGCTTCACTCCGGCGCCCTCGTCACCGTCTGTCATCTCGTCTTCGCCGGGGTGGGGATGATATGACCGACCGCGCCCAGTCGGCCACCATCGGCGTGGCCGTCCTCCTGGCGATCACCGTGGTGAGCGTCGCGGCGCTGACCGTCACCGTCGGCTCCGTCGTCGACGAGAGCGCGAGCGCCGCCGAGGCACGGAGCGTCGCGACGGCGATGGACGACGCCCTCGACCCCGAGCGGAGCGGCCCACACGAAACCCGCCTCACCCTCCAGGAGGGACGACTCCGAACGGTCGACCGGTCGGTCCGACTCCTCGACGGACTCGACCCCGCGACCGAGTACGCCGTCGGCGGCCTGGTCTACGCCGCCGGCGACCGACGGGTCCGGTACGTCGCCGGTGCGACCGTCCTCGACACCGGGACCGGCGTCCGCGTCCACGCCCCGCCGCCGGTGTCGCTCCGCGACCGGACGCTGTTCGTCTCTCTCCCCCGCCTCGGTGCCGGCGACGTCGCCGTCGACGGGACGGGGACGGTGGCGCTGCGGACGGACGTCACCCACAGTCGCCGGCACCTGTCGGGGAGCGGCTTCGGCCTCGCGGTCGAGACCCGGACGCCCGGGGTCTGGGAGCGATACTTCGAGGACATGGGCGCGACAACGATCCGGCGCTCGTACGACGACGACGGCGTGCCGAGCGTCGTCGTGCGCTTCCCCGACGTTCGCGAGGTGTACGTCTTCGTCCACGACCTGGATCTGGAGGTGGGTCGGTGACGGACCGCGGCTTCGCGCCCGTCGTCGGCAAAGGACTGGAGGCCGTGATCGTCGTCCTCTATATCACCTCGCTGGTGACCGTCCTCCACGGCGGCGTCCTCCCCGAGTACCGCACCGCGACGGCGGCCGAGGTGAGCGACCGGACGCTCGCCTCGACCGCCGCGCACATCGAGGCGTCGATCCCCCCGCCAAGCAGCGGGGTCGACGTGACCCGAACCGTCGACCTGCCGGGTGCCATCGACCGCGCGGCCTACCGACTCCGGGTCGAGAACCGCTCGCTCGTCCTCGATCACCCCGACCCCGCCCTCTCCGGGCGCCTCCGCCTCGCGGTACCCCCGCGGGTCGTCGCCGTCGAGGGCTCCTGGCGGAGCGACGACCGGGCCGTCCTCCGGATCCGCGGCGACGACGGCCGACTCCGGGTGATCCTCGCGTGAGGGGGCAGACCAACCTGCTCGCCCTCGCCGTCGCCCTCGTCCTGCTGACGGGGGCGACGGTCGTCGGCGTGAGCCTCGCCGACTCGGCGCTCGCCGGCGCCGACCGGGACCCCGTCGAGCGCCACGCCGCGGCCGCGGTCGCCGACCGCCTGACCGCCGCCGACTCGCCGATCACGGTGCGGGCGAACGCGCTCAACGACTCGCGCGTCGAGACCCTGAACGCGAGCCGACTGGCCGAACTCGCGCCCCCCGCGACCGAGGGGGACGTGCGGGTCGCGCTCGGCGGTCGGACCCTCGTCTCCCGCGGGTCGCCGGGCGGCGGCTGGACGGTTCGACGCTCGGTCGTCGTCGTCGATCGATCGGGGGTCGTCGTGACGCCGGCCAACCTCACCCGGCGGTCGACCGTCCGGATCCCGCGGGGCGTCGGCCGCGCGAACGTCACGCTCGATCCCGGCCCGAACACCACCGTCCGGTCCGTCAGCGCGGACGGTCGCGTCGTCCTGTACGACGGGGCGGGGCTGAACACCACGGCGACCGTCCGGCTCTCGCGGTACGAGCCGACCACGCTCCGCGTCGGCACCGGAGCGAACGCCACCGGACGGATCGAGGTGACCTACCGGCGCCCCGTCGTCGACGAGCGGATCCTCACGGTGACCGTCGATGCCTAGGGCACAGCTCTCGCTGTCGGTCGTCGAGGCCGCCATCGGGGTCGTCCTCGTCGTCGGTATCGCCGCCGGATTCACCGTCGGCGTGGCCGACCACCCCTCGGCGGAGCCGCGACTCGACGCCCTGGCCCGTGACACCGCGACGGTCCTCGGTTCGGAGCCGACCCCGAACGGCAGGGACTCGCGGCTCGTCGCGCTCGCCCGCTCGCCCGAGTCGTTCGAGCGCGCGCGTCCCGACACCAGGGAGCGCATCGTGGATCTCCTGCCCGCGGACGTCGCCTTCCGGGTCCACACGCCCCACGGGACGCTCGGCTACCCCCGACCGCCGCGGGCGACCGCCGAATCGACGACGGTGCCGACGCGCCACGGCTCCGTCACCGTCTGGGTGTGGTACGGATGACCCGCCGGCGCGGTCAGCTCGTCCTGCTCGCGGCCACCGTCGTCGTCACCGCGCTCGTCCCGATGCTTCTGGCGTACGCCCAACTCGGCTACGCGGGCGACGTGGCCGCCACCGCCGACGAGCGGACGACGCTGACCGAGAGCAAGCGCGTCCTCGAACGGTCGGTGGCCGAGACGACCGGTGCGGTGTCGAACGGGACCGCGGCCGACGAACACCGACTGGCGGTCGAGGTCGCCACCGACCGACTCGATCCGGCCGTCGCCGCCGTCGAATCCGCCGGGACGGAGCGGGGCGTGGCCGTCGAGGTGACCCGCAACGCCAGCGCGGCGCGTCGATGGGCCGCCGAGCACTGCCCGCGCGGCCCCCACCGCGCGTTCGGCGCCTGTCTCACCACGGACGGAGTCGTCACCCAGACCCGCGCGAACACCACCGCCCTCGTCGCCGTCGCCGTCGACGTGCGCGTCGGCGGCCCCGACGGCGCGGCGCGCGCGACGTTCGTCGTCCGGGGCGTCCGCGGGGCCGTGGCCGACCGCCGACCGGCCCCTGCGTCCCCCTCGGATCGGTGAAGTGGAAACCGAACGTCCGAAAATACGAGCGATTCGACCACGATACGAACGCCGAACCGACGTATAGCGACGAATCTATTAGGAATATTATCACTAGTAACGTGTATGTCCACCAAGGTTTTATGCCGTCGATCGGTATCGTGTCGCACGGATGATCCGAACGACCGTCGACGCCGTCGGCCTCCGCGAACCGCCCACGATTTCGCCCGGGACGTCCGCGTCCGCGGCGGCGGCGTACCTCCGTCGAGCGACGGTGTCGGCCCTCCCGGTCCTCGCGGACGGGGACGTCGTCGGCGTCGTCACCGACTCCGATCTGGTGGCGATGGTCGCGGAGACGGCCGACCGGCCGGCCGTTCGGGCGATCATGTCGGCGCCGGTGACGACGATTTCGCCGGACTCGACGGTGTGTGAGGCCGCCGAGCGCATGCGGACCGCGGGCGTGAAGCACCTGCCGGTCGTGACCGACGAGGGCTACCGGGGCGTCGTGTCGGCGGCCGACCTGGCTCCCTACCTCCCCCGCTACAGCCTCGACATCGAGTGGCAGGACGACCCGCTCTCCGTCGGCACCGACGGTGGTCGGAAGTTTCCGGCCGGCGACTGACGGCGGCGCCGTCGCGACGATGCTATTGTGCTCCAGCACTTCCCGTCACGCATGGAGTTCAGCCTACCGGTCGCGCTCGGTGCAGTCCTCGGAATCGTCGTCCTCGGCGTCGCCGGCCTCGTCGGTGGCGGCATGATGGGAACTGGGACGGTACTGACGATGGTCGCGCCGTCGATGCTCGTGTTCGGCCTGCTCGCGTTCGGCATCGGCGTGAAACACGGTGAGTTCCGGGCGGCGTAGGCGGGGCCGCTTCGGGCCGGCTCGTCCCGAACCCGCCGGTCGGGCAGTCGTCGCCGCGACCGACCCGTTTCGACCGCTCCCGCGGGGGCCGCGGACGTCGCCTCGGCACGCCGGGCGGTGAGCGGAGCCGAAATTCACATCGGAGAGGGCGGAGAACCGGGGCACATGAACCCCTACGTGTTGCTCGCCGCTGCGATCCTCTCCGAGGTTCTCGGAACGACCGCCCTGAAGCTCTCCCAGGGATTCTCGCGCCCGATCCCGAGTCTGGGCGTTCTCGTCGGGTACGCGGCTGCCTTCTACTGTCTCTCGCTGGCGCTAGAGGAGCTCCCGGTCGGCGTCGTCTACGGAACGTGGGCCGCGGTCGGCATCGTCGCCATCGCGGCCATCGGCGTCGTGGCGTTCGACGAGCAGGTCGACGCCGCGGGGGCCGTCGGTATCGCCCTCGTCGTCGCCGGCGTCTACTGTCTCAACGTCGTCTCCGACATGTCCGCCCACTGATCGGGCGGGGCCGACGCGCTATCGGGTCCGTGGTCGGTCGGTCCGTCGCCCGGGTGAGGGACCGGCGCCGTGGTCGCGGGGCCGGCGGGCGAGCGACGGGCGGTCAGTCCAGCGGGAGTCAGGGATCCGGGCTCACGGCCGCCGCGTCCGGGTCCGCCGCGGGGAGCGCGACGGTGACGACGGCCCCGCCCTCGGCGTGGTTGGCGACCGTCACGTCGCCGTCGAAGGAGTCGACGATCCAGCGGACCAGCCAGAGCCCGATGCCGTCGCTGTGCTGGAGCGCCGTCTCGGTCGCGCCGGTGTGGACCGCGAGTTCGGTCTCCGAGAAGCCCGGGCCGTCGTCGCGGACCCGCAGTTCGACGACCCCCGTCCGCCCCTCGGCGGACCGGACGCTCACGGCCAGCCACGGGTGGCCGTCGGCTTCCGACTCCTCCTCCGTGGCCCCGTGTTCCACGGCGTTCCGAAGCAGGTTGTCCACGACCGACGCCAGCAGGTCGTTGGCCCACACGTACGTCCCGGGTCGTACGTTTGTCTCGACGGTCACGCGATCCTCGGTCCGCCGGAGGTCGTCGACCCGCTCCTCGACGAGTCGGCCGAGGTCGATCGGCTCCGTCTCGGTCATCGATTCGAGCTCTTCGAGGCGGTGTGCGGCGTCGCTCAGGCGCTCGACGTGGTCGATCTGTTCGTGGATCACCTCGATCGGCTCCTCGGCGTCGACGTCGAGCCGGTCGACGTGTCCGCGGAGGAGGTTGATGCTGGTGCGGATGTCGTGACGGAACAGCCGCAGGAAGACCGTGTTGCGCTGGTTCAGCGCCCGGGTGCGCTCGTGCTCGGCACGGAGTTCGAACAGCGAGCCGACGAGCACGCCGACGACGCCGCCGGCCGCGACGTTGACCATGACGACGCTCCGCCAGTCGATGCCGTGGAGCAACGACGGATACCACAGGGGCAGGAGGAGGGCGATCCCGGTCGGGACGCCCAGTCCCAGCGTCGACCAGGCGGCCACGCGCCACACCCGCTCGTCGTCGAGTTGGCTGTTGGCCAGCCCGATGCCCGTCAGGCTGAACCCGGCGGCGACCATCAACCCCATGGTGAGCCCGAGAAGCGACGTCGACGTGTGTTCGACCACGCCCGACGGCATCGCCACGCCGATGCCGAGCGTGCCGGAGAGGACGATGCCGACGCCGATGAGGTAGCTCACCCCCAGTTCCCCCTTCGAAACCATGCTACCGGCTCATGTCTCACCGATCGTATAAATGAGGTGACCCGGTTATCAGCCCTGATTCCGGCGGACGGACGCGGTAGCGGCGTGTCAGGCGTCGAGCGCCGCCCACAGTCCGGGGAGGTCGTCCAGTCGCTCCCAGCCGGCCGCGGGGTCGACGTCCGGGTCGACGACCCGTATCTCGGTGAAGTAGTCGTCGAGGACCGCCGCCCGCTCCTGGGCCAGCGGCGGCGAGCAGTAGTCCTCCTCGACCCACGCCGCCTCGCCGGTCGCCGGGTCGTACCGTGCCCGCTCCAGCGCCGCCGTCAGCGCGCTCCCGAAGGGGCGCATCGTCGCTATCTCGCCGTCGTCGAGCCGTCGGCGGAGTTCGGGGAGGCGGTCCCGGTCCGGGGTCGCGCGGACGAATCGGTGGGCCATGTGCCCGCTACGCGGCCGGGACGGATAACTCGCGCCCCGGTCGGTCCGCGACGAACGGCGTCGGCTGGCCCCCGCGGCGCCCCTGCCGATCCCTCGGGTGCCGGGACCGCCTGCGTCGCCGTCCAGTCCGCCACGCACCGGCAGTGACGCGGCGCCCCCGTCGGCGACACGGTTTTGCCGACACGTTCCCTTCCCAACACGAGATGCCCAGTTCACGACTCGTTCCCGTCCTCGTCGCCGCGCTGGTGCTCCTGAGCGGCTGTTCGGGAGTCCTCTCGGGTGAGGACACGCCGACGGCGACCCCCACCGACCAGCCCGATCCCACGCCGACGCCCGTCCCCGAGCCGACGGCGACCGCCGAGGCGTCCTACACCCAGACGCCCCACACGGGCTGTCAGCCCGGTGCCATCGAGAAGAACGGCACCTGCCAGGCGGTCACGAGCGGCGGCAACGCCGACGTCTTCGACGCCGAGAACCTCTCGGCCATCACGAGCACCCGGACGACCATCGACGGCACGCCGGGCTACCTCGCCCGACCCGCCGACGACGGCACCTACCCCGCCGTCGTCGTGATCCACGAGTGGTGGGGGCTCAACGGGAACGTCGAGCACATGGCCGACGTCCTCGCCGGCCACGGCTACGTCGTCTTCGCGGTGGATCTCTACGGCGGCGAGGTGGCGACGAACGCCTCCCGGGCGGCCGAACTCTCCGGGCAGGTGCGCGAGAACCCCGACGTCGCCGTCTCGAAGATGAGCCGGGCCGTCTCGGGGCTTCGCGACCGCCCCGACACCACCGATCGGGTCGCCAGCCTCGGCTGGTGTTTCGGCGGCGGGCAGAGCCTCCAGTTGAGCCTGAGCGACGCCGATCTGAACGCGACGGTCATCTACTACGGCACGCTGACGACGAACGCGTCGACGCTGCGGCGCATCGACGGCCCCGTCCTCGGGATCTTCGGCTCCGAGGACCGGGTGGTCGGGATCGAGACCGTCCGCGAGTTCGACCGGACGCTGGGCGACCTGGGGGTCGAACGCGAGATCCACGTCTACGAGGGGGCGGGCCACGCCTTCGCCAACCCGAGCGGCGAGAGCTTCCGCCCGAACGACACGCGAGACGCGTGGAACAGGACGCTGCGCTTCCTCGACGAGAACCTGCGGGAAGACGAGTCCGCGGCGTCGCGGGAGCGGTAGGCTCCGCCGCGTCGCCGTCTCACTCCGCCACGAGCGCCGACAGCATCGACGTCACGCGGTCGCGCTCGTCGGCGTTGACGGTGTGGCCCATCCCCTCGTAGAGCCGCGTCGTCACGTCGCCGTCCAAGCGCTCGAAGACGGCGGCCGTCTCGTGGACGCGCTCCGCGGGGATGTGGGGGTCGACGTCGCTACAGCCGAGAAAGACCGGCGTCCCGTCGAGGTCGCCCGCGTAGTCCGCGGGGTCGATCCGCTCGCCGATGAGGCCGCCGCTGAGTGCCGCTAGCCCGCCGTACCGCCGGGGGTTGCGGGCGACGAACTCGCTGGCGAGGCAGGCCCCCTGCGAGAATCCCAGCAGGAGGACCCGCTCGGTCGGGACTCCCGCGTCGGCGGCCTCCTCGACGGCGGACGCGACGGCCGCCAGCCCCGACGAGCGTCCGGGCTCGTTCGACGCCACGGGCGCGGTGAACGGGTTCGGATACCAGGTGTTGCCGGCGGCCTGCGGGGCGAGGTAGGCGACGCCCTCGACGCCGAACGCCTCGCCCATCCCGAGGATGCTCCGTGCCGACGCCCCCCGGCCGTGGACGAGGACGGCGGCGGCCGTCGCCTCCGCCAGGGGCGTTCCGGCCGTCAGGAGCGGCTGGCTCCCGTGTGGCTCCATCGTCAGGTCGCCCCCGTGTCGATCGCGTCCGGTCGGTCTGGTAGTTCGCTCCGCATTGGCTCGCCGGACGTATGGTCGGCGCGGATATAGGCGTTCCCCGTCGCCGACGTCACCGGGTTGTGTCGGTGTCACCGGGACTGCGCCGCCGGTCGCCGGACTGAAACCCGTCCGGCCGGAACGGACCGTATGACCGACGACTACGCCGACCGCCTGCGCGAGAAGCGCGCCGAGAAGGACCGGGCGTTCGCGGAGGACCGGACGTCGCCCCTCCCGCCCGAGGAGCGCGACGACTTCGACGGCCTCGACTACTTCGACCCCGCCCCCGACTACCGCGTCGAGGCGACGGTGACGGTCCACGACGACCCCGAGCCAGTCGACATGGAGACGAGCGACGACCGCACCGTCCGCTACCTGCGGGTCGCCACCCTGACGTTCGACCTGGACGGCGACACCCACACCCTGCACGCCTACCGGCAGGAGAGCGCCGCCGGCGACGAGCTGTTCGTCCCCTTCCGGGACAAGACGACCGGTCAGCAGACGTACCGCGGTGGCCGCTACATGGAACTCGCCCCCGACCGGGACCTGACCGACGGCGATCGGGTGCCGCTCGATTTCAACCTGGCGTACACGCCGTTCTGTGCGTTCAGCGACGCCTTCTCCTGTCCGCTCCCGCCCGAGGAGAACTGGCTGGAGACGACGGTTCCCGCCGGCGAGCGGGCGCCCTAGGCCGCCAGCCCCCGGTTCAGCGCGACCGTCCCGTCGGCGGCGACGACGGCGTCGAGCTGGTTGAACGGCTCCGTGGCCCGGAACTCCCTGGCGATCCGGGCCTCGCCGTCGACGCGCACCGTCACCCGGTAGCGGCCGCGCCGCCACGGCGCCTCCCCCACTTCGGCAACGTCGCCGGCCGCCACGGTCACCGCGTTCGCCACGACGAGGCGGTCGTCGCGGGCGATCCAGACGGTCACGCGGTGGTCCGTGTCGTCCCGGTTGACGGCGAGGCTGGTGATCGGATCGCCCGGCCCGCCCGTACAGCCGGCGACCGGGAGCGCCCCGGCCAGCGCGGCGAGCAGTCGACGGCGTCTCACCGGCGTCGGTTCGCACCCGTCGCGGAAAAATCCCGCCCGTCACTCGGCGACAGGCAACTCGACGGTGAAGACGGTCCCCTTCGGGTCGTTGTCCGCGACCCGGATGTCGCCGTCGTACCGGTCGACGAGCGTCGCGACCAGATACAGCCCCAGTCCCGTCCCCTCGCTGTCGAGGTCCTTCTCCCCCTCCTCGAAGATGGCCCCCTTTCGCTCGTCGCGGATGCCGGGGCCGTTGTCGGCCACGCGGACGGTCACCGCGTCGTCGACGCTCGCGGAGACGGTCACCTCGGGCACCGGTTCGTCGTTGTGCTCGATGGCGTTGGTGAGCAGGTTCCGGAACACCGACCCCAGCATGTCGTCGGCGCGGACCTCGACGTCGGGAATCGCGCCGTCGGTCGTCAGGACCGCGTCCTGGTAGGCCGATCTGACCTCGCCGATCCGGTCGTTGAGGACGTATCTGAGCCCGACCGGCTTCGTCTCGGTGTCGGCCGTGAGCATCACCTCGGCAACGTCGCCGGCCGTCTCGGTGATCTCGACGGCGTCGCGGGCGCTCGTGACCACCCGCTCGACGTGGTCGTTTCGCTCGTCGTCGACGGCCTCTCGGAGCGACTCCGCGTACCCCAGGACGACCTGCAGGTCGTTGCGGATGTCGTGTCGGACCACCTGATTGAGGATTTCGAGGTTGTCGCGCTGGCGTTCCAGCCGGCGCTCGTACCGCCGGCGCTCGGTGGCGTCGCGGACGACACAGATGTACCGCCCGTCGGCCAGCGGACTCAGCGAGAGCTCCTGCGGGAACGAACTCCCGTCGGCCCGCACGCCCGTGGCCTCGCCGCGCCACTCCTCGCCGTCGGCGACCAGCGGCAACACGGTCGACTCGAACCGCTCGATCTCCTCCGCCTCGTAGTTCATCCGCCAGGTGTTGCCGAGGAAGACCTCGGGGTCGTCGTAGCCGTAGATGTCCGCGTGGGCCTGGTTGGCGTAGCGGTACTCGCCGTCCTCGGTGAGGATCGCCATCCCGTCCATCGACGCCTCCATCGCCTCCGCCCGGTCGATCACTTCCTTCGCCCGCCTGCGCTCGGTCATGTCGACGTAGAGCGCGTGCGTGCCGACGATGTCCCCGTTCGAGTCCCGCCGCGGCGTCGCCTGCAACAGCGTCTCCAGCCGAACGCCGTCGCGCGTGCGGAGCGTCCGTTCCGCGGTGACGAACTCGCCGGCGAGCGCCCGTTCGTACCCGCCGTCGGCGAGTTTCGCCGCCGCCTCCGCCGTGTACACGTCGGTCAGCGGCCGACCGCGGAGTTCCTCGCGCGAGTAGCCGAGTTTGGCGGCGAACCGCCGGTTGCAGTCCTCGACGATCGGGCCGCCGTCCGCGTCGTCCGTCAGCGCGACCATCACCGGCGCCTCCTCGAACAGTTCGCGGTACTGGGACTCGTACTGCTCCTGTATCCGGATCCGGTGGAACGCGTGTGCGATCGTCGCTCCCAGCTCCCGCAACAGGTCGTTCTCCGCCTCGTCGAACGCCCCCGTTCGGTCGGCGTAGACGTTCAACACGCCGTAGAGCCGATCCTCGTGGACGAGCGGCACGGCGGCGCTGGATCGGTACGTCCGCTCCACGGCGTCCGCCCGCCAGGGTTCGTACGTCGGCTCCGCCGGGATGTTCTGGACGGTTTCGAGCGTCCGCTCCCTGACGGCCGTCCCGGTCGGCCCCTGGCCGAGCGACCCCTCGTCGGCCGTGATCTCGATGGCTTCGAGATACCCCGCCTCGAAGCCCGCCGAGGCCCGCGGCACCACCCGCCCGTCGTCGCGGTCGTACTCGCCGACCCACGCGAAGGCGTAGGGCTCCGTGTCGACGATGGCCTCGCAGACGCCGCGGTCGATCTCCTCGGTCGTCCGCGCCCGGACGAGACGCGCCTGGATCGTCCGGACGAGGTCGGCGACGCGTGCCGCCCCCCGCTCCCGTCGCCCGCCCGCCGTCCCGTCGAGCGCGGCGGTCACGGCGTCGACGATCCCGTCGTCGGTCGCCTCCGACACGTAGTCGGTGGCGTCCGCCCCGACCGCCGCGCTCGCGAGCCGCTCGGAGCCCTCCGCGGGATGGAGGACGAAGGGGAGGCCGGGCTCGCGTTCCCGGAGCCGCGAGAGCAGGTCGAGGCCGTCGGCGTCGGGGAGCCGATACGCCGACACGACGCAGTCGACCGATCCCTCCGCGACCCGTTCGAGCGCTCCCTCGGCCGTCGTCGCCTCGCGGACCTCGGCCCCCTCGACGGCGTCCGCGAGACGATCGACGGCCGTTCGCTCGTCGCCGCCGACGTACAACACGCGCCCCCCGTTGGACATATCGGTCGAAGCGGGCCGTTCTCCATTGAATCTGTCGCTCGATGCGCCCAACGGGTCACGCCCAACGGGTCACCCACCGAACTCGCGTTCGAAGCGCGTGGTCGCCTCGTCGGTGCCGGCGATGATCACCTCGTCGTCGGGCGCGACGGTGAACGAGGCGGGGTCGACCTCCGTGATCGTCTCCCCGTCCCTGACGACGGCGACGACGGTACAGCCGGTCACCGCCCGCACGTCCGCCCCCGCGAGGGTCCGCCCCGCCAGGTCGCCGGCGGGGAGGCGGACGACGCTCACCTGCTTGTCGTAGGCCAGCACCTCCTCGTCCTCGAACACCGTCGAGGCCAGCATGCGCCCGCTGACCGTCGCGAGCGACTGGACGTAGTCGCCGCCCGCCCGGTAGAGCTTCTGGACGTCCGCCTCCTCGTTCGCCCGCACGACGATGTGAAGGTCCGGGTTCGACTCGCGGGCGATGAGCGTCGCGAAGATGGCGGTCGTGTCGTCGCCGACGGTGACGATCAGCGCCGCGGCGTCCTCGATCCCCGCCGCGGCGAGGACGTCCGGGTCGCGGGCGTCGCCGACGACGTCGACCGCCGGTTCGTCCTCGACGTCGAGGACGGTCAGGGCCGATCCGGACCCCGCGAGCGCCTCGGCCGCCGCCCGCCCGGAGTCGCCGTACCCCGCGAGGACGACCCGCCGGGGGCCGAACTCGCGGACGGTCGTCGCCGTCGCCTCCGCCAGCCGCGTCACCCGCTCCGGTTCGCCGGTGACGAGGAGTCGCGTGCCGGCCGCGAGGGTCGTCGACGGCGACACGGGCGTCTCGAAGTCGCCCTCGACCCACGCGCCGATCACGTTGACGCCGAAGCCCTCGCGCAATCGCACCTCGCCGAACGGCCGCCCGGCGAGGTCGCTCTCCGACGCGACCGTCAGTTCGACGAGTTCGAAGTCGTCGCCGATGGGGATGCCGTCGTCCACGTCGGTCGTGACGGGCGTGGGGGCGCGCTCGGCCAGGCTCCGGCCCAGCAACTGCCGGGGGGAGAGCACCTCGTCCGCGCCGGCCGCCCGGTGGTAGCGCGCGAGCGACGCGTCGTCGACGAGCGTGATCACGCGCACCTCGGGGGCCGTCTCCCGCGCCGAGAGGACGATGCTCGCGTTCGTGTCGTCGGCCGCGTCGGCGACGAGCGCCCGCGCCGCGTCGAGACGCGCGCCCTCGAGGGTCGCCGTCGCCTCCGGGTCGCCGTGGACGACCCGGTAGCCCGCCTCGTGGAGGTCGCCCGCCGTCTCCTCGTCGGCCTCGACCAGGACGTACGCCCGGTCGCGGGCGTCGAGTTCCGTGATGAACGCCTCGGTCCGGGGGGTGTGCTCGCAGACGACGACGTGATCCGACACCCCGGACACCGACTCGGGCGCGGTGGGCGCGAGCGTCCCGCGGAGCCACGGCACCGCGAACACGTCGACGGCGGTGAGGATGAGGCCGATCCCCGCCAGTTGCATCGTGATCGCGAGGAGGTTCATCTGTGGCGTCCGCCAGGGGGCGTCCTCGCCGTAGCCGGTCGTGGTGAAGCTCTGCACGACGACTTCGAGGGACCGATACAGGGGCTGGGGGCGCCCCTCCCACACCGCCATCCCGACGTTGTAGGTGACGGTGAAGAGGGCCGTCGTGACGACGACGAGCACGAGATAGTAGACGGTGCGCCGGCTTCGGATCGCCATGCCGGTGCCTACACCACACCCGTATTTAGGGGCACGGGACGGGGGTGATTCGGGCTCGGCGCCCCGACGCCGCCTCACGTCACGGTCCGGAGGAGGAGGACCGCCCCGACGCCGCCGAGCAGCGAGAGGAGGACGTTTCCGGTGCGCCACATCACGGCCACGACGACGGCGCCCGCGCCCCACTCCGGCGGGCCGGCGTCGACCAGTTCCGGCCCGACGATCGAGACGATGATCGCGCCGGGCAGCAGTTCCAGCCCCGTCTCGACCCGCTCCGGCACCTCGACGCGCCCGAGGACCCACAGCCCACCCGCCTTCGTCGCGTAGGTGACGGCGGCCATCCCCACCACCACCGCGACGACGACCGGATCGAGCGACAATCCCGTGACCGGAGCGAACGGGACGTCGGCGAGTCCGTGACCGAGCGGACGTAGTGAGTGAAGCTGTGGGCTCGCCAGGGGGTCACTCGCCAACGCGAGCCACCCCCACGAGACACCCGGCGACGCCGCCCAGGAGGATGTACCACCGGCCGGGGAGGTACCGCGCGGACAGGACGGCGACGACGAGGGCGGTCAGCCACGGCAGCAGGGTCGACCGCCCCTCCCAGAGGCCGACGGCGATGGCGAGGAAGACCGCCGTGAGGACGAAATCGAGGCCGTACCGCGCCGGATCGCCGATCAGGCCGCCGGCGACGGCGCCGACGACGGTGGCGAGCACCCAGGCCGCCCAGACGGCGAGGCCGCTGCCGAGGAGGTACGCGCCCTGCCGGCTCCCCGACGTGAGTTCCCCCATCGTGAGCGCCCAGTTCTCGTCCGCGATGAAGAAGACGCTCCCGTAGGCCTTCGCGGGCGAGAGGCCCTCGAACCACGGCCGGAGCGCCGCCCCCATCAGCACGTACCGGAGGTTGACGACGAGGGTCGTGCCGATGACCGCCACGACCGGGAGCGGCGTCTCCCAGAGTTCGATTGCGAGCAACTGCGCCGCGCCGGCGAGGACCGTCGCGCTCATGAGCGCCGCTTCGGCGACGCGCAGCCCGGCCCGCCGGGCCAGCATGCCGAAGACGATGCCGTACCCGGCGACGCCGAACGCGACCGGCACGCACTCGACGAACCCGTCGCGGACGCCCTCGGCCGAGAAGCGCACGGCGGACCCCTCCGACGCCGCCGGGGACCGCGGCGAGTCGGCGGCGTCGGCCGTCATCCGTTCTCCATCCCGTGGTTGATCGAACCCAGCATCCTCACGGCCGACTCGACGGTCGGCCCCGGCCTAAACCCTCGGAGAACGCGAGTTCTCCGCGTCGAGGAGCGCCCCGTCGGCGAGGAGGCTCCCCACGACGCGCTCCCCCCGCGCCGTCAGGGCGTAGGCCCCGTCGGCGGTCCGCACGAGGCGGTCCAACCGTCGGAGGTGGTAGTTGAACCGCCCCTTGTCCTCGACCCCTGCCGCCTCCCGGAGCGCCGTGTACGACATCGGTGCCGACCGGCCGTGGAGGACGGCGAGGATCGACGCCCGCGTCGGATCCGAGAGCACCTCGAACACGTCGGTGGCGTCCGTCAGCGCCGACGGGTCGAGCGCGTCGTCGGCAGGGGGGCGGTCGTCCGGCGATCCGTCGCCGTACAGCCAGGTCGGAATGGCCATCGTCGGCCGAGCGTACGCCCCGCCGCGTGATATACCACGGGGGCTCGACGACGGCGCGTGGCCGGACTAGGGGTGCTGGCCCCCCTCCTCGTAGGGCTGGACGACGACGAACCCCGTCGACCCGGTGAACTGCATCTGGATCCCCTCGCCCGAGGTCTGCCCGATCTCGAACGCCTTGTTCGTCGCGAACGACGGCGAGAGGTCGGTACTCCACGCGACGGTCGCGTCCGGATCGGTGACGACCGGCGGCGTCATCACCACCGGGTCGCCGTGCGTCGAGAGGGCGACCTGCCCGGGGCCGGTGAGGTAGACGTTCGTCAGGCCGCCGGCCGCCACCTCGGAGATGTCCCCGATGGTGTCGATCTCGTAGTCGACGTCCGACTCGAACGCGAGGACGTCGGTGCCGTTGACCGAAATCGACTCGTCGGCGTCGAGGTCGAGGATCCGGACCTTCTTGCCCTGGTCGGCGACGTAGAGGCGACCGCTCCCCTCCGCCTCCATGACCGGCGTCCCCTCGCTCGTGACGGCGTCCTTGACGAACCCCGTGAGGCCGCCCTCGGCGGAGGACTTGCCCGTGAAGGTCATCTCGCCGGTGTAGGCGATCATCGACCCGGCCTTGATCGTCACCGTCCCGTCGACCGGCACGCTCAGCAGGCGGTTGTTCTCCGTCCGGAACCCCTCGCCACCCTCCGTGGGGGCGTTGGAGCGCGTGAACTCGGATAGTTCCATGCGTCCGACACGTTCTCGGACGAGGCGTATAGTCCTCCTGATGGCTCGAATCGGCGTTCGGGGGGGCGCCCGTTTTAGGGATCCGGCCGCCCTATCGGACGACGATGCCCGCGCCCGCCGTCTACGATCACGTGTCACTCGCCGGCACCGCCCATCCGCCCGGGACCTACCGCGTCGTCGGCGTGACCGGGGGGACGGTGACCCTGCTCCGGGTCGCCGACGCCGACGGTCACCGCGTCCACGGCGGCGAGACGATCACCGTCGACCGCGACGCGTTCGACGCCTTCGACCCGGCCGCGAACCCGGACGGCGACCGCTCCCTCGGCTCGGTCGTCGAGGTTGGCTACTGGTCGCTCCGGGCGTTCGCTCGGGAACTGCGCGCTCATCCGCTGCCGACCGCCGCCGCCCTGTCGCTCGTCGCCGTCGGCGTCGTCGGCGACGCGCTGGGTCGGCTCCCCGACCCCGCGTTCGGCGCCCTGATCCTCGCCGGGAGTCTGGCGCTGGCGTACGTGGGCAGCGGGCGGCTGTGACGCCTCACTCGACCAGGCGCGCGGCCAGGTCGTCGACGACTTCGACCGTCGTCGCCGATCCCCCGATGTCGGCCGTCCGCGGGGCCGACGGGTCGGCCAACTGGTCGGCGACCGCGCCGTGGAGCGCTTCCGCGATAGCCTCCTCCCCGAGGTGGTCGAACAGGAGTTCGACCGACAGGACGGTCCCCAGCGGGTTGGCGATCCCCTCCCCCATGATGTCGAAGGCGCTGCCGTGGACGGGTTCGAACATCGAGGGGTAGGTGCCCTCGGGGTCGATGTTCGCCGACGGCGCGAGGCCGAGCGATCCGGAGATGCCGCCGCCGATGTCGGTGAGGATGTCGCCGAAGAGGTTGGAGGCGACCACCACGTCGAACTCGTCGGGGCGGCGGATCAGGTCCATGCTCGCGGCGTCGACCAGCAACCGTTCGACCGCCACGTCGGGGTACTCCTCGCTCACCTCCGCGACGACGTCGTCCCAGAACACCATCCCGTGGGCCTGCGCGTTCGACTTGGTGACGTTCGTCAGGTGGCCCGCGCGCTCGCTGGCCGCCTCGAAGGCCGGCCGGACGACCGCCTCGGTGGCCTCGCGGGTGAACACCGACGCCTGCACCGCCACCTCGTTCTCGAAGCCGCGGTGTTCGCGCCCGCCCACGTCCGCGTACTCCCCCTCGGTGTTCTGGCGGTAGACCACGAAGTCGATGTCGCCGCCCTCGTACCCCCGGAGCGGGCTGTCGACGCCCTCGAACAGGTAGGTGGGGCGCTTGCAGACGTGCTGGTCGAACCCCTTGGTGATGGGGAGACGGAGACCCCGTAGGGTGACGTGATCCGGGACCTCGGGGTGGCCGACGGCCCCCAGCAGGATGGCGTCGAAGGCCGCCAGCCGGTCGAGGGCGTCCTCGGGCATCATCGCGCCCGCCGACAGGTAGCGCTCGCTCCCCCAGTCGAACCACGTCGTCGCCACCTCGACGCCGCGGGTCGCCGCGGTGTCGACCAGCAGCGGTTCGACCGCCTCCACCACCTCGGTCCCGATGCCGTCGCCGGGAATGACCGCGATGTCGTAGGACATGGGCGTGGGTGACCGGGCGCGGTGATAAAGGGTGCGGGGCCGTCACCCGGCGGCGCAGTTGTTCGGCCCGAGTTCGAGTTCGAACGCCTCGTCGTCGTCGACGGCCTCCCGGCCGCGGTTGATGGCGACGATGCGTGCGGCGTTCGCCGGGTCCGCGCCGGCGCGCGTGGCGTGGTCGACGAACGCCGTCTCGTCCATCCCGAAGACGGCGAGGCGGTCGCGCAGGTCGCCGAGGCGGGCGACGGCCGGCCCCTCGTCGACGCCGGCGTCGACGTGGCCGGGCGCGACGAGGGTGTCGTCCGGGACCCGCGCGAGGCGGTCGGTGAGCGTCGCGTGCAGGTCCCGGGCCTGGGCCTCGGGGTCGGCGCCCTCCTGCAGGTCGGGGCGGGCGACGCCGGTGAGAAAGAGGCTGTCGCCGGTGAGGAGGACGCCCGCGTCCTCGACCCGGAACCCGGTCATTCCCGTCGTGTGTCCCGGGAGGGCGACGGCCTCGACGACCACCCCGCCGACGTCGAGGGCGTCGCCGTCGGCCACCGTCTCGAAGGCCGCGGCGTCGTCGACGCCGCGCTCCACCGCGCCCCGCGGCAGGACGGGCGTGGCCCCCGTCGCCGACGCGAGCGCCCGCACGCCGCTCACGTGGTCGGCGTGGAGGTGCGTGTCGACGGCGTAGGCCAGGTCGGCGCCGAGGGCGGCGGCGTCGCTCCGGTAGCGGTCGACGAACGCCCGCAGCGGGTCGACGACGGCCATCTCGCCGCCGGCGACGACGGCGTAGCCGAGACACCCGCTCGCGGGGCGGCGGTACTGGTAGACCGTCGCGTCGCCCTCCGCGACGGCCGTCCGGTCGTAGAGCCGCGCCCAGCCCTCCATCCCGCCGGCGAGGTTCTCGGCGTCGATGCCGGCCGCGACGAGCTGGTCGGCAACCTCGGCGCTCGCCTCGCCGTGCGGGCAGACGACCACCACCGGCTCCCGTATCCCGGCCGGCAGGAGGTCGGTCACGTCGCCGCTCACGCCCGCCGCCAGGAACTTCATGTAGGGCACGTGGACGCGGGTGAGCGACGGCGCCTCGATGCGCCAGCGTTCGACCTCCTCGCGGTTCCGCACGTCCAGCAGCGTCACCGGGTCGCCGGCGGCGAGGCGCCCCCGGAGCGCCGCCGGCGCGAGTTCCCCGGCGCCCGCCCCGCTCCCGTCGGTGTCGGCTGTCATCGCCCTCCCTACGCGCCCGACGGCGTTAAGCGTGGGGTCAGGGTAATGCCCCCCGCCGCCCTACGGCCGGGCATGGACGGCGACACGCTGGTCGACACCCTGACCGAGAACCGAGCGACCGAACTCGACCGACTGGGCTCCGAGAAGGCGCTGGTGGCGTCGACGGCGGCCCGACTGGACCGGGCGTCGGTGCTCGCGGCGGCGACGGCCGCCGAGCGTCGCGCCGCCGAGACGTTCGAGCGGTGGGCGGCCGACGAGTCCACCGACGCGGCGCGGGCGGCGTTCGAACGCGTCGCCGCCCGGGAGCGCGACCACGCCGAGCGGGTGGCGGAGCTACTGGACGACCCGGAGGCGGACCCCGACCCCGACCCCGACGACCTCCACGCCCACCTCCGGGACCTCGACTCCACCCCCGAGCGCGTCGCCGCGGGCCTGGTCGCCCGCCCCCTGGTGAGCGAGCGGTCGCTGTTGCAGGTGGTGAACTTCTTCGTCAACGAGGCCGACGAGGCGGCGGCCGACGTGGTCCGCGACCTGCGCGCCGAGACGCGCGCCCTCGTCGACGACGGGGCCGCCCTCCTCGACGACTGCTGTGGGGACGACGACTGGGACCGCGCGCTCGACGCCGCCGACCGGACCGTCGCCGTCGCCTACGCCGAGTACGAGGAGCGCCTGGAGGCGATGGGCGTCGACCCGAAGCCGGTCTGCTGACGCCGCCCGCTCGACCGCCGCGCTCGCGGCTCCGATCTCCTTCCACAACTGTCGAAGGGAAATAAGACGATAGTTTAATATAGATATTTGGTAACAGTATGCACGCCTCCGAACCGATGAGTCTCCCTCGCCTCGACGGGGCGACGACCCCCGAACTCGCCACGACGATCCGGAACGCCGGCGTCGCGGGAGCGGGCGGTAGCGGCTTCCCGACGTACGCGAAGTGGCGGCGACTGGACGACGCGGATCACCTCCTGGTCAACCACCAGGAGAGCGAACCGGTCTACTACATGGACAAGTGGCTCGGCCGCGAGCGGGCGGCCGAGTTCGCGACCCTGTTCGACGCGCTGCTGGAGTCGGCCTTCGAAACCGTCGTCGTCGCCCCCAAACTGACGGATCGGGACTGGCTTCGCCCGCTCGAAGCCGCGGCGGACGCGACGGTCTACCTGCCGGAGGACCTCCCGCTCGACGCCGACGCGGAGTCGGGCGTCGTCTTCGCGTACACCGGGGACCGGTACGAGTACGGCATGGAGAGCGTCCTCCTCCGGGTCGTCGACGGTACCGTCCTCGCGGGCGAGGACCTCCCCATGGATCACGGCTGGATCGTCCAGAACGTCGAGACGCTGGCGAACCTCCACCGGGCGCTCGATTCGGGGACGCCCGTGACCCGGAAGTACGTCCACGTCGCCGGCGACGTCCCCCGTCACCGCTTTCTCGACGTGCCCGTCGGCACCCCCGCGGGGCGACTGCTCGACGCCGCCGGCCTCCCGGTGGAGGCCGTCCCCGACGACCAGTTGCTCCTGGAGGGCGGTCCGGGCTGGTGTTTCCGGGTGGACGGCCCGCCCGAGACGCTCCGCGTCACGAAGCGCACGAACGGCGTCCTGGTCGTGGACCGGGAGACGGCCGCGGGACACACGCTGGGCGCGGACCGGATCGACGTCCTCGACGCGCGCGACTGGGCGGGCGATCACGAGTCGACGCCCTCGGGGCTCGACCCCGACACCGTCCACGTTCCGCTGGTCTCCAACCCCTCGCTCGGTCCCGTCTCCGCGGCCGACCCCATCGTCTCGCCCGGCGACCGGGTCGCCCGCGGCGAGATGATCGCCACGCCGGGCGACGGCATCAGCAACGCCCACCACGCCACGCTCGACGGCGTCGTCACGGCCGTCGACGAGGCCCACGTCACGATCCGAGCGGGCGCGGCTAGGGATCGAGCGTGACGACCGTGTCGGATCGGATCCACGCCCGGGCGTCCCGCCGGTCACAGACGACGCGCTCGTCGCCGTCGTCGTAGCCGGCGTACCGGTCGAGGTCGGGGGGGTCGGGCTCGCGAGCCGTCCGGACCGACCGGGGTCGGTTCTCCATCCCCCGTAGCTCGGCCCACCGCCACCTTCAGTCACGTGGTTTCCGGTCAGCCCGACAGCCGCGAGCGGGCGGCCGCCGCGAGCGCCCGCAGTTTCGACGGCCGCCGGATCCGCTCCATCTCCGCCTCCGTCAGTTCGAAGTCGAACACGTCGAGGTTCGCCCGGAGGTGGTCGCGGCCCGTCGCCTTCGGAATCGCCCGGACGCCCTCGTGCTGGACGACCCACCGGATCGCCACCTGTGCCGCGGTCTTGCCGTACGTCCGGCCGACCGCCGCGAGCACCTCGTCGTCGAGGACGCCCCCGTGACACAGGGGGCTGTAGGCGGTCAGGAGGACGTCGTGCCGGCGACAGTACGACAGGAGGTTCCGCCGCTCCAGATAGGGGTTGAACCCCACCTGGTTCGCGAAGATGGGCACGTCCGAGAGCGACCGCGCCTCGTCGAGGCCGCGGACTCCGACGTTCGAGACGCCGATCCGGCGGACCCGGCCGTCGGCGACCAGGTCGGCCATCGCCGCGAGCGTCTCCGAAAGTGGGGTGGCGCCGGGCAGGCGAACCGGCGAGAACGGCGGTCTGCCGTTCGGCCAGTGGATCAGGAGGAGGTCGAGGTAGTCGGTGTCGAGTCGGTCGAGGCTCCGGTCGACCGAGCGGTGGACGGCCTCGCGGCTCCGGTTGCCCCCGTCGAGTTTCGTCGTCAGGAAGACGTCCTCGCGGTCGACCGAACTCCCCTCGATCGCGGTGCCGACCTGTCGTTCGTTGTCGTACGCCTGCGCGGTGTCGACGTGTCGGTACCCCAGTTCGAGCGCCGTCTCCACGGCCCGACGGCAGTCGTCGCCGCGCAGGCGCCACGTGCCGAGTCCGACCGCGGGCACGTCGACGTCGCCGACGGTCACGGCTTCGCGCGTCATACCGTCACGCGGGGCTGCGGGGGCCTAATACTGCCGGCCGTGAGTCGGTGCCGTCGACCGCCGCTCGGGCGACCGGCCGGAACGGGTCCGCCCGCCGATCACTCCGCGTCGGTCGGCGCGTAGACACGGACCGCCTCGCCGGTGATCGTCACGGGGTGGTCGTAGAGCACGAGCGTGGTCCGGATCGGCGTCGGGTGGGGTCCCCGGTGGAGGTCCCGGAGGGCGTCCACGTCGACCATCTCGTGGAAGGGGACGTCTCGCTCCATCACGTCGATGCCGGCCCGCCGGAACGCCCTCGCGATGGCCATCTCGAGCGTTTCGTCTCCCTCGCGTTCGTACGTCGCGAGCACGTCTCTCTCGGCGAGGTTCGGCGACTGACTGCGCACTAGCGGGGTCTCCGTTGTCGGATGACGTGTCCGTGAACGTATGAAAGTCTCGATTCGTCACCCGGCTCGACGGATCGAGCATTTATGCCGACCCGTTCCCACCGCCCCGTATGCGCCTCCACTGGCACCGGACGGACCTCCGCCCCTCGGACAACCTGGCCCTGGTGACGGGCGACGACGATCCCATCCTTCCGGTGTACGTGTTCGACCCGCGGATCCTGACTCACGCCGCGCCGCCCCGGGTGGCCTTCGTCCGCGACAGCCTCGCCGCCCTCCGGGAGTGGTACCGCGCCCGCGAGAGCGACCTGGTGGTGGTCCGCGGCGAGGCGCCGGCCGAACTCGCCCGTCTCGCCGACGAGCACGGCGCCGACGCGGCGTCGTGGGCGCAGGCCTACTCCGGGCTCGGCCGCCGGCGCGACGACCGGGTCGCGGACCGCCTCGCCGACGCGGGGGTCGAGACCCGGGTCGTCCAGGACCACCTCCACCACGAACCCGGCTCCATCACCACCAACGACGGCGACCCCTACTCGGTCTACAGTTACTTCTGGAAGAAGTGGCGCGACCGGGAGAAGTCCCCCTCGGTGTCGGCGCCGGGCGCGGACCGCCTCGCCGACGTCGACGCCGAGACGCCCATCCCCACGCTCGCCGACCTGGGCTTCGACGACCCCGAGGCGACGGTTCCCCCGGGCGGGTACGAGGAAGCCCGCCACCGCCTCAACGACTTCTGTTCGGGGCCCATCTACCGGTACGAGGCGGCGCGGGACCGCCCGGCCGCGGACGCCACCTCGCGGCTCTCGCCGCACCTGACCCACGGCACCGTGGGCGTCCGGACGGTCCACGACCGGGTGGTGCGCGCCCGCGAGACGGCGCCCGACGAGGACGCCCGCGAGGCCGTCGAGACGTTCCGCGGCGAACTCGCCTGGCGGGAGTTCTACCACCACGTCCTCTACTTCGACCCCCAGGTGGTGACGGAGAACTACCGCGAGTACGAGAACCCCATCGAGTGGCGCGAGGACCCCGAGGCCCTGCGGGCGTGGACGGACGGCGAGACGGGCTACCCCATCGTCGACGCCGGGATGCGCCAGTTGCGCGCGGAGGCGTGGATGCACAACCGCGTGCGGATGATCGTCGCCTCCTTCCTGACGAAGGACCTCCTGATCGACTGGCGGGAGGGGTACGACTGGTTCCGGCGGAAGCTCGTCGACCACAACCCCGCGAACGACAACGGCGGCTGGCAGTGGGCCGCCTCCACGGGGACGGACGCCCAGCCCTACTTCCGCATCTTCAACCCCATGACGCAGGGGGAGCGCCACGACCCCGACGCCGAGTACATCCGGGAGTACGTCCCCGAACTCCGGGGCGTCGATCCGGAGCTGATCCACGACTGGCACGACCTGTCGCCGGCGCGGCGCCGGGAGGCGGCGCCCGACTACCCGGCACCGATCGTCGACCACGGCGAGCGACGGGAGCGGGCGCTCGCGATGTTCGAACGGGCGCGCGGCGAGGACGGGGACTGAGACGGTCCGCTGGCGCCGTTTCGACCCGTCGCCGGCGACGCCCCCGACGATCCGTAGCGCCGTCGTCCCCCGTCCTTTTCACTCCGGGGTGCGAGGGGACGCATCGATGACCGACGACGATCCGACGGTGCCGATCATCTGCTCGGCGTGTGAGACGACGACTCGGGTGTCGCTGTCGGCGGTGGCCGACGCGGTCGAGCGACACAACGAGAGCGTCCACGACGGCGAGGCGGTCGCGGAGGTCGACCCCGCCGTCGCCGACCGCCTCGCGGACCTCGTCGCCGACGACATGGGACTGCTCGACGACGAGGAGTGACGGCGGCCCCCGTTCCCAGCGTCCGGTAACCGACCCGAACCCGTTCGCCCGAACCCTCGCGTCCGACCGACGCGATGAACGACGCGGGACGATGTCCGAACCCGAACGGCTCACGCGTCGGTCGGTCGTACTGTCGACGAGCGCGCTCGCCCTCGGCGGCCTCACCGCCCTGGCCGGGTGTAGCGGCGGGAGCGGCGGTGGCGGTGGCGGTGGCAGTGGCGACGAGGGCGGCGGGAGCGGCGGTGGCGGTGGCGACGAGGGCGGCGGGAGCGACGACGGGAGCAGCGACGGCGGTGGCGGCACCGCCACCGACACCGCCGGGGCCGGCAGCGGCGACGCCCCCGCGGGTTTCGACGGCTGGTTCTCGAACGTCGGCAACTACGACGGGGTCGTCGACGAGACGGGGAGCGGCGAGGTGACCGTCGCCGTCGGCGCCCAGGGCAACGGCGGCGCCTACGCGTTCGACCCGCCGGCGATCCGGATCTCGACGGGGACGACGGTCGTCTGGGAGTGGACCGGGAAGGGCGCCCAGCACGACGTCGCCGCCGAAGGCGGCGCCTTCGAGAGCGACCGCTCCACCGAGGAGGGGTTCACCTTCGAACACACCTTCTCGTCGGCTGGCACCTACCGGTACGTCTGTACGCCCCACCGGGCGCTGGGGATGAAGGGGGCCGTCGTCGTCGAGTGACGGCTCGGCCCCCTGCCGGGGTCGTGCGCCCACGCGTCACAGCCGGGTCGCACTCTTGTACCCGGCGCCGGTAGGGTGGCCATGAGCGACACGCAGGCCCGCGAGCGCATCACGGTCTACTCCGACTACGTCTGCCCGTTCTGTTACCTCGGCCGGCAGTCCCTCGCCCGGTATCAGGCCGAGCGCGAGGACCCCCTGGAGATCGACTGGCGACCCTTCGACCTCCGCGCGGGGAAGCGCGGCCCCGACGGCGATATCGACCACTCGGCCGACGACGGGAAAGACGAGGCGTACTACGAGCAGGCCCGGGAGAACGTCCGCCGCCTGAGCGAGAAATACGACGTCGACCTGGCCCAGGAGATCGCGACCGACGTGGACTCCCGGCCGGCACAGGCCGCCTCCTACCGCGTGCGGGAGGTCGAACCCTACGAGACGTGGCTGGCGTTCGACGAGGCGGTCTTCGAGGCGCTGTGGATCGACGGCCGGGACGTCGGCGACGCCGCGGTCCTCGCGGACTGCGCCGAGGCCGCGGGCCTCGATCCGGCGGTCGTCCGCGAGGCCCTCGACGACGAGTCGCTGTTCGCACGGGTCGACGACCTGTTCCGGACGGCCCAGCAGCGGGGCGTCACCGGGGTGCCGACGTTCGCGTACGACGGCCACGCGGCGCGGGGTGCGGTCCCGCCCGAGCAGTTGCGGCGGCTGGTCGAGGGGTGACGACCCAAACCTACTTTCCGCCGTGCCCCCCAGGGTCGGTGATGGTCGACTCGGACACGAGCAGACGGCGGTTCCTCCGGGCGGGCGGCCTCGCGCTGGCCGCGGGCGTCGCGGGCTGTGGGGCGTCGCCGCCGACGGCCGCGGACGACGCGTCGTCGGTCAGCCCGTACACTCGGGTCTACCGCGACGCCATCGACTCGGTCCTCCTGGTCCGGACGGACGCGGGGAGCGGCACGGGGTTCGTCTACGACCGGCGCCACGTCGTCACGAACGCCCACGTCGTCGGCGAGGCGTCGGCCGTGGATCTCCGGACGAGCGAGGGGCGGTGGCACGAGGGCGACGTCGTCGGCACGGACCCGAACAGCGACCTGGCGGTCGTCGCCGTCGACGACCTGCCCGAGGCGTCCTCGCCGCTCGACCTGGCCGAGGACCCCGCGGTCGTCGGGCAGGAGGTGGTCGCCATCGGCAACCCCTTCGACCTCGACGGCTCGGTCACGACCGGAATCGTCAGCGGCGTCGACCGCTCGATTCCGGCCCCGACCGGCTACAGCATCCCGGACGCCATCCAGACGGACGCGGCGGTCAACCCGGGCAACAGCGGCGGGCCGCTGGCGGCCCTCGACGGCCGGGTCGTCGCCGTCATCAACTCCGGCGGCGGCGAGGACATCGCCTTCGGCATCTCGGCGGCCCTCGCCCGGCGGGTGCTCCCCGCGCTGATCGAAACCGGCTCGTTCGAACACGCCTTCCTCGGCGTCGCGCTGACGCCAGTGACGCCGCGGCTCGCGGCGGCGAACGACCTCGACGAACCGCGGGGGTTGCTGGTCGTCGACGTGGCGCCGGGCGGCCCCGCCGCGGGTGCGCTCCGGTCCAGCGACCCGGAACTGATCGACGGCGAGGGCGTCCCCGTCGGCGGCGACGTGGTGCTGGCCATCGACGGGAGGGCCACGGACACGACGGAGGCGCTCGGGAGCCACCTCGCCCTCCGGACCCGTCCGGGCGATGCCGTCTCGCTGACGGTCCTCCGCGACGGGAGCGAGCGGACCGTCGAGGTGGAACTCGGCGCGCGCCCGACGCCGGGGTCGTCCGACTCCACGCGCTGATAATTGGGCCACACCACTCATAACCCGTCCCGTCCACGTGTCCGACCGAGGGTCCCCCCATGAGGAACGCAGTCGTCGTCGCCGCCGTACTGGTCGTCGCCGGAGTCGCGTCGCTCGGGCCGGTCGCCGCCCAGTCCCAGGCCGAGTCGCCGCCGTCGGTGACCGTCACCGTCGACGGGGCGCCGCTCGCCCTCGGCGAGGTCCATCACACGTCCGCCGACCCGTGGCTGAGCGTGTCGGCGACGGCCCCGGAGGGCGAGACGATCCGACTGGTGGAGATACGGGTGGACGGCGAGACGCGACACGTCTTCGAGCCGTCGACCCGGACCGTCGAGCGCAACCTCGTCCTCGACCTGCGAAACGGGGACCACCGGATCACGGTGGTCGCCAGGGCCGGCGACGTCACGACCTACTCCGCCACCGTCGTCCGCGACGACCGCGCGCCCTCGGTCACGTTCGCCCCGCCGCTCCGTGGCGGGCCGGTCGGCTACGACACCGAGACGCTCGACCGACTCGACGGCCGGACGCCGCTGTTCGTCGTCGACGAGACGCCGACGTCCACGGCCACGGACGCGGTGCCGGAACTGACAGTCGCCAACTCCACGCTGACCGTGGCGGGCACCATCGACGACCACTCGGCGATCCGGGCCGTCCGGATCGACCACGCCTACGAGTACGCCCCCGTCGGCGGGCGGTCCGCGGACGACGACGAGGAGTTCGCCTACGACCCCGTCGACACGGCGCCGATCCATCCCGCGCTGTCGATTCCGACCGACGGCGTCGACGACGACGCCGATCCCGAACGGCTCGACCGGCACCTCCTCCCCTCACCCGGCGACTCGTTCAACGAGACGGTGACGCTCGCGCTCGGGTCCAACTACCTCCGCGTCGCCGTCGAGGACGTCCTCGGGAACGTCGCCGTCTACCACGTCGTCGTCACCGTCGACGACGGGACGCCCCCGACGGTGAACGTGACCGACGTTCGCTACGTGTCGCCGACGCGGCTCCACGTCGAGGGCACGGTCAGCGATTCGGTCCAGGTCCACGACGTCTGGGTCGACGAGACGGTCCTGACGCTCGACGAGGTGGCGACCGACGTCGACATCGAGAGCCTCGACGGGAGGAACCTCTGTGCGGCGACCACCGAACTCGAGATCGACGACGAGGAGGAGCTCTGTTCGGTGTACGACGAGGCGACCGTCCAGGTCCGCGAGGACGAGAACGAACTCGTCGTCCGTCACCGCGTGGTGTACCGGCAGCCGACGGTGCCCGACGCCGACCGGAAGCGCGTCGGCTTCGACACGACGGTCTATCACCCGGCCGGCGCCGACAGCGTCACCGTCGGCGCGAACGACACCGCGCTCAACGAACGGCTCCGGACTTACGCGCTCTCGACGTTTCTCGCCCCGAACATCACCATCGGCGACCGCGGGACCGGCTACGTCGAGGGGCGGACCGTCTCGGTCACCGGCCGCATCGCTGGCGGACAGGTCGCCGGCGCGAGCGTCGAGACGCTGGACCCCGACACCGGGCGGATCGTCGACATCCGACCGGTCGACGTCGGGGCCGACGGGTCCTTCGGCACCCGACTCGAGGGCGCCCGCGACGAGACGCGCGTCAGGGTCCGGGTCCGCGACGCGAGCGGGGAGGAGTATCTGAACGAGACGACCGTGACCGCCCCCGCGGAGGACCCGGCGCCGACGGCGAGCGAGGCCGACCCGCGGCCGACGCCCCTCCCCGCCCCCGGCGACGGCGACGGCGACGCCGACGTGCCCGACGACGAGGCCCCGGCGGGCTTCCGGATCCCGATTCTGGGCGTCGTCGTCCCGATCCCCGACCCCCTGGGCGCCAGCGTCTCGGTGCCGGTGCCGGTCGTGGGGCCCTTCGACGTCCCGCTCGTTCCGGTGGGCGGCCTGGCCCTGCTCGCCGCCGTCGTCGCCGTTCGCCGCCGGTGATCAGTTCCGGGGGAAGCGAACCAGCCCGACGGCGAGCAGACACGTCGCGAACAGCGATCCGCCGGCGGCGGTCACCTGTAGCGGGAGCGCGGAGACGACGCCGACGGCGATGCCGCCGAAGAGCGCGACGCCCATCGCCGCGAGCAGGTAGTCGACGCCCCGAGGGACCACCGGCGTCGACCGAACTGTCGGATCGGCCATGCTGGTAATTACATCTAATTAGGTCCCGTTGTATCTTTCGTCTCGGGGACGCCCCGGGCCGCCCGGCTACCGCTTCGGGAGTTTCGCCACGAACTCGTTCGGGCCGCGGCGTTCGGTGTGGTAGTTCTCGGCGTCGAACGCGTCGCGTTCGGCCTCGAACTCGTAGAACAGCGGCTTCGGATCGTGGTCGTTGACGATGGTCAGCGTCTCGCCCGACTCGAGGTCGTCGAAGGCGTCGTGGATCTTGGGGTGGCGCTCGCTCGGGGGCATCTCGCGCAGGTCGAGTTTGCGGTCCATACCCCTCCCACGGCCGCGCCGCTGGTGTCGGTTGGCCCGAACACGTTCGGGCCGAACGCGCTCGGCCGAAGGGTTAAGCCCGTGGTCTGCCTGCACGCGCCCATGTCGCATTCGGACCCGCCGGCCGACGCCGATCCGGACCGCTGGCCCGTGACCGTCGACGGCGCCGTCGACGACCCGCTGTCGACCACGGCCGCCGCCCTCCCGACCGACGCGTCGATGGCGTCCTCGACGGCCTGTGCGGGGGAGACGGCGCCGGACCGGTCGTGGCGCGGCGTCCGCGTCGGGACGGTCCTCGACCGGGCCGGCCCCGCGGCCGACGCGACCCACGGCCTGGTTCACACGACCGATCCCGAGTACGCCTGCGGGTTCGCCCTCGACCGCCTCCGGTCGGCGCTGCTCGCGACCAGGCTGGCGGGGGATCCGATCCCGACGGAGCGTGGCGGCCCCGTCCGTCTGCTGGTCCCCGACGCGGACTGCTGGGAGCGGGTGAAGTGGGTCACCGGAATCGACGTGCTGGTGGGGCCGCCCGGCGACGCCGACACGGCCCGGGAGCGCGTGCCGGCCGACGGCTGACGACCGCCAGCCACTTGCCCGCGACCCGCCTTCCGCCGGTATGGTCCGGTCGCGAACCGCGACGGCCGCCGTCGGTCTGGTCGCGAGCATCGCCGTGAGCGTCGCCGCGTGGTACTACTTCGACACGCTCCTGGTCTTCCTCCTCCTGCCGTTCGTCCCGGTGTTGTTCCGTCGGGGCGACGACCGCCCGCCCGTCGAGGAGTGTCCGGTCTGTGACTTTTCCACCCGGGATCCGTCGGTGAACTACTGCCCGCGCGACGGGACGGCACTCGACCGACGGGACGACGCCTGACCACCGGCGTCTACCGCATCTTTATACTCCCCTCGTGACAATAGGAAGTCGACAGCGCTATGGGGGGAGTGAACGGTGGTTCGTCGAGCGACGGGAGCCCCGCCGAGCGGTCGGCGGCGACGCTGCTGCTGGGGGACGCCGACGGGGGCGACGCAGTCGACCGACTGGACGCGACGCCCGACTCGGCCGAGGCGCTCGTGGTCTCCGGCGAGCGGTCGGTGGTGGACGTCGTCGACGACTGGCGGGCGAACTGCGGGGCGCTGCCGGCGGCGTTCGGCCTGGTCACGTTCGCGGAGTTCGGCCGCTCCGCGGCCGCTCGGACCGGGACCGACGACGAGCCGTCGCGGCGGTCCCTCCCCGGATCGGACATCACGGTGACCGCGATGTCCGATCCGGGCAACCTGCAGCGACTCGGAACGGCAGTCACGCTCTATCTCGACGACTGGGCCGACACCGGCCGGGAGACGCTCGTCTACGTCGACGCGCTCGACCCGTTCGTCGAGGCGGGCGGCCTGGAGTCGACGTTCCAGTTTCTCCACCTCCTGGAACAGACCGTCGCGGGGACGGACGCCACGCTGGTCGTCCGCGCCGACCCGTCGACGGCCGACGAGCGGACGATCGACACGCTCCGGCCGCTGTTCGACGCGGTGGTCGACGGCGACGACTCGACGCCGCCGGCGCTCGACGCCGACGCGCTCCGCGAACTGCTCCGCAACCCCCGCCGTCGGTTCGTGCTTCGCTCGCTGTTCGAGGACGGCGGGACGGCCCTGGATCGGCTGGCGTCGGCGCTCGCGGCCCGGGAGAGCGCCGCCGAGGAGCCCACGGACGCGGAACGGCGACGGGCGTTCACCGCGCTGGCGTCGGTCCACGTCCCGCGACTGGCGGAGGCGGGGCTGGTGGTGTTCGACCGCTCCGAGGAACGCGTCCAGCTCTCCGCGGCCGCGCGGGCCGCCGACTGCCTCGACGGCTACCTGAACGAGTCGCTCGAGTGACTACGGGTCCGGGTCCACGCGGATCTCGCCGTCGCCGGTCACCGTCACCTCACAGCCCGCGAACGCGAACGTGAGCGTCCCGCCGCTGCGGGGCGTCCCGTCGTGTTTGTCCCCGAAGAGGCGATTCAGCGCGTCCGGCTGGATGGCGTCGTTGAGGTTCACCTCCGTCGGCTCCTTTCCCGTCGCTTCGAGCACCGCGTGAACGACGGTGACGCTCAGTTCGATGTCGCTCGTCTCGCTGTAGTCGACGGTGTACGTCCCGGTGGCCGGATCGTACGTCGTCACGTCGGACTCAGTGTGTGAATTTTCCTGCATGGTGATGCGGCCGTCGCTACCCGACATTATGGTCAGCCAATAATAAAGATGTGTGTGTCTCTGGCACCCCGCCCCGGCCGGAGACGACGACAATAGATTGACATTTGGTCCGGTCAGTCGTCGAGAGCGTCGGTCAGTCCCCACTCCTCGGCGCGGGCGCGGGCCTCCTCGCGGGCCTGTTCGCGGATGGCCTCGATCCCCGCCTCGTCGTCCAGGAACGCTTCGACGGCCTCAGTACCCTCGTTGCCGAGGCGTTCGTCGGGGGCAGCCTCCCGCGTTCGCGTCACGAGGTCGCGGTCCTCGGTCAGTCGCTCCGCCGGCAGGCCGGGCGGGACCCGGAGGTCCTCGTCCTCGTGGGCGTCGGCCAGATCCGCCGGCGCGAGTTCGTAGAGGTCGACGCTGTAGGGTCCCGGCCCGGCCACGTCGTCGAGGGCGTCCGCGCCGCCCCGGTCGGTGTCGGTGCAGTACGCGAGGGTCGGCACCCCGTCCTCGAAGGTGACGACGGCCCGGGTTTCGTCGTCGAGCAGGAGGGCGTCCTGTGGTTCGAAGACCGCGTAGCCGGTGAGGCGGCGGTCGAGCGCCGTCGACAGCGTCGTCCCGGGATCGTCGACGACGCGCGACCGGAGCAGGTCGCCGCGGGGGATCCTCATACCTCGTCCGGGACGACCGCGCTCCGGAAGCGGTCGGCGACGTCGCCGCTCGCCCCGTCGCGCACGTCGAGTCGACTCGCCGCCTCGCGGAAGGCCCGCGACGCGGGCGCGTCCGGTGCGTGTGCCAGCAGGGGTTCGCCCGCCTGCCGGGCCGAGCGGGCGGCGTCGCTCTCCGGGATCACCCCCAGCGTCTCGCCGCCGAAGTACTCCTCGGCCCGCTCGGCCACCCGTTCGATCCCCTCGTCGTCGCGGACGCGGTTGAACAGCGTCCCCGCCGTCTCGGTGCCGTAGGACCGCGCGTACTCCTGGACCTTCAGACCGTCAGAGAGCGCCGGAATCGTCGGCTGGAGGACGATCACCGTCCGGTCCGCGAGGACGACGGGCAGGACGGCGCTCTTCGATCCCAGCGCCGCCGGCGAGTCCAGCAGGAGCACGTCGGTGTCCGCGGCCAGTTCCGCCACCACGGCCCGCAGGCGTTCGGGGTCGGCCGCCTCGAACGCCGCCAGACTCGTCCCGCAGGGCACCACCTCCATCCCGAAGCGCTCGTAGACGGCGTCGGACACCTCGGCCGCCGTCCCCTCGATCAGCAGGTCGTGGAGCGTCACCGGCGCGTCGTCGAGGCCGGCGTGAAAGAGCAGGTTCGCCATCCCCGTGTCGGCGTCGACGACGGTCACGTCGTGGTCCGCGGCGAGCGCCATGCCGAGGGCGAGCGTGCTGGTCGTCTTTCCCGTCCCGCCCTTGCCGCTCGCCACGGCGAACGCCTCGACCATCGGCGTGGGGTTGCGCATCTCCCGGGTTAAACGTTCGGTCGCCGCCCCGATCAGGCGTCGCCCACCCCGACGGCCCCGAGGTCGATCCGGTCGACCAGCGCAGCCGCGCGGTCGTAGGGCGACGACCGCTCGGCCGTGCTCGCGGGGCGCTCCCGCCCGCACCCGGCGTAGGCGGCGTCGACGAACGCCTCCCGGGCCGCCGGGTTCGCGAACAGGCCGTGGAGGTAGGTGCCGAGGACCGCCCCCCGCGCCGCCCCGAGTTCGGCGCCCGCCCGGCCGTCCGGCGCCGAGAAGGGCGTGCGCACCGCGCCGGCGGCCCGCGTCTCGCCCGCGTGAATCTCGTAGCCCTCGACCCGCCCCGCGGCGCCGGCCAGCGGCCCGCACCCCTCGACGCGCCACGTCGCCGGTTCGACCCGCTTCTCGGGCGAGAAGCGCGTGACGACCGGCAGGAGGCCGAGCCCCGGCACCGTCTCCCGGTCGCCGGTCCCCTCGATCCCGGCTCCCTCGATCCGCTCGCCGAGGAACTGGTAGCCGCCACAGAGGCCGACCACGGGGGCGTCGAGGGCGCGGAGTCGCTCGCCGAGCCCCGCCGCCCGGGCCGCCAGCAGGTCGTCGACCGTGTTCTTCGTCCCCGGGAGGACCGCGGCGTCGGCCGGGCGACCCCGGGGGCCGACCGCCGAGAGGTCGGCGTCCAGCGGCGTGTACGCCACCCGGACGCCCGGCACCCGCGCCAGCGGTTCGAGGTCGGTCGCGTTCGAGAGGTGGGGGAGACGCGGGACCGCGACCGTGACGCGCCGGTCCGCGCCGACCCCGTCGCCCCCGCCGGCGACGCCCCGCTCCCCTCGCGCCGGCAGGCTCACGCTGTCCTCCGCCGGGAGGCCGGGATCGTCGTGGGGGAGGACCGCGAGGACGGGCACGCCCGTCCGCTCCTCGACCGTTTCGACCCCGTCCGCGAGCAGCGACCGGTCGCCACGGAACTTCGTGATCACGACCCCTCGCACCCGCTCCCGGAGGTCGTCGGGCAGGAGGTCGAGGGTGCCGACGACCGCGGCGAAGACGCCCCCGCGCTCCACGTCCGCCACCAGCAGGATCTCGGCGTCGGCGACCCGCGCCGTCTCGACGTTCGCCAGGTCGCGGTCGTGGAGGTTGATCTCAGCGATGGAGCCCGCCCCCTCCGCGACCACCACGTCGGCGTCGGCCGCCAGTCGTCCGTGGGCGTCGACGACCGCCTCCCGCGCCCGTCCCCACCACCCGTCGTAGTAGTCGCCGGGGGGTACGTCGGCGACGGCCTCGCCGTCGATCACCAGCTGTGACTCGCCGTCACCGCGTGGCTTCAGCAGCACCGGATTGTGGTCGGTCGTCGGCCGGACGCCCGCGGCGCGGGCCTGGACGTACTGCGAGACGCCGATTTCGCCGAACCCCTCGCCGTCCGCACGCGGCACCGCGCGGGCGTTGTTCGACATGTTCTGTGCCTTGAACGGCGCGACGTCGTAGCCGGCGTCGGTCAGGCGGCGACAGAGCCCCGCCGCCACCGTCGACTTGCCGACGTGGCTCGCGGTGCCGGCGACGAGGAGGGTCCGGGCGGTCATTCGCCCCCCGCGACGGCCGCCGCCTCGGTTCGGGTCGGCGCCGTCGGCCGCCGCCGCGCGGTGGCGTTCGCCGACGTCGCGTTCGCCGGCGCCCACGCCGGCCGCGTCACCGTCACCGGGCCGGGCCGGACGCGGACGGTGACCTCGATCCGTACCGCCGGCGCCGACGACGGTGTGTACTCGCGGTGCAGTTCCCGGACCAGGCCGCTCCCGTCGACGCGGGCCCACCCGGTCACGTTCCGCGACTCCCGCCACGGGTCGTCCGCGAAGGCGATCCGGTAGGTCGTCGTCCCGTCGCGCTCCGTCCGGCCCACGATCCGGGAATCGTCGACGCTGAGATACCACCGTACGATCCGTTCGGTCCGGTCGACGAACCCGACGGTTTCGGCCGACTGCAGGCCGATGGCCGGCCGACCCTCCCTCCGTTGCCGGACGCCCTCGTCCGTCCGGACGTAGCCGACCGTCCCGTTCGCGTACATCGATCCGCTCGCGACCACCTGCGATTCGTGGTTCACCGTCCCCAGTCGGCCCACGCGCGACCGGTAGTGATCCGGCGACGCGACGACCGCACGCTCGTGGGCGACGCCCCGCAGTTCCCCGTCGGCGAACTCGCGGTAGGTGACCCGGAGGCGATAGGAGCGGTTCGACAGGACGGCCTCGTGGGCGTCGGCCAGCGCTGACGCGTCCGTGATGCCGGTTTCGTCGACGCCCGGCGGATACGCCGTCGCGTTCGTCGCCGTCGCGTTCGGTCCCGTCGCGTTCGGTCCCGTCGCGTTCGTCGCCGTCCCGTCGCCGCCCGCCCCGTTCCCGCCGAGGACGGCCGCCGCTCCCACGCCGTCGCTCGCGCCCAACGCCGCCACCCCGACGCCGATGGCGAACGCCACGACGAGTCCGATGGCCGTCGCGCGCCGCACCAGCCTCCGTCGACCGCCGGCCGCGTCGCCGTCGCCGTTCGTCCCGCCGTCGTCGCCCGGGTCGTCGCCGTCCCCGGTGGCCGATCGCTCCCGATTCCGGTCCCCGTCCCCCTCCACTGCCGCGGACGCGCGACCCGGCGTCCCGCCCGATCCCGCCGAGTCGTCGCCGGACGTCCGGTCGTCGTCCGCGCTCGTCGCGTCGTCGTCCGCGCTCGTCACGTCGTCGTCCGCGTCCGCCGTCCCGTCCGCCGGTCGCCGCTCGAACGACTCGGGATCGCGGTCGAGGAACTCCCGGCAGAGACGCGTCCGATCGGCGGGCGCGAGGCCGTAGGCGACCAGCCGATGGAGCGCCGCGGCGTCGACGACGCCGTCCGTGGCGTCCCGGTCGTCCTCCGGGTCCCTGATCGCGAGCCGTCGCGGCCGCTCCGCTCGCGGTGGCGTCGCCCGCAGGCCCCCGTCCGTCCGCTCGACGTCCCACCCGCGGGCCTCGTACGCCGCCGCGGTGAACGCCGCGAACGCTTCGTCGTCGAGCGCGTCGAGGCACTCGCGGAACGCCGGTCCGGGAACGGCCGTCATACCGAACCCTACGGCCTGTGGCGCAAAACACTTCGGCCCCGGCGGGCGGGAGTCGACGGCGTCCCGGATCGCTCCCGGCGGGCGTCGGACGGGGGCTCCGCGGCCGGCCGCCTAGAACTCGGTGCCCTTCCGCGCGCGCTGGCCGGCGTCGATGGGGTGGCGCTCCTTCCGAACCTCGGTCACCAGGTCCGCGTCCTCCGTGAGGTACGTCGGCCGCTCGTGGCCGCCGGTGCAGACGAGTTCCAGGTCGTCGGGCTTCGACGCCGCGAGGTCGGCCACGTCCGCGGGGTCGATCAGGTCGCGGTTGGCCGCGTACAGCACCTCGTCGAGGACGAGCATGTGGACCCCGTCCTCGGGGTCGCCGTCAAGGGGGAGCGGGGACGTGAGGTCGGCGGCGTCCGCCGCGTCCAGCAACTCGCGGGCGCGTTCGAGGCCGCCCCGGGCCTTCGCGGCGTGGTCGGCGTCGTCGCTCCCGTCGGTGAAGCCGTGCCAGCCGTAGTGGCCCGTGTGTTCGTAGGAGAACCCGTCGACCTGTGCGATGGCCTCGTACTCGCCGCGGACGTCCTCGACGCTCTCCGCGCCACCCTTCATGAACTGGAGCAGGTGGACGCGGTAGCCGTGGCCGGCGGCGCGGAGACCCATGCCGAGGGCGGCGGTCGTCTTCCCCTTCCCGTCGCCCCACCACGCCTGGACGAGGCCGAACTCCTCCGGCGCCCGGGCCTCGATACGGTCGCTGTCGTCGGTCATGGTCGTTCGCTCCCAGTCGACGCGGATCGGCCTTCAATGGTCCGGTGCGAGCGCCGACACCGCCGCGCGCTCGTCGGTTCGGACGCCGGACTCGGGCGGACCGTACTCCCCGTCGGGGTACCGGGAGGCGAGGCTCGCGTCGACGGCGTCGCGGACGCAAGCCCGCGCGGCCGCGCCGACGGGCGTCGCGCTCCCCGAGAACGCCGCCCGCTCGCCCGCCGGGTCGCAGGCCGCGACGACGGCGTCCGTCGTCGTCCCCGGAACGCCGACGCGTTCGAGGAGGGTCGCCGCCTTCGCCTCCGCGGCGACGGTCAGCAGGTTCGCGAGCGCACCCGGCGCGAGCGAGCGGGTCGTCCCGACGACGACGTTCACGGTGCCGGGGCCAGGGTCGCGAACGCCGCCGTCGCGGGCGTCGCCGTCGCCGGCCCCCTCGACCGGCGGCGGGTCGCGCTCCCCCACGGGCAGCGCCGCGGGGTTCGAGACGCCGGCGGTGGCGACGGCCTCGACGCTCCCCAGTCGCGCCCGGCGGGCGTGTCGCTGGCCGACGCCGGTCAACAGCGCGGGGGCGTCGGGGTGGGCGTCGAACCCCGCGTCGGCGAGGCGTTCGGCGACGTAGGCGTCGAGGTCGGTCCGCTCCCACCCCTCGGGGACGGTCACGTTGTAGGCGGCGGGTGCGACCCGCTCGCCGCCCGCGTGGCCGGTCGAGAGCCAGCGCGTCCTCGGTCTGGCGAGCCGACACGCGCCGTCGCGGACGGTGGCCTCGAAGGTCACAGCAGGGCGTCGAGGAGGCGGTCGTTCTCCGCGGGGCGGCGCACGGCGACCCGGACGTGGGCGTCGAGGCCGCGGAAGGTGGTGGCGTCGCGGATCACCACTCCCCGCCGGCGGGCATCGTCGGTCACGTCCTCGACGCGCCGGTCGCCGACCCCGAGGAGGAGAAAGGGCGCGTCCGAGGGCCACACCTCGTACGCGTCGTCGAGGGCGTCGGCCATGCGCTCGCGTTCGCGGCGCACCCGGTCGCGCGTCTCGGCGACGAACTTCGTCCGGCGGAGGCAGTAGGCCCCCACGTCCGCGGCGGGGATGGAGAGCCCCCAGGCCGGCCGCGCGGCGTCGAGGCGGTCGCGCAGGTCGCCGCTCGCGACGGCCATCCCGGCGCGGATGCCGGGGAGGCCGAACATCTTGGTGAGCGAGCGGGCGACGACGACGCCGGGTTCGCCCGCGAGCGTCCGGTAGTCGGTGAAATCGAGGAACGCCTCGTCGACGATCAGGACGGTGTCGGCGGCACGACACTCCTCGGCGTACGCCCGGACGTCCGCCCGCGGGTGGGCCTCGCCGGTCGGGTTGTTGGGGTTGCAGAGGACCGCCACCTCGTAGGGGGCGGGGTCGGTCTCCAGCAGTCGGTCGTGCGCGACGAACGTCGGTTCGGCCCCCTGGAGGCACACCTCGCGTTCGTACTCGCCGAAACTCGGCTCGGGGAGGAGGGCGCCGTCGCCCCTATCGAGCGTCACCTCGAAGGCGAGGCGGAGCGCCTCGCTCCCCCCGGCCGTCGGAATGACGGACAGCGGCTCGCAGCCGAGATACGCGCCGGCGGCGGTGCGGAACTCGCAGTAGTCGTCGCTCGGATACCGCGTCGCCGCCCCGTACGCCGACTCGTAGACGCTCACGACGCCGCTCGGCCGCTCCGGGTTCGTGTTGGCGCTGAAATCGAGGAGGTCCGTATCCGTCGCTCCGCCGTGCGGCACGCGGTCAACCTCGGAGACGGCCTCAGGGTTCATGTGGGGTGCCAAGACGCTCCACTACCTCAAGCGTTCCGTCCGGGACGGCGTCGAGGACGCCCGCCCGCTCGGCCAGCAGGAGCGCCCCGCCCATCCCAGCCCCCTCCTTGGCCTCGCCCGCGGCGTAGCGCGCGAGGGCGTCGTCGCGGCCGCCGAAACCCGGATCGGTGACGACCGTCTCGCAGTCCAGGCCGGCCGCCGTCGACCGGACGTCGGCGTCGGCGGCGACGTACGTCGTCGTCGCGAGGGTCAGCGGGTCGGCGACGCCGGCGTGTCGCACCAGCGCCGCCGCGGCCAGCATCTGCGACCCGCCGCCGAGGACCACCTCGGTCCCCGACTCCAGGGCGCCGGCGGTCAGGCCGGCGACGACGGCGAGGACCGGATCGCCGAGGAAGCGCACGGCGAGTTTCGGGCGGTAGGCCGCCCCGCCCGGGTCGACGTCGCTCGACTCGAAGGCCGCCGCCACCACCTCCTCCTTCAGGGCCAGCGGGTTCTCCGGAAGCGACGAGGAGACGGCGGCGTCGACGCCGAGCGCCCGGCAGACGGCGAGGGCGGTCGTGGTGCCGCCGGGAACCGTCTCGCCGACCACGAGTTCGTCGTCGGGGAGGTTCCGGCCGAGTTCGCGGGCGGCCACCCACGCCCCCGGCGCGGTGGGGACGGGGTCGGGGTCGCGCACGTCGCGGCCGGGCTTGGCGCCCACGCCCACCGTCGGCGCCCCCGTGGGTTCGGCGAGGCCGGCGTCGACGACGAGCGTCTCGAAGCCGGCCCGCTCCCGGACGGCGCGGGTGACGGCCGCGGGCGTCGGACACCCCGTCGGACTCACGGGGACGACCGGCGCGCGCACCAGGTGGCCGTACTCGATCAGTTCCGCGTCGGCGCTCGGCGTGTGGGCCCGCAGGTCGGGGTCGGCGCCCGCGGCGCTCAGCCCGTCGATCCGGGCCGTCGCCGTCGTCCCCGCGACGAGGACGAACCGGGTCACGACAGCGCCTCCGCGACCCACAGGTCCGAGGGGCGGTTCACGTTCACGGCGAGTCGCCGGTCGTCGGCGACGCGTATGTCGTCGTCGGTTCCCGCGACGACGTTGACGCCCGCGGGCGCCAGCGCCCGTCCGTCGCGCTCGAACGTCGCGTCGACGCTCACCCCCAGCCGTCGCTTCAGGTCGACCGGCACCGCCACCGCGAGCGACCCGTCCTCGGCGGCGTCGAGGACGCGGTTCACGACGCCGCCGGTCAGCAGGGGGAGGTCCGCGGCGACGGTCAGGGCCGGCCGCCCGACCCGATCCAGCGCGGCGGTCAGGTCCGCGACGTAGCCGTCGCCCGGCGTCTCGACGACGGTCGCCCCGGCCGTCCGCAGGCGCTCGCGGGTCGCGGGCGCCTGCGGCGAGACGGCGAGGTGGACCGCCCCGACCCGACTCGCCGCGAGCGCCGCCCGCACCCGGTCGACCATCGGCGTCCCGTCCACCTCGACGAGCGGTTTCTCCACCTCGCCGCCGAGGCGCGTCCCCGCGCCGCCACACATCACCAGAGCGTCCACACGACCACCCCCGCGTGGAGCGCCGCGACCCGGCCGAGTTCGTTCGCCGCGCCGAGGGCGTCGCCGGTGACGCCGCCGAGCCGTGCCGTCGCCCACCGGCCGACGAGGAGCGCGACGGCCGGCCCGGCGAGCAGCGCCGCGACCAGCGCCGGGCCGCTCCCCGCCGGCGCGGCGACGGCTGCGGGGGCGGCGACGGCGACGACTGGGAGGAGGGCGACCCCCGACGCCTCGCCGACGACGGCCGAGCCCAGCCCCTCGTGTCCGGGGTCGCCGAGCGCCGCGAGCGCCGCCATGCCGGCCTTGGCGCTCACCTCCGCGGCGAGGGCGAGGCGGACGGCGATCCGCGGGCCAGCGCCGGCGACGCCGAGGCCGCCGAGCGCGAGCGCCAGGAGCGCGAGTCCGAGCGCCAGCGCGCCGCCGACGCCCGTCCCCGGGTCCTCCAGGACCTCGCGCCGGTCCGTCGCGGGGCCGTGGGCCGCGGCGGCGTCGCCGCAGTCCGCGAGGCCGTCGGCGTGGGTCACGCCCGTCACGAGATAGAGGGCGAGGAGGTAGCCGGCGACGGCCGTGGGCAGCGGCGTCGGGGCGAGGAGGGGGAGGGCGGCGAGGCCGCCGACGACGTAGCCGGCGACGACGAAGGCGGCGGGCGTGGCGCGGAAGGCGTCCCACGCGGCCTCGTCGCCGCCGACCGGCAGGCGGGTGAGGAAGGCGAGCGCGCCCCGAACCGCCGTCAGCACAGCGCGATCACCCCCGCGAGGCCGAACGCCAGCCACCCCGCCCGGGAGACGACGGCGACGCCGCGGTCGGCGTCGGCCGGCGTCGGCGGCGCCGGCCCGCCGGGCAGCGCGTAGGCGCCCGGTTTCTCCAGTCGCACCCCCAGCAGGACCGCGAGGGTCGCCATCGGCCACCCGGCGTTCGGCGAGTCGGTGACGTGGGCGAGCGGCCGGGCCGACCGGAGGGCGCCCGGCCGCCCGGCCGCGACGGCGAGGAGTGCGGCGCTCGCCCGCGCGGGCAGCCACATGGTCAGGTCGTCGAGGCGGGCGGGCGCCCACCCCATCGGCTTCGACCGGTAGCCGAACGTCGAGTCGAGCGTGTTGACGGCCTTGATCCACGCCGCCGCCGCCGCGGCGAGGGGGAGGGAGACGGGAGCGAGGAGGGCGAAGCCGGCGAGCGGCGCGACGAGGCCGTCCGCGAGGTTCTCGGCCGCGCTCTCGACGGCGGCGCTCCGCACGTCACCGGCGTCGAGGGCCGCGGCGTCCCGGCCGGCGAGCGACCGGAGGCGCTCCCGTGCGGCCGGGAGCTCCGTCCCGCTCAGGGCGACGACGGCCCGCGCCTCCGCCAGCAGCATGCGTCGGCTGGTGGCGACGAAACAGACGAGGCCGGCGGCGACCCCGCCGACGAGCGGGTCGATCCGGTCGCCGACGACCACGAGGCCGCCGGCGAGGGCCGCGACGAGGAGGGGGACGGCGCCCGCGACGAGGAGGCCGGCGAGGCGCGGCCGCGACCAGGGTCGGTCCAGCGGCCCGAGCGCCCGCCCGAGCCACGCGACCGGGTGGAGGGCCGCCGGCGGTTCGGCGACGAGGCGGTCGAGGCCGGCGGCGAGGGCGACGCTCCCGGCGGCGACGAGCGTCACGGGGGGGCCTCCAGTCGGTCGCCGAGCGCCGACAGGGGCGTCTCGCGCACGTCCACGAAGGTGCCGCCGAGGGCGTCGATGCCGCCGTCGGTCGCGGGGTCGTCGCCGACGTGGACGAGGGCGGCGACGTCGACGCCCAGGTCGGTCGCGAGCGTCTCGAAAGGTCGGGGGTGGGGTTTGCGGAAGCCACAGGCGGCGCTGGTGACGACGGCGTCGAACCGGCCCCGGAGGTCCGCCCGAACGAGCGTCCGGGGGACGAGTTCGGGGACGCTGCAGTTCGAACAGAGGCCGACGGGGCCGCGCCCCTCGGCGGCGGCGAGGGCGGCGGCGACCCCCTCGCGGCGCTCCACGTCGGGGTCGAAGGCCGCGACGACGGCGCGTCTGACGACGCCGTCGGACGCCGTCACACCGCGGCTCCGGAGCGCGGCGGCGACGTGTGCCGGGAGGGGAACCTCCGCGTCGGCCGGGACGTCGAGGTGGGACGTGCGGTAGGCGTCGGCCCAGTCCCCGGGGACGGGGACGTCGCGGTCGCGGAGTTCGGCGGCGACGGCGGCGGCGGGGTCGTCCAGGGTCGTCGCCCGCACGAGCGTCCCGAAGAGGTCGAACGAGACTGGCACGGTGTGTCGGCGCAGTCGGCGCGCACCCACTTGACCGTCGCGGTCGGCGCGGAAGCGTTAGGTCGCCCCGACCGGAAGGGAGGCCGTGACCCTCGTCCGACTGCTCGGAATCGAGACGCCGGCCGACGCCGCCGACTGGTACGCGGCCGGCCGGGCCTACACCCGCCGGGTCGCGGCGGGGATGGACTTCGCCGGCGTCGACGCGGTGGACGGCGAGGCCGTGACCGCGGCGCTTCGCACCGATCCCGCCACCCTGTCGTCCCGCGAGGCCGAGTCCGTCGTCGGCGTCCTCGTCGGCGACGCCGTCTTCTCCGAACCGTTCTGTGAGTGGATGCCGACGTGGTACGAACTCGCCCTGTGGCCGGCGGTTCGCGTCCTCGAGCGGCGGTTGCGCGGCGTCGCGCGCCGGGTGGCCGCCGCGACGGGACTGACCGTCACCCTGCCGCGGTTCCCGCGCCCGCGGGACGCCCTCGTCGAGGGGCGGTCGCCGCTCGCGGGGGTGTCGGGGCTCCGCGAGCGGTTCGTCCTCGCGGCGGCGGTGACCCACCTCGAGTGGTTCGCCCACGCCGCGGCCGCCGACGGCGTCGACGTGCCGGCGGCGTTCCTGTCCCGGGCGCGGACGGAGACGCTCGCCCGCTACGCCGGCACGCGTCGGACGCTGTCGACGCGGGTCCGCCGCTTCCAGCGCCTCCTGTTCTCGGATCACGCGTGGGTTCGGGAGATAGACGAAGCCTACGGGCTCGACAGTCGGGTGTTCGACTGCTGGGAGCGGTGGCTCGGCGCCGAGCGGGAGCGCCTCGCGGCCGACGGCTGACAGACGGCCGTCAGACACGCACGAAGGTTTGAAATAACCCGGGGACGTGTGCGTGAACGATGAGCAAGATCACGTTCCGCGCCGACGACGACCTCGTCGAGCGCCTGGAGGAGTTCGACGCCTCCAAGAGCGAGGTGATGCGCGACGCGTTGCGCACGTACCTCGACGACGCGGAGCGTGAGGGCGGCAGCGGCGGCGACGCGCGACACCTCGACCTGCTGGAACGGGTGCTCACCGAGCGCGCGTTTGCGCGCCCCGACCCGCCGGATATCAACGTAAACGTCACGCTCGACGGCGAAGCCGTCGATTCGTCGGACGTGTCCGTCGAGAGCGAGCCGGAGCCGACGACGCGTAAGACACCCCGTGAAAACGCGGCGGACGAGGCGAAAACGCCGAGTAAAACGTGTTCCCAATGTGGCGAGGAGATGTCCTCTGGACACGTTTACTGCCCGAACTGCGGTGAGAAGGGTGCCCACCGCGTGTTCTGCGACTGCGGCGACGAGATCCGTTCGGACTGGGCGTTCTGTCCGAGCTGTGGCCGACGAACTCCCGCTGCGGACGTGTTGGACCGTGCGTAAACCGGCTGATACCTGTGTTTACGGCCGTTTCGAGGGTTCGTCTTACACCGGCCGTTAGTTTTATAAGGTATTGGTCTGTTGGTACGTCCGCGTAAGACGGTCGTCTTACAAGCTGGTCGCCCTGGAGGTAGCACGCCTCCGTCGGGCGGTTTCGGCCTGTAAGACAGTATGCGGGGTGCTGCCCCTTCCGTCTTACCGGGGGAATGCAAACATGGAGCGTGTGACACTACGAATTCCGAAGCAGCAGATCGAGGAGGTCGAACAGATGGTCGAGACGGGAGAGTTCCCGAACCGAAGCGAGGCCATCCGCTCGGCAGTCCGCGAGATGCTCAACGAGCAAAGCGAGTCCCGTGACGACAACCGCAACCGCAACCGCAGCTGGGCGAAGGTGTGACGATGCAGGGATTCGTCCAGGACGCCATCGAGCGCGAGGAGGCCGAACAGCGCGACGCCGACGAGGGCGACGACTTCGGCGATCCGCGGATCGTCATCGTCGGCGCCGGCGGCGCCGGCAACAACACGGTCAATCGTCTGTACAACATCGGCGTCGACGGCGCCGAGACGGTCGCGATCAACACCGACAAACAGCACCTGCAGATGATCGAGGCCGACACGAAGATCCTCGTCGGCAAGTCGCTCACGCAGGGGCTGGGCGCCGGCGGCGACCCCTCGATGGGGGAGCGAGCGACCGAGATGGCCCAGGGGACGATCAAGGAGGTCCTCGGCGAGGCCGACCTCGTGTTCGTCACCGCGGGCATGGGGGGCGGCACCGGGACCGGTGCCGCGCCCGTCGTCTCCAAGATCGCGAAAGAGCAGGGCGCCATCGTCGTCGGCATGGTGTCGACGCCGTTCAACGTCGAGCGCGCCCGCACGGTCAAGGCCGAGGAGGGACTCGAGAAGCTTCGCGGTGAGGCCGACTCGATCATCGTCCTCGACAACAACCGCCTGCTGGATTACGTGCCCAACCTGCCCATCGGCAAGGCGTTCTCGGTGATGGACCAGATCATCGCCGAGACCGTCAAGGGGATCAGCGAGACCATCACCCAGCCCTCGCTCATCAACCTGGACTACGCGGACATGTCCACGATCATGAACCAGGGCGGCGTCGCGGTGATGCTCGTGGGCGAGACCCAGGACAAGAACAAGACCCAGGAGGTGGTGAGCGACGCGATGAACCACCCGCTTCTCGACGTCGACTACCGCGGTGCGTCCGGGGGACTCGTCCACATCACCGGCGGTCCCGACCTCACGCTGAAGGAGGCCGAGGGCATCGCCAACAACATCACCGAGCGACTGGAGGCGAGCGCCAACGTCATCTGGGGCGCCCGCATTCAGGAGGAGTACAAGGGCAAGGTGCGGGTCATGGCCATCATGACCGGCGTCCAGAGCGCCCAGGTACTCGGCCCCTCCACCCAGCGGCAGGCGGAGAAGTCCCGCCGCAGTCTCAACGGCGAGGACGTTTCGGAATTCGACGCCAGCGAGAACGTCGGCCAGGATCAGGCGTCCTGGTCCGACGGCGGTCGCGATCAGGTCGACCAGCGCAACGGCGTCGACGTGATCCGGTAGCGGCCGCGGCGGACACCCTCTTCTCGCTCGACCGATCCGACCACCGACGGCTCAGACCGCCTCGATCGATTCGACCAGTCGGCACTTCCGACAGATCCGCCCGCCCGTGCTCGACCCACAGCGCTCGCACTCGCCGAGGTCACGGCCGTCGTCGTTCTCGCGGTAGCGTTCGGCCGCCAGTTCCGCGAGTTCCTCGTAGCCCGCCATGATCGAGTGTCTGGTTCCCGGGTGGTCCTCCTCCACGTCGAGCAGGAGTCGCTGGATCTCGCCACGATAGGCCTCGCTCGCGTGCGGACACTCCGTGATGTGTGCCGGCAGGTCCGCGAGGTGGGCGTACAGCGCCACCTCCTTCTCCGGCACGTCGCGCAGGGGTTTGGCGCGCGGGACGAAGTGGCTGCTCTCGGCGCGCCGGTCGAAGGGACCGAGGCTCGCGTCGAAGTGGTTGGCCATCTGCTTCAGATCCCCCTCGAAGAAGTTCATGAGTGCGGTCTGGGCCTCGTCGTCGAGGTTGTGGCCCGTCAGGAGTTTGTCGGCGTCGAGTTCCTCGGCGTACGACTCCAGGAGGTCGCGTCGGAACACGCCGCAGTACGCACAGGCCGCCATGTCCTCCGGGTCCTTCTCGACGACGTCGTCCATCCTGACGCCGAGTTCGTCGGCGTAGGACACCACCTCGTGGCGCAGGTCGCGGTCCGCGGTCAGTTCGCGACAGGCGTCGAGGCTCTCGTCGCGGTAGCCCTCGATCCCCTCGTGGATCGAGAGGGCGACCAGTTCGACCCGCGGGTCCTTCCCGAACGTCGAATCGAGGACGTGGGTCAGGACGACGCTGTCCTTGCCGCCAGAGAGGCCGATCACCCACGTCTGTGGGTTCTCCGGCGAGGCGTCCGCCGGGAGGAGGCCGTCCTCCCGAATCCGTCGGCGCACCCGCTTCTCGACCGAGGCGCGGAAGTGCTCGTCACAGAGGTGAGCCCCCGAGTAGGCCGCGTGCATCACCGCCTCGCGGCCGCACCTGTCACAGTCCATCGGCGCCACCTTGTCCGGCGGGTCGTATCACGGTTTCGCTGGACAACCGTTTTGCCCGCCGGGGCGCAAGGGCGCGTGATGGATCGAGACGCGGCACTGGACCGGGCGGCGGAGATCGTAGACACCGTGGACCGCGCGTCTGTCGACGGTCGGACACCGTCCGACGGTGACGGGCCCGCCCTCCTCCCCGTTCCCGTTCGCGAGGTGTGGGTGTACGGCGACGTGGCCCTCGGCCTCGACCCCCTCGACCGACTGGACGTGTACGTCACCAAGGACCTCCTCATGCGCGGCGACGACGGCCGGACCGCCGAGTTCGCGGAGCGGTTCGGGATCGAGGGCGTCGGCAAGACCGTCGACGCCGACTGGGCCGAGGCGTACCCCGAACACCTCCGCGCCAACGACGGCGGCCACGCGGCGCCCGAGCGCTGTCTCGCCGCCCACCTCGTCGACGACGACGAACCGATCCACCTGGAGGTGTGCAACGCCTCCTTCACGGACAACGTCACCCAGCGCCTGAAGGGGGCGATGGCGCGCGAGGCCTACGGTGAGATCCTCGATCCCCGAGGCGTCTGTCTGTGGGCCGACGGCCGGCGCGACGACGAGGCGATGGCGAAACTCCGCGGCGGCGAACTCGCCTTCCCGACGCTCCCGGAGGCCCTGGAGATGCTGGGGCTGGACGCGGAGACGGCCGCCGAGGCGGCCGACGCCATGCGCGACCGCCGCGCCGAGCGGACGGGGCGGACGGTTCGCGGCGACGTGGTGTGAGTGGCGTGCGGGTGACACCGACGGCGGTCGCGACGCGGGGGTGTCACGCTATCCCGCGCCGCGGCGACGGTCGGGGCACGGGAAGAGTGGCCGCCCGATCCGGGTTGGCCCCTCGTCACCCGGGCACTCGTCCGACCGTCACGTCGAACGGCACCACCTCGGCCCGGCGGTAGGTCCCCTCCTGCATCGCCGCGACCACCTCGCGGCCCATCTCCCGCCACGCCGTCCGGAGGTCGTCGTACTCGTCGCCGACCGCCCGCCGGAGTTCCGTCTCGTGGTCCGCCAGCCCCGCCCCGGTCGCCTTCCGGGTCGCGTCCCGAAGGTCGGCCTCGTCGTACGGCGGTTCGATCACCTTGCGGTGGTAGTGTCGCCGCGTCCGAACGTCGACGAGGCCGGCGGCCTCGAAGGCCTCCCGGACGCGGTCGCCGAGTGCCACGTCCGTCCCGACGCCCTCCAGATAGGCCTCGCGAACCCGCCGTTCGAGGTCGACCTCGCGGTCGACCGTCGACTCGACCGACACGTCCGCGTTGTCCGGTTCGACCGCCGCCACGCCGTCGGCGGCGACGCGCCGGAACTCCCGGAGCGTCGCCGTCGGATCGGGTAGGTTCACCAGCAGCGCCTGACACGCCACGAGGTCGAACGCGCCCGTGACGAAGGGGAGGCGCCCGGCGTCGCCGGCGACGACCGGGCAGTCGGTCTCCTCGCGGGCGACCCGCAGGAGCGCGGGGTCGGCGTCGAGGCCCACCACCTCGCCGCCGGACTCCTCCGCGAGCACGCGGGTGAGTTCGCCCGTGCCACACCCGACGTCGAGGATCCGCTCGCGCCCGGGGAGGTCGAGGGCGTCGAGCGCCTCGCGCGACGACCACAGGCCCCGTCGCGTCCGCCGGAGGTAGTCGGCCGAGAATCTGCGCACGGGCGCCCTACCCCGCCCGGCACCATAAGGGCCGCCGTCCCGACTCGCCGCGTCGGAGTCAGCCGTCGCCGCGGGCGGCCAGCGCCCCGCCGAGGAGCGCGGCGAGCGCCGCCGTCGCGCCGAACCCGGGGGCGTCGCCCGCCGTGGGGGCGTCCGTGGCGGTGGCCGTCCCCGTCCCCGTCGGTTCCGGCGACGGCGTGGGCGTCCCCGTCGCCGTCCCGGTCGGCGTGCCGGCCGCGCCGGGTGCGAGCGTCGCCACCACGCCCGCGTGATCCGACGGCCAGAGGCGGTCGCCGTCGACCGCGACCCGGTGGTCGGGATCGGCGCCCACCCGCGTCGCGTCGGTCGCGCCGAGTCCGCCGCGGACGAGGACGTGATCGATGCGCGCGTCCAGCGACGCCGCGTCGTTCCGGAGGTCGGCGGCGTGACAGCAGGTGTTCCCGACGCCGGCGGCGGCGTCGCGGAAGGGCCCCGTGAGGCGGTCGTAGGCCGCCCGCGACCCGCCCGGTCCGCTGTTGAGGTCGCCCACGAGCGCGACAGGGTCCCCCCGGTCGGTCAGCAGCGTCTCCAGTTCCGCCGCCTGCGCCGTCCGCGTCTCGGCCGACGCCGCTTCGAGGTGAGCGGTACAGAACGCCAGGCGGTCGCCGGCGACGTCGGCGTCGGCGACGCAGTAGCCCCGCTGGACGGCGAGCGTGCGGTCGCCCTCCGAGAGCGTGAGCGCGGCGTCGAACCGCCCGGTCGTCACGCCGGCGGTCGCCACGTCCTCGCGGGCGAGGATCAGGTCGCGGTCGGTCAGGCGCACCGCGCGGCGCTCCCCGTCCACCGTCCCGGGCAGTTGGACGTCGGTGGTCGTCGTCTCGGCGACGACGCGGTAGGGGAGGTCCCGCGCCGCGAGCGCGGCCGACAGGCGGTCGCGGAAGTCGTAGCGGACGGTCGTCGCCGTCGGCGTCGCCCCGCCGCTCGGCTCGCCCGTCCGGATCAGCGCGGCCTCCTGCACGCCGAGCAGGTCCGGCGCGGTCCGCTCGATTTCGCCCGCGACGGCGTCGAGGCGCGCCGGCGGGTGGCTCCGGTCGACCGACCGGAGGAGGTCGCCGACGGCGTCCCGGACGGCCTCGCTCCCGCTCGTCGCGGCCGCGAGCAGTCGGAACAGGTCGGCGCCGAGATAACAGTTGCGCGTGGCGACGGTCACCGGCGTCCCCTGGGCGCGCGCCCGCCCGACGACGCCCGTTCCGAGCGCGGCGGCCGCTCCGGCCAGCACGTGCCGTCTGGATACCGAGTCGTCCATCCGTCGCCCCGTACGGCCGGTCATCCCAAAAGCGGTCCGGCCTACCCCCCGTTCCGGAGTTCGCGGGCGCGGTCGATGTTCCACGCGAAGCCCCTGCCGTCCTCGGTCGGCGTCTCCAGCACGAACGGCAGGTCGCGGAGGTCGGGGTGGGTGACGATCCGGCGCATGCCGTCGACGCCGATCAGCCCCTCGCCGACGTGGGCGTGTTCGTCCTTGTTCGTCCCGCAGGCGTGCTTCGAGTCGTTGAGGTGGATGCACTGCAGGTTCTCGATCCCGACCACGTCGTCGAACTCGTCGACCGTCTCGTCGACGCTTTCGGGCGTCGAGAGGTCGTAGCCCGCGGCGAAGGCGTGGGCCGTGTCGAGACAGACGCCGAGGTCGTGACGGCTCTCGGCCAGCACCGTCGCCAGGTGTTCGAAGTCGCCACCGAGTTTCGTCCCGCTGCCCGCGTCGCTCTCGACGAGGACGGTCACGCCGTCGGGCACGTCGAGTTCGTCGAGGGCGCTCACGGCGTTGTCGAGGCCGCCGTCGACGCCCGCCCCCGTGTGTGCGCCGAGGTGGACGTTCACGTACTCGATGCCGAGCTTCTCGGCGGCGTCGACCTCCTTCTGCATGCTGTCGACCGACTTCTCGCGGAGGTCCGCCTTCGGCGTACAGAGGTTGACGAGATACGAGGAGTGGATGACCCACGGTCCGTCGAGGTGTTCGGCCGTCCCCTCCCGGAAGGCCGCGGCCTCGTCGTCGCCGACGTTCGGGTCCTGCCAGACCTGCGGGGAGTGGGTGAAGATCTGGCCGCAGTTCCCGCCGACGTCGCGCTCGTTGCCGACCGCGTTGTCGACGCCGCCGGCGATGGACACGTGTGCTCCGATTCGCATACCGGCCAGAGGACGCCGCCGAGCAAAGGCGCTTCGACTCCGGCCGTCGCTCCGGGCGAACGGTTTTGTCACCCCCGTCCGAATCCGGGTCCATGGAGAGCGAGGAACCCATCGACGTCGGCGAGACGGTCCCCGACGTCGGCGCGACGCTGGTCCGCCCCGACGGGACGGCGGCGGAGGCGACGCTCGGGGAACTGACCGCCGACCGACCGGTGTTGCTCAGCTTCTACACCGTCGACTTCAGCCCCGACTGCATCGACGAGTGGTGTTCCTTCCGCGATTTCGACTGGTTCTCCAGCGGGGATCACGTCCAGGTCGTCGGCTGTAGCAAGTCGAGCGCCGGCCTCCACCGCCGCTTTATCGACTACCTCGGCCTGAACTTCCCGCTCTTTGCCGACCCGGATCTCGAACTGTCCGACGTCTTCGGCGTCACCTACCGCGCCCTCGGGATCACCCGCCGGTCGCGCCGGTCGTGTTTCCTCCTCGATTCGGAGCTGACGGTGCGGTACCGGTGGGTGAGCGAACACTGGCTCGACCCCACCCGCGACACGCCGCCGGTCCACGAGATTCACGAGGCCATCTCCGACGAACTGGACGTCGAGGGTCCGGAGACGTTCGGCTTCTAACGTGGCGATCGAACGTCGTTGCACAGCTGCTCACATACGGCGTACGATCGGACGTCCGATCGGTTTCAATCGCGACGGTCGCCCCCGGGCCGCCGTCTCGTCCACTCGTCGCTCGCGTACTTCTCCGCCGCGCGCTCGCGTGCCCGGGCCAGTTCGTCGTCGGTCCACGACCCCGCCTCGGCGTCGGCCCACTCCCGCAGCGCCGCCTCGACGGCCGCTACCGCCTCCTCGCGGGTCGCCGCCGAGTGCTCCTCGATGCCCGTCACGCGCTCGCGGAACGTCGCCGCGTCGACGCCGGGGTCGGCGAACACCGCGAGGTGTCGCTCCGGCCGCACCGCGTAGGTGAGCGACCCGTGCTGGACGACGGCGTCGGTGCGGCGGTGCTGGGCGTTGCCGCTCACCTTCCGTGGCCCCGCGGATCCGGGCACGACCACGTCGTGCGCGGGGTGGAGTTCGCGAAGGTAACACGCGGGGTCGTACAGCGCCGGCCGCCCCGTCTCCGCGAACGTCGCGGGGACGCCGAGGCGGTCGAAGGCGTCGAGGATCGGCGCACAGAGCAGTCGGTACGACTCCACGAGGTCCCCGGGGAGTTCGTCGTCGGGCGCGACGATGGTGTAGGAGACGTCGCCGTGGCTGTCGTGGTAGATGCCGCCGCCGCCGGTCGGTCGCCGGGTCACGGTGATCCCGTCGCGGTCACAGCGCTCCCAGTCGACGGTGTCGGGGTCCTGGTGGTAGCCCAGGGAGAGCGTCCCCGGGTCCCAGCGGTACACCCGGAGCGTCCGGGGACCGCCGGCGGCGGCCGTCTCCGCCGCGATCTCGTCGAGCGCCATGTTCATCGGCCCCGGCCACCGCTCCTCGCGGATCAGCCGCCACTCCCGGTCGGCGAGCGGCCCGTCGCTCCCGTCCATACCCACCGGTCGGCGCCGGCCGGCAAATGGGTTTCGCGAGGCGGGCGCTCACCTCGCCGGTCGCGGCGGGGTTCGAGCGACGTCTCCGACCCCGATCAGGCCGACTCCGCGTCGTCCGTCTCCGGGCGGTACTCGCCGAGCAGTGACTCGACTGCTCCCCAGTCGACCGGCGGGGCGTGGTCGTCGAGCGCTGTCTCGAAGTCGGCCAGCCGGTCGCCGTAGCGGTCCCGCCACTCGACCGCCGACCCGTCGAAGCGGTCGCCGATCGACCGCCAGCGGTCCTCGAGGCTCGTCAGCCGGTCGTCGAGGGCGTCGAGGCTCTCGGGGTCGACGGCACCGTGGGCGTCGTCCGGGGCGGGGTCCGGCCAGGCCCGGAGGTCGTCGACTTCGGACCGGAGGTCCTCGAGCAGGAGCCGGGAGACCCGGTGTCTGAGGGCGGCGTCGAATCTGACGGCCGCGCGATCGACGCCCGAAGCGACGTCCCCGGCCGCGAGCGAGTCGAGGGTCTCCGCCACGCCGTCGACGAACTCCGACACCGCGTCGGCGTCGTCGTCGAGGGCGTCCAGTCGACGGCCGGGGTTCCGGACCCACGCCTCGAACTCCTCGGCGTCGACGCCGAGTTTGTCGGCAGTGTGCTGGGCCGAGTTGGCCGCGGCCTCGAGCCGACGAATCTCGACTGCCGTCTCGTAGATTGCGTCGGGGTCGTCCGCCAGGGCGACGACCGACTGGAGTCGGTCGCCGAGGTCGTCGACGCGGTCGGCGACCGCCGCGTGCCGATCCTCGAAGTCGTCGAGGCGCTCGGCAACGCTGTCGAGGTGATCGACCGCCGCGGCGGCCTCGCGAGCGTCGTCGATCAGCATGCCGGCGTTCTCGACCCGGGTCTCGGGGGTGGACACCACCTTCGAGACGTGGCCGAGTGCGTCGTCGACCGCCTCGCGGCGCACGATGCCGTCCGTCGTCACCCGTCCGAGCGCCGCCCGAACCGCGTCGGGGTCGTCGCCGGTTCGGGTGACGACCGCGTCCACGGCCGCGTCCAGCGACAGCCCGTCGAGCGAGTCGTCGTGGTCGGTCACACGTCTCGTTTCCGCCGAGGCGGCGTTATACCTTCCGTCTCGACGGTGGCGGTGGCTATTGTGGGGTATATAGCGAATAGTTCGACACACGTTCACATGGAGACGGGAGGTACCTCTCATATAAACCGTCTTTACGGGATCTACGGGATCGTTACGTGATGTCCGAAGACTCAGACCGAAACGGGCGTGTCTCGCGGCGGACGTTCATTGCAACGACTGGAACAGTCGGTATCGCCGGTCTGGCCGGCTGTGGCGGCCAATCGGGTGGGGGCGGGGGCGACGGCGGCGGCGAGTCCGAGCCCGACCCTACTGCTACCGAAACCGAGTCGGGAATGGACAGCGAACCGACGGAGACGGAGTCGAGCGACGACGGCGACGGCGGCGACGGCCTCAACACCTCGCTGCTCAACGCCGAGGGGTCCTCGACCGTCTACCCCATCTCGAACACCGGTAGTTCCTACTGGAACTCCAACGCGCCGCCGAGCGACGGCGAGTACTGGGGGTCGAACTCGGAGAGCACCGTCCCGGGCTGGGAACAGCTCGGCGAGCCGGACATGCTTCTGGCCGATTACTTCGCCCAGAAGTTCGGCTTCGAGCCGACCGAGCAGCGCTCCAGCCCGCCGTTCCCGACGACGGTCGGCCTGAGCCACTCCGGGACCGGCTGTGAGGCCGTCACGGAGGGCCTGGTCGACATCGGCAACTCCTCGGGACCGATCACGGCCGAACTCGACTGGAGCGAGGAGCGGGCCCAGAGCACGGTCGTCGACAACGTCGTCGGCCGCGACGGCCAGCCGGTCGTCGTCAGTTCGGACGTCGTCGACGCCGGCGTCACCGAACTGACCGGCGAGGAGGTCCGCGGGATCTACCAGGACGAGATCACCAACTGGAACCAGATCGAAGGGGTCGACTACGACCAGGAGATCTACGCCATCGGCCGCGCCGAGGGCTCCGGGACGGACACCTCGTTCCGCCTGAACATGCTCGGTGGCGCCGACGCCCCGATGCCGGGCGTCGACACCCGCTTCGGGCAGAACCAGCAGGTCGCGCAGGCCGTCTCCCAGAACGAGGGCGCCATCGCGTACATGGCGCTCGCGTTCACCAGCGAGACGGTCGTTCCGGTCGCCATCAACTTCGAGGGCACGGTCTACGAGCCGGACCGCGACGCGGAGAACACCATCTTCGACAGCGACTACCCGCTCAACCGTGACCTCCACATGTACACGCTGATCGAGGAGGACAACCCCAACGGCGGCGGGTACGACGCACGGGAGGCTGCGTTCATCAACATGTTCCTCAACGAGTTCGGACAGACCGTCTTCGTCGAGGGGAACAACTACATCCCGCTGCCGACGAGCGACCTGGAATCCATGAAGGAGAAGGTCTCGGCGCTCGCCACCGAAGACCTGATCATGCCCTGATCCGGCGGCCAGTCCGGATCGGCTCGCCGCTAGGCCACCGAACGCCCGTTTTCATGACACCTTCCCTATCAATGCACCCCACGCACGCAACATGGCATCAGCAACACGTAGCGAACGACTGAACGCGGCCGCCGGACAGCAGGTCCAGCGCGTCCGCGATTTCGTCGACGACACCGAACCCGCCGCGCTGGTCGTCGTCGGGGTCATCGCCGTCTCCCTGCTGACGGCGTTCGTCGGGTTCCTCGCGGTGTCGAACCTGACCGTCCTGCCCTTTGCCGTGTTCGTCGCGGCGACGGGCTACGGCTGGGTGCGACACCAGGAGGAGACCGCACTGATACTGACGCTGACGATGACCGTCTCGACGCTGTTGATCCTCGGGCTGATCATCGTGTTCATCTTTCGGGAGTCGATCCCGGTCATCCGGTACGAGACCGCGACCGTGTTCGGCGTGAGCGTGCCGGGGCTTCGGCTGTTCATCCAGCCCAACTGGGACGCGGTGTCGCCCCCGATCCGGTACTCGATGGTGCCGATGATCCACGGGACGCTGATGGTGACCGTCGTCGCGACGGCGGTCGCGGGGCCGCTGGGGGTCGCCGCCGCGCTCTTTCTCTCGGAGATCGCCCCCGATATCGTCCGGGAGTTCGTCAAGCCGGGCGTCGAGATCCTCGCCGGCATCCCCTCCATCGTCTACGGCTTCATCGGCTTCACGATCCTGAGCCCGTGGGCGTCTGACCAGTTTCGGACCGTCGGACAGGGGAGTTATCTCTTCGTCGGCATCGTCGTCGGGTTGATGGCGCTTCCGACGGTCGTCTCCGTCGCCGAGGACGCCCTCAGTAGCGTCCCCGAGTCGATGAAAAGCGGATCGCTCGCGGTCGGGACGACCGACTGGCAGACCATGACCTCGATCACCCTGCCGGCGGCCTTTTCGGGCGTCTCCGCCGCGGTCCTCCTCGGCGTCGGACGCGCCATCGGCGAGACGATGGCCGCGACGGTCATGCTGCGCGGCGTCCCGCAACTCACCGAACCGCTGGTGAACGTCTTCTACGGCCAGGAGACGCTCACCTCGCTCATCGCCCGCAACTACGGCGAGGCGGACGGCCTCCAGATGGACGCCCTGTTCGTCGCCGGCGTGATCCTCTTTATCACTGTGCTCTTCATTTCGATCGGCGCACAGTACATCGAGTGGCGAATGCGCAGCAAGCTCGGAGGTGAAGCCTGATGGCGGGCGCGACCCAGTCGCGGCTGGTCGAGGGCGACACGACGGCGACCGACGCGGTCGCCGGCGCGACGGTCGGCCTCTCGGCGATCCTGTTCGTGCTCGCGGTCGCGGCGATGTTCGAGCGAGTGAGTCTCACCGGCACGATCGCCGGCCTGCCGACGGTGACGCTGCTCGGCGGGCTGTTGATCGGCCTCGGCGTCGCGGTGGCCGTCTTCGGTCTGGGCTCGTGGCTCGGCTACGTCGAGACCGACCCCGACGCGAGCGCCGGCCTGATCGCGAGCTTCGGCGCGGCAGTGCCGTGGATCGTCATCGGGGGCGGCGTCGCCTCCCAGACGCTCGGGCTCGGCACCGCCGGCGGCGTCGTCGGGGGCGTCCTCGGCGGCGGCCTGGCCTTCGGCGGGACCGCCCTCCCCCGGGAGGACGTGGGCTCGACGGTGCCCCTCGGCGCCCTGCTCGCGTTCGTCGGCGCCGTCTTCCTCACCGGAACGATCGGTCCCGAGTGGCTGTGGAACCTCGGCTGGGAACAGCAGGCCTCGATCACGGCCGAGTTCCTCGTCCCGGTCGCGACGCTGTTTTGTGCCTGCTACGGCGGCTGGGCCGCCGCGAAGGCCTACGGCCGGTTCGGCGCACGCGGCCGACACATGGGCGCGTACGTCCTGGTCTACCTCAACGCGCTGTCCATCGTCGCCTTCCTGTTCATCCTCATCGCCTTCGTCGTCGTCCAGGGGATTCCCGGCCTGCTCAACGGCGTTCAGGTCGGCGCTGGCGTCGGCCCGCAGCTGTTCGGGTCGTTCGAGTTGCCGGTGTACGTCCCGTTCGTGATGAACGGCGTCGCGCTCCTGAACGACTTCCAGGGGGTCCTCCCGGCCATCGTGGGAACCATCTGGCTGGTCGTCGGCGCGGTGCTGTTCGCGGTGCCGCTGGGCGTCGGCGCGGCCATCTTCCTCACCGAGTACGCCGAGCGCGGCCGGTTCACCCAGGCCGTCGAGGTGGCGACCAACGGCCTCTGGAGCACGCCGAGCATCGTCTTCGGGCTCTTTGGCTTTGCCTTCCTCATCCCGCGCTTTGGCAACCGGAAGTCGCTGCTCGCCGGGATGCTCACCCTCGGATTCATGCTCCTGCCGCTCGTGCTCATCACGAGCCGCGAGGCGATGCTCTCGGTGCCCGACGAGTACCGCGACGCGAGTGCGGCGCTCGGCGTATCGAAGTGGCAGACGATCCGCAGTGTCGTCCTCCCGGCCGCGCTTCCGGGCGTCGTCACGGGGGTCATCCTCGGCGTCGGCCGGATCGCCGGCGAGACGGCGCCGATCCTGCTGACGATGGCGGGCGGGACGTTCGTCCCCGGGGAACAGACGGTCGACGTCATCGGCGGCTTCGAGTTCACCGGCACGCCGCCCTTCGTCGCCAACCCCGAACTCCTGCAGGCGACGTCGGCGCTCCCCTACCAGCTGTACGCCCTCATCACCGCGGGCGTCGGTCTGGGGAGTAACGTCTCCAATGCGAACGAGTTCCGGTGGGCGACGGCGCTCATCCTGCTCGTCGTCGTCCTCTCGTTTTACGCGATCGGCATCGGCGCACGATACTACTTCCGACAGCGACTCAGGCACGACTAACGATGAGCGATTCACGACAGACCCAAAGTCAGAACCAGACACGGACCAGCACGACGGGCAGTGACCAGCCCCTCGAAACCACCAGCGGCGAGACGGTCGAGGAGACCAGAGAGGAGTGGGTCGAGTACGACTTCCAGGGGACGGCGAAGATGGTCGCCGACGACCTCGACGTCCACTACGGCGACGATCACGCCCTGAAGGGCGTCTCGATGAAGATCCCCGAAAAGAGCGTCACCGCGCTCATCGGCCCTTCGGGGTGTGGGAAGTCGACGTATCTCCGCTGTCTCAACCGGATGAACGACCGGATCAACGCGGCCCGCGTCGAGGGATCGGTCCAGCTCGACGGGAAGGAGATCTATCAGGACGGCATCAACCTAGTGGAACTCCGCAAACGGGTCGGTATGGTGTTCCAGTCGCCGAACCCGTTCCCGAAGTCGATCCGGGAGAACATCTCCTACGGTCCGCGGAAACACGGCGACATCGACACCGGGTTGCTGGCCCGAATGCTCGGCCGTGACGACACCGAAGAGGAGCGCGAACTCGTCGAGCGGGCGCTCAAGCAGGCCGCCCTCTGGGACGAGGTCCACGACCGACTGGACGACAACGCCCTCGGCCTCTCGGGCGGCCAGCAACAGCGGCTCTGTATCGCCCGCTGTCTGTCCGTCGATCCGGAGGTCATCCTGATGGACGAGCCGGCGTCCGCGCTCGACCCCATCGCCACCGCCAAGATCGAGGACCTCATCGACGACCTCGCGAAGGAGTACACGGTCGTCATCGTCACCCACAACATGCAGCAAGCGGCCCGCATCTCGGATCAGACCGCCGTCTTCCTCACCGGCGGCAAACTCGTCGAGTACGACGACACCGACAAGATCTTCGAGAACCCCGAGAGCCAGCGGGTGGAGGACTACATCACCGGCAAGTTCGGATAGCCGTGACCCGAGACGAGTTTCAAGAGTCGCTCGCCGAACTCCGTAGCGAGGTGCTGCGGATGAGCGCCCTCGTCGCCGACCGCCTCGACCGGTCACTGACGGCCCTGGAGACGGTCGACGAGGCGACGGCGCGGGGCGTGATCGGCGCCGACGACGAGATCGACCGGATGTATCTGGATCTGGAGTCGACGTGCATCCAGCTGTTCGCCCAGCAACAGCCCGTCGCCGGCGACCTCCGATTCGTCGCCTCGTCGTTCAAGATCCTCACGGATCTGGAGCGCGTCGGCGACCTGGCGGTCAACCTCGCGCAGTACACCCTCGAAGCGGACCGCGAGCGGTTCGGGGAGGTCGACCTCTCGGCCATCGGCACACAGGCGACCGAACTGTTGGACGACGCGATGACCGCCTACCGCACCGACGACGCGGCGCTGTGTCACGAGGTGGCGGCCCGGGACGACGAACTCGACTCGCTGTGTCAGACGGCGAGCGAGCGGGTGGTCCGGGAGCTGATCGAACGCGAGGTCGAGGCGGAGGACTCGTGGGCCGTCGAGCGGCTGATGGACGACGTCTCCCGGCTCCTGCTGACGATCCGCGACCTCGAACGCGTCGGGGATCACGCCGTCAACGTCGCCGCGCGCACCCTGTACATGATCGAGAGCGATCCGGAGCTCGTCTGACATGGAGACACGCAAACTACAGAAGATCGGCGGCTCGACCTACTCGGTGTCGCTCCCCAAGGAGTGGGCGACGGAACACGCCCTCGAGGCGGGGATGCCGATTCACCTCTATCCCCACACCGACGGCTCGCTCGTCGTCCGGAGCGCGGCCGAGGACGGCGGCGCCCTGGGCGCGACGGAGATTCACCTGCCCGACTCCGATCCCGACACCGTCAGACGGGCGCTGGGTGCGGCCTACGCCGTCGGCTACGACACCGTCTCCCTCCGCTCGCCCGACGAGTTCGCCGACGCCGAGTGCCGCACCGTCCGCCGACTCGTCGACCGGATGGTGGGGATGTCGGTCGTCGAGGAGGGGGACGGGCGGGTCGTCGTCGAGAACCTCCTCGACGCCGGCGAGGTGTCGATCCAGCAGTCGGTCGTCCAGCTCCAGTTCACCGCCCTGTCGATGCAACGCACCGCGATGGAGGCGCTGCGGAACCCCGACGAGGCCGAGCGACTCGACGGTCGGGACGACGGCGCGGATCGACTGTTCGGCATGATCACGCGTCACTTCAACCGTTCGCTCACCGACTTCGAGGAGATCGATCACCTCGACGTCCGGCGGTCGGAGCTGTTCGATTACTACCTGACGGCCCGCCAGTTGGAGCGGGTCGCGGACCACGCCGTCGAGGTCGCCGCCCTCGCGGACCGAACTGACGGGACCCTTCCCGAGGAAGTCCTGACCGACGTCTCCTCGCTCGCGGAGCGCTCGCGCGACGTGGTGGAGACGGCGACGACGGCCGTCCTCGAATCGTCGAGCGAGCGCGCCTACGCGGTGCTCGACCGCCGGGACGCGGTGGTCGACGACGCCCGCGCCATCGATCGGGCGCTCTTCGAGCGGTCTCCCCCCGGAGCCTACGCCCTCTCCCGCGTCCTCCGCGCCCTCACTCGCACCGCCGCGTGCGGCGGCAACGTCGCCCGCGTCGCGCTCCGGACGAGCCTCCGGCCCGACGGCTAGCGGCGGTGTGGCGGACTCGGCGCCCGCACCGTCGAGACGTACGCCGCGAGGTCGGCCGCCGCGACGATTCCGATCACCGTCTCGCCGTCCACTACCGGGAGGTGGTAGTGGCCGGATTCCACCATCGCGTCCGCCGCCCCCGCCACGGGGACGTCCGCACCCGTGGTGACGACGTCCGTGCTCATGACCGCCGACACCGGGGCGTCCGGGCCGTGTCGACCGCCGCCGGCGACGACGCGAACGAAGTCGGTCACGGTGAGGATGCCGTCGAGACGCCCCTCCGCGTCGACGACGACGACCGAGCCGACGTCGTGTTCGATCAGTACCCGTGCCGCCTCCCGAAGCGTGGCGTCGGCGCTCACCGTGTGGACCGGTGCCGACATGAGACTGCCGACGAACACGTCCTCCATTCGTCGTGGTACGCGTTCACGTAGCATAAGGGTAGCGCGGCGGTCACGGCGGATACAAGTGCGGCGAACCCGGGGTTCGACCATGGCAGACACAGCCGAAGTCGTGATCGTCGGGGGCGGGGTCGCCGGCCTGTCGGCGGCCACCTTCACCGCTCGCGCCGACCTGGAGACGCTCGTCCTCGACGCGGGTTCGCCGATCCTCCGTCGGAACGCCCACCTGGAGAACTACCCCGGCTTCCCGGCCGGCGTCAACGCCCGCCTGTTGCTCGACATGATGGCCGAGGGCGCGGAGCGCGCGGGCGCCGACCGGCGCGAGGCACGGGTGGCGCGCGTCGCCCGCGACGACGACGGGTTCGCCGTCGAGACGGACGCCGCCGACCGATACCGGGCCGACTACGTCGTCGCCGCGACCAAGAACGCCACCGACTACCTCCCCCCGGGGGTCGACGTCGTCGACCGGGGCAAGCCCTTCGTCGAGTGCGACGAGCGGGGGCGGACGGGCGTGGAGGGCCTCTACGCGGCCGGCCGCCTCGCGGGCAAACCCCACCAGGCCGTCGTGAGTGCCGGGCACGGCGCCGAAGTCGCCGTCACGCTCCTGGAGGACGCGGACCGCCCGTTCTACCACGACTGGGTGGCGCCCGAGGGCTACTTCACCGACCGCGGCCGTGACCTGCCGCCCGGGTGTGAGGAAATCGACGACGAGGAACGCCGCCGACGCGAGGCCGAATCGCTGGCGCTCATGCGCGAGCGGTTCGCCGAGCCCCACCCCTCCGAGCAGCCGACCCACCCGAGCCTCGATCGGTGAGCCACCACAGCGTTATCACGCCACCCGTCCTGTGTCAATGCGATGCCAGATACGAAACGGGGGCGGGAGGAGCAAGCCCGCCACGAGGTGAAGCGCCAGCGGCGACGGGCACTCGACGAGGAACGCGAGCGGGGTGACGAGGCCGAACCGCCCGACGACCGGCCGGTCACGTGTCACCGTCGTGGGTGCAACGACCCCGCGGCGTTCGTGGTGACCGAGCGGTACCAGGAGGAGACGGGCCACGGCGCCGTCACCGCGGAGGCGTTCCTCTGTCTCGCCCACACCGACGAGGAGAGCCCCGCGAACCTGGACGGTGCCTACGACGACTACGTGTTCCGGGTCGACCCGATTCCCGCGGCCGAGGACTGACCGACCGCCGTTTGCTATCGCGCCATACGGTTTACGACCCGACGCGGGGGGCTTTTGTCCCTCGCGCGCGGAGTCGGGAGTATGGTCGAAAACGTGGCCCGCGTGGTGGCCGAACTCGACCCCGAGGACTTCTATCTCCTCTCGGGCGTCGAGCAGGGGATGCGGTTCAGCGAGTGGGTCAACCGCGAGAAACTGCCGGATTACGCGGACCTGACGCCCGAGGAGGTGGAGTACCGGCTGGATCGCTGCATGAAACGCGACCTGATCGAGCGCCGGACCATCCAGTACGAGGGGTACCAGCTCACCTTCGAGGGGTACGACGTCCTCGCCCTCCACACCTTCGCGGAGCGGGACACCATCGAGGGCGTGGGCGCGCCGCTCGGCGTGGGCAAGGAGAGCGACGTCTACGAGGTGCAGTCCTACCGGCCGCTGGCGCTGAAGTTCCACCGCGAGGGCTACACCAACTTCCGGGAGGTGAACCGGGAGCGGGAGTACACCGCCGACCACCACCACGTCTCCTGGCTCTACACCGCGCGGAAGGCGGCCGAGCGGGAGTACGAGGCGCTCGAAACCCTCTATCCCGACGTCGCGGTCCCGCGACCCGTGGATCACAACCGCCACGGTATCGTGATGGCGAAGTTCGAGGGCGTCGAACTCGCTCGCGCGACACTCGACGACGAACAGGTGGTGGGGGTCCTCGATCTGGTGCTCCGCGAGGTGGCGAGCGCTCACGACGCGGGGTTGATCCACGCCGACCTCAGCGAACACAACGTCGCCGTCGCGTCCTCGGGGATCACGGTCTTCGACTGGCCGCAGTCGGTGTCGACCGATCACGAGAACGCCGCCGACCTGCTCGAACGCGACGTGTCCAACCTGATCGGCTTCTTCGAGCGGAAGTATCCCGCCGTCGTCCCCGACGTGGACGCCGCGAGCGTCGCCGACGCCGTCGCCGCCGAGGAGTTCGAGACGGTCCGGGAGTTCGCGGCGAGTCGAAGTTCTTAACCCGTACCGACCGGTAGCCCCGACAACTCGCTGGTAGACGGGCCTCCAGCGGGCACCCGACTCGTCGGGACGAGATGTGGCTCGCCAGCCGGCGACGCTGAATCGCAAGCGCCCGTGGTGACACCCATGGCACGAAGCTTCTACTCCCACATCCGGGACGCGTGGCGGGACCCCGACGACGGGGCCCTCGCCGAACTGCAGTGGCAACGAAAGCAGGAGTGGCGCGATCAGGGCGCCATCGAACGCATCGAGCGACCGACCCGCCTCGACAAGGCGCGGAACCTGGGCTACAAGGCCAAACAGGGCATCGTCGTGGTCCGGACCTCCGTCCGCAAGGGCGGGGCCCGGAAGCGACGGTTCAAGGCCGGCCGACGCACCAAGCGACAGGGCGTCAACCGCATCGGTCGCCGCAAGAGCATCCAGCGCATCGCCGAGGAGCGCACCTCCCGCAAGTACCCCAACCTCCGGGTGCTCAACTCCTACTGGGTCGGCGAGGACGGCTCCCAGAAGTGGCACGAGGTGATCCTGGTTGACCCCGAACACCCCGCCATCCAGTCCGACGACGACCTGAACTGGATCTGTGACGACTCCCAGCGCGGGCGTGCGTTCCGTGGCAGGACCAGCGCCGGCCGCAAGGGCCGCGGTCAGGACGGGCGCGGCAAGGGCACGGAACACACTCGGCCGAGCGTCGGCGGCGACTCCCGGCGCGGCAAGTAACGCCCTTTTCCCGTTTTCCCCACCCGTGAGCGGCCGCGCCGTGCCGCGTCGATAAATCGCATATCGCGATATGGAACGACGGCCCACCGACAAACGATTAGTACGCGGAGCGTTGACGGACGCCCATGTCACGGATCACTACCGCGGCCGGCCGGCGGGCCGATTCGCCGGCGGGAGCGTAGCGTGTCCGACCTGCCACCCGTCTACGGCGGCGAGACCCTCCACGTCCATCTGGGCGACGGTGAGAGCGAGGTTGCGGCCATCGACCCCGCGGACGCCAGGCGCTTCCTCGGCGGCAACGGCTTCGCGGCGAAGGCGGTCCACGACCACGTCCCGCCCGATGCGGACCCGTTCGACCCCGCGAACGTCGTCGCCTTCACCGTCGGTCCGATGAACGGCACGCCCTTCCAGTCGACGAGTCGGGGCGTCGTCGGCTTCGTCAGCCCGCAGACGAACGGCTTCTTCGACAGCACCTTCGGCGGCACCTTCCCCCGCGCCCAGAAGACGACCGGCTTCGAGTCCGTCGTCCTCCACGGCGCCGCGGACGAACTCTCCTACGTCGTGGTCGACGAGGAGGGGGCGTCGGTCGTATCCGCGCCCGACCTGGCGGGGCTGGACACCTACGAGACGTGCGCCGAGGTGGGCGACCGGGTCGCCGAGGCCGAGGGCGTCGACGCCGACGACGTCCACGTCGTCGCCGCGGGGCCGGCGGGCGAGAACCTGGTACGCTACGCCTGCCTGCTCCACGACTCCGAGATGCGGGAGGGGGTCGCCGGCCGCGGCGGCGCCGGCGCCGTCCTCGGATCGAAGGACGTCAAGGCCGTCGCGGTGATCGAGGGGTCGTTCCGGCCCGAACCGGCCGCCGACGGCGACCTGCGCGATCTGGTCGGCGACCGGATGGGGCCGCTGATGGCGGAGACGGAGATGCTCCAGAACTACGGCACCAGCGGTCTCGTCAACCCGATCAACGAGATGGGGAAACTCGGCCGGCGGAACAACCGGATCGAGCAGGCCCCTCGCGAGGACGCCGAGGCGATCAGCGGCGAGCGCATCCGCGAGGCGTACGTCACCGAGGACACGACGTGTGCGAACTGTGCCGTCGCCTGCGGGAAACACGTCACCGTCGAGGGCGAGGGGGTGACCGACGGGAAGATCCCCGAGTTCGAGAGCCTCTTCGGCACCGCGACCATGACCGACGTCTTCGACGTCGAGCGGGTGATGAAGGCCAACGACCTCTGTGACCGACTGGGGATGGACACCATCTCCTGGGGCGTCTCCGTCGCCTTCGCGCGCGAGTGTTACGACGAGGGGCTCCTGACCGACGAGGACTCCCCGCACCTCGCGTTCGGCGACGCCGACGGACTGGTCGAACTCGCGCGCCTGACGGCCCACCGCGAGGGGTTCGGCGACCGCCTCGCCGAGGGCTCGTTCCGCCTCGCCGCCGAACTCGACGACGGAGCCGAGCGCTACCTCCACGGCGTCAAGGGCCTGGAGTTCGCGGCCCACTCGCCCCGCGGCCTCAAGGGCATGAGCGTCGGCTACGCCACCGCCACCCGCGGCGGGTCACACCACGACACCCGGCCTACCCTCCAGTACGACGGCGAACACGCCGAGACGACCGAGGGGACGCCGGAGTTCGCCGCCCGCACCCAACACTTCACCGCGCTCGGCGACTCGCTCACCCAGTGTCGGTTCGTGAGCGAGGCCGGCTGGGGCAAGCGCGTCACCGACCGCTACCGCGACGCCATCACCGCCGCGACCGGGTGGGACCTCTCGACCGACGAGGTAGAACGGATCGGCGAGCGCGTCTACAACCTCGAGCGCCTCATCAACGTCGAACGCGGCGTCGCCCGCCGCGAGACCGACACGCTCTCGCATCGCGTGATGCACGAACCCATCCCCGAGGGACCGAGCGAGGGGATGTACTGTCCGCCCGAGGAACTCTCGGCCATGCTCGACGAATACTACGACTTCCGCGGCTGGGACGACGACGGGATTCCCACGGCCGAGCGCCTCGAAACGCTCGACATCGCGGAGCTGGCGAACTGACGGCCGACCTCACGCCCCCGCTTCCCGATACCCGACCAGCAGCCACGTCCCCAGTGCGACGGCCGCCGCGACGAGTACGAACACCCAGAAGGCAACCCAGGCGCCGACCCCGACGCTGCCGGTTCGAACCCCCGCGGCGACGCCCGCTACCGCGGCGAGGCCGAACGGCGTCAGGAACGGCAGGTCGGTCCACGACCCGCCGGCGTTGTAGTACTCGACGGCGTACCCCCAGACGTTGCCGACGGTGAACTGGAAGAGGACGAGTCCCACCAGCCCCGAGAGGAGGGCGCGAAGCAGCGTCTCGCCGGTGACGGTGCCGGCACGCGACAGGGAGACGCCCGTTCCCGCGAGGAGGACCAGGACCATCAGCGCGTGCCACGGACGGAGTCGATCACGGAGGGCCATATCCGGTGCTCGTTCGCCCGGGCAAAGAGGGTACGGACACCGTCTCGCCGCCGTCGGTCCAGGTAGCCACCCACCGCATCGTCCCGATTCCGTATCGCCGTATTCGGTTTATCACGGCTGGCGCCGACCGCGCCCGAACGGCACGGATTTATCCACGTCGCTCCCCGAGAGTGTGGTATGAGTGGGCTCTCGCTCGATTCGACACAGCTGGATCGCTACTCCCGACACATCATCATGGACGAGGTCGGTCCGGAGGGGCAGCAGCGCCTGTTAGATTCGAGCGCGCTCGTCGTCGGTGCCGGCGGGCTCGGTGCGCCCGTCATCCAGTACCTCGCGGCCGCGGGCGTGGGTCGCATCGGCGTCGTCGACGACGACGTGGTCGAGCGATCGAACCTCCAGCGGCAGGTGATCCACGGGGATAGCGACGTGGGTCGCCCCAAAGTCGACAGCGCGAAGGACTTCGTGGCGACGCTCAATCCCGACGTCGACGTCGAGACGTACGAGACGCGTCTCGACCGGGACGACGCCGACCTGATCGAGGACTACGACGTGGTCGTCGACGCCTCCGACAACTTCCCGACGCGCTATCTCGTCAACGACACCGCCCGACTCGCCGGGGTCCCCGTCTCCCACGGCGCCATCTACAAGTTCGAGGGCCAGGTCACGACGCTTCATCCCGACGGGCCCTGCTACCGGTGTCTGTTCCGCGAGGCGCCCGAACCGGGTACCGTCCCCGACTGTGCGACCACGGGCGTCCTCGGCGTCCTCCCCGGCACCGTGGGCTGCATCCAGGCCACCGAGGCCGTCAAACTCCTGCTCGACGCCGGCGACCCCCTGATCGGCCGGATGCTCTTCTACGACGCGATGGACATGACCTTCGAGACGGTGCCCTACGCGAAGGATCCCGACTGCCCGGTGTGTGGCGACGACCCCATCGACTCCATCGACGACGTCGAGTACGTCGACGGCTGCGAAATCGGTGCCGACTGAGGTCGAACGAAATCCTTTAGCGGGCGCGAGAGGCAAGTGTTCGTACGGGACCGTGGGTTAGCCTGGTATACTTCGGGCCTTGGGTGCCCGTGACCCCGGTTCGAATCCGGGCGGTCCCACTCCCACTTTTTGCTCGGTCGCTGCGCTCCCTCGCAAAAACTTGGGGAAAAACCGCAGGGAAGGATTCGAATCCGGACAGTCCCACTCCCACTTTTTGCTCGGTCGCTGCGCTCCCTCGCAAAAACTTGGGGAAAAACCGCAGGGAAGGATTCGAATCCGGACAGTCCCACTCCCACTTTTTGCTCGGTCGCTGCGCTCCCTCGCAAAAACTTGGGGAAAAACCGCAGGGAAGGATTCGAATCCGGACAGTCCATACTCTTTATACGTATAGCAGCTGTTCTTGCCGCTTCATTCCCCCGGGTCAGTCGGGGGTGGTCGGCGTGACCGAACCAGGTGGTTCGACCCCCGACCTGTCTGCGAGAGTTCACTTCGGTCCGACCGGACCGAGTGGCGCGACCCCGAGCCACTCACCGGTGGGCTGGTCGCGTTCTACCGGCACTGTTCCGACTGTTGGAACGAGCCGCCGGAACTCGGTACGCCCGCGCTCCACGAGCAACCGTGCGAGCGTGTCGGGAATCTCTTCTGACCGTTGCCTTCGTCAGTCGTCGGCCGTGTAGGCACCGCTTCGATGCTCGATTCTGCGGACTTCGAGTGTGGACGTTCCGTGATCGAGCACGCAGGCGAGGCGATACTGTCCGACCCGCAGTTTGGAGAACGGCCCGCCGGTTAGCGGTTCGAGGAAGTCCGACGGCTCCCGCCACTCCGAGTCCACCACTTCGTCGAGCTTCGAGACGGTTCGGTCCTGGACGTGCGGATCGAGCCCGTCGAACTGATCCGCAGCGCGTTGGGTGAACTTCCAGGTCCAGTCACTCGTCATTCTCGTCGCGGTCCATCATCTCGACGACTTCCTCCCGCGACACCAGCTCCGCGTCACCGGAACGCAGTTCGTGCTCGCTCGCCGCGATCTGTTTCCACCCCTCCCGTGAGAACTCGGGGTGTTTGATCGCGTCCCGAGCGGCGTAGCGGAGGAACTCGCTTCGGGAGTTGAACCCCTGTTCCTGCCACGTCGCGTCGATATCCTCGAGGAAGGCCTTGCTCAGACGGAGATTGATCTGGACCGTCTCCGGTCCGTCGCCTCCAGTTCCGCTGTCGGCATCGGACATATACAAACGCTATGCGTGCGTATACGAATAACCCTTCGGACGGTCGTCGCGCTACTCTTCCGTTCCGACTCGTGTCTCGCGTTCCACCGGCAACCACGGCGTGTGGAGTTCCTCGGCGATCTCCGTCGACAGCTCGTCCGCCACCTGCTCCTTGTTCCGGAGATCGTCGCGGTAGTGCTTCGCGGCGATAGCTTCGCGCATCCCTTCTGCCGTCTCCTCGGAAAGGAACCCCGCAACCGCCTCCGGAGGTGGCCCGCCGTACGTCCGCACCGTATCGGCCGCGTGACGCCGTCGCGTGGTTCTACTCGGCCGCGTACAGTTCGACCTCTAACTCCGATACCCCTGCCTGCTCCTGTATCCGGGTCACGAAGTCCCGCTCGTCATCCGTCACGACCGGCTCTCCCACGTCGATTGCCGTCGCCGCGATGATCGCATCCGCGGACCCGACACCGATGTCGTTCGGGTCGGCCGCCTGCGTTTCTCCCTCGATTTCTCCCGCCCGCTTCGCTATCGATGCCGTGAGTTCGACCTGTGGAAGCCCATCGAGCAGTCGTTCGAACTTCCGTCGGTTGTGTTCTGTCCGTGTACCCTTCCCGACCGCGACCCACAACTCGAACATCACGATTCGCGGGACTCGCCGCGGGAGGCCTTCGCGTTCGATCCGTCGTGCCTTCTCGATCGCCTCCGGTCGGTCGTTGTCTAGGTCTATCAGAAAGTTCGTATCGAGGATCATCCCGTGCTACGAACCCTTCTCGTCGAGCCCTGCGGCCGACTCGGCGTCCGCGCGCGCCGTCCGCTTCAGCGTGGCCTTCTGCGCTGCCGCCCGCTCCGCGTCGTACTCAGCGCTCTCGTCGACGAGATCGAGGAGGGACACGTCCTCGATGAGGCGAGCGACGGCGTCCGAAAACGTCTCGTCCTCCCGCTTGTGGGCTTTCACCCGCTCGTACACGTCGTCGTCCAGTCGGACGTTCTTGGTTCCCATATGTATACGTCTGTAAACGAGTGGCTTCAGACTTTCCCTCGTCCGAATCCGCCCACATCCCGGTCGTCATCCCGTACTCGTCGCCGAGGCCACGCCGAATCCGGCTGCGCAACCCCTTGACAAAACTTCACAAATGCGAGAGATAGCTTGGGCGACCACGAAACTTCGTTTCCGAATCAGACAATCTTAATATGCGAAAGCCGCAACTGGACGGTGATGACCAAGTCCAATCAGGACTGGTGGCCGAACCTGTTGAACCTGAGTATCCTCGACGACAACGTCCGTGACGTGGGTCCGCTGGACGAGGACTTCGACTACGCCGAGGAGTTCGAGAATCTCGACCTCGACGAGGTGAAAGCGGACATCGAGGATGTCATGACGACCCCCCAGGAGTGGTGGCCGGCCGACTACGGTCACTACGGGCCGCTGTTCATCCGGATGGCGTGGCACAGCGCCGGGACGTATCGCAACCTCGACGGCCGCGCCGGTGCGTCCGGTGGCCTCCAGCGCCTCCCGCCGGAGAGCAGCTGGCCGGACAACGTGAACCTCGACAAGGCTCGCCGCCTGCTCCAGCCGGTCAAGCAGAAGTACGGTCGCAAGCTCTCGTGGGCCGACCTGATCGTCCTCGCCGGGAACGTCGCGCTGGAGTCGATGGGCTTCGAGACGTTCGGCTTCGCCGGCGGCCGCGAGGACGAGTTCAAGTCCAACGAGGCCGTCGAGTGGGGACCCGAGGAAGAGTGGGAGACGACCTCGCCCGAGCGCTTCGAGGAGGGAGAGGTCGGCAACCTCAAGGACCCGCTCGCGAACACCGTGATGGGCCTCATCTACGTGAATCCCGAGGGGCCGTACGGTGAGCCGGACCTCGAAGGCTCCGCGAAGAACATCCGCGAGGAGTTCAGCCGGATGGCGATGAACGACGAGGAGACGGTCGCGCTCATCGCCGGCGGTCACACGTTCGGGAAAGTCCACGGCGCCGACGACCCCGACGAGAACCTCGGTCCCGAGCCGGAGGCGGCACCCATCGAGGAACAGGGCCTCGGCTGGAAGCACGACTTCGAGGAGCTCGGCGAGAAGGCCGGGATGATCACCAGCGGTATCGAGGGCCCCTGGAACGCCACGCCGACCCAGTGGGACATGGGCTACGTCGACAACCTGCTCACTCACGAGTGGGAGCCCCACAAGGGTCCCGGCGGTGCGTGGCAGTGGCGCCCCGAGAACGAGGAGGAAATCGAGCAGGCGCCGGGCGCGTTCGACCCGTCGGAGACGCAACAGCCGATGATGCTGACGACGGACGTCGCCCTGAAGCACGACCCCGACTACCGGGAGATCCTGGAGCGCTTCCAGGAGCATCCGGACGAGTTCCAGGAGGCGTTCGCGAGGGCGTGGTACAAGCTCATCCACCGCGACATGGGCCCACCCGAGCGATTCCTCGGTCCGGAGGTCCCCGACGAGACGATGATCTGGCAGGACCCGATCCCGGACGCCGACTACGACCTCGTCGGCGAGGAGGAGGTCGCCCACCTCGAGGAGGCGATCCTCGACTCGGACCTCACCCGCTCTCAGCTCGTCAAGACCGCCTGGGCGTCGGCGTCGACGTACCGCGATAGCGACAAGCGCGGCGGTGCGAACGGCGCGCGCGTCCGCCTCGAACCCCAGCGAAGCTGGGACGTGAACGAGCCGGAGGAGCTGGAGACGGTTCTGGAGACCTACGACGGGATTCAGGAGGAGTTCAACGGTTCGCGCTCGGACGACGTGCGGGTGTCGCTCGCCGACCTGATCGTTCTGGGCGGCAACGTCGCCGTCGAGCAGGCGGCGGCGGACGCCGGTTACGACGTGGACGTCCCGTTCGAACCGGGTCGCACGGACGCCACCCAGGCACAGACCGACGTCGAATCCTTCGAACCCCTCGAACCGAAGGCCGACGGCTTCCGGAACTACCTCGGTGGCGACTACGACGACCTCTACGAGACCCCCGAGGAGCGGCTGGTCGACAAGGCCCACCTCCTGAACCTGTCGGTGCCCGAGATGACGGTGCTGGTCGGCGGCATGCGCGCGCTTGGTGCGACCTACCAGGACTCCGACCGCGGCGTCTTCACCGACCGACCGGGGACGCTGACCAACGACTTCTTCGTGAATCTGCTCGACATGGACTACGAGTGGGAGCCGGTCTCGGAGGACGAGGAAGTCTTCGAGGGGCGCGACCGCGACACCGGCGACGTCGTGTGGGAGGCCACCCGGTTCGACCTCGTCTTCGGCTCGAACGCCCGCCTTCGCGCCACCGCGGACGTCTACGGCGCCGACGACGCCGAGGAGAAGTTCGTCAGCGACTTCGTGGACGCGTGGCACAAGGTGATGACCCTCGACCGCTTCGACCTCGAGTGAGCCGCGGGTCCCGGGTCGGCGGCCGCCGGCGATGAGCGCGACCCGGGCCGCGGCCCGTTCCCGCATCGCGTCCTGACGCGGTGTTCCGCCCTGCCTCCGCGATCGATCGGGACGCTACCGATTCTCGTCCACCAGGTGCGCGCCGGCGTCGTGCGTTCGGCAGACCGACGCGTCGTATCCGGCGTCCGTCAGTCCCGTTCCGAGCGCGAACACCGTCTCCCCGAGCATCGCCATCGAGGCCCGTCCGCCGACCTCGTCGACGGCCGCCAGAATCTCCGCGAGTCGGTCGGTCACGAGCCCCGTCTCGCCGGCGAAGCGCCGCGATTCGTCGAGCAGGGTCGGGAGCGTCGGCCGGTCGAGCAGTCGCGAGAGGGCGTCCTCGCCGGCGGCCGCCAGCCGGTCGGTGTCTCCCGCGAGCACGTCGGCCGTCGAGAGGTCGCCGAGCGAGAGGTACTCGACGCGCGTCCGATCGGGCACGCCGTCGAGGCGCCCGTGCGCCGGCGCGCCGGGATCGAGACGGATCGGCACGCCGCCGCGGGCCTGCGCCACCACGTCGCCGAGACCCGTCCCCGCGACCACCTCGGCCCGGTGGGCGAGCGTCACGAGCGCGTTCGTCGACCGCGCGCAGTCGAAGGCGCGGTTCGCCGCGAGCGCCGCCCCGAGCGCCATCGCCCCGGAGACGCCGAACCCCGTCCCGATGGGCGGGTCGCTCGCCGCGACGACGCGCGCCCGGTCGGCCACCCCCAGCGCCGACAGCACCGTCTCGACGGCCGCCATCGACATCGCCTCGCCGTCGAGGTCGACCCGCGGGGCGTCGTGGCCCTCGGCCGGCCGCACCGTCACGCGGACGCCGTCCGAGAGGGTCAGTCCCGCGCCGCGCGACCCCGCCCGTTCGGGGTCGTCCTGGGGGTACGGACTGAAGAACCCGGTGACGTGGCCGGGGACGAACGCCGTCGCGCCGTCACGCCGCGACTGCTCGCTCATGCCCCGACGACGGACGGCGAGTCGTTAAGCCCTGTCGGAACGGCCGCGGCGGCGGGACGATCCGTCACGCAGTCCCGTCGAACGGCGGCGTCGCGGGAACGCGGCCGTTCCGTTTCGCTCGCCGGGGACGTTCGATCTACGGACTCAGGCGCTGCCTGTCTCGCGGGAAGATGACGGCCTCCCGGATGTTGTCCAGATCCAGCATGGTCATCACGAGGCGCTCGACGCCGTAGGCCCACCCGGCGTGGGGCGGCATCCCGTATTTGAACATCCGGGTGTAGTAGTCGAACTGCTCGGGGTCGAGTCCCTGCTGTTCGAAGCCGGCGACGAGTTCGTCGTAGCGGTGTTCGCGCTGGCCGCCCGAGACGAGTTCCATCCGCGGGTGCATCAGGTCGAACCCCTTCGAGAGCTGCGGGTCGTCGTCGTAGTCCTGAATGTAGAACGGCTTGATCTCGGAGGGCCAGTCGGTGATGAAGTAGTGACCGCCGACGTCCGAACCGAGGGCCTTCTCGGCCTCGGTCGGCAGGTCGTCGCCCCAGACCAGCTGTTCGTCCAGTTCGCCCGTGGCGTTGATCCGCTCGATGGCCTCCTCGTAGGTGAGCCGGGGGAACGCCGCCTCGGGAACCGCGAAGTCGTCGTAGCCGAGCAGGTCGAGTTCCTCGGCGCAGTTCTCGGCGACGCCCTCGTAGGCTGCCTTGAGCGTCCCCTCACAGACGTCCATCGCCTCGTGGTGGTCGACGAACGCCGACTCGAAGTCGATCATCGTCGCCTCGTTGAGGTGGCGGGGCGTGTTGTGCTCCTCGGCGCGGAAGATGGGGCCGATCTCGAAGACGCGTTCCAGGCCGCTGCCGACCATCAGCTGTTTGAACAGCTGTGGCGACTGGTTCATGAACGCCTCCTTGCCGAAGTAGGTGATCGGGAAGAGTTCGGTGCCGCCCTCCGTCCCGGTGGCGACGATCTTCGGCGTGTTGATCTCCGTCGACCCGACCGAGCGGAAGTACTCGCGAACCGCTCGGAGGATCTCCCCGCGGATCTCGAAGATGGCCTTCACCTCGGGCTTGCGGAGGTCGAGGGTCCGGTTGTCCAGCCGGGTGGGGAGTTCGGCGTCGACCTTCCCCGAGGGGTCGAGCGGGAGTTCGGGGTCGGCCTCCGCGAGCACGTCGACCGACTCGGGAACCATCTCCAGCCCCGTCGGCGCTCGCGGTTCCTCCTCGACGGCACCCGTGACGGAGACGACGGACTCCCGGTGGACACCGAGTCCCGTCTCCACCAGTCCGTCGTCCATCTCGTCTTTCTCGAATTTGATCTGGAGTTTGCCGGTCCTGTCACGGAGGATCAGGAAGGCGATGCCGCCGAGGTCCCGAATCTCGTGGACCCAGCCGGCGACCGTGGCCGTCTCGCCGGCCGCGACGTCGGCCGCGTGGGTTCGGTGTTCCATACGCATCCGTATCGGACCCCGCATCTTAAACGCGACCGTTTCCGGTCGGTGGACGGCTCGCCGAGCCGTGACGTGCCGTCGCTGGAGTGAGCGACGACGCGCCGTCGCTCACCCGACGCGGTACTCGCCGATCACGTCCTCGTCGAGGGAGACGCCGAGACCCGGTTCCTCGGGAAGGGCGATGCGGCCGTCCGCCAGCTCCGGCGGCGTCTCGAACAGCGCCTCGTACACCGGGAAGTCGGTCGGATCGAACTCCAGCCACTCGCAGGCCGGCGACGCCGCCATCACGTGCATCGTCGCCGCGAGGCCGACGCCCGTCGTGAAACAGTGGGGGGTGACGACCGTGCCGTAGGTCTCCGCGAGCGCACAGACCTTCTTCGCCTCCGTGATCCCGCCACACCGCATCACGTCGGGCATGGCGTAATCGACCGCGTCCGCCTCGAACAGGTCGTGAAAGCCCCACTTCGTGTACTCGTTCTCGCCGGACGCGATGGGCACGTCGAGTTCGTCGCGCAGGGCGGCCAGCCCCTCGACGTCGTACGGCGAGAGCGGTTCCTCGTACCAGTAGACGTCGTACTCCGCCAGCATCCTCCCGACGCGACGGGCGTCGGGCCGGTCGTACCCGCAGTTCATGTCCACCATCAGCGCGGCGTCGCCGATGGCGTCGCGCATGGCCGCCACCCGCTCCTCGTCGGCGTCGATGCCGCGGCCGAGGTGGGTCTTGACGCCCGCGAACCCGCGGTCGACGTACGACCCGGCGCGCTCGGCCATCGTCTCGGGGTCCTGCCAGAACAGGTCGCTCGCGTAGGGTTTGAGCGACCCCTCGACGGGTCCACCCAGCAGCCGGTAGACGGGCACGCCGTGGTGTTTGCCCGCGACGTCCCACAGCGCGATGTCGACCCCGCTGGCCGCCGAGAGGCCCTGCCCCTTCCGGTCCTTGTACACCGTGTCGGTCACCATCGACGCCCAGTGGCGCTCGATGTCCAGGGGGTCCTCGCCGATCAGTTTCGGGGCGTACTTCTCCTCGACGATGCGCTCGACGATGGAGGACTCGGGCCCGACGCCCTCGCCGACGCCCGTGATGCCCGCGTCCGTCTCGACGACGACGAACGCCGCGCCCCGGACGTCCATCGAGCGGTCGTTCGAGACGCCGAGTGGCCGGTCCAGCGGTACCTCGATACGTTCGACGCGAACGTCGGTGATCTCCATCGTTCGCGCTTCCGTCGGCGACGAGAAAAATCCCGGTGTCGCCGAGAGTTTATATCCGATCCCGCGGCCATCCCGGCGCAGACGTGACACCTGACATCGACGCGTTGGCACGATGGCCGTTCGACACCGAGGCGTGGCCACGGATCGGCCTCGTCGGCGCACTGCTCGTCGCGACGCTCCCGCTCGTCGTTCCCGGCGTCCTGCTCGGCGGGTACGCCGTCCGCGTTCTGCGGGCGGACGCCGGCGACGACCCACTACCGCGGTTCACCGACCTCCGGGCGCTGGCGGGGACGGGCGTGCGAACCGCCGGAGTCGTCGCCGCGTACCACCTCCCGGCGGTGGCACTCGTCGCCGTCGGCACGCGCGGCGCGGCGTCGGCGTCGATGCTCCTCCAGTGGGAGGCGCTCGTGCGCTTCGGGCCGAGCGCGGTCGGTCGGCTCCCCGGTCTCGCCTCCCTCGCAGGCGCCGTCGGCGTCGGTCTCCTCGGTGCGGCGTTGCTCCCGCTCTGTGGCTACGCCTCGACCGTCGCGGTGACCGCGTACGCCGACACCGGCGATGCCACCGACGCGTTCGCGGTCGGTCGGCTGCGCCGTCGAGTGTTCTCGGTCGCCACGCTCCGCGCGTGGCTGCTCGCCTCGCTCGCCGTGATCGGGTCGGGCGTCGCCGCGTTCCTCGTCGCCGCCGCCACGACGCCGGTGCCGGGCGTCGGGCGCGTCGTCACCGCCGCGGTTCGGTTCTACGGTCTCGTCGTCGGTCTCGCCGTCTGGAACGTCGCGCGACCTGCGCTGGCGGACGACGAAGCGGACGCGAGCGGCGTCGAGGGCGGAGAGCGCGCGATGACCCGGTCCCGGTCGGCGTCGACCTGATCACTCGTGGGCGTCTTTGGCGCCCTCGACCGTCTCGCGGACGGCGTCACAGCCCTCGTCGTGGAGTAGGTCGCCGACCACGACGACGTCGGCGTGTTGGCCCATCTCGTAGGCGGCGTCGTAGTCGCCGACGCCGCCACCGTAAAAGAGGGTGGCGTCGACGAGCGCGTCCTGTGCGGCCTGTACCGTCTCGGGATCGCCGAACGTGCCGGAGTACTCCACGTAGACGATTTCCTGCCCGAACAGCTTCTCCGCGACGGCGGCGTAGGCGGCCACGTCGTCGGGCGACTGGTCGCAGTCGGCGTCGGTGTACTCCGCGACCGACGACTCGGGATTGAGGACGATGTACGCCTCGGTGTGGGTGCGACTCCAGTCGAGGCCGTTCTCGATGCGCACCCACTCCTTGTGGGCGCCGGTGACCCAGAAGCTGTCGCCGGCGTTGAACACCGTCGGGATCAGGTAGCCGTCGAGGGCGTCGTCGTCGATGACGACGGCCGGATTCGACGGCTCCTGGTAGAGCGGCACGCCGTACTTCGCACAGGCGTCGACGACCGTCTCCATCTTCCCTTTGGTCATGCCCGTCGTCCCACCGATTTCGATGGCGTCGGTTCCGGTGGCACAGACGTCCTCGAACGTCTCGCCCGCGACGAGGTCCTTGTCGGGGTCGACCTTGAGGACGTGGTCCCACTCGTCCCACGGCGTGTTCATTGGGGATGTCTACTCCGCGGAACCGATAAAAAGGGTCCGACTCGTCCCGCCCGTCCGACCCGTCGTCCGTCGGTACCGGCCGTTCTCGGGGCGTCGTGGCGACCGAGGGACGGGCTGACGGTATCAGTCCGCGTCGGCCTGCCAGTCCCGCACCGTGTCCTCGCCGACGCCGTCGATCTCGTTCGCCAGCGCGTCCGGTTCGGCGGCCTTCAGTCCCGACACGTCCTCGACGCCGGCGGCTTTCAGTTTCTCCGCCGTCTTCTCGCCGATGCCGTCGATGGTCTCCAGTTCCGTCCCCTCCTGTCGGGCCTGATACTCGCGGTAGTTACAGATCGGACAGCCCAGCTCCCAGGGCTCGCGATCCGAGTCCTCGTAGGTGATCCGAAGCCCCGGCAGGTCGTGTTCGTCACAGACGTCGTCGGTGAGTTCCGCCGCGCCACGGCGGGGCATCGGGAGGGAGTACTCGCAGTCGGGGTAGCGCGTACAGCCGACCAGCCGGCCGCCCGAGCGGAGGCGCTTGACGGCGAGTTCGCCCCCCTCGTCGTCGCCACACTCGGGACACGGCCCGACGATCAGGTCGGGTTCCTCGTCGGCCGCCTCGGCCGCACAGAGCGGACACCCGTGGACGAACGTCTTGCGGCCGGCCAGCATCTTCACGTCGTGCAGGCCGTGTTCCCCACACACCTCGTCGAGCAGGATCGGCTTGCCCGTCGAGGGCAGCGGGAGGGTGAACTCGCAGTCGGGGTAGCCGTCACAGCCGACGAAGTAGGATCCCCCGCGGCTGCGTCGGATCACGAGGTCGGCGCCGCACTCCGGACACGGCCCGACGGTCTTGTCGGCCTTCAGCGACTCGCGCAGGTGGTCGCCGAGCGCCTCCCGGGAGTCGGTGAGCCGGTCGAACACTTCCGCGAGTATCTCGCGTGACTCGTCGGTCACCTCGTCCAGCGTGGCCTCGCCCCGGGCGATGGCCTGCATGTCCGCCTCCAGTTGCGCCGTCATCTCTTCGCTGACGATGAGGTCCGCGAACTCCTCGGACGCCTCGACGACGCCCCGAGCCAGCCGGGTGGGACGCGGCGGGTCGCCCTCGATGTACCCCCGGTCGTACAGCTTCTGAATCACGTCGTGGCGCGTCGCCTTCGTCCCGATGCCCATGTCCTCCATCGTCTCGATGAGGCGGGACTGGCCGTACCGGCGCGGCGGCTGGGTCTGCTTGGCCTCGAGGCGCGTCTCTTTCACCGCGAGTTCCTCGCCCTCGCTCACGTCGGGGACGTAGTTCTCGCTCGTCGACCGGTAGGGGTAGACGGCGTGGTACCCCGGATCGACCAGGCGCTTGCCGTTCGCCTTCAGGGAGAGGGTCTCGCTCCCGCCCGCGATGCCCGCGACGACGCGCAGGTGCTCCCAGGTCGCCGCCTCGGCGACGGTGGCGAGGAAGTGTCGCACGACGAGTTCGTACACCTCCCACTCGTCTTCGGAGAGATCGGAGGGCGAGGGGAGTTCGTCGGTCGGGTGGATCGGCGGGTGGTCGGTCGTCTCCTCGTCGCCCGCGGTCGGCTCGATGTCGTCGGCGTCGAGGAGGGACGCGGCGTCGTCGCCGAACCGGGAGCCCGCGGAGAGCGCGTCCAGCAACTCCCGCGGGTCGAGGTCCTCGGGGTAGACCGTGTTGTCCGTCCGGGGGTACGTGATGTAGCCCGCAGTGTAGAGGTCCTCGGCGATGCTCATGGCCCGCTGGGCGGAGTAGCCGATCCCGCTCGCGGCGCGGATGAACTGCGTCGTGTTGAACGGCGCCGGCGGCTCGTCGGTGCGGGTGCGACGGCGGACCTCCTCGACCGTCGCCGTCTCGGCCGCCGACAGGACCGCGTCGACGGCCTCCGCGCGGTCCTCCTCCCAGACGCGTTCGGCCTCCGTGTCGTCCGAATCGAGGTAGAAGTACTGCGCCTCGAAGGTCTCCGAGTCCTTCGCGAGGTCGGCGAACAGTTCCCAGTAGTCCTCGGGGTCGAAGGCGTCGATCTCCCGCTCGCGGTCGACGATCAGCTTCAGCGTCGGCCCCTGCACCCGGCCGACGGAGATGAAGTCGTCGCCGAGCTGTCGAGCCGAGAGGGAGAGAAAGCGCGTGAGCGAGGCGCCCCACATCAGGTCGATGATCTGCCGGGCCTCGCCCGCGGCCGCCAGGTCGAAATCCAGGTCGTCGGGGTCGGCGAACGCCTCGGTCACCTCGCGGTCGGTGATGGAGGAGAAGCGCACCCGGTCGACGGGCGCCTCCTCGTTGACCTCGCGGACGAGTTCGTACGCCTCCTTGCCGATGAGTTCCCCCTCGCGGTCGTAGTCGGTGGCGATGTGGATCCGCGAGGCGTCCCGTGCCAGCCGTCGGAGCGCGGCGACGATGTTCTCCTGTGTCGGCCGCTTCTCGACCTCCGCGGTCACGAGTTCGACCGGTTCCACGTCGCGCCAGTCGCTGTACTCCGGGGGGAAGTCGACGCCGACGACGTGACCCGACAGCCCGATGCAGCGCTTGCCGCCCCACTCGTAGACGTTGACGCCGTTCATCCGCTCGGCCTCCGCGGACCCGCCGCTCAGGATGTCCGCGATGCGGCGGGCGGCGTTGTCCTTCTCCGTGATTATCAACTCGGGGCCGCGTTTCATCGCCGATTCGTACGCCGAGCACCCGCCTAAAACTTTCGCGGGGCGAAATCGACCGACGTGACGGGTGTGAACGGGGACCACACGTCGCCCGGCGGCGGCGTGACCGGTCACTCTGCGGGCGGGTCCGCGGCCGGACGGCGGATCCGCACCGGCGCCCGGTCCGGGAGCGTCACGCCGCCGACGTGACGCACCGCCGGGTCGTCGTCGACGGCCGCCGCGACGGCCTCGGGCGCGCGGACGATCACCCCGCCGCCGGCGACGACGACCAGTTCGCCGCCGGCGCCGACGACGCGACCGAGCACCCGCTGGATCGCCGTCTCGTCGCTCGACGGGGCGAAGGCGATCAGGTGCGTGTCGGTCACTCGCCCTCCAGCAGCCGCTTCGCGTGGTCGAACCAGGTCTCGACGCGATTCGTCGAGGCACGGGTGATCTCGGCCACCTCGTCGGGGTCGCGGTCGAGGAGCGTCGGCAGGTCCGTGACGCCCGCCGCGCGGAGGCGGTCGGCGTAGGTCGGGCCGATGCCGTCGACGGCCTGCAGGTCCGGCCCGGCCCCGCCCCCTTCCTCGTCGCGTCCGTCCGCCGATCCGGCGTCCGTGTCCGAGTCCGACGCCGGACCGACCGAGACGGTCAGATCGACCGCCGTCCCGGCGGGGACCGACTCGCCCGCCGCCGGCGTCTGTCCGACCACGGCGTCCGCCGGCTCGTCGCGCGTCTCGGCGTCGACTTCCCCGACCGAGAGGCCGGCCGCCGAGAGCGCCGCCACCGCGTCGTCCAGGTCGTTCCCGATCACCGCCGGCACGTCGATTTCGCGACGCTCGGAGACGGTGAGGTCGACCGCCGTACCCGGTTCCGCGACGGATCGGGGCGAGGGGAACTGGTCGATCACCACGTCGTCGGCGTCGCCGGGTTCGGTCGTCACCTCGCCGACGGTGAAGCCCGCGCGCCGGACGGCTTCCCGTGCCTCGTCGAGCGACCGGTCGCGCACGTCCGGGATCGGATCGTAGGTGGCCGCGTCGTCCCGTGTGGTCGGGCGGAGGTCGAACCGGAGCGTGCTCAGCGTCTCCCGATCCACCGACTCGGCGAGGTCCGGAAGCTGGAACTGCGGGCCGTCCCCCCCGCCCACGACGTTCGCCTTCAGGTCGACTTCGATCCGTCCGATGGCGTAGTCGGCCTCCGAGAGGTCGTCGCGGGCACTCGTGAAGGCGTCGCCCAGCGACGCGACGAGTCGGTCGGGAGCGACGGTGCCGCGCTCGGCTTCGAGGCCGTCCAGCCGGTCACGGAGCGCGTCGCGCTCCGCCTGCAGACGGTCGACCCTCGTCCGAAACAGGTCGCGCTCGCTCTCCACCTCGAGCAGGCGCTCGCGCAACTCGGTGTCGAGATACTCCTTGGTCCGGTAGAGCCCCTCGACCGCTCGCTTCTCGGTCCGGTCGAGTTTCGAGGTGTCGAGGGCGGTGAGTTCCGTCGTGAACCGGAAGTCGTCGCCCGGCATCTCACTCGGTCCCGGGGACGGGGACGATGTCGAGACGGACGCGACTCGACGCCGCCACGTCGTAGCCGGTCCGCGTCGTGAACTCGGCGTCGGTCGGCGCGGCGACGAGCGTCGGCCGATACGCCCGAACCCGGCCGTCGGCGTCGCGTTCCGGCCGGCCGCGCATCGACAGCGACACGTTCAGGTCCGCCTCGACGCCCGCGAAGCGAAACCACGGCGTCTCGATTGGCGTCTCCAGGTCGCCGGTCTCCACCGCACGCCTGATGTCCCGCCGGGTCGAGAGCGACGCGCGGTCGAGTTCGGTCTGCCCCTCCGCCACCGCACGGGCGACGCCGGTGACGAGTTCGCCCAGCGGTCGGGCGACCCAGGGCTCGGCGGCCCGGCTCACGACGATCCACCCTCGGCCGGGCGCGTGATGACTTCGGGCACCGAACGGTCCGGCGCGGGCTTTGGCACCAGCGTCGTCTTCAGCCGGCAGGCCGCGCTCGCGTCCAGCCCGTACACCTTGCTGTCGTACTCGCTGTGTGACCGCACGTCGAGTTCCACCTCGCGTTCGCCCTTCACCTCCTGTTTCTGGTAGCCGCCCCTCCCCCCGATGGAGAAGAAGCCGAGGTTGAGGCCGACGCCGCCGCCGCCGCCGTACTTCTTGCGCGACTGCTCGTAGGAGGTGCGCATGTCCCGCGAGAACGTCGAATCGCTCTCGACGTGCGTGCTTCGGGTGTGCCACCGCACCCAGAACCTGAGATCGATCTCCGTCTCGCTGAACTCGTAGAACGTGGGCGTGACGCCGTAGGCCAGCAGGGAGAGCGGCTGGTCGTTCGTCAGCGTCGAGACGTTCGTGACGTTGCCGTCGGCGTCCGTCTCCTCGACGATGCCGAGGATGACCGCGCCGGCGTCGAGTTCCATGTCCGCGAGCGTCTGTGCCGTCTGGACGGAGTTGAGGTCGAGCGCCGTCTGTCCGTCCGCCACCGCCAGGGCGGCTTTGCGGACGAGTTCGGCGAACGGGATCTCCTTGACGATGTTGTTGACGGGATCTGCCATGAGAATCTCCGCAGTCCGGGACGCGGGCTGCCGTCTTAACTGTTTAGTAAGACAACAATTCTCTGCACGACCGGCGGGAACGACGCCGCTTATGTCCCGCCCGTGATCACCGCAGATATGGCGTCCGGAATCCACGTCCAACTCGAACTCCGCGGCGTGACTGGCTGTCCCGCGTCGTCGCTGAGCGAGGCGGTGACCGTCGAGTCGGTGACCGTCGGTCAGGGGGACACGGCGGAATCGACCGTCGTCGGCGAGATGACCGTAGCGCACGACGGGGAGGCCGTGAACGACGACGCCGCGGAGGCGGTGTTCGAGGACGGCTCGAAGTCGGTGTACCGATACACCCACGACGAGGAGTGCCCGTGTTCGCGCGTGCCGACTCACGGCTGCCCGGTCCGGGGGCTCCAGGCGGACGACGGCCGCCTCCGACTCGCGTTCATCGCGCCCGATCTCGACACCCTGCGCGCCGTCGCGTCCGACCTCGAATCCTGCTGTGACGACGTTGCGATCCGGCGACTCGTCCGCGGCGGCGCCACCGAGGAGGACCCTGCCTTGCTCGTCGCCGACCGGAACGCGTTCACCGACCGCCAGTACGAGGTGCTCAAGACGGCCCACGAGATGGGCTACTTCGACTCGCCGAAGAGCGCGAAATCGGACGTGGTGGCCGACGAACTCGGCGTCTCCGTCTCCACGTTCGTCGAACACCTCTCGGTGGCCCAGACGAAACTGCTCGACCAGATCATGTCGAACTGACGGGAGTCACGGGACCAACCGACTGGCGGCGTCCCGTTAAAAAAGCCCGAGCATCCTAGTCGGTCGGTGTATCCGACCGGCGCCCCGACCCACCCGTGTCGCAATGTCGCAGACGATCTATCAGGCTATCGGCGGACGAGACGCAGTCGAAGCAGTCGTCGACGACTTCTACGAGCGCGTGCTCGACGACGACCAACTGACGCCCTACTTCGAGGATGCGGATATGGGGGACCTCCGATCCCACCAGGTGCAGTTCATCAGCGCCGTCGCCGGCGGACCCGTGGAGTACAGCGGCGACGACATGCGCGAGGCACACGAACACCTCGGCATCGAGGAGGCGGATTTCGACCTCGTCGGGCGCTACCTGCAGGCGGCCCTGGAGGACAACGGCGTGCCGGAGGAGCACGTGGAGACGATCATGGCCGAGGTGGCCGCGCTCAAGGCGCCGGTGCTGGGTCGCTGACGGCCGTCGGCGACGTCACTCCTCGAGCCGTTCGCGAAGCAACCCGTTGACGGTGCCGGGGTCGGCGCTCCCGCCCGTCTTGCTCATCACCTGCCCGACGAGGAAGTTGAGGGCGCCGCCCTCGCCGGCGTGGTAGTCCTCGACGGCCTCGGGGTTCTCCTCGATTGCCGCCTCGACGGCGGCGGCGACGGCGTCGTCGCCCGCCTTGCCCAGCCCCTCCCGTTCGACCACCTCGTCGGGGGTCAGCCCCTCGTCGAGCATCGTCCGGAGGACCACCTCGCGGGCGTTCTTCTCGGTTATCTCGTCGGCGTCGACGAGTTCGATCAGGCGGGCGAACTCGTCGAGACGCCCCTCGACGTCCGTGATACGCATGTCGCGGTAGTTGAGTTCGCCCAGCAGGTCGTCGGCCACCCACGTCGCCGCGAGGTCCGGATCGAACCGGTCGGCGACGTCCTCGAAGAAGTCCGCCACCTCCTTCGTCGAGGTGAGCTTCGACGCCGCCTCGGCGTCGAGGCCGTACTCCTCGCGGAAGCGTTCCCGGCGGGCGTCCGGGAGTTCCGGGATCGGAACCCGCTCCTTCCAGTCCGCGACCTGCAGGGGCGGGAGGTCCGCCTCGCGGAAGTAGCGGTAGTCCTTCTCCTCCTCCTTCGAGCGCATGGAGACGGTGATGCCCCGCGATTCGTCCCAGTGGCGCGTCTCCTGTTCGACCTCGCGGCCGCGCTCGACCGCGTTCTTCTGTCGGGTCACCTCGTAGGCCAGGGCCTTCTCCGCGCCCTTGTGGCTGGAGATGTTCTTCACCTCGGTGCGGTTGGCCGCCGCGAGGGTCGACTCGTCGATCCCGCCGTCCGCGTCCATCTCGTCGGCGGGGACCAGGGAGATGTTGGCGTCGATCCGGAGGCTGCCGTCCCGGGAGGCGTCGAACACGCCGAGGTACTCCAGCACCTCCTCGAGTTTCGCGAGGAAGGCACGCACCTCGCCCGGGCCGCGGAAGTCGGGTTCGGTGACGATCTCCATGAGCGGCGTGCCCGCGCGGTTGTAGTCGACCAGCGTGTAGTCGGCCGTCTCGATGCTGCCGCCCTCGTGCTGGAGGCTCCCGGGGTCCTCCTCGAGGTGGGCGCGGCCGATACCGATCTCCCGGCGGTCGCCCTCGACGCTCACGGAGAGCGTCCCGTCGGCACAGATCGGCGCGTCGTACTGCGTGATCTGGAAGTTCTTGGGGAGGTCGGGGTAGTAGTAGTTCTTCCGGTGGAACCGCGTCTCCTCGGCGACGTCGGCGTCGAGCGCCTTGCCCACCTTCACCGCGGCCTCGACGGCCGCCTCGTTCAGGACGGGCAGGGAGCCGGGGAGCCCCAGACAGACCGGACAGGTCCGCGTGTTCGGGGCCTCGTCGTCCGCCGCCTCGGTCGAACAGCCACAGAAGATCTTCGTGTCGGTTTCGAGCTGGACGTGAACCTCCAGCCCGATGACGACCGCGAGATCACGTTGCTGGAGCGCCTGCGCAGTCATTGCGCGGGCTTACACGGCCGGTGGCTAAAGGCTAACGGGACTCGATGTCGTCCTCGTTCCACTCGACCTCCTCGACCTGGTCCGTCTCGCGGAGGATGAACGGGCCGATGGAGAGGGTGTGTTTCGTCACCGTGGCGATCCGGAGGACGTAGGCCAACAGGACGAGGAAGGGCAGGACCGCCACCGTCGACGCGAGCGCGACCACGGGGACGACGCCCAGCGACCGGGCCGTGACGCCCGCGGGGTCGAAGAAGGCGATCATACAGACCGCCACGAAGAGCGCGGGGAGCGCGGCCGCGAGGATCCCCCGCGAGAGGTTGATGAGTTCCCACTGGAAGTACAGCGTCTTGAAATGTTCGCGGGCGGGCCCGAACAGTTCGAGCGTGTCGACGAGCGAGTCGAGCGCGGCCGCCGCCTCGTCGTCGAGGGAGTCGTGATCCGCGCGGATGCGCTGGGCGGTGAATATCTTCCACGAGTAGTTGAAGTTCAGCGCCGCAGAGAGCACGTCGAACTCGCCGAACTGCGCGCCGTCGAGGTCGTCGGTGACGCTCTCGGCGTTGCCGATCAGGCTCTCGGTGAGGTCGACCACCGCCGCGTGAGCGGGGTGTTCCTCGTCCACGGCGCTCTGGAGGTTGCGGGCACGCCGGCCGGCCATCTGTACGAGCGCCCGCAGGAACTGCGAGGGTCTGGCGGGGCTGACCGGCGCCTCGATGAGTTCGGCGGCGTCCTCGCGAAATTCGAGGGCGCCGGCCATCCGCTCGCGCTGGTCGCCGACCGCGCCGAGTTCCTGGGAGAGCACGAGCTGGTTGAGCGTCAACACCAGCGTGACGCCGGTGATGGTGGCGGTGAGAAAGCCCTGAAAGAGGGTGCCGACCGAGTCGCCGGCGCGGAGTTTGTCCGCGGCGGTCGGGAGGGCCATCCCCACCACGAGCAACACCACGAACACCCCGACGAACAGTCCGGCGACGACGAGTCGGCGGTCGGCCTCCAGCAGGAGCCAGAGCTTGGTCCGGCTCTCGGCGGCCCGAGCGCGCAACCGGTCGCTCGGTCGGTCGTCGCCCCCGTCGGCGTCGGTCATGTGCCGTCTGGAACGCCGCGACGCAAAAAACCCCTCGGGGATCCGACGGCCGCAACTATACGTTCCCGGGCCACGGAGTAGGGCCATGGACTTCGAAGCGCCACCCGAACACGCGCTGATCCGGTCGACCGCCAGCGACATCGCGTCCGAGTACGACCCCGAGTACTGGCGCGAACGCGAGGCGGAGGGCGAGTTCGCCGCCGACTTCTGGGACGAACTCGGGGAGGCGGGCTTTCACGGCCTGTTGATCCCCGAGGAGTACGGCGGCGCCGGCATGGGGCTCCAGGAGATGGGGCTGGCGATGGAGACGCTGTGTGCCGAGGGCTGTGGCATGGCCGGCACCTGGTATCTCGTCGTCACCGCCGGCATGGCCGCCATCGCCCTCCGGGAGTCGGGCACCGAGTCCCAAAAGGAGACGTATCTGACCGACGTCGCGACCGGCGACCGGATCTTCTCCTTCGCCATCACGGAGCCCGAGGCGGGGACGAACACGCTGAACGTCGGCACCCGGGCCGAACGCGACGGCGACGGGTACGTCCTGAACGGCAAGAAGGCGTGGATCACCTTCGCGGACCGCGCCGATAACATGATCCTGGTCACGCGGACGACGCCCCGCGACGAGGTTGACAAGCCGACGCAGGGGCTCAGCCTCTTCGTCGTCGACATGGACGACCCGGGCATCGAGGTGTCGCCCATCCGGAAACACGCCATCAACTACTCGAAGTCGTGTGAGGTGTTCGTCGAGGACGTCCGCGTCCCGGAGACGGCGCTCCTGGGCGAGGAGGGGGAGGGCTGGTGGCACCTGGTGGAGACGCTCAACCCCGAGCGTGTCGGGTTCGCCGCGGCCGCGACGGGCATCGCCGAACTCGCCGTGTCGAAGGCCGTCGACTACGCCAACGACCGCGAGGTGTTCGACGCCCCCATCGGCACCCACCAGGCCGTCTCCTTCCCCATCACGCAGGCCTACACGAACGTCGAGACGGCGCGGCTGATGCGCCGGAAGGCGGCGTGGCTGTTCGACCGGGGGGAGGACTGTGGCTACGAGACGAACGTGGCGAAGGCCGCCGCGGTGGAGGCGGGCATCGACGCCGTCTACCACGCCATGCAGGCCTTCGGCGGGTGGGGGTACGCCGTCGAGTACGACGTCGAGCGGTGGTGGCGGGAGATCAACCTCACCCGCCTCGCGCCCGTCACCCAGCAGATGGCGTACAATCACATCGCGACCGAGATGGGGTTCCCGAGGTCGTACTGATGGACGTACGCGTCGCCGGGGCGACGGCCGAGGAGGCGGCGGCCATCGCCCGCGCGCTCGCGACCCGGTTCGGCGAACACGTCCGCGTGTTCGCCGGCCGTGACGAGGCGGACCCGGTCGCCGAGAGCGACCCGCCGGCCGGACCCGAGGGACCGGCCGACGACGGGGCCGGCCCGACCGACCGCGAGGAGGCGCTCTGGGAGGAAATCGCGGACATCCTCGAAGGGGGGCCGGAGAAGTACCGGGAGCGACAGCGCGAGGCCGGAAAGCTGTTCGTCCGCGACCGGCTCGACCTGTGGTTCCCCGACGGCCTCACCTTCGAGGACGGCAAGTTCGCCAACTTCGACGCGTGGCACCCGTCGGCGACGGGGGCGGACGCGGACGAGACGGGGGACGGCGACCGCCTCCCCGCGGACGGACTCCTCACCGGCGCCGCGAACTTCGAGGGCCGGGAGGTCCACTTCATGGCCAACGACTACACGGTCAAGGCGGGGTCGATGGCCGAGAAGGGCGTCGAGAAGTTCCTCCGGATGCAGGAGCGCGCGCTGAAGACGGGGCGGCCGGTCCTCTACCTGATGGACTCCTCGGGCGGCCGGATCGACCAGCAGACCGGCTTCTTCGCCAACCGGGAGGGGATCGGGAAGTTCTACTACAACCACTCGCGCCTCTCGGGGCGGGTGCCGCAGGTGTGTGTCCTCTACGGCCCCTGCATCGCCGGCGCGGCCTACACCCCCGTCTTCGCCGACTTCACCGTCATGGTCGAGGGCTCCGCGATGGCCATCGCCTCGCCGCGGATGGTCGAGATGGTCACCGGCGAGGAGATAACCCTGGACGAACTGGGCGGGCCGGCGGTCCACGCCGCCGAGTCGGGGAGTGCGGACCTGGTCGCCAGCGACGAACGGGAGGCCCGCGCGCTCGTCGCGCGACTGCTCTCCTACCTCCCCGACAACGCCGACGCCGATCCGCCACGGACCGAGGGGCGCGCCCCCGCGAAGTCGCCCGAGGGGATCGATTCCGTCGTTCCGGAGGCACAGCGGGAGGGGTACGACGTGCGTGACCTGCTCGACCGGATCGCCGACGAGGGGTCGGTGCTGGAGCTGAGACCCGACTTCGGCGCCGAAATCGTCACCGCCTTCGCCCGGTTCGACGGCCGACCGGTGGGCGTCGTCGCCAACCAGCCGGCCGTCCGCGCTGGCGCCATCTTCCCCGACTCCGCGGCGAAGGCCGCCGAGTTCGTCTGGACCTGCGACGCCTACGGGATTCCCCTGTGCTACCTCTGTGACACGCCGGGCTTTATGGCGGGATCGAGCGTCGAGAAGGAGGGAATCCTCGAACAGGGCAAGAAGATGATCTACGCCACCTCGGCGGCGACGGTGCCCAAGCAGTGCGTCGTGGTGCGGAAGGCCTACGGCGCGGGCATCTACGCCATGTCGGGGCCGGCCTACGACACCGAGTCGACGCTGGGGCTCCCCGGCGCCGAAATCGCGATCATGGGGCCGGAGGCGGCGATCAACGCCGTCTACGCCCGCAAACTCGCCGACATCGACGACCCCGAGGAGCGCGAGCGACGGGAGGCGGAACTGCGCGAGGAGTACCGCGAGGAGATAGACGTCCACCGGATGGCGAGCGAGGTGGTGATCGACGAACTCGTCCCGCCCAGTACCCTCCGCGAGGAACTGGTTGCCCGGTTCGACTTCTACGAGACGGTCGAGAAGGAGCGACCGGCGAAGAAACACGGGACGATCCTGTAGCGGGGGACCCGTCGGCGACGACCAGGCGGGGCAATCCCTTTGACCGCCGCCGCCCACGTCGACCCCATGACGGGGTGTTACTACGAGGAGTTCGAGGTGGGGCAGACCTTCGAACACGACAAGCGGCGGACGATCACCGAGAGCGACAACCAGCGCTTCTGCGACATGACGATGAACCAGCAGCCGCTCCACCTCGACGCCGAGTTCGCGGCCGGGACGGAGTTCGGCGAGCGCATCGTCAACGGGCTCTACACCATGAGCCTCGCGGTGGGACTCACGATTCCGGACACCACCGACGGCACCATCGTCGCCAACCTCGGTTACGACGACGTGGAACACCCGGCACCCGTCCGCATCGGCGACACCATCCACGCGCGGACCACCGTGACCGACAAACGGGAGACGGAGGACGGCGACCGGGGCGTCGTCACCATGCACGTCGAGGCGTTCGACGCCGACGACCGCCTCGTCTGTGCGTTCGACCGAACCGTCCTCGCCGAGAAGCGCCCGTCCTGAGACTGCCGGCCGGCCGTCGATGCGGACAGTCACCACCCGGGTAGCTATCCCGAAACGGAACGGTCGACGGCGCGTGCCACCTCCAGTCGAAATCCACGGGTCGAGTCCGTTGTGAACTATTGGCGTACGGCGTGGTCCCCGCGGTCCCGACCGCACCGGAGGCAACATAGCAGCGATTAACCGTCCGCGCCGCCGAGTCGAGGACGGGTCATGAACGCCTCCCACCCCGACGACGCCGGCCCCCACGTGGACGTCTCCGACGAGGGTCGCCTCCGGTCGGTCGTCGTCACGTACGAGGGGTCCGCGGACCGGCAGACGCTCTACCCGCCGGGTGCGACCGACGCCGAGCGGCTCACCCACTGGCTGACCGCCGACGCCGACGCCTTCCAGCACCTCGACGAGATGCGCTAGTCGTCCAGCGCGCGCAACACCGCCGCCACGCGCTCGTTGCGCCGCCGGAGCAGGGCCTCCGGCTCCTCGTCGTACTCGTGGAAGCCCGCGCCGTCGGCGACGCCGCCCCGACCGGCCGCCAGGCGCTCCTCGAAGAGCGGTCCCGGGTCCTCCGCGTCGCTCAGATGTGGATAGAGATTCCCCGCGATGGTCCGAAACAGGTCCAGGCCGGCGAGGTCGGCCGTCTCGAACGGGCCGACGACGGCGGTACGCAGGGCGTAGCCGTCCCGGACCGCCCGCTCGACGTCCTCGAGGGAGGCCACGCCCTCGCTCACGAGGTGCGTACACTCCCGGAGGACGGCGAACTGGATGCGGTTCCAGACGAACCCCGGCACGTCGCGCTCGACGACGATCGGCTCGCGGTCGACGGCCTCGACGAACGCGGCCGTCCGCTCGACCGTCTCGTCGCTCGTCTCCTCGCCCCGCACCACCTCGACGGTCGGGAGGAGGTAGGGCGGGTTCCACCAGTGACAGCCGACGACCCGGTCGGCGACGTCCGGCACCGCCGCGCCGACGTCGCTGATGGGGATGCCCGAGGTGTTCGTCGCGAGGACGGCCTCCTCCGGCGCGCTCGCCGCCAGCGTCTCGAAGACCGCCTCCTTCGTGTCGATGTCCTCCGAGACGCTCTCGACGACGAGCGCCGCGTCCGCGGCCGCCGCCGGGAGGTCGAGCGTGTAGTCGATCCGCTCGCCGACGGCCGCGGGCGCGTCGTCGAGCCACCCCTCCGACTCGAGGAAGCCCAGGGCGTCGTCGACGCCCGCGCGTGCGTCGTCGAGGTTCGACTGTCGGTGGTCGACGAGCGAGACGGACGCCCCGTGGCGGGCGAACTGGACCGCGAGGCCGTGGCCCATCGTCCCCGCGCCCACGACGGTGACCGCCGCGGGCGTCGACGGCGTGGTCTGTGCCATGGACTGACGGTGGCGTGTGGGGCGTATAAACCTCTGCCCGCCCTTGCCCACGCCGGTAGGCACAAATGGGCGCTCGTCCACCCACGTGTATGCCCACCTTCGAGTACGAGACGGACATCCAGGTGCGCTTTCGCGACGTGGACGCCATGCACCACGTCAACAACGCCGTCTACGCGACGTACCTCGAACAGGCGCGCGTCGACTACTACGCCGACGTCCTCGGCGTCGGCCTCGACGACATCGACACCGTCCTCGTCAACCTCGAGATCGACTACCGGAGCGAGATCGAACTCGACGACGAGGTGACCGTCGCCATGGGCGTACGCTCGATCGGGAAATCGAGCGTCACCATGGGCTACGAGGTACGGGTCGGCGACCGGGTGGCCGCCACCGCCGAGACGGTGCAGGTGTACGTCGATCCCGACGGCGACGGCGCCCGACCCCTGCCGGCGGCGTGGGTGGACCGGATGGAGTCCCGGCGGGCCGAGGCCGGGGGCTAACCCTCCTCGTCACGCAGTTCCAGTTCCGCGACGAGTTCGTGGGGGTCCATCCCCTTGCGGATGCAATCGAGGATGGCGAAGGCGTCGTCCGGGGCGAGGAAGTGCCGGGTGACCGCGCGGCCCAGCGGCGTCGGTTCGAGCCCGTCGATGAAGTCCCACTCCAGCAGTTTGCCGACCGCCTCCGTCGTCGGCACGTCGCCCAGCATTCGGTCGTTGAGGCGCTTTGCCCCCTTGCCCGCGACGGTGATGTTCGCCAGCGTCTCCTCGGCGGCCGCCGACAGGTCGTAGACGGTGCGGACGTCCTCCATCTCCCCCTTCAGGAGCTTGAACGCCACCTCGTCCTCGGTCATCTCCATGCTGTTGTGGTAGGTGCAGTCGGGCTCGACGAGCAGGTAGACGACGCCCTGGTCGTGGTAATCCGGCCGCCCCGCCCGGCCGAGCATCTGCTCGAACTCCTGGACGGAGAGCCACTCGATGCCCATGGCGAGCGTGTCGAAGACCACCTGCGAGGCGGGGAAGTCGACGCCCGCCGCGAGGGCGGCCGTCGTCACCACGGCCGCGAGGTCCTGGTTCCCGAACTGCCGCTCGACGCGCTTGCGTCGGCCGTAATCGAGGCCGGCGTGGTAGGGCGCGGAGTCGTACTCCAGCTTCCGGGAGATCTCGTGACAGCGCCGCCGCGAGTTGGTGAAGATGATGGTCTGGCCGCGGTAGCCCTTCGAGGACTTGCTGTCGAAGGCCCGCCTGACCAGGCGGTTCTCGATGCGGGTCTTCTCCTGGGTGTCGGCGAAGGTCAGGTGGCGCTCGATGGGGACGGGGCGTTCCTCGAACTCGATGAGGCGGGCACGGAGGTTCGTCGCCAGCCACTCGGGGTTGCCGACGGTCGCAGAGAGGTAGATCCACTGGGCGCCCGCGTAGTCGCCGCCGTTCGACGCCCGGGTCTCGCAGTAGTGTTTGAGCCGGGAGATCATCCCGTCGAGGCGGTGGCCGCGTTCGCCCTCCTTCAGCGTGTGCACCTCGTCGATGACGACGGTGCCGACGTCGCCGAGGTCCTTCCCCGTCCGCAGGGCGTGATCGATGCCCTCGTAGGTGCCGACGACCACGTCCGCCGAGGGGTCGAACCGCGCGCCGTCGCCGGTGACGCGACTCCCGCCGACGCGGATGGTCACGTCCACCAGGTCGCCGTACCGCTCCTCGAAGTTCTCCTCCTTCTGGTTGGCGAGGGCGACGAGGGGGACCAGAAAGAGGAGCTTGCCCTTCCCCTTCAGCGCGCGGTCGATGCCGGCGAGTTCGCCCACGAGCGTCTTGCCCGTGGCCGTCGCGCTGACGACCAGTTGGTCGTCGCCGTCGAGCAGGCCGTTCCGAACCGAGAGGCTCTGGACCGGCAGGAGGGAGTCGAACCGGTCCGTGACCTGGGCCTTCAGCTCCGGGTGGAGGTCCAGGTCGGCCGTCGGCACGGGGTCGACGTCCTCGACGGTCGCCCCGATCTCGTCGAACTTCGTCAGGTCGGGATCCAGTTCCCCCTGCAGGAGGTTCGTGATGCGGTCGAGGTCCTGGACCTCCAGCAGGAGTTCCTCGAGGCGGTCCTGTGCGGCGCCGGTCAGCCCGCCGGCGTAGGCGAGTTCGCCGTCGAGTTCCCGCTTCGCGCAGTCGGGGCAGATGTAGTCCCGGTCGGCCTTGATGGCCGTGTCCTCCGTGATCGGCGAGTAGCGGCCCTCGGAGGCGCAGTAGCGACAGGTGCGGACCGTCAGGGCGTCGAGCTGGTAGCCGTCGAGCATCGCCTCCAGTCGCTCGCGGTCCGCGGGCGACGTCTGCTGGGAGATGCGGATGCGCTCGGCGCGACGGGCGAGTTCGACGAACTGGCTCGGGTCGCGCGGCTCCTCGCTCGACCCGCGCTTGATCCGGAAGCGACCCGGACGGGGGCCGGCGTCCGTCTCCTTGAGGTCGAGGACCGCCCTGAACACCCGGTCGCCGTCGCGGGTGACGGCGACCAGGAAGTCGCCGTCCCGACCGTGGAGAAAGAGCGTCTCGACGCGTCCGACCTGCCGTGACACGGTCCCGGGTAGGTGGACGGGGTATTTCAGCCGTTCGACTCCCGTCGTCCGCCGCGCTCACCCGCCGAGGGCGGTCACTCCACGAGTTCGATGGTGTCGTCGCCGTTGGGCACCACGCAGACGAACGCGCCCGCCTCGTCGCCCTCGTTGCGGTACCAGTGGGGGACGCCCGCGGGGATCAGGAGCGCGTCGCCCGCCGAGACGACGTGTTCCTCGCCGTCGATGCCGACGACGTACTCCCCCGAGAGGACGTACTGCTCGTGTTCGACCGCGTTGGTGTGTTCGGGCACCGCCGCGCCGGGCGCGAGCGTGAACCGCCGCATCGCGAAGTTCGGGGCGCCGTCTCCCTCGTCGATCAGGACGCCCTTCGAGAGGCCGTCGGCCGCGTCGACCGGTTCGTACTCGATTCCCTCGCCCCGCTTGACGACCGGCGTCGGTGAGTGCTCGCTCATGCGGAAGGATAGGTGGCCGGCCGTCTAATGGTTTGGTATCGGCGCGAACCGCGACCGTCGCGCGTGCGGGCGAAGCCGGCCGAGACGCCCGGGGAGGCGCGTCGTCCCCGACGTCGTCACGCTCCCCGCCGGCGCGACACCTCGGACGCCGCCGCGTGCCGTCCCGCCGGCGCACCCTCCGCTCGGGGGTGGCGACCGTGGGACTGTGAATGGACGCTCACACGATATATATCGCTATTGCGCCGAAATGTTGGCTTGTCCCCGAACTGAGCGTTGGTTACTGGAATTATAAGCCTCTAATGGGGACTCCCGGTCACGACCGTCTGATGTCACGTCGGACACGTCGACGCGTGCTTCGGAGTACTGGGATAGCATTGACCGCCGGTATCGCGGGCTGTTCGGGCGGCTCCGGCGGCGGTTCCGGAGACGGTTCGGGTGGCGAATCGGGGGACGGTTCCGACGGCGGGTCCGAGGACGGTTCCGGTTCGACGGTCGGGTCGTCGGGCGACGACTACGAGCCGATCACGTTCCTCGAGACGCCGGCCGAGACGCCGGGGGATACGGAGGAGATGTGGGAGCCGTTCACGGAGTACCTCCAGTCCGAGGTCGACGGGTTGGAACTGGACGTTCAGTTCGCGGACAACACCTCGGCGATCGGGCAGGCCCTGATCAACAACCAGGCCGAGATGACGCGCAGCGACATCGTCCTGCTCGCCAATCCGGACCAGATCGACGTGGTCGGCATCGTGAAAGAGGGCGGGGCGTCGGTGTACTTCTCGGCTCTCGCCACGCTTCCGGACTCCGATATCGAGGAGACCACCGACATCGAGGGGACGAGTATCGCGTTCGCGGACCGGCCGTCGACCAGTGGGTCGCTGTACCCCAATTACATGCTCCACAAGGCCGGACTCGACACCGGCGAAGCCCCGTACGGTGACCCGGTCGGCTACGACGGCAACTGGACGGGCAGTCACCGAAACGCCGTGCAGACGCTCATCAATCGGGAGGACATCGTCGCCTGTGGCTGTGACATCGCGGTGCTCCTGAACCACATCCCCGAGGATCAGTGGCCCGAGCGGGTCCGCGAGCGATCCGGACGGTGGGACGACGACGTCGGGACGGAGTCGCCCGAACTGGAACTGGTCGAAGCGTCGACGTCGCTCCCCTTCTCCCCGATCATCACGCGCAGCAACTGGGAGCACCCCCTGCGTTCCCAGGTGGAGGAGGCGATCGTCTCGATCGACAGCGGGACGCTTCGGGAGCCCGACGGCGACGTCGAGAACCCGCTTTCGGCGGTTTCGGCGGCCACCATCGAGGATTACCAGCCGGTCATCAACGTGATCGAAGCGCTGGACGTCGATCTGGGCCAACTGTAAGTCCCCATGGCCCTCATTGTCGATAGTCTAACCAAAGAATACGGCGACACGACGGCGCTGTCGGAGGTCTCATTCGAGATCCCCGACGGGAACTTCGCCGTAGTGCTCGGGGAGTCCGGGGCCGGCAAGTCGACGCTCTTGCGCATCCTCAACGGGTTGACCGAGCCGACTTCGGGGAGCGTCTACCTCGACGACGAGGAGATCACCAACTCGCGGTCCGACGTCGGGATGGTGTTTCAACAGCACAACCTCGTCGAGGAGCTGAGTGCCTACAGTAACGCCCTGACCGGGACGCTCAACCGAACGGGGTTCCTCCGAAGCCTGATCAACCGCCAGCCCGTCGACGACAGGGAACTCGCGCTGGAGGCGCTGGACACGGTGGGTTTGCTCGACGAGGCCGGCCAGAAGGTGAACAGTATGAGCGGTGGCCAGCAACAGCGCGTCGGGATCGCTCGCGCGCTGGTGCAACGACCCGACCTCCTGCTCGCCGACGAACCCGTCGCGAGCCTGGATCCGTCGAGTGCAGAGACGGTGATGGAGTATCTCCGCGAAACGGCCGAAACGCGCAACCTCACGACCTTGGCGAGCCTCCATCAGGTCAACATCGCCCGCGAGTTCGGCGAGCAGTTCGTCGGCCTGAAGAACGGCGAGGTGATATTCGACGGCCCGCGCGAGGAGCTGACGACCGAGGTTCTCGAGGACGTCTACGGCGACATCGAGACCGACGAACTCCGCGAAGGGACGGGGAGCACCGACGTGACCGAATCCACACGGCGATCGAACAGGGGTATCGAGACCCAACCATGAGTACCGATTCGGACTCGCTGGTCGACGAGATACTCCCTGGGTCTCTCGACGGGGACGGGGAGGACTCGGCCATCGAACGGCGGCACACCGAGTTGCGTCGCGAACGACTGGTGCGACGCCTCTCCCAGTGTGTCCTGCTCGTCGGTATCGCGATACTGTTCGCCGGTTCGCTGGTCATGGCCGGGTTCTGGCGGGAGGAGTGGCTCCAGTACTGGCCGGAGTTCGCCGACGCCCTCACCCAGTACTTCCCGCCGAAGCTGTATTTCGGCGTGATCCCGTTCGTCGACGTCGGCCGGTACTACCGGTTCGTGAACGAAGCCGGGCTGGTGGGGGAAGCCGGCATAACGCTCGCGATCGCCCTCGCCGGGACCATCATGGGCGCGCCGCTGGCGTTGCTTTTCGGCATCCTCGGCAACGAGCGTGTCACTCCCTTCCCGCTCAATTTCCTCTTCCGGGGCGTCATGAGCATCATTCGCTCGATCCCCTCGCTCGTCTGGGCACTGATCTACGTCCCCTTGGGTGGTATCTCCCCGGTGACCGCGACGCTCGCCATCGGCACCGACACCATCGGGGAGTTGGGTCGGCTGCTCACCGACGAACTCGAAGAGATCGACGACGGACCCATCGAGGGGATCAGGAGTACCGGCGCCGGTAAGCCACAGGTGATCACGTTCGGGATGATCACCCAGATCGTTCGACCGTTCATCGCCTGGGCGATGTTCATTCTGGAAAACAACGTCCGCTCCGCGGTCGGCCTCGGGATCATCGGTGCCGGCGGCCTGGGCGTGACGCTGTCGATCGAGCAGCAGACCTTCCAGTTCACCAATATGATGGCGACGATCCTGTTCATCGTCCTGCTGGTTCTCTCGGTCGAGATGGTCAGCCAGCGAACGCGGTCGTACCTCCGCGAGGGGGACGACGAGGAGGGGTTGAGCCTCTATCAGCTCGTCGTCGGCTTCCCGGAACGGATGTCCGACTCGCTTCTCAAGTAGCGGGGTGGGTCGGGGACCCGGCCCTCCGGCTCGATCCCACGCTCGTCGTTGCGCCGAGTCGCTCCACGGGCCGCCCGCCGCCCGTCCCACCGGGACGGTCGGCTCGGGACCGAACGACGACGCCGGTTCGGTCACCGGTCGCGCGTGCGAACGCCAACCGCGCCGACGCCCGCGACTCCCCTCCCTTGCAAGAGTTAAGTCCGTCCCGTCGCAAGGCTCCGTATGCGCGGCATCCGCATCGGGAGCGCGTTCGGCATTCCCATCAAGCTCGACCTGACCTTCCTGCTGGTGCTTCCCCTGTTCGCCTGGCTGATCGGGTCCGACGTGGGGAACCTCGTCGGCGTCCTCAACGGCGTCTTCGGGGCCGCGATGCCCGCCGCCGCGCTCACCGGCGGGTCGACGCCGTGGCTCCTCGGCGCGGCGGCGGCCACCGGCCTGTTCCTCTGTGTCCTCCTCCACGAGTTCGGCCACTCGCTTGTCGCCATGCGGTACGGCTACCACATCGACTCGATCACCCTCTGGCTGTTCGGCGGCGTCGCCCGGTTCACCGAGATGCCCGAAGACTGGAAACAGGAGTTCACCATCGCCGTCGCCGGCCCGATAGTCAGCGTCGCGCTCGGCGTCCTCTCCTACGTCGCCTTCAGGCTGATCCCCGGCGGCCTCCCGGCCGTGCAGTTCGTCCTCGCGTACCTCGCCCTGACGAACGTCGCGCTGGCCGTCTTCAACATGCTCCCCGGCTTCCCGATGGACGGGGGGCGCGTCCTCCGGGCGCTGCTCGCGCGGACCCGTCCCCACGCCCGGGCGACCCAGATCGCCGCCGAGGTGGGCAAACTGTTCGCCGTCGTCCTCGCCATCGTCGGGGTCTTCGCCAACCTGTTTCTGGTGGCGCTCGCCTTCTTCATCTACATCGGCGCCTCCAGCGAGGCCCAGCAGACGGTGATGAAGGCGGCGTTCCAGGACGTCACCGTCGGCGACATCATGACGCCCGCGGCGGAACTCGACACGGTCACCGCGGACACCTCGCTGACGACGCTCACCGACCGGATGTTCCGCGAGCGCCACACCGGCTACCCCGTCCTCCGGAGCGGGAGTCTCGTCGGGATGGTCACCCTCGACGACACCCGCGAGGTGCGCGAGGTGGAACGGGACGCCTACCGCGTCGAGGACGTGATGGCGACCGAACTGGTGACGATTTCGCCGGACGCGGACGCGATGGACGCCATCTCGACGATGCAACGCGAGGGCGTCGGCCGTCTCCCCGTGGTCGACGAGGCGGGCGAACTCGTCGGGCTCATCTCCCGCTCGGACCTGGTGACGGCGTTCAACATCATCCAGACCCGCGGCGCGGCGACCGGCACCGGGACGGGGATCGACCGGCTGTCGAACGACGCCGACTTCGTCCGCCGCTGAGTCGGCCGCTGAATCGGCCGCCCCCGACCTGCGCTGCGCTCCGCGTCGCCCGCCCGGACACGCCGTCGACAGCCGCTTCGTTAATTGTCTAGATCGAGACGGAGAAAAAATGAGTTATCAGTCTGGAGCACAGCCACGCAGGCAACTCCCACGACAATGTCCGGCACATACGATCTGGTAATCGTCGGCGGCGGCATCAGCGGCGCGTCGCTCCTCTACACCACGGCGAAGTTCACCGACGTCGACTCCATCGCGCTGATCGAGAAGGAGTCGGAGGTGGCGGCGATCAACTCCCACCACACGAACAACTCCCAGACGCTTCACTTCGGGGACATCGAGACCAACTACAGCCTGGAGAAGGCGCGGGAGGTGAAAGAGGGGGCGGAACTGCTCGCCGGCTACCTGGAACGCCACGATTCCGACCGGGAGATGCACGCCAAGCGGAGCAAGATGGTGCTCGCCGTCGGCGACGACGAGGTGCCACAGCTCGAACGCCGGTACCACGAGGAGGGGTTCGGCGACCTCTTTCCCAAGCTCCGTCCCATCGGCCGCGAGGAGATCGCGGAGATCGAACCCGCGGTGGTCGAGGGACGCGATCCCGGGGTCGACCTGCTCGCCCTCCAGACGCCGGACGGGTACGTCGTCGACTACGGCGCGACGGCGCGGTCGTTCGTCGACCGGGCGGCCGAGGAGCCGAGCGTCGACGTCTACACCGGGACGGAGGTCACGGCGGTCACGCCCACGGTCGACGGCCACACCATCGAGACGACCGACGGTCGGTTCGACTGCTCCGCGACGGTCGTCGCCGCCGGCTCACACAGCCTCCAGATCGCGAAGGAACTCGGCTACGGGCAGGACAAGGTCCTCCTCCCCGTCGCGGGGAGCTTCTTCCTCGCGGACGACCTCCTGAACGGGAAGGTGTACACGCTGCAGATGAAGAAACTGCCCTTCGCCGCCGTCCACGGCGACGCGGACGTCCACGATCCGAGCATCACGCGGTTCGGGCCGACCGCGAAGGTCGTCCCGACGCTCGAACGCGGCCGTCTCTCCACGGTGACCGACTTCCTCGACGTGTTCGGACTGAACGCCGCGGCGGCGCTCAGTTACGCCAACGTTCTCTCCGACCGGGTGTTGCTCCCCTACGTCCTCCGGAACCTCGTCTACGACCTCCCCGAGGTCGGGCGACGCGAGTTCCTCCCGCACGTCCGGAAGGTCGTCCCCGGTGTCGACCTGGAGGACATCGAGCGCGCGGAGGGCTACGGCGGCGTCCGGCCACAGATCGTCGACACCTCGGAGCGATCCCTCGACATGGGTGAGGCGAAGATCGTCGGCGACGACGTCATCTTCAACATCACGCCGTCGCCGGGCGCGTCGACCTGCCTCAAGAACGCCATGCGGGACACGCGGACGCTGCTCGACTTCCTCGACGGGGCGTACGAGTTCGACGAGGCGGCGTTCCGCGCCGATACCATCGACAACTTCCCCCGCGACGACGCCGTCGACGGATCCGTCGGGACGGGCACCGCCGACGCGGCCGCCGACGACTGATCGGGTCCTACGATCCCGCGCCGTTCGAACCACACGCTCGGTCCGGACGCCGGCGTGTCGCCCGTCCGTGGTTCCGTGACGGGGTCGAACACGTCCGATATCGTATTTATTTCGATCATCTGCGAACTTCGACATATTCGGCCCGTTCGGGCGTCCGGTAGCGGTCTCCCGCCATCGAGGCGGCGGTTTCGAACGGTACTGGCGACAGCGGGGCCGGTTCCGGCTCTCTGACGATACGTGGCGCGGACGCGAAGAGCCGTCTCGGTCGTCGCGTCGTGTACCGAAGTGGCGTGGGAAAATCCGCCGACGAGTCGAGTTCGACCGGATCTGGATCTCGTCGTCGCGGGACTACCGCGTGGGAACGGCACGACCACCGCCGAGTAAATCCTCAATATACGATGATATCTGTATTTATGATATTTTCGTCGATCTCGCCGAGCGGGCGGTCGGGGAGCGTCGTCGTCCGTGGTCGAGGCCCGATGCGACCGGGGGTGGCCGCCGGCGGGACGTACCCACCGACGGTCACGTCGCGCCGCCCCGGGAGCAAGCCTTTTTCACCCCACCCCCTGTGCCACCGGTATGGAGACGAGAGTCGCGTATCTCGACGTGGGAGAGATCACAATGGACACGGTCGAACTGCCCGAACTCGGTCCCAACGACGTCCTCGTCAACACACAGCAGGCGTCGGTGTGCGGATCCGAGCGGTACTTCTACCGCGGGATCACCGTCCGGGAGGAGGACGAGGCGCGGGGCCGGCCGACCGAGGGCGGGGAGTACCACGACGGCGAGGGGCGGCGGCACTCCTACCCGATGGGGCCGCTGGGACACGAGGGCGGCGGGACCATCGAGGCCGTCGGGTCGGCGGTGGACACGTACCTCGGCGGCGGGGAGGTGTCCGTCGGCGACCGGGTCGGCAGCCTCTACTACCCGACCTACACCGACTACTGGGTGACCGACGTCTCGAACGTCCAGCCGATTCCCGACGGCGTCGACTTCGAGGTCGGGTGCCTGTACGAGGCGCTGGCGTGTGCGGCCTGGGCCGCCCGCCGCATGGACGTCAAACTCGGCGACACCGTCGCGGTCAACGGCGTCGGCTTCGCCGGGAACGTCATGCTCCAGGGGGCCATCGAGTCGGGGGCGTCCCAGGTCATCGCCGTCGACGTGGTCGACGAGAAACTGGACATCGCCGAGGGGATGGGGGCGGACGTGACCATCGACGCGAGCGAGGAGGACCCGGTCGAACGGGTCGACGAACTGACCGACGACGAGGGCGTCGACGTGGCCGTCGAGGCCGTCGGCGGGACGGGCGTGGGCATCAAACAGGCGCTCGGCATGGTCGCACACAACGGCGTCCTGGCGCTGTACGGCGACAACTACGAGCCCATCGACGAGTTCTGCTTCCACCGCTTCCACGAGGACGGACTGGAGGTTCAGAACCTCAACGCGATGCACTACACCGAACTGCAGGCCGTGGAGTACGCCCGCGAGGCCTACCGTGCGGTCGCTCGGGACGTCTTCGACGTTCAGACCATCCTCGACAACTCGGCTCGCTACTCGCTCGACGAACTCCCCGAGGTGTTCGAGACGGAGACCGAGTGCGCGGACAGTCAGGACTCCCTGAAGACGCTCATCATCCCCTGAGGGCCGCCGCCGGTCTCAGTAGATCGACCAGGCGCCGTCGATGGTCAGGAGTTCGCCGGTGACGTAGCCGGCGGCGTCGCTGGCCAGAAACAGCGCCCCCGGCGCTATCTCGTCGGGCGCCGCCGGACGACCCATCGGGATCGGTTTCACGAGGTCGTCGCTCTCGGACCACTCCTCGGCCTTCTCCGTCCCCTCGGCGAGCGCCGTCACCGTCCGTCCGGGGGAGATGCCGTTGACGCGGATTCCTCGGTCGGCCAGTTCGAGCGCGGCGGTCCGGGTGATCATCTTCACCGCACCCTTCGTCAGGTTGTAGAGGATCTGGTCCCCCAGGGCCGTGTCGGTGCGGATGGAGGCGGTGTTGACGATCGACCCCTCCTCGCCCCGGTCGAGCATGTCGGCCGCGGCCGCCTGGCAGCCGAACAACACGCCGCCGACGTTGACCGACTCCATCAGGTCGTACTCGTCCTGACCGACGTCCAGCACCGACCCGGGGACGTGCGTCCCGGCGTTGTTGACCATCACGTCGACGCCGCCGAACTCGCGGGCCGCGTCGACGACCGACTCGATGGCCGACCGGTCGGCGACGTCGGTCTCGACGAACAGGGCGCGGCCGCCCTCGGCCTCGATGGCCTCGTGGGTCGGGGTCACGTCCCCGTCGCCGTGGTGGTCGGGTTGCAGGTCCGCGTTGACGACCGTCGCGCCCGCGTCCCCGAACGCGAGTGCGATGGCACGGCCGATGCCCGAACTCCCGCCGGTCACGATCACGGTCTCGCCGTCGTAGTCGAACGTGGCGTTCGCCATGGCGTCACGGGTACGCGTGACGTGATAACTCTACGGGGGGCCGTCGACCCGGCCGTCGACCCGGCCGTCGACTACCCGCCCATCCCCTCGGCGTCGAGGCCGTACCGCTCGCTCACGAGCGTCTCGGACCGGTCGAGGTCGATCCCGGCGGTGACGTCGGGGAACTGCTCGGCGACCGCCTCCGCCGTCCACCCGTCCTCGCGGTAGGCGAGGCGGGACATCTCGGGATCGGTGACGAAGCCGATCTCCTCGCCGCCCGCCCTGAACGTACAGCCGGTGACGTCGGCCGCGGCGTCGCCGAGCAGGTACGCGACCATCGGCGCCACCTGCTCCGGCGGGACGGGATCCCGGTACGCGTCGTCGGTGAGGGCGTCGGACAGCCGCGTCGTTCCGCTCGGAAACAGCGCGTTCACCCGGACGCCGTGTTCTGCCAGTTCGTTCGCGGCGGTCCGCATCAGCCCGAGGATGCCCGCCTTCGCCGCCGTGTAGTTCGCCATGGCGTAGTGACCGAGGGCGGACTGACTGGAGACACAGAGAAACGAGCGGTCCCGGTCCCCGTCGGCGTCGATCCACTGCCGCGCGGCGCTCCTGAGCAGGCAGAAGTGCCCCCGGAGGTGGACGTCGACCACTCGCTCCCACTGGTCGAGGGACATCTCGTGGATCGGCGCCGGGTCGGCGGCGCCCGCGAAGTTGGCGACGCCGTCGACCCGGCCGTGGGCCTCCGCGGCGTCCGCGAGAAGCGACGCCGTGTACGAGGGGTCGGTCACGTCGCCCACGTGTGCCGTGGCCGTCCCGCCCGCCGCCTCGATGGTCGCGACCGTCTCCCTCGCCGGGTCCTCGTTTGCTCCCTCCCCCTCGACGGACGCGCCGAGGTCGTTGACCACGACCGTCGCGCCCGCCCCGGCCAGTTCGATTGCGACCGCTCGACCGATGCCCCGCCCCGCCCCGGTGACGACCAGTACGCTATCCGATAGCATGGCCCGACCCACGGCGGGGGCGGGTAAAACTCCTCCCCGTCCCGATGGCTACGAGGGTCGGGAGACGGTCACGCCGATCGACCGGTCGACGTCCTCCGAGACGATCCCGTTGACCGGACAGGCGCGCTCCGCGACCGTGACGACCCGCTCGACGTCCGCGGGGTCCTCGTCGGCGGTCGCCTCGACCTGCACGTCGAGCGCGTCGATGTCGTGGACGGAGGGCTCGGCCGTCACCTCGACGGTGATCGTCTCGATGGCGACGTCGCGCCGGTCGGCCATCAGCCGCGTCGTCAGGGCCAGACACGACGAGAGGCTCCCGAGGAACTGCTCGACCGGCGTCGCGGCGCTGTCGGTGCCGCCCCGCTCCTCGGGTTCGTCGGCGCGCCACTCGAACTCGCGCGCCCGGACGGTGGCGGATAACCCCTCCGCGGAGCGTGCGGTGACCGTCCCCTCGGGCGGGGCGGGGGGCGACTCGTCGGCGGCCGTCGGCCCCGTGTCGGCACCCTCGGAGCCGCCGCCGATCAGTTCGAGCGGTCGGGTGAGCGCGTCCGCGACCGCCGCGAGGAATCGGGCGGCGTCCGCGCCGTCGGCCACGCGGTGGTCGAAGGTGAGCGAGAGGGGGAGTTCGGCGCCGTCGTCGTCGGTGTGGAGGCGGCCGACGCCGAGGATCGCCACCTGTGGGGGGTTCAGGAGCGGGTCGAAGCTGTCGACGCCGAACATGCCGAGGTTGGTGACGGTGAACGTCCCGCCCTGCAGGTCGGCGGCGTCGTGTGTCCCCGCCTGGACGGCCTCCGTGAGCGCCGCTCGCTCGCGACCGATCCCCTCGACGGTGAGTTCGCCCACGCGCTCGACGACGGGCGTGACGAGGCCGCCCTCGACGTCGACGGCGACGCTGACGTTCACGTCGCTGGCGATGCGGTGTTCGCCGTCGACGAAGCGGGCGTTCAGCGCCGGATGCTCCTCGGCGGCCCTGGCGACCGCGGCGAGCAGGAAGTCCGTGATCGACACCTCGACGCCCCTGTCGGCGGCGAGCCGGTCGATCGTCGCGAGCGTCGCCCCGACGTCCACGCGGCGGTTCAGCGTCACCTGTGGCGCCTCGCGTGCCGAGGTGGTCATCCGGTCGGCGACGGATCGCCGCAGCCCGGTCAGCTCCCGAACCTCGCGGATCGCCGGCCCCTCCTGGGCCGATCCGTCCGCCGCGTCGCCGGCTTCGACGGCCTCGATCACGTCCCGTTCGATCACGGCCCCGCCCGGGCCGGACCCCGAGATGGCGTCGAGGTCGGCGGGGTCGACCCCGGCGTCGCCGGCGTACGCCCGGGCGCGGGGCGACACGTCCGCGGACAGTTCGCGGACGGACACCGGGCCGTCGGCCGTCGTCCCCGCGGCCGCCGTCGGTGCGTCGGTCGCCGCCGTCTCCTCTTTCTCCTCGGCCGTCCCGCCGACCTCCTCCCGGACGTCGTCGGGCACCTCGGCGTCGGCGTCGCCCACGTACCCGATGGGGTCGCCGGGCGCCACCGTGTCGCCGGCGTCGGCGAACCGTTCGAGGAGCGTCCCGCCCTCCCGGGCGGTCACCTCGTTGACCGACTTCTCGCTCTCGACGTCGACGAGGGGGGCGTCGGCCTCGACCGTCCCGTCGACGTCGACGTGCCACTCGATCACGGTCCCCTCCTCCATCGTCATCCCCATCTTCGGCATTCGTACTGCGTAGCCCATGGTATCACGGGAGCGGGGGGAACCAAAAGCGTGCCCCCTGTTCACGAGCGGCGGCCGGGAGGGCGGTCGGCTACCGGTCGATCACGGCCGCGACGAACGCTCGACAGGAGTCACCGGCGCCGACGCCGAGGGCGGTCGCCGCGTCGTTCGCGACGCTGACGACGCCCGTCTCCCAGGTCGACCGCGCGTCCCCGATGCGGGCGGTCTCGCAGTCGATGGCGACGGCGGGGATGCCCCGCGCGTCGAGGTGGGGGAGGCGCGTCGTGCCCGCGTCGTCGGCGCCGCGGCCGGCGTCGTTGAAGGTGATGCCGGCGACGTCGACGGCGACGTACGAGCCGTGTTCGTCCTCGCCGGGGAGTCGGGAGCCGTGACTCGCGGTGACGATCACGTCGCCGGCGTCCGCCTCGCGGAGCAGCGACACGGAGTCGAGTCCGCGGACCGTGACCTCGCCCTCCCGGAACACGTGCCGGCCCGGCCCGTACTCGGGGACCGCCGCGTCGACGGGGTCGGCGCCGGCCATCCGCGCCGCGCACTCCGCGGTCGACTGGCCCGGGGCCGAGCCCAGCGCCGCGGCGGCGTCGTTGACGCGGCTGACGTGCCCCCGGTCGTGCATGTCCTCGCCGTCGCCGATGCGAGCGCTCCGGTGATCGACCGTCGCGGCGGGGACGGACCGCTCGTCGAGCATGGACAGCGACGCGACGCCGGCCTCGTCCTTTCCGATCCCGGCGTCGTTGAGGATCACGCCCCGGACCCCGGCCTTCAGCGCGAGGTAGCCGGCGTACTCGCCGCCGTGACTGCCGGCGACGACGACGTCGCCGGCGTGCCGGTCGCCGTCCACGTTCGTGATCGAGTCGAGGATCGCCACCATGTCGCCCCCGACGCGCCCGGCGGGTAAAGTTCTGCCCCGTTCGTGGCCGCCTCCCGACGGGGTCGCCACACCGTTCCCGATCCGACCCCCGAAACCTTATTCGTCTCCGGCGCGCGCCGTAGAACGACTGATGGCAACATTAGACATGACCGACCCGTCGGATCAGCGGCAGGCCCTCCGCCGGATGCTGCTCATCCGCGAGTTCGAACGTGCGGTACGGGACAACTTCGCCGACGGAGAGATTCCGGGGTTCGTACACCTCTACATCGGACAGGAGGCCGTCGCCGTCGGCGCCTGTTCGGCGCTCGCGGACGACGACTACGTGACGAGCACCCACCGGGGACACGGCCACTGCCTGGCGAAGGGGATGGACGAACGGACGCTGATGGCGGAGCTGTACGGCCGCAGCGACGGCTACTGCTCCGGGAAGGGCGGCTCGATGCACGCGGCCGACCTGGACGAGGGGATGCTGGGCGCCCAGCCCATCGTCGGCGCCGGCGTCCCGCTGGCGACGGGGGCCGGACTCACCGCACAGCTCCGCGACCGGGACTGGGTCGGCCTCTCCTTCTTCGGCGACGGCGCCTTCGCCGAGGGACAGGTCCACGAGTCGATCAACCTCGCTGCCACCTGGGACCTGCCCGCCATCTACGTCGTCGAGAACAACCTCTACTCGGAGGGGATGACCTACGAGAAACAGCACAACGTCGAGGACCTGGCCGACAGCGCCGCCGCCTACGGCATCCCGGGCGTCGTCGTCGACGGGATGGACGTCGAGGCCGTCTACGACGCCGTCGCCGAGGCGCGGGAGCGCGCGGCACGGGGCGACGGGCCGACGCTCATCGAGGCGAAGACGTACCGCTACCGCGGCCACTACGAGGGCGACCCGCAGCCGTACCGGACCCAGGAGGAGATAGACGAGTGGCGGGAGAACCGCGACGCCATCGACACGTTCGCGACGCGCCTCCGGGAGGCGGGCGTCCTCGACGAGGGGGAGCGCGAGGAGCTGCAGTCGGCCGTCGAGGCGGACGTCGAGGCGGCGGTCGAGTACGCGCGGGACGCGCCCTTCCCCGACCCCGAGGAGGCGTACGACGACGTGTTCGTCGAGCCGAACCCGGACGTGGAGTACTTCCGCGAGCGACTCGGGCGGACGGGAGGTGCCGACCGATGAGCGCGCTCGACGCGACCGGCGAGCAACTGTCCGTTCGGGAGGCGATCCGGACGGCGCTGCGCGAGGAACTCGCGCGGGACGACACCGTCTTCCTGATGGGACAGGACGAGGAGGACGGCGGGTCGTTCGAGGTGACCGCCGGCCTCTACGAGGAGTTCGGCCGGGACAGGGTCCGCGACACGCCGATCAGCGAAACCGCACAGATCGGCTCCGGCGTCGGCGCGGCGGCGACCGGGCTCCGGCCGGTGGTCAACGTCAGTTACTCCGATTTCATCGCCATCTGCTTCGAGCCCCTGATGAATCAGGCGGCGAAGATGCAGTACATGTTCGCGGGGGCGACGGAGATGCCCCTCACCGTCCGGGCCATCGAGGGAGCCGGCTTCAACGCCGCGGCCCAGCACTCGAGTACCGTCCACACGCTCGTCTCGCATCTGCCCGGGATCAAGGCAGTCGCCCCCGCGACCCCCCGCGGGTCGAAGGGGCTGATGAAGACCGCCGTCCGCTCGAACGATCCGGTCGTCTTCTTCGAGCACAAGAACATCTACGAGCGCACGGGGCCGGTCCCCGAGGACGAGGACTTCACCGTCCCCATCGGCGAGGCGGCCGTCCTCCGCGAGGGGGCCGACGTGACGGTGGTCGCCACCCAGCAACTCGTCGGCGAGGCGCTCTCCGTCGCCGAGGACCGCACCGACGCCGACGTCGAGGTGATCGATCCACAGTCGCTCTCCCCGCTCGACACCGACACCATCGCCGAGAGCGTCCGGAAGACCGGCAGGCTGGTCGTCGCCGACGAGAGCCCGCTCTCCTACGGCCTCCACGCCGAGGTGGCGACGCGCGTCGTCGAAAACGAGTTCTACTCGCTGGACGTCCCGATCCAGCGCGTCGGCGTGCCGGACACGCCCATCCCGTTCAGCCCGCCCCTCGAGGACGAGGTCCTCCCGACCGCCGAGGAGATCGACCTCGCTGTCGACCGCCTCGTGTAGGGCGACGGGGCGGTGTGATCGACGGTCGCGACGCTCGGCGGTCTCGTGAGAACGATCGGTGCCGTCAGCGGCGGCTGGGTCGACGGCCCCTCGCGCGGATGGGTGGCCACGCGAGGGGCCGCCTGGGTAGCATACGACCCGTGCTCGGGCAGGGGAGTGTATCGCAGTGGCGTAGCGAGGTGGCTGTGGACGTGATGGTCTCCGTGGCGTACGGGTTCCTCCAGACCCGAGCAAATCGGTCTACTGAACTCAGTCTGTTAAATCTTTTCATCGACGACGGCCGACGGCGCGCGGAGCCGCGTCGTTCCCCGCCTCGATACGGCCGTTCGGCTCGGACGAACGCCCGTTCGAGCCGGTGGCGGGTGGGGACGACGGGGTGACGGCCGTTCCGGGGCCGGGACCACGGCCGTGGATCCCTCCCGAACCCAAGCGGACCGTCCACCCCGGCGCGTCGGTCGCCCCTCGAACGACGCGTCGATCCGACACCACGGCCGTTCAGCGGGTGCGAACACCGGGCGGCAGGGAACGACCCTCACGCCGGCGGGGAGTCAGGAGAACGTGACGTCGAGTTCGATGACGTTCTCGGCGTTGAGCAACATCTCGGGGATCTCCTCGTGGAACCGTTCCGTCTGCATCCGGTTCGTCGGACCGGAGACGCTGATGGCGCCGTACACCTGATCGTTCGTGGTGATCGGTGCGGCCACACACCGGAGGCCGCGGAGTCGCTCCTCGATGTCGTAGGCGTACCCTCGCTCCTTGACCTCGTCGAGTTCCTCGTAGAGGGCGTCGCGATCCGTGATCGTGTTCTTCGTCCGCTCCGGGAGTCCGTGCCGGTCGAGGATGTTGTCGACGCGCTCGCGCGGATACTCGGAGAGGATGGCCTTGCCGAGGGCGGTACAGTGGAGGTTCGAACGCATCCCGGCGTAGACGTCCGTGCTCACCGATTGTTGGCCCTTCGACTGGTAGAGATAGACGCCCTGCCCGTGCTCCTCGACGGCGAGGTTCGCCAGTTCGCCCGTCTTCTCCGCGAGGTTCTCGATCTCCGGCCGAGCGGCCTCGTAGATCCGCTTTCGGTTCCGCGTGTGCTCGCCGAACTCCAGGAACCGGAGGCCGACGTAGTACTTCCCGTCCTTCTTGATGATGTATCGCGCGTTGTGGAGCGTCGACAGGTGGTTGTGAACCGTGCTCTTGGGAATGTCGAGTTCCGTCGCCACCTCGGTGACTCCGGCCCCGTCGAGGTCCTTCAGCGTCTCGAGTATGAGGAGGCTCGTCTCGGTTGCTTTCACCGCGTTTGGGGATTCGGTCGTCATTCGCTTTCGCCCTTCGCCGCCCACGCTAATTAAGATGTTTGTTCACTATATATGAACCCTGGTCCATTCAGATCGAACAGGAGCCATATTTGTGCCGCTCCGAAACGAAGCTCCGGGCTCTGTGGAGAATGTTCACCAGTGATGAACGGAATGGCTCTCCGATCGACCCCGTGAGACGGTCGCGGCCGCGGCGACGAACGGCGTTCGCCGGGGGTACCCAGGTCGGTTCCCGGGAGCCGTGCCACCTGTGGGGCGGGATCGCCGGTCGGCAATCGACGACCGTGGATCGCTCCGACCGTCGGCCCGCCGACCCTGGTCGTCCAAGGGGTTCAGCACACGTGAACGGCTATTCAGGCGCGTTCGCGAGCGGGCGAGGGCGAGCCACCGTGCCCTACGTTCGCCGTCTCGCCCCCGCGACGCGAATAAACTAACATGCATACTTCTGTTATTTTTCTGGTTCGTTCGATCCCCCACGCCACGGACGCTCCTCGTCTCTCGGTATTGTCAGAGGGATTAGTTAAACAATGCGTGAAGACCCGCTGCGGGCTGTGACGCGGGAATATTCGGGATATCGGGCTTCCATCTCCGGTTTCCGTCGCGCTCTCCGTCCCCTTGCACACCTTGTATCCGATTATATTATTGGGATATTATACTTCCCGCATGACCGAACGCTGTGTCGCCCCGCGTGGCCGCCCGGCGACCGGCCGCTTCGGGGGTCGTGGGGTTCGTCGGCGGTGTATTTATGCACGCAGGGGGGCGACTCCCCACCCGATGAGTCAGACCGACGACGACTACGAGTACGACCTGTTCGTGGACGGGGCGTTCCGGCCCGGCGCGTCCGGCGACCGGATCGACGTGTCGTTCCCGTACGACGGGACGGTGTGGGCGACGGTGCCCCGCGGCACGGCGACCGACGTGGACCGAGCGGTCGCGGCCGCCCGCGACGCCTTCGAGGGGCCGTGGAGCGAGTTCGGCGGGAGCGAGCGCCGGCGCGTCCTCGATCAGATCGCGGATGCGATCGACGCCCACACCGAGGAACTCGCCGAACTCGAGACCCGACAGAACGGCAAACTCGTCCGAGAGATGCGCGGCCAGATGGAGAGCCTGAGCGACTGGTATCGGTACTACGGGGGGCTGGCGGAGGACCTCGGTGGCCGGACGATCCCCGTCGAGAACAAATCGGAGACGGGGGGGATGCTCGCGTACACGCGGAAGGAACCGCTCGGCGTCGTCGGGGCGATCACTCCCTGGAACTCCCCGCTGATGCTCACCACGTGGAAACTCGCCCCCGCCCTCGCGGCCGGGAACACCTTCGTCCACAAGCCGAGCGAGGAGACGCCGGTGAGCGCCCTCCGCTTCGCCGAACTCGTCGCCCAACACACCGACCTCCCCGACGGCGTCTACAACGTCGTTCCGGGCCACGGCACCGAGGCCGGCGCGGCCCTGGTCGACCACGAGGGCGTCGACAAACTCGCCTTCACCGGGAGTACGACCGTGGGCCGCGACATCGCGAGCGCGGCGGGCGAGCGGCTGATCCCCGTCACGCTCGAACTCGGGGGCAAGAGCCCGAACATCGTCTTCGAGAGCGCGGACCTGGAGAACGCGGTCAACGGCGTCGTCAAGGGCATCTTCGCGGCGACCGGGCAGACCTGCGTCGCCGGGTCGCGGGTGTTCGTCCACGAGTCGATCCACGACGAGTTCGTCGACGCCTTCACCGAGCGCGCGGCCGACGTCACCCTCGGCAACCCGCTCGACCCCGAGACGCAGATGGGTCCGGTCGCCTTCCGCGACCAGTGGGAGACGGTTCGCTCGTACGTCGAACGCGGGGCGGAGGAGGGGGCGACGGTCGCCTTCGGCGGCGACCGCCCCGACGACCTCCCCGGCGAGTGTTTCATCGAACCGACCGTCCTCGTCGACGTGGACAACGACATGACCGTCGCACGGGAGGAGATCTTCGGCCCCGTGGCCAGCGTGATCCCCTTCGCCGACGAGGACGAGGTCGTCGACCTCGCGAACGACACCGACTACGGGCTGGCGGCGGGCGTCTGGACCGAGGACATGCGACAGGCCAACCGGCTGGTCGAGCGCATCGACGCCGGCATGGTCTGGGTCAACGAGTACCGGGCGGTCTCCCACAAGGTGCCGTTCGGTGGCTACAAGGACAGCGGCATCGGCCGCGAGAACGGCGCCGAGGCCCTCGACGAGTACGTCCAGACCAAGTCGGTCTGGTACGACCAGTCGGGCGACGTCTCGGACCCGTTCAGTCTGGGCTGAGCCCCCTCGCTCACTCGCTCACGAGGTCCGCGTAGGTCGAGCGCACCTCGCTCGTCCGCTCGCGGAGCAACAGGACGTCGACGCCGACGATCTGCCAGTCGAACCCGAGTTCCTCGTAGTACTCGATGTCGGCCTCGCTGGTGGCGAGCGTCCCGACCGGCTTGCCCGCCGCCTCGGCGGCGTCGAGGACCGTCTCGACGGCGTCGACGAACGCCTCGCTCTCCGTGTTGCCCAGGTCGCCGAGCCCGGTCGAGAGGTCGACGGGTCCGACGAACAGCGCGTCGATCCCGTCGACCGCGGCGATGTCGGCGGCGTTCTCGACGGCCCGCGGCGTCTCGATCTGGACGATCCGGAGCAGCCGTTCGTCGGCCGTGTCGACGTACTCGGCCATGTCGGCGCCGTAGGACTGGGCGCGGGCCGCCCCGGTGCCGCGGCTCCCCGCCGGCGGATACCGGGTCGCGTCCACCACGCCCTCGGCCTCGGCCGCCGTCTCGATCATCGGCACCATCACGCCGTCGACGCCCACGTCGAGGACCCGCTTCAGGTAGGTCGGGTCGTCCGAGGGAACCCGCACGACCGCGTCGGTGTCGCCCCCCGTTTCGAGGGCGCGCACCATCGTCTCGACGTCGCTCAGGGACGCCGTGGTGTGCTCGGTGTCGACGAACGCGAGGCGGTAGCCGGTGTCCGCCGTGATCTCCGCGACGGCGGGGTGCATCATCGTGATCCAGCCCGCCGCGACCGGTTCTCCCGCGCGCAGACGCTCGATACCCGTCTCGGGATCGGTTGCCATGCCATCCCCGTCGCCGTGTCGGCTCAAAAAGACTTGGAAGTCGTCCCCGGTCGGGCGACGACTCCCAAGTATATACCGCCGGCCCCCGTTCGTCCGGGTATGACACGTGTCGACGGAGCGACCGCGGACCGCGGTCCCGCGGCGAGCGTGGGCGGAGCACCGACCGACGACGGCGGGCGAGCGACCCTGGGGGGTGACCGCCCGTGACCCCCGACGACTTCGACCGCCTGACCGTCGTCGGCGCCGGCGTCATGGGCCACGGCATCGCGCTCGCGTTCGCGCTCGACGGCCGCCAGGTCAGCCTCTACGACGTCGACGAGGCGACGCTCGCCGAGAGCGAGTCCCGGGTGCGCTCGGTCCTCGACACCTACGTGGCGGCCGGCGAACTCGACGCCGCGGCGGCCGACGCCGCCGCGGCCCGGATCGACCGGACGACCTCCCTCTCGGCCGCCGTGGAGGGCGCGGACTTCGTCACCGAGGCGGTCGTCGAGGACCTCGACGTCAAGCGGGAGGTCTTCGGGGAACTGTCGGCCCTCGCCGACCCCGACGCCGTCCTCGCGTCGAACACGTCGGGGCTCTCGATCACCGAGATCGCGTCGGCGACGGACCGCCCGGAGCGGGTCGTCGGCACCCACTGGTTCAACCCGCCCCATGTCGTCCCCCTCGTCGAGGTCGTTCGCGGTGCGGAGACGAGCGACGCCGTGATCGAGGCCACCTACGAGTTCTTCGAGCGACTCGGGAAGACGCCCGTCCGCGTCGAGAAGGACGTCCCGGGCTTCATCGGCAACCGACTGCAGATGGCGATGGCGTACGAGGCCTTCTCCTTGCTCGACCGGGGAGTCGCCAGCCCCGAGGCCATCGACCGGGCGATCAAGGCCGGCTTCGGCTTTCGCCTCCCCCTCCTCGGGATGTTCGAGAAGGCGGACCACTCCGGACTCGACGTCCACCACGACGTCGTGGAGTACCTCCTCCCCGAACTGGACCGGGGAACCGCCCCGAACCGGTCCCTCGCCGAACGGGTCGCCGAGGAGGACTACGGCCTGAAGACGGGCGAGGGGGTCTACGACTGGACCGACGCCGACCCCGAGGCGGTCTACGAGCGTCGCGACGAGGCGCTGCTCGCGTTGCGCGACCTCTACGACCGCTTCGAGATGGAGCGCACCCCCCGGATGGACGACTGACACCCCGAGGCGGGACCACACGGTTTTATTCGACCCCTCGCCCTTGACCCGTGTATGAGTTCCGTAGCGGAGTTCCAGCAGTCACTCTCACGGTCCGACACCGAATCGACGGTGACCACGCCCGAGGAATTCGCCTCGACGCTCGCGGACGTCGTCGACCGACCCGCGGTCGGGGCCGCGCTCCCGTTCGACGCCGTGGACCTCGACGACGCCCCCGTGACGCTGAACCCGACGCCGACCCAGCTCCGCGAGGCGAAGACCGGCGTGACCGCGGCGCGACTCGGCGTCGCGTCGCTCGGGACCGTCGCCATCCAGTCGCGAGCGGCGGGGGACGAACTCGTCTCGCTCCACCCCGAGACCCACGTGGTCGTCGTCAGGGAGCGGGACCTGCGACCCGACCTCGAAGCCGCCTTCGACTGGCTCGACGACCGGTTCGACGACGGGGAGCGGTCGTTCGTCCTCGCGACCGGCGCGAGCGCCACCGGCGACATGGGCGCCCTCGTCGAGGGAGTGCACGGCCCGGAAGACGTCCACGTCCTCGTCCTCGCCGACGATGAGTAAGACCGACGAACTCGACGCCGACGCCATCCGCGAACTCCTGCGCACCGAGGGCGACGGCATCAAGGAGAACACGCGCCACTTCAACGAGGAGCGCTACGAGCGGATCGAGGAGGTGGGCTCGGAGACCCACGAACGGTACCGATCCGAGGCGCGGCAGGTCAAGGAGGACGCCATCGAGCGACTGCCGGAGCTCGTCGAGCGGACGACCGCCGCCGTCGAGGACAACGGCGGGACGGTGTACGTCGCCGACGACGCCGCCGACGCGCGGCGGTACGTCAGGGACGTCGTGGACGAGGACGACGCCGAGAGCGTCGTGAAGTCGAAGTCCATGACGACCGAGGAGATCGAGCTGAACGAGGCGCTCGACGCCTCGGGGGTCGACGTCTGGGAGACCGACCTCGGCGAGTTCGTCGTCCAGATCGCGGAGGAGGGGCCGTCGCACATCGTCGGGCCGTCGCTCCACCGGACCCGCGAGGACGTCACGGAGCTGTTCGAACGAGAGTTCGACACCGACGAGCGGCTCGACACGGCCGAGAAGCTGACCGCGTTCGCCCGGGACTACCTCGGCGAGCGGATCGAGGACGCCGACGTCGGGATCACGGGGGCGAACTTCGTGCTGGCCGACAGCGGCTCCATCGCGCTCGTCACCAACGAGGGCAACGCCCGGAAGTGCGCCTCGGTCCCCGATACGCACGTCGCGGTGGCCGGCCTCGAGAAGATCATCCCGAGCGTCGGCGACCTCCACCCCTTCGCGGAACTCATCTCCCGGGCGGCGACCGGACAGCACATCCCGCAGTACCTCTCGATCCTGACGCCGCCCGTCGACACGCCGACGGTCGACTTCGACGCCCCCGATGAAGCCGGCTTCGGCGGGAGCGACGCCGACCGCGAGTTCCACCTGGTGCTCGTCGACAACGGCCGCCGCGAGATGCGCGACGACGACGACCTGCGGGAGACGCTGTACTGCATCCGGTGTGGCGCCTGTGCGAACTCCTGTGCCAACTTCCAGTCCGTCGGCGGGCACGCCTTCGGCGGCGAGACTTACACCGGCGGCATCGCCACCGGCTGGGAGGCCGGCGTCGAGGGGCTGGACACCGCCGAGGAGTTCAACGACCTCTGTACCGGCTGTTCGCGGTGTGTCAACGCCTGCCCGGTGAAGATCGACATCCCGTGGATCAACACGGTCGTCCGGGACCGCATCAACCGGGGGAAAGATCCCGGGTTCGAGGACCTGCTGGTCGACGGCCTCGTACCCGACGAGGAGACGGCGGGGACGCCGCTGCGCAAGCGCTTTTTCGGCAACTTCGAGACGGCCGCCAAACTTGGCAGCGCCACCGCCCCCCTCTCGAACGCCGTCGCCTCCGCCGGCCCGGTCCGGGCCGCCATGGAGTCGCTCCTCGGCATCGACGCCCGGCGGGACCTCCCCTCCTTCGAGCGGACCACGCTCCGCGACTGGGCGAGCGACCGGGAGGCCGCGGTCACCGATCCGCGCCGGCGGGTCGCGCTCTACCCCGACGTGTACACCAACCACGTCCAGACGAGTCGCGGCAAGGCGGCGGTTCGCGTCCTCGAAGCCCTCGGCTGTGAGGTGGTCGTGCCCGACGTCGGCGGGTCCGGCCGCGCCCCGCTGTCACAGGGGATGATCGACACGGCCGAGCGGAAGGCCGAGGCCGTCGGCGAGACGCTCGGTGACTACGTCGACCGGGGGTACGACGTCGTCGTCGTCGAGCCGAGCGACCTCGCGATGTTCGACCGGGAGTACGAACGCCTCGTCGACGAGGACGTCCACCGGACGCTGTCGGACAACAGCTTCGAACTGTTCGAGTACGTCTACGGCCTGCTGGAGAACGGCGCCGACGAGTCCGTCCTGACCGCCGGCGACGGCGACGGCGTCGCCTACCACAGCCACTGCCAGCAGCGGACGCTCGGCCTCGAACCGTACACCGAGGCCGTCCTCGACCGACTCGGCTACGACGTGTTGACCTCGGACGTGGAGTGTTGCGGCATGGCGGGGAGCTTCGGGTACAAGACGGAGTTCTACGAACTCAGCATGGACGTCGGCGAGACCCTCGCCGACCAGTTCGCGGACGCGGCCGACGAGCGGACCGTCGTCGCCAGCGGCACCTCCTGTCTGGAGCAACTCGACTCCCTGCTCGCGCCGGCGCCGCGTCACCCGATCGAACTCGTCGATCCGGGCGCCTGATCTCAGGCGCTCTCGTCCCAGAACCGGAAGACGGGTTTCAGCGTCCGCCCCGCCAGGAAGTCCTCGAAGGCGGTTTCGGGCGCGTCGACCGCGTAGGAGTCGTCGATCAGCGCGTCCGTGTCGACGATCCCCGACTCCATGAGGCGGAGCGCCTGGGCGAAGTTGTGCCGCATCGCGCCGTAGGAGGGGTCGACCCGCACCTCGCCGCGAACCAGCGGCGTCAGGAACAGTTCCGACGACTCCGCGGGCAGGCCCACGGGGATCACCTGCCCGCCGCGGCGGACCTGCTCGACGGCGGTTTCGAGGCCGCTGTGGTGGCCCGTGGTGTCGAAGACGACGTCGAACCCGCCGCCGTCGGTGTGGTCGTCCGCGTACGCCCCCAGATCCGCCGCCTCGACGTTCACCGTCTTGAGCCCCTGCGACGCGGCCAGCGGCAGTCGGAACTCGGCGTCGCGCTCCAGCCCCGAGACGGTCACGTCCCCGCCGACGGCGTCGGCGATGACCGCACACAGCATCCCGATGGGTCCCGGCCCCTCGACGAGGACCGTCGTCCCCGGTTCGACGTCGGCCGTGTCGAGGACGGCCCGCGTGGCGATGCTCGTCGGCTCGGTGATGGCGGCGTGTTCCAGCGGGATCGACGACGGCACCTCCAGCAGGTACTCCGCGCGGACGGCCGTGTACTCGCCGTAGGCGCCGTCGTGGTGGAACCCCGTCACCTCGAAGTTGCGACAGACGTTGTACTCGTCGTTCCGGCACTGATAGCAGTGGCCACACTCGTGGATGGGGCGTTCGACGACGTCGTCGCCCACGGCGACCGAGTCGACGTCGGCACCCACCTCGACGACGCGGCCGGCGTACTCGTGGCCCATGATCCGGGGCACGTCGACCCACTCGTACCCCGGGACGAACTCGTAGGCGTGGGCGTCGCTCCCGCAGAGGCCGGCGCTGTGGACCCGGACGAGCGCCTCGTCGTCGGCCACGTCGGGAACCGCGACGGTGTCGACCGAGAGCGCCCCGTACTCCGTGTCGGTCTGCCGGATCGCCTTCATAAGATGGGGTGAACGGGTGTCCAGTTCAACCTTTCGTCCCCCCGTGTGGTCGTCACACGGTCGGGCCGAACTTGCGCCCGAGGGCGTAGATGCCGATGTGCCGGCCCCGCTGGACGAGGTAGACGAAGGAGGTAAAGGAGGGCGTACAGACGAACGAGGCGGCGACGTAGAGCCACCAGTACGGCTCCCAGTCGCGGCCGGCGTCGGCGATCTCGACCGCGTCGTAGTAGAACCCGAACATCGCCGCGATCGAGAAGATGAGGTAGACGAACAGCCACCCCTGGATGGCGAGCAGCGCCGCGGCCTGGGAGACGTCCAGGACGAACGCCTGGACGAGGACGAGCACGTACAGGAGCAGTAGCCAGACGACCGCCGCCGCGTGTGCCATCCACCAGTTCGATCTGACCTCCTCCGCCTGGGTCGTGTCCGGCATACGCGAACGCTTCGCAACCGCCGTTCAAATAGCCATCGCGTCGCGGCGGCGGATCCCCGCTACGAGAAGGGGTCGAACGCGAAGTCGCCGTCGCGGACCCGGAGCGGGACCTCCCGCACCGCCTCGACGTCGTCGCGGTCGGTCAACTCCGCGGCGACGTTCGCGGACACGGCGAACCGGTCGAGTTCCAGCGTGTTCTCGACGTAGCCGATCCGGAGGTCCGCCGGCGACCCCCGGCCGACCGACGAGAGGGTCAACAGGAGCGCCACCTCGTCGGTCGGGGCGATCACCGGCAGGCGGGCACGCGCCGGTTCGCCGCCGGTCACGCCGTTGATGTAGGTGTCCGTCAGGTCGATCTCCGGGACGACGTCGCCGTGGATGAAGTCCGCGAGGCCCATGCCGATGGCGTTGTGGTGGGACTCCGGGGTGATGCCGCGGACGTAGATGCGGTCGTAGTTCGGCGTGTCGAACTCCGGTTGGTCGAGGTAGTCCATCCGCCCGATCACGTTCGTGTCCATCCCCGTCCCGGAGATGTTCTTGCCGATCTCCTCGACGATCAGCAGGTCGAGGTCCTCGACCGGCAGGCGGGGGAACAGTTCCTCGGACGCCGCCAACAGTTCGGGCTCCCGGTCGGCGATGTCGTCGACGGGGACGCCCTCGACGTGGGCCGCGCGGTCGGCCGCGTTCTCGTACATGGCGATCCCGCCGACGATCGGCGTCTCCTCGAAGAGGATCCCCGCCCGCTCCGGGATGGCGACGTCGAGTCCCTCGTCGAGCCCCGCCCGGTGGGTCACGTCGGCGCCGCGTTGCTTCCCGAGGCCGATGACCGCCATCTTGCTGAGGCCGCTCTCGACCGCGCCGTGGAAGTCCGTGTGGAGTTTGACCCGGTTCGCCAGCAACACGCCGTCGGCGTCGAGGGCGTCCTCGGCGGCGTACACCGGCCGCCCCGCCGAGTCCTGCCCCACCTCCTCGACCGCGAGCGAGGAGCGGATCTCACAGCCCATCGACTCCTCGGTGATGCCGAGGCTCTCGAGAACGTCGAGTTGCCCCTGTGCCGTCGCGCCCCCGTGGCTCCCCATCGCCGGCAGGACGAACGGCTCGTGGCCGGCCGCCTGCAGGCGGTCGACGGCGGCGTCGAGGATCGTCGGCATGTCGTGGATGCCGCGGGAGCCGGCGGTGATGCCGACCTCCGCGCCCTCGTCGAGCGTCGAGGCGGCGAGGACGTCCTCGACCGCCGCGCTCGTCGCCGCCCGGACGTCCTCCACCCGTGGCTGGTCGCGCGTCTGTTCGAGCAAGACCAGATCGGGAAACGCCTCGATCGACGCGTCGTTGATGTCCGCGAGTCGTTCCGCGTTCGGTGGCTCGATCATGGATGGGCGCCCCTACCGCGTCGACCCACATCAGCCTGTGGGGTCCGGTCGCCGAACGCGCGGGCCGATCACCCGGTCCGGGCCAGGACGTCGACGACGCTGATCCCGTCCTCGTGGACGACGACGGGGTTGAGGTCGAGCGCCGACAGGTCGTCGACGTCGGCCGCGAGTCGCCCGACCCGCTGGACGAGCGAGACGAGCGCCTCCGCGTCGGCCGCGCCCCGGCCGCGGTGTCCGTCGAGGAGGTCCGCGAGCGCCGTCGAGGCGACGGCGCTTCGCGCGTCGGCCGCCGAGAGCGGCGGGACGCGAACCGCGGCGTCGTCCAGCACCTCGACGAGCGTGCCGCCCGCGCCGACGGTCACGACGGAGCCGAAGCCCGGCTCCTCGGAGACGCCGACGAGCGCCTCGACCCCCTCGTCGACCTGTGGCTGGACGAGGACGCCCTCGACGTCGGCCGCGGGGTCGTGGTCGGCGACGTTCTCTACGATCGTCGCGTACGCCTCTCGGACGGCCGCCTCGTCGTCGAGGCCGATCCGGACGGCGTCGGCGTCGGTGCGGTGGGGGACGTCGACGGAGTCGACCTTCATGACGACCGGGTAGCCGAGCGTCGCCGCGTACTCGACGGCCTCGTCCGGCGACGTCGCCACCCGCGTCTCGACGGCGTCGATGCCGTACGCGTCGAGCAGCGACTCGGCCTCGGTCCACGTGAGGACGCGGTTCGCGGGCAGGTCGCCCGCCCGGTTCCCCGAGCCCTCGGCCCGGAGCGCCGCCCGCGAGGGCGCGTCGCGCCGCGCCGCCTCGCCGGCCGCGGCCAGCGACTCGACGGCGTCGAGACACCGCGAGGGATCGTAGTACAGCGGCACCTCCTCCCGGACGCGTTCGTACGGCTGCGGGTCGTCGAGGTCCGCCGGCTCCGTGCGCCCCGTCCAGAGGAAGAGCACGGGGTCGTCGGCCATCTCCCGCACGGTCAGCAGGTCGTCCGCGATGTCCGCGGCGTCCTCGTCGACGGCCGAGAGCGCGACGGCGAACACGTAGACGTCGAAGGCGTCGTCGTCGAACAGCACCTCGGCGATCTCGGGGAGGGCGTCCGCTCCGTAGCCGCGGATGTCCGCGGGGTTGTGCATCTCGCCGAACGTCAGGAGTTCGTCCATGTCGAGCAGTCGGTCCTCGGTGTCGCCGTCGACGTCGGGCAGCGAGAGGTCGCGCTCCGCGGCCATGTCCGCGAGCAGGCTCGCGAGGCCGCCGCTGGTCGAGGCGACGCAGAGCCGATCCGACGACGGCGGCTCGAACTCGGTGTGGGCGCTCGCCCGGGACAGCAGGTCGGGGATGTCCGGCACCCGCTGGACGCCCGTCTGCTCGAAGGCGGCGTTCCAGGCGTCGTCGCTCCCGGTCAGCGACCCCGTGTGCGACAGCGTCGCCGCCTCCGCCACGCTCGACTGGCCCACCTTGACGGTCAGCACGGGGGTCCCCGAGCGGACCGCCTCGTCGGCGGCGCGCATGAACGCGTGCGGGTCGTCGATCCCCTCGATGTACGCACAGATCACGTCGACGTCCGGGTCGTCGGCCATGTACGCCACGTAGTCCGTCACCGAGAGGTCGACCTCGTTGCCCGTCGAGGCGACGTACGCGAAGTCGGTGTCCTCGTCGGCGCCGCGCTCGAAGAACGTCGTGAACGCCAGGGCGCCGGACTGGCTCACGAGGCCGATCCGTCCCGGCTCCGGCTTCCGCGAACAGGTGCTCGTCAGGACCGTCCCGTCGATGCCGTTCGCGAGGCCGATGCAGTTCGGGCCGGCGAGGCGGATGTCGTGTTCCGCCGCCACGTCGGCGAGTTCGGCTTCGAGTTCCGCCCCGCGCTCGTCGGCCTCGCCGAAGCCCGCCGTGATGACCAGCGCCGCGGGGACGCCCTCGCGGCCGGCCTCGGCGACCGTCTCGACCACGTAGTCCCGCGGTACGCTGACGACGGCCAGGTCGACCCGTTCGGGCAGCGACGAGACGTCGTCGTAGCAGCGCCGGCCCCACGCCTCGTCGCGGTTCGGGTTGACCGGGTAGACGGTCCCCTCGTAGCCGTAGTCGAGGAGGTTGTCGAGCAGTCGCGAGGAGTACCACGAGTCCGGACTCGCGCCGACGACGGCGACCGACTCCGGCGAGAACAGCGGATCGAGTGCTGGCGGCGTGCGTGACATACAGCCAGGTGTGCCAACAGCGATTTAGTTGTTGTGTTACCACCGCCCACGCCGGACGGGCGACGGCCGCGGGCCTACATCGACGGGCCGACGCGGGTGATCGCGAACTCCGTCACGCCGTGTTCCTCGGCGCGGCAGCGCTCCCCCTCGGCCACGGCCAGCACGCGGTCGTGGAGGGCCGCGCCGCCGGTCGACCGCGCGTCGACGTCGATGTCCTCGGGCAGCGCCTCGACGGTCGTCCCGTCGCCGCTCACCTTGACGACGGGCGCCAGCGGGTGACCCGTCGTCACGCCGTCGGCGGTGACGTGGACGATCAGTTGCGCCCCGGCGGCGACGAGCCCCGTCGCCGCCTCGGCGAACTCCGACGGCGAGTCGAGCAGCGCGACCCCCTCCGAGAGGGTCGCCTCGGCGCCGTACTCGACGACCTCCTCGACCGGCCGGTCGGCGATGGCGCCGGTCAGCGCGTCGAAGGGGGTGTCGTCGGCCATCCGCTGTAGCCGCCGCACCTTCGCCGGGCGGTCGCGGTGTCGCTCCAGGGTCGTCGCCATCCCCTCCGCCGCCGCGGGGGTCGCCCGCGCCCGCGCCTCGTCCGGGTGGGCGACGAACCGCTCGACGCCCGCGAGGATCGCCCGCCCGCCGGCGTCGACGAGTTCGTCGACGAACTCGCCCACGACCGGTTCGGCGACCTCGGTGTTCGACTCCCGTGGCGCGCCCACGACGACGCCGACGGTGAGGTCGGCGGGGGAGACGCCCGCCGAGGGCGTCGACGACCCCCCCTCGACGAGTTCGCGCGCCAGCGTCGCCCCGGTGTCGATACACTCGTCGGTGCCGCCGACGTCCTGGATCGCCACCTCGCGGACCGGCACCCCGCGGTCGTCCAGTTCCGCGGCCACGTCGTCGCTCTGGACGCCCTCGCACCCGAGTCCCACGACGAGCGTGCCCGCGACGTTCGGGTTCGTCGCGAGGCTGCAGAAGGTCCGCTTTGTCTGGTCGATGTCGGCCCCGAGCTGTGCGCAGCCGTGGTCGTGGGGCGTGGCGACGGCCCCCGGCACCCGATCGGCGATGCGCTCGGCGACGACGTGCGAGCAGATCACCGACGGGAGGACGAGCACTCGGTTGCGGACGCCGACCGCCCCGTCGTCGCGGACGACGGCCGCGGTTCCGGGGGACGCGGCGTCGCTCACGCCGATCCCTCCGCGGCCGCCTTGTCGCCACGCCCGCGCGTGCTCTCGCAGTTGTGCGTGTGGACCCACTCGCCGGGCTCGATGGGCCGACTCGCGGCACCGATCACCTCGCCGTACTTGTGGATCTCGGCCCCGGCCTCCACGGACCGGAGGGCGACCTTGTGGCCGAACGGGACGTCCTCCGCGAGCGTGATCGTGTCGCCGTCGACCGTCAGTTCCCGGCCGGCCGAGAGGTCCTCGAGGGCCGTCGCGACGTCGTCGCCGTCGTCCATCCGCAGGACGACGCCGTCGATGCTCTCGCCTTTCATACGTCCACCTCCGCGGACGCGAGTTCGTTGGGCTGGATCTCGTTGATCGCGAACTCCTCGAGGCGTCGCTGCTCGGCGGCCGTCCGTCGGCCGTTCGCCACCGCGACGAGCGTCTCGTAGACGCGGTCGCCGGCCTCCGAAATCGGCCGCCCGTCGACGACGGTGCTGGCGTTCACGTCGATGTTGCTCGACATCTTCTCCCAGGTCTTCGGGTTGCCGGTCACCTTGATGACGGGCGCGATGGGGTTGCCGGTCGTGCTGCCGCGGCCGGTGGTGAAGGCGACGACCTGTGCGCCGCCGGCCACCTTCCCCACCACGCTCTCGACGTCGTACCCCGGCGTGTCCATCAGGACGAGGCCGGCGCCCGTCGGGAGGCGCTCGGCGTAGTCGACCATCCCCTCGACGGGGGTGGTGCCGCCCTTCACGATGGCGCCGAGGCTCTTCTCCTCGATGGTCGTGAGGCCGCCCTCCTTGTTGCCGGGCGTGGGCTGGGCCCCCCGCAGGTCGACGCCCATGAGTTCGGCCTGACTCTCCCGCTGGTCGACCCGGTCGAGCAGTCGGCGGCGCGTCTCCTCGTCGGTGCAGCGCTCGGCCAGCGTGTGTTCGGCGCCGATGAACTCCGGCGTCTCGCTGAACGAGGCCGTCCCGCCGGCCTCGACGAGGCGATCACAGGCGTGGCCGACCGCCGGGTTCGCCGCGATGCCGCTGGTCGCGTCGCTCCCCCCGCACTCGACGCCGAAGACGAGTTCGCTCACGTCCGCCTCCTCGCGGCGGGCCTCCTTCGCCTCGTCGTAGAGGGCCGTCGCGAGGCTCACGCCCTCGTCGAGCGCCGCCCGCGTCCCGCCGACCTCGCGGACGGTGAGCGTGCTGACCGGGGTGTCGACCCGCGCGATGTCGTCGGCCAGCCCCTCGGCGTCGATGTCCTCGGTGCCGAGTTCGACGACGAGCGCACCGCCGACGTTCGGGTTCCGTCCGATCCCAGCCAGGGTTCGCCGGGTCTGCTCCCGGGTCCGGTCGGGCTGGGACGTCCCCATCTGGTGGGGTGTCGCGCGCGCCCACTCGCCCGCCTCGTCGGCCACCTTGCTCGCGATGGAACTGACCGAGACGGACGTCGGGATGATCGCGACGTGATTGCGGACGCCGATTCGACCGTCGGTTCGTCTGAAGCCGGAGAAGGTCTCTCCCATTGCCGCCGAGTAGCGAGGCTCGGGAGTTAAGTGTTTCACCGGAGCGGTCTCGACCGCCGCGTGGAGCGGTCGGACGGGACCAGCGGATCGTGAGTCGCGGCTCAGACGATCTTGCCGAGGCTCTTCTCGCGGCCTTCCGCCGTCGTTTCGATCTCCGTGTCGAAGTTCTCCTCGAAGTACTCGAGCAGGAGCGGGTGCGGCTTGTCGCCGTAGCCCGCGTTCATCCCCTCGCGGTGGAACTGCTCGACGAAGTTGCCCAGCGGGAGGTACGTCTCGTACTTGTCGGCGAGGTCCTTCAGTTCGACCAGGTCCTTGTGGGCGACGTCGAGGTTGAACCGGTTCCGGAAGATGCCCGTCTCGCCCTCGGGTTTGAAGTGCTCGTCGAACTCCTCGTCGAAGTTGTTCGAGAAGAAGCTGTCCAGCTTGTCGTCGTAGATCTGCGTGTAGTGGCGCAGCGTCCGGTAGAGGACGGTCGGGTCGACGCCGAACTCGTCGGCGAGCAACAGCCCCTCGATGAAGATGACGAGCGTCGTCTGGCCGACGTGGTTGTGGATGAGCTTCACGAACTGCGCGTCACCCACCTCGCCGATGTGGTAGACGTCCTTCGCGATGACCGAGAGCACCTCGGCGTTCGCCTGGATGCGGTCCGGATCGCCGCCGGCCATGATGGTGAGTTCGCCGGCCTGTGCCCCGACTTCGCCGCCCGTGATCGGACAGTCGAAGTAGTGGACGCCGCCCTCGTTCGCGAGGTCAGCGAGTTCGCGCGCCCGGAGCGCCGAGAGCGTGCTCGTGTCGAACACGTCGGTGCCCGACTCGCCGTGTTCGACGATGGCCTCGATGGCGGCCTGACTCGCGTCGGGGTGGGGCAGCGACAGGATGATCGTCGACGAGCGCCGCGCCACCTCCGGGTTGTTCTCGGCGATGTCGACGCCGTGTTCGCTCGCCTGCTCGCAGGCGTCCTCGTCGAGGTCGAAGCCGACGACGTCGTAGTCCGCCGCGACGAGATTCTTGGCGATACCTCTCCCTACCTTGCCGAGTCCAATGACTCCGATTGACATCGTGCATGCTGATGCACAGCTAACCAGTACAAAAAGGTTGTGAGTGGTGACCAGCACTCACCGAGAGTCCCGACGCTCGCGGCCGCTACCGACGCTCGAACGCGTCGTCGAGCGCGTCCGCGGCCGTCGCGACGACCGTCTTGATCCGTGCCTTCTGGAGCGGCAACCCCGTCACGTGACAGTCCAGGTCGTCGATGAACTGCTCGCTGCCGGGGTAGTCGTAGGCGTCGCGGGCGAGTCGCCCCACCCCGCACCGCGAGGTGACGACGACGGGGACGCCCGCCTCCCTGACCGCCGCGATGGCCGGCACGACGTCCGGCGGCACGTGCCCGGCACCCAGCGACGCCAGGCAGACGGCGTCGCTGTCGACGCCGTGGGCGACGTGGTCCGGCGGCAGGTCCGCCGTCACCGTCACCCCGAGGACGTCGTTCGAGAGGGCCGACGGATCGGGGGCGTACGTCTCCTCGTCGGTCTCCCGGCGTCCCCACGTGACGTCGTCCGGGTCGACGGTCCCGAGCGGCCCGAACTCCGGCGCCGAGAACGCGTCGACGGCCGTCGTGTGCGTCTTGACCGCGTCGCGGGCGGCGTAGAGGTGGCCGGCGAACGCGACGACGACCCGTCCCGCCCGCGCCCCCTCGCTCGTGACCGCCCGCACGGCCGCTTCGAGGTTCATCGGCCCGTCCGGACTCGGCCCCGAGGCGGCCCGCATCGCGCCCGTGATCGCCACCGGGAGCGGTCCGTCGTAACACAGTTCGAGGAAGTAGGCCGTCTCTTCGAGGGTGTCCGTCCCGTGAGTCACCACGACGGCGTCGGTCCCACCTTCGAGGTCGCGGATCCGCTCGGTCAGCCGCCACATGTCCTCGACCGTCACGTGCGGGCTCGGGACGGTCGAGAACGTCTCGACCGCGACGTCGACGTCGTCGACGGCGGGGACGCGCCGCCCGAGCGCCGCCGCGTCGAGGTCCGGCGTCGCCCCGTCGCCGTCGCCCGTCGACGCGATGGTGCCGCCCGTCGCGAGGAGCGTGACCCTCATCGGGTCGACGCTCCCAGCGTCTCGGCCCGGTCGAGGCGCTCCCGGTGGGCGTCCACGACGGGCTTGTCGACGAACTCCCCGTCGACGTAGCGGACGCCCTCCGCGTCGTCCGCCGCCTCGAAGGCGGCGACGATCCGCCGGGACCGCTCGACCGCCTCGGCCGAGGGCGAGAACGCCTCGTTGATCGCGCCGATCTGGTCGTGGAGGAAGGTCATCTTCCCGTCGAAGCCGCGTCGCTTCGCGTCCGCCGCCGACCGACGCAGGCCCTCCGGGTCGTCGCGGGCGACGTGTGGCGTGTCGATGGCGGGAACGCCGGCGACGCTCGCGGCCATCGAGACCCGCATCCGCGGGAGCGAGAGGTCCGTCTCCGCCGCCGCCGCGAGCGTCCCGAGGTGGTACTCGAAGTCGCCGTGACCGAACGCGACGGCCACGACTCCCGGGCTCGCGGTGGCGATGGCCTCGGCCGCGAAGACGGCTTCCGGCCGCTCGATCAGCGGGACGACGCCCCCGACGGCCTCGACGTCCGCGACGCGGTCGGCGACCCGCTCGACGTCGGCGGGACCCCGGACGTTCGGGAGCATCACCGCGTCCGGCGGCCGCTCCGCGTCCAGCAGGGCGTCGAGGTCGGCCGCCCCCCACTCGGTCTCCGGCCCGTTGATCCGGACGACGTGTGTCGCGTCGGCCTCGTCGGCGTCGGCGAGGACTCGCTGCGTCACGCGCCGGGCGTCCGCCTTCCCCTCCTCCCCCACGCCGTCCTCCAGGTCCAGGATCAACGCGTCGGCGTCGGTTGCCCGCGCCGTGGCGACGGCGTCGCGGTCGTTGCCGGGGACGAAGACGTAACTGCGATCGGTCGCTCGGAATGGCATGGAGTGACGTACCGCGGGTCGCCGAAAAAAGCTACCGTCCGTGCGGGCGGGTGGCTCCGAGGGGGTCTGGGGCCGCGTCGGCGGCGATTCGGCACGTCAGTTCCCATCCGCTGGGTCCGACGGCAAGTTTATTATTCGATGCTCTGAAAGGATCCGCGTATGCCCATCGTAGCAGCCGTCGACGACGCCGACGACGGCGACAGTACCGAGACGCTGACGGTCGCGAAGGACCTCGCGGACAAGTACGACACCGGACTGGTGGTGCTCCACGTCCTCCCCCAGGACCTGTTCGAGGAGCGTCAGTCCAACATCTCGAACCAGCCGACGACTGACGCGACCTACACCCTCGAAGACGGCGAGGAGGACGCCGCGGAGGTGGCCGCTTCCGTCGCCGAGGCGGCGCTGGGGTCGCTCGAGGGCGTCGAGACGGCCGGCCGCGTCGGGACGGCCGCCAAGGAGATCCTCCAGTACGCCGAGGACGTCGACTCGGAGTACCTCGTCATCGGCGGCCGGAAGCAGTCGCCGGTCGGGAAGGCCATCTTCGGGAGCACGACCCAGTCCATCCTCCTGCAGGCCGACCGTCCGGTGACGGTCGTCATGCCCGAGGACTAGTCGCGATTGAACGGTTCACACGGCGGATCGGACGCCGCACTGCGATCTGCCGTGCAGTGACGTTCAATCGCTGCTATCGGGCCAGTACTCCGACGATCCCCGGCGCACGCGCTCGAAGTATCGCTCACCGCCCGTCTGTCCACCCTTGAGCGCTAGCTCCAGTCGGTCGAACTCCTCGTCGGACGAACTCGCGAGACAGAGCGGACACCCGGGAGCGATGGGGCTGTGGAACTCGAGGGCGTAGACGTCGAGCGCCGGCGCGACGTAGCCGCTGGTGTCGCCGCCGGCGATGCAGACCCGCGAGAGGTCGGTCTCCCTGAGGACGGTCTCGAGGATCGTCCCCTGCTCCCGGCCGAGGCGCCCGCCGACGTCGTCGACCCCCGCCGCCTCGGCGGCCGCCCGGGTCCGCTCGATGGCCGGGTCGTCCGGTCCCCGGGCGGCGTACATGACGACGCTGTCGCCGGCGCCGATCGCCTCGGTCGCCGCCTCGACGACCCGGTCGCGCTCCGCGGCCGCCTCCGCCGGGACCACGAGCGACGGGGTGTCGAGCCTGATCCCCGTGAAGTCGTCGCGTTCGAGGGCGGCGTCGATCTGCGCGGCCGTCTCCGGCGACGCGCTCCCGGACATGACGGCGATGCGGTCGACGGGGTCGGCCGTCGGCACCGACTCGGGCGGCGACACCGCCCCCGTATCGGCCCAGTACGCCGTCAGCGCGTATCCGAGTCCGGAGGAGCCGACCGCGAAGAGCGGGCCGTCCGCGAGTTCGAGCGCCCGCGACCACAGCAGACGCCCGGCCTCCCGCAGGTGCGATCCGTCGAGCGTGTCGAACAGGACGATCTCCGGATCCGACGCCAGGAGGCGGGCGAACTCGGCGTCGACGCCGTCCCCCTCCAGGGCGAGCACGTCGAAGCGATCCGTCGGCCGGTCGGTCTGCTCGCCCAGGTGTCGACAGAGGTCGCTCTCGGTCATGGGCGTCACCGGGTGGTCGCTCATCGTCGGATGGCGGTCGATCCGGTAGGTCCGGTCGCCGACCGTCGCGAACAGGTGTCCGAAGACGACGTACCGCTCCAGCGCGGGGACGCCGACCACCACGGGGACGAACGGGGAGTCGAACACGTCCTGCCCGACGTCGATCGCGTGGCCGATGCTGCCGACGTCGGGCGCGGAGTCGAACGTCGAGCAGACCTTGTACTGGACGAAGGCCGGATCGAGGTCGAGCAGCCGCTCGAAGTGTTCGGGGAGTACCTCGTCCATCTCGTCGGGGGACATCGACCGACTGCGGCCGGCGACGCCGACCGCGTCCAGATCCGCGAACCGCCCCGTCAGCTCCGACTCGGTCGGCGGTTCGAGAAACAGCGCCGTGCGAACGCCGCCCAGGCCCAGCGCCTCCATCGCGTCGGTCGATCCCGTCAGGTCGTCCCCGTAGTACGCCAGGAGGAGGTCGTCGTCACTCATCGGTGCCGAACGCCTCCATCGAGCGGCGGAGCGCCTCGTGGTCCTCCGCGTACTCCGCGAGCGGCACGCCGGCCATGGCCGCCTCCCATCCCTGTTTCAGCGCGTCGACGCCGCCGGCCGGGCCGTCCGGATGGCCCATGATCCCGCCCCCGGCCAGATACATCAGGTCGACGTTGCCGAGCGCCGCGTAGGTGTCGTGGGCCTGATCCGCCCACTGCCCGGACGAGAACACCGGGAGGATGCCGTCGTCGCCCGGGATCGGTCGCTGCACCGCCCGCGCGGAGGCGACGACCGACTCGTCGGATTCGGTGAACTTGTTCCGGATGCCGTTGACGTGGAGGTGGTCGACGCCGGCCAGCCGCCAGAGCTTCTGGTAGGCCGTGTACTCGAAGCCGAGCTGGGGACACCGGGAGAGCGCGCCCCACCCGTTCCGGTGGCCGTGGATGGCCAGGTCGCTGTGCCGGCGCAACGCCAGCACGCCCGCGAGGCCGACGCTGTTGAGACTCACCATGACGCAGGTGCCGCCCGCCTCCGCGACGACGTCGTGTCGCCGGCGCATCTCCTCGACGCTCCCGGTGACGTTGAACGCGTACATGACCCGCTTGCCCGTCTCCTCGGCGTGGTCGTCGATGACCGACATGACCGCCTCGACGCGGTCCTCGAACCGGGAGTACGGCGGGTCGGCGATGAGTTCGTCGTCCTTGATGAAGTCGACGCCCGCCTCGACCAGCGTCTCGACGAGCGACGCCGTCTCGTCCGGCGACAGCCCCACGCTCGGCTTGATGATCGTCCCCACGATCGGCCGGTCGTGAACCCCGATCAGTTCGCGCGTCCCCTCGACTCCGAACTGCGGCGTCGGGCACTCCGCCCCGTAGACGTCCGGGACGTCGACGTCGAGCAGCCGGATCCCGGACAGCGGCTGCATCTCGAAGACGTTGCCGGCGACCGTCGTCCGCAGCTGCGGAACGGAGACGCCGACGTTCTCGATGGGGTACGCGATCCGCACCTCCGCCCGGGTGTACTCGGACGCCTCCTCGGACCCCGGATCGACGCCCGGCAGCGTCGGCTCGGCTGTCGTCCCCAGTTCGGTCACGTCGACGACGTCGGCGCCGTGGCGCCGCTGTAACTCCTCGCTCTCCCCCGGAACGTCGACGAACGTGCTCGCCGACTGCTCGCCGGCCATCGCGTCCGCCGCCTCCCGGACCGACGCCGGTGTCTCGATCCTGTACGTCGCGGTGAATCGGTCCGTCATGGTGACGACACGCGGGGCGTCGGCTATTAATTCTGCCCCCACGGGACGGTCCCCCGACCGGCCCGCGATTCCACGCGCACAAGAGTCAAGGCCGCCGTCGCCGTAGCGGGAGCACGATGCTCGCAGACGAGTACGGGGCGTTTCTCTTCGACCTCGACGGCGTCGTCTTCGTCGGCGACGAGCCGGTCACGGGCGCCGTCGAGACGCTCCGCCGACTCCGTGACGCCGGCAAGGAGATCCAGTTCGTCACCAACAACTCCCAGCACACCCGCGAGGAGTTCGCCGAGAAGCTGACCGGGTTCGGCATCGACACGCAGGTGGACCAGGTCACGAGCGCGGCCTCGGCGACGGCGACGTACCTCGCCGACCGCGGCGTCGAGAGCGTCTACCTCGTCGGGATGGACGGCTTCCGAACGGAACTGGGTCGGCGGGGGATCGCCGACCGGGAGCGCGACGCCGACGCCGTCGTCGTCGGCTTCGACCCCACCGTCACGTACGACGACATCGAGACGGCGACCCGGCTCGTCTACGAGCGGGACCTGCCGCTGGTCGCCACGAGCGGCGACACGTCCTACCCGTCCGGCGACGGCGTCGCTCCGGGGACGGGGGCGATCCTCCGGGCCATCGAGGCCGCGAGCGGGACGGAGGCGACGGTCGTGGGGAAGCCAAACGCCCCGCTGTTCGACCTGGCGCTCGACCGCGTCTCGACCCGCCCCGTCGCGATGGTCGGGGACACGCCCGGCGCCGACGTCGAGGGCGCCAACCGCGCGGGGATCGACAGCATCCTCGTGTCGCTGCACTGCCGCGCCGACCGCGCCGACGCCGTCGATCCGGACGTCCGGATCGAGACGCCCCTGGACCTCGTGGACGCCGACTGACCGGACACACCGGCGATAGATTTACCCTGGCCTGTTCTGCATGTGCTGTCATGAGTTCGCACACTCGCGGCCGGATCGCCTGTCTGAACGGGACGAAGAACGTCGAACTGAAGGAGTTCGACGTCCCGTCGCCGGACCCGGACGCCATCGTGACCGAGATCGTCCGCGCCAACGTCTGTGGCTCGGAACTGCACATGTGGCGGGGCGGTCACCCCCACATCAACGACGGGCCGCTGGGTCACGAGGGGCTCTGTCGCATCGTCGACCTCGGCGAGAACGTCACGACCGACAACGCGGGCCGCCCCGTCGAGGAGGGGGACCTGATCGTCCCCACGTACTTCGCGATCTGTGAGGCGTGTCCCCGCTGTGGGGCCGGCGAGTTCCGCCTCTGCGAGCACGCCTACGACTACTGGTCGCAGTCGGCCGACACGCACCCGCACTTTCACGGCACGTTCGCCTCCCACTACTACGTCTACCCCGAACAGTTCTTCTACAAGGTGTCGCCCGACGTCCCCGAGGGGCCGGCCGCGAGCGCGAACTGCGCGCTCGCGCAGGTGCTCGGCGGCCTCGACAAGGCCGAGGTCGGGTGGGGCGATACGGTCGTCGTGCAGGGCGCCGGCGGCCTCGGCCTCAACGCCGTCGCGGCGGCCACCGAACGCGGGGCCGAGACGATCGTGATCGACGGGGTCGCGGACCGCCTCGACCTGGCCGAACGCTTCGGCGCGGACCACACCGTCGACCTCCGGACGTACGACTCGGTCGAGGAGCGCGCCGACCGGGTCCGCGAACTGACCGACGGGCAGGGTGCGGACGTGGGCGTCGAAGTCGCGGGCGTCCCCGAGGCGTTCGCCGAGGGGATCGAACTCCTCCGCCCCGGCGGGCGCTACCTCGAGATGGGGAACGTCATCCCCGGCCACACGACCGAGTTCGATCCCGGGGCGATGACCCGCAAGTCGATCAACGTGGTGTCGGTGATGCGCTACGACCCCTGGTATCTCCGAACGGCCCTCGACTTCCTGCGCGAGACGGCCGACGACTACCCGTTCGACGAACTGGTCGGCGAGGGGTTCGCCCTCGACGACGTCGACGCCGCCATCCGCCGCTCCGACGAGCGCGACGTGGCGCGGGCGTCGCTCGTCCCCGAGTGACGGTCGACTCGGCTCCCCACCCAACGTTTACTATCCGGCGGCCGTAGCGACGGTCGTCATGTCCGCCGACCGCAGTTATCTGTTCGTTCCCGGGTCCGACGACGAGGGCGTCGTCGAGGCGATCGGCTCGCCCGCCGACGTCGTGATCGTCGACCTCGAAGACACCGTCAGCCCTGCCGCGAAGGCCGCGGCCCGCGAGTGGACGCTGGAGACGCTCGCCGACCTCGGCGAGACGTCACAGCGACTCGCCGTGCGCGTCAACGGCGTCGACACCGACCGGGGGATCGACGACGTCCGGACGATCGCGACCGCCGACGCCCTGCCGGACGTCCTGCTCCTCCCCGACGTGCGGGACGCGAGCGAGGTCCGCCTCGTCGACGACGTGTTGGACGAGTACGGCGTCGACGTCGACCTCCACCCCCTGATCGAGAAGCCGAGCGCGATGTTCGACGCCCAGGGGATCGCCCGGGTGAGCGAGCGGATTCACGGCCTCATGTTCGCGGCCATCGACTTCCAGATGAACATGGGGATGTCGATCCTCGACGAGACCGACCTCTCGGTGCCGCGGTTCCTGCTGTCGATGGCGGCCAACGGCGCGGGGGTCCACGCCGTCGACAAGCCCAACCTCGCCGCGGTTCACGACGAGGAGCGGACGCGCGCGGAGGCACGCGCCGCCAAGGCCGTCGGGTTCGACGGGAAGGCGGCGATGACGGTCGAACAGGCGGCGGTGATCAACGACGTCTTCTCGCCCTCGGCCGAGGAGGTGGCCCGCGCGAAGCGGGTCATCGACGCCTTCGAGGCGACGGACGAGGGCGTCACGGTGATCGATGGCGCGGCGGTCGACAAGCCCGTCGTCGATCAGCTTCGAGCCCTCGTCGACCGTGCGGAATCGAAGAAGTGAGGCCGCGGTTCTCCCGGTGATCGAACGCGGTCGATCGAACGCGCGGTCGCGCGCTCAGGCGGCGTCCTGCAGGCGCCGGAGCCGGTAGATGAACGAGTCCTCGTCGAGTTCGACGTCGTCGTAGGTGACGATCTCGTCCTGTGCGATCTCCGAGACCACCTCGGCGCCGTCGAGGAGTTCGAAGGGCACGTGGTTCTGCTCCTCCGCCGTCTCGGCCTCCTCGAGCAGGCCGTAGACGGTGTAGCCGCCGCCGCCGTCGAGTTCCTCGCCCGGTTCCAGCGTCCGCTTGGCGCCGCCGACCACCTCGGCGACGCGCTCGCGCGGCACGCCCGTCGGTTCGTTCCGGATGGCGGCGTTGGCGACGCTCACGGACGTCTCCGTGCCGGGGAGGTGGTAGGGCCGGTGGAACACCTGATACTTCCCGTCGTTGGCCACGTACATCCCGGAGCCGCTGCTCTGTTCGAGGTACTCCTGGACCCGCTCGTTCGGCGTCGTCGTCACGATGAACACGCCGAAGCTGATGTTGTCGTCGATTTCAGTGCCGTCGGGGCGGAGCGAACTGACGGTGTCGACGACGCCGGCCTCGTTCAGGACGCCGCCGTCCTCCTTCGGGCGGAGCTTCTGGGGAATCTCCTCGATGGAGGCGTCCGGGAGGTGCATCCCCTGGACGTCGGGCGTGAGCCCGGTCGCGTTGGCGACGGCGCACATCTCGACGGCCACCTTCGTCCCGTCGAGGAAGGAGTTGTACATCCACGGGTTGAGCCCGTGTTCCTCGACGAACTCCTCGTCGAAGCCCCACCGGTCGAAGACGTCGTCCGGGGTGCCGTACCGGTACTCCTCGATGAACGGGTTCCCCTTGCCGGCGGCGACGACGTCGAGGCCGACCGTCTGGGCCCAGTCGTACAGTTCGGCGAGGAGCGACGGCTGGTCGCCGTACGCCATCGAGTAGGTGACGCCGGCCTTGTCCGCGAGGTCGGCGAGCGTCGGACCCACCACGGTGTCGGCCTCGACGTTCACCATCACGACGTGTGTCTCCTCCATGATGGCCGTGTAGGCGTGCCGGGCACCGACCTCGGGGATGCCGGTCGCCTCGACGACGACCTCGACGTCGCTGCGGGCGAGGGTTGGCCCGTCGGCGATCACGGCGTGTTGCCCGTCGGCGATGGCCGCGTTCAGCTCCCCGAGGTCGGTCGTCTCGACCACGCCGTCGGTCGAGACGCCCGACTCGGCGTACGCCTGGGCGGCCTTGTCGAGGTCGATGTCGGCGATGGCGGCCGTCCGCATGCCGGTGACGCGCTCGATCTGGTCGACGAGTTTCGTCCCGAACAGACCGGAGCCGATGACGCCGACGTCGATCGGCTCCTCTCGATCCCGAAGCTGTGGCGGTATGTTGAGCATCGTCGATCAGTCCAGCTCCTCGACGAGCTGCAGGTAGATGCCGCGGCTGGTGTCGGGCTCCATGTCGATCAGCTTGCAGTCCGGGAACGTCGGCGCCACGATGGGCTCGTCCCAGTCGCGCTCGATCCCCTTCTCCGTCTCGAGGCGTTCGACGGCGGCCGCGATGTCGTCGACCTCGTAGGCGACGTGGTTGAGGCCGTTGCCCTGTTCCTCGAGGAACTCCTCCATCTCGGCTTTGGTGTCGGTGTCCTCGCCCATGGGCTCTTGAACCTCGATGTAGACGCCGCCGACGTCGTAGACCGCCGCCTTGTACCCGTCCTCGGGCATCTCCCGGTAGTCGACCTTCTCCATCTCCAGGACGTCCCCGAAGAACGTCCGGTACGAGTCGAGGTCGTCCACGGTGTAGGCTACGTGGTGCACTTGCTCGAACATCGGTTCCACTGTCAGCATCTCGTCTAATCAAGCTACCGGACTGACACGCTGACCGGAGCGTTCGCGACGACGGGGTCGAAAAAAGCGGCCGGGTCGGGGTCACGGCGACCGCCGCTTTCCGGACGGGCCGGGTCGACTCGTTACTCCGAGAGCAGTTCGACGACGTTGCCGTCGGGGTCGTACATGTAGGCGACTTCGGCGCCGTTCGAGAGCGTCTGCGGCGGGTTGACGAACTCGACCTCGTCGGAGAGGTCCTCGTACACGGCGTCGATGTCGTCGACTTCGAGACAGAAGTGTGCGGCACCGACGTCGTTGTTGGCGACGCCCTCGTTCGCGTCGCCGCCCGGGGGGTTGTTGTACTCCAGCAGTTCGACGGCACAGCCGTTCGCGTCGAGGAATACGAGGTCGACGTCGACGTCCTCGACGCCGACGAACTTGCTGAACTCCTCGCTGGCGAAGGAGAAGGCGTCGACCTCCTCCATGCCGAGGGTGTCTCGGTAGAAGCCGAGCGCTTCGTCCATGTCCGATACGGTAACGCCGTAGTGGTGGGATGATCCGATCATGCTGTTGGGGTTTGGGTCGTGGGTGGTCGTCGGTCGATGCGAGTGACTCGCGCGCTCACGAGTAGTTGTGGTAGACGGTCTTCAGCTGGGTGTACTTGAGGAAGCCGTACTTGCCGTCCTCGCCGCCCATTCCGGACTCGTTCCAGCCGATGTGGTGGGCCTGCCAGGACTCGCCCAGCGTCCGGTTGATGTACGTCTCGCCGAACTCGAGGTCCTCGGCCGCGCGCATCGCGACCCGGTAGTCGTTGGTGAAGAGGTACGCCGACAGCCCGTAGCGGGAGTCGTTCGCGTACTCGATGGCCTCGTCGAGGGTGTCGATCTCCATGATCGGCGTCACCGGGCCGAAGACCTCCTGTTGCATGATGTCCATGTGCTGCTCGACGCCGGTGACGACGGTCGGCTCGTACCAGTAGCCGCTGTCGAAGGAGTCGCCGGAGGGGGCGCTCCCGCCGAGGCGGATCTCGGCGCCCTGCTCGCGGGCCCGCTGGACGGCCGCGTCCGTCTTCTCGAACTCGCGTTCGTTCACGTGGGGGCCCATGTCGGGGTCCTCCTCGGGCGGGCCGACGCTGATCTCCTGTGCCGCGTCGATGTACTTCTCCTCGAACTCCTCGCGGACGCTCGAGTGGACGTACACGCGCTCCGCGCACGTACACACCTGCCCGGTGTTCGTGATGCGGGCGGTGAGGACGTCCTCGACCGCCTCGTCGATGTCGGCGTCCTTCCAGACGATCGCCGGCGCCTTGCCGCCGAGTTCGAGCGACACCTCGGTGAGGTTGTCGGCGGCCTGGCGCATGATGTGCTTCCCGGTCTCGACGTTGCCGGTCATCGAGATCATGTCGACGTCCCGGGAGGTCACCAGCGCTTCACCGGTCTCGCCGGCGCCCTGGACGAGGTTGAACACCCCGTCCGGCAGGTCGACGTGGTCGTCGATGAGTTCGGCGAGGCGCAGCGTCGCGACGGGCGTGACTTCGCTGGGTTTCGCCACCAGCGCGTTGCCGGCGGTCAGCGCCGGCGCGAACTTCCGGATGAACACCGCGATGGGGTAGTTCCACGGGATGATGCCCGCGACGACGCCCTTGGGCTGTCGCTGGAGGTGGATGCTCTCGTCCGGACTGTCGCCCGGGAGGATGTCCCCCTCGATGCGCCGGTCCCACTCGGCCATGTACTCCGCGAGGTCGGCCGAGGCCGCGATCTCGCCCTCGGCGACGGACCGGGGCTTGCCCTGCTCCTCGACGAGGAGGCCCGCGAGTTCGTCCTGGTGTTCGAGCAACAGGTCGGCGACGTCGCGGACGAGGTCCCCGCGCTCCTTCGCCGGGCGGCGGCCCCACTCGATCTGTGCCTCGTTGGCGGCGCGGACCGCCTCCGCTACCTCCTCCGGCGTCGCGGTCGGGAACTCGCCGATCACCTCCTCCGTCGCTGGATTTCGCACCTCGGTGTGGTCGGTCCCGGCGGGCTCACGCCACTCGCCGGCGATATAGTGCCCTGTCGGGTAGTTGCCTTCAGCTGACATCGTCTCATAGACGAACACTCTCTGTAATATAGTTTGCCATGGTACGACGCGACAGCGCCGCTCGGGGAGCGTCGGCGCCGCCGTCGATCCGTGACCCCCACAATTAATACCGCGTCACACGCCACTGCGGGTATGGGCTCTCGAGTGGCCGGACTGACGGCTATCGTCACCGGCGCAGCACAAGGGATCGGTCGGCGGATCGCCGAAGAACTGGGAACCGAAGGCGCCAACGTGGTCGTCGCCGACATCGACGAGTCGTCTGCGGCCGACACCGTCGAGGCGTTCGAGTCGGCGGGCATCACGGCCACGGCGGTCCAGTGTGACGTCTCCTCGATGGACGACGCGGAGCGACTCGTCGAGCGAACCGTCGAGGAGTACGGCAGCCTCGACATCCTCGTCAACAACGCCGGCATCTCGCGCGGCGAGCGCTTCCAGGACATCACGCCCGAGGAGTGGCAGCAGGTCATCGACGTCAACCTCACCGGCGTGTACAACTGTTCGGTGCAGGCGGCGCCGGTGATGGCCGAGAGCGGCGACGGACGGATCGTCAACATCTCCTCGATCGCGGGTCAGAACATCAGTTACGAGGGGCCCGCGAACTACACCGCCTCGAAGTGGGGCGTCATCGGCCTCACGAAACACATGGCGTGGGACCTCGCCGAGTACGGCATCCGCGTCAACGCGCTCTGTCCCGGCGGCACCCTCACCCCCCTCATCGAGGACCTGACGACGGAGGAGGAGCGCAGCGAGACGCGGGAGAAGATCCCGCTCGGCCGCTGGGCGGACCCCGAGGATCACGCCGACGCGACGCTCTTTCTCGTCTCCGACCGGTCCTCGTACATCACGGGGACGACGCTGACCGTCGACGGCGGACTGACCCTCGGCGTCCGCCACGAAGTGTAGGGCCGACTGCGAGGGGGATTTATTACAGCGCGCGCACGACGGGGAGCCATGCCAACCGACGACACGACGGAGTCGATGGTGCTGACGGGCCCGAAAACTATCGAACGGCGGGCGTTCGAGGTTCCGGACGTCTCGACGGCGGGGGCCCTGCTCGAAGTCGAGATGACGTCGGTGTGTGGCACCGACATCGGCCTCTACTCCGGGCAGGAGCACTTCTCCAACCTGCCGCTGATCATGGGTCACGAAGTCGTCGGCCGCGTCGTCGACGGGGCCGAGGGGAGCCTCGACAAGATGGGCGTCGAGGTCGGGGACCGCGTGATGCCCGAACCGTACGTCCCGTGTTACGACTGCCAGTACTGCCAGTCGGGCAACTACCACATGTGCGAGGAGGACCGGTGTTTCGGCGTCTCGATCAGTTGCTCGGAGCCGCCACACCTCTGGGGCGGCTACGGCGAGTACATGTATCTCCCGCCCAACACGCGCGTCCACGCGGTAGCCGAGGAGACGCCGGCGAAGGCCGCCTGTCTCGGCTCGGTGATCGGTAACGGCGTCCGGTGGATCGTCGAGAAGGGCGACGTCGATCCGGGGGACGACGTCGTGGTCATCGGCCCTGGGGCCCAGGGGCTCGCGTCGGTCGTCGTGGCCGACGAGGCGGGGGCTGACCCCATCGTCCTCGCGGGGCTCTCGACCGACGACCACCGACTCGACGTCGGGGCGTCGCTCGGCGCGACGGACACCGTCCTGGTCGACGAGCCGGATCCCGAGGGGCGGATCGACGACCTGACCGGCGGCGACGGGGCGGCGGTCGTCGTGGTGACGGCGCCCTCCTCGCAGGCCATCCAGCTCGGGCTCGAGGTCGTCGAGCCCCAGGGCCGGGTCGTGTTGCCGGGGCTCGTCGGGGACACGACCGAGATCGACACCGACAGCCTCGTCCACGACGAGGTCATGCTCATCGGGGGGCGAGGGCAGGCGCTCAACGTCGAGCGCGCGATGGACATCGTCGCGAAGCGGGGCGACGACATCGCGGCGATCAACACCCACGAGTTCGCCGTCCGCGACGCCGCGACGGCCATCGAGCAGCAGCTCCCCGGCGACGAGTTCACGCCCGACATCACGCACGCGGTGCTCACGCCGGAGTGAGCCCGTCGCGTCGGCGAGCCGGGACGACCCCCGAACATACAAAAGGATCGGCGTCGTCGGACGGGACAATGAGTGAACGAGAGGTGAGTCGGATTTCGTCCGCGGAACGTCTCGAGAGCGACGACTTCCAGCAGGCGGCGTTCGACGCCGTCCGGGCGCTCGGCGACATCGTTCGCGCCACCTACGGGCCCCACGGGCGGGACAAACTGATGATCGACCCGCACGGCGACGGCTTCGTCTCGAACCAGGGGTCCGACATTCTCCACCGACTCGACGTCCGCGACCCGGTCGGGGGGATGCTCGTCGACGCGTGTGGCGACGCCGACCGACTGCCCGACGGCTCGACGTTCGCGGTCCTGCTCGCCACGGCGCTGATCGACGAGGCCGAGACCCTCGTCGAGGACGGCGTCTCGCCGGTCACGATCGCGCGAGGGTACGAACGGGCGGCGGCGGCCGCCGTCGAGGCCCTCGACGACGTCGCGGTGCCGCTGGAACTGACCGACCGGGAGCGATACGCGCTCGTCACCACCGCGATCAACGGTCGGTTCGTCGACTCGCAGATCGACCACCTCCGGCAGGTCTCGCTCGACGCCGCCGGCGTGCTGGCCCCCGACGTCTCGCTCGACAAGGTGCATTTCGAGCAGGACATCCGCCTCGGCATCGACCAGTCGCGGGTGGTTCAGGGCGCCATCCTGCGGAGCGACGTCCCCCACGACGGGATGCCGCGGGACGTCGTCGACGCGGACGTCCTCATGCTGTCCGACCCGGTCACCCGCCCGGACACGGACGACCTCCTCTCGGTCGACGGCGTCGACGTCTCCAGTCCGGAGGCCGCGGACGCCGTCCGCGAATCCCGCGACGGCTACTACGAGGACGCCCTCCGGGCGGTGTGTGACAGCGGCGCCGACGTGGTCGTCTGTTCGGGCCACCTCGACGGCGGCCCCCTCGCCACCCTCGCGGACGCCGGGATCCTCGTCTTCCACGAGCTCAAAGACGAGAAGTTCGACCGCGTCCACGCGGCGGTCGGCGGCGACGTCGTCACGCCGGACGGTGTCGCGGACGCGACGCTCGGCCACTCGGGTCGGGTGACGGTGACGGACCTCGGATCGGGGTCGATCAAGGGCGTGCTGTTCGCCGACTGCCCGGACACCGACCTCGTCTCGGTTCTCGTCAACGCGGGGACGGCGACCGGCGGCGACCTGACCAAGCGCATCCTCAAGCAGGGCATCGGGACGCTCGCATCGGCCTCCGACGACCCGCGCGCCATCCCCGGCGGCGGGGCCGCGGAACTCGTCGCGGCCCGCGGTGTCGGGGAGTTGGCGTCCGAGACCTCCGGGAAGGAACGGCTGGCGGTCGAGGCGTTCGCCGAGGCGCTGGAGGCGCCGGTCGCGCAGTTGATCCGGAACTCGGGGTACGACCCGCTCGACGTGCTCCCGCGTCTACGCAGCGAACACGGGGCCGGCGACCGGGACGCCGCGCTCGACGTCGACACCGGCGGCCTCACGTCCGCCTACGAGACCGGCATCATCGAGCCCATCGGCAGCAAACGGCTCGCCCTCGACACCGCGACCGAGTTCACGGTGTCGGTGCTGCGCACCGACGCCATCCTCCCGCGGACGGGCGGTGACGAGACCGAACTCCAGGAGCACGCCCCGGCGACCGAAGACATGTGGGGCCCCGAGGACGCTTAACCCGCCGGCAGTCGATTTTCGACGCCGATATCGAACGCACCGCTCGCCCCGATACCACCACCCACGACGCCATCAAGAATGACAGAGCACTCGGCCACGAACGCGGACGCCACCACCGAACCGCTCCTGACGGGCTATCCCGGGCGGATCCTGCTGTTGATCCTCGCGGGAACGGTCGCCGCCTTCGTCGGGCGAAACATCTTCGGGCCGCTCCTGCCCGCCATCATCGAGACGCTGGGCATCACGTCCTCGGAGGCGGGGATCGCGCTCACCGTCATGTGGGCGTCCATCGCCATCACGCAGTATCCCGGGGGGCTGCTGTCTGATCAGCTGTCGTACAAGACGGTGCTGGTGGGCTCGATAGCGATCCTGTCGACCGGCTTCGTGATCCTCACGGGGGTCACGACGTACGTCGGGTTCGTGTTCGGACTCGTGGTGATGGGTCTCGGTGCGGGGCTGTTCACCCCGTCCTCGTACGCACAGCTCGCGGACCTGTTCGAGGCGCGGCGGGGGCAGGCGTTCGGCCTCTACACGTCCGCCATCGACGTGGGGACGTCGCTCTCCGGCGCGCTCGCGACCCTCGTCCTCGCGGTGGCGACGTGGCGCTTCGCCGGTATCACGGTGCCGACGACGTGGCACGTCTCGTTCGCGCCGGTCGTCGCCGTCCTCGTCCTCGTCGCCGCGACGCTGCACGTCGGACACCGGGGCGACTACGACCTCGACCTCGGCGCGTGCGAACTGAACCTCCGGGAGACCGTCGCGCGGATCCTGGGGAACCCCCTGGTCCGCTGGGCCATCGTGGCCTACGTCATGTACAGCTTCATCTTTCAGGGGATCCTGGGCTTTCTCCCGGCGTTTCTCCGGTTCGGAAAGGGCTACTCGCAGACGTTCGCGAACAACGCCTTCATCGGGTTCTTCCTGGTGGGCGCGGTCGTGCGGATCGTGGCGGGCTATCTCGGGGACCGAATGCGACACCTCACGGTCGCGATCGGCGCGGCGCTGCTCGGGATGGCGGGGCTGCTCGTCCTGTTCGTCGCGCAGTCGACCGTCCCGCTCGTGGCCGGCCTGGGGCTGCTCGCGGTGGGGATCACCGGCTTCCCGCCCGTCGTCAACGCGTATCTCATGGGCCTCTTTCCCGACGCGAGCATGGGCGGCGACTACGGGGGTGCCCGGACGCTGCTCATCTTCCTCGGAAGCCTGGGGCCGACGTACATCGGGTCGGTCGCCCAGGCGTTCGACTACGAACTCGCGTTCGCCGCCCTCCTTCCGTTTTTCCTCGTCAGCACGGTGTGTCTCTGCTGGCTCCGACTCCAGTGATCGGCCCGGGTGACGGATGGAATTTCTACCTGTGAGACGCGGAAATTAACTAGTTATTAACTTCCTGCGTCCGTAACCGGGGGTCGGAGCTATGGATCACTCACAGCCGTATCACCTCTACGACGTCGACGAACCGGCGGTCCGGGACCGTCTGGGCATCGACATCCAGTTCCTGATGAACGTCGATCAGGGCGACACCCAGATGTTCGATCAGGGGATCATCACCGTCGATCCGGGGGAGTCGGTCACGCCGCACGTCCACCGGTACAGCGGGGAGACGTTCTACGGACTCGACGGCGAGGGCGAGATCGTCGTCGACGGCGACCCCGTCCCCTGTCACGCCGACGACCACCTCGTGTTCATCCCGCCGGGGGTGCCCCACTACCCGCGGAACCCCGAGGACCGCGACGGGCCGTTCCGCGCGATGTTCGTCCACTCGCCCGCGGTGCTCAACGGCGACACGTACACGGTCGACGAGGACGGGAACCCGGCGGACCTCGAGAAGTGACGGCAGGTCGCCGCCCCGCGCGGCGAGTCCTTTATACGTCTCGTTTTATCAGTATATATCGCACACTAAAATAATAGTTATATTTTTATAAGAACCTCCCTATCGTTGTCCCGAAGTGTGAAGGCCTGGCACAAACGGGAGTCACACGAGCGAGAATATCCATGACAGACCAGCCAGATTCGGTAGACGACGCGATGAACAGTCCGGAACCAAGCCCCGAGGAAGAGGATCCCGAGCGTCGGGACTTCCTGAAAGGGGTATCAGCCGCGGCCGCAGGCGGCGCCACGATGCTCGCCGGATGTTCCGGCGGCGGCGGTGGCGGCGGTGGCGGCGGCGGCGGTGGCGGTGGCGGTGGCGGCGGCGGTGAAGGTAACGACGACGGCGGCAGCAGCGGTGGCGGCTCCTCGACAAGCGAGACCGTCCACTACATTTCGATGGAGCAGTCGCCGACGTTCAAGGAGTTCTGGAACAAGACGGCGAGCCAGTACGAGGAACAGAGCGGGACGTCGGTCAACGTCACCTACGCGTGGGACACGGGGTACAACAAACGCATCGCCCAGCTGCTCCAGGCGGGCGATCCCCCGGACGTCATCAACCTCGAGGAGTTCAACGTCGGTCAGTACGTCACCCAGAACCTGCTGGCGGACGTCACCGACGTGGTCGACGAGTTCCAGAACAAGAGCAACTTCCCGAGCCAGTACCGGATCAAGTACAACGGCGCTGACCGGTGGTTCCCGGCGTTCTGTGCCCCGAACGTTCGGTGGTACCGCGGCGACGTCGCGAACGAGGTCGGCTTCGAGGGCTCCAGCCCTCTCGGGATGCCGACCACCTACGATGAGTGGGGCGAGTTCATGCAGACCGTCGACGAGGCACGGGACGACATGGCCGGCGGAGCCATCGCCACCGGGGCGACGTTCCTCGGGACCAACACGACGCTCTGTCACATCTGGGCGAACGGCGCGCGGACCACCCAGTGGGCGAGCGACAGTAACGAGGAGATCGAGGTCGCCCTCCCCGACTACACCGAGGAGATCCAGACGGCCCTCGATACCCTGAAGTCCAACTACCAGTACTCCGCGGACACGGCCAACTGGAGCTGGACCGAGACGACGGACGCCTTCGCCAACGGCGACGTCGGCGAGAGCTTCTACGGCGGTGCGCGCCCGCAGATACAGGCACACAGGCGCGGCCGCTCCTGGGCGAAGGAGGTCACCCCCGGCCCCTACCCCAACAACCCCGACGCCGACAACGCCATCGACTACACGTTCCCCTCCGGATGGGGCATCATGTCCGGTGGCCAGGCGACGGAGGCCGCCAAGGAGTACGTCTCGATGATCATGATGGACGACGACCTCCTCACGGAGTTCTACCAGATGGCGCCGGTGCACAACGCGCCGCTGAGCGAGGCCCGTCGCGACCCGTCCCACCCGATGTGGGACATCCCGCTGGTCAACGAGTCCATGACCGAGGAGCAGCTCCAGTTCTACCTCGACCAGATCCCGAAGGGCCAGCCCATCGCCGCGGAGACCAACCCGCCGAACTACGAGGCCTCCTCGGCCTTCACGACCTTCGGCCTCGGGAACATGACGTACCAGTACGTCAACCAGGACGCCTCCATCGACGACGCCATCCAGGCTGCGGTCTCGAAGATGCAAGGCGCCCTGTGAGGCAGGCCCCCATCTGTCTCCCACACGGTGACCGAACCGTTACCATAAATTTTTATTGTGCATATAGCCAATCAACTCCACGTGTCCGATAACCACACACACACAAAGCATGAGTACACTACAAGACACCGTTAATAACTGGTTCAGAATACCGAAAAAATCCTGGGGTGGGCTGCTCGAAACCCTCTTCGAGGACAAGAAGGCCCTCATCGGGTTGACCGTCGGTCCAGCCACGCTGCTGATGCTCTTCGCGTCGTTCCTGCCGATCCTGTGGGCACTCAATCTCAGTCTCTACGACGCGGGAGCCCTCTCGCCGACGTGGACGTGGGTGGGCACTCAGAACTACGTGGAGGTCATAAACAGTCCGGCGTACTGGGACGCGTTCTGGCGTAGCGTGTCCTTCGGCTTCGGCTCGGTCGCGGTCCAGCTCGTCGTGGGCGTCGGGACGGCGCTGATGCTCTCGCGGGAGTTCCGGGGCGTCGTCCTCGCGCGGGCGATGATCTTCCTGCCCTACCTCATTCCGACCGTGGTGGTCGGGATGGTGTTCCGGCTGATGCTCAACGGCAACTACGGCATCATCAACGTCTTCCTCATCGACATCGGGCTCATCAATCAGCCAATCGGCTGGCTGACGGAGGGGCGGATCGCGCTCCCGACCCTGATCGTGGCGAACTCCTGGAAGTTCGCGATCTTCATCACGATCATGGTGCTGGCCCGACTGCAGTCGATCCCCAACGAGTTCTACGAGGCGGCGACGATGAACGGAGCCGGACCGCTCCGGAAGTTCCGTGATATCACGTTCCCGCAGATCAAGGGCGTCATTCTGCTCACGCTGCTGCTGCGTGGCATCTGGATGTTCAACAAGTTCGACATCATCTACATCATGACCACCGGTGGTCCGGGGCAGGCGACGACGACGCTTCCGATCTACATCTTCGAGATGGCGTTCCTCAACTTCCGGCTCGGACAGGCCGGCGCCATCGCCGGGACGCTGTTCGGCTTCCTCGGCATCGGTGCCATCGTCTACTTCGTCGGCTTCAACCCCGCCGAGGAGGTGGGTCGCTGATGGTGTTCACCGACAGGGTCTCGAACCGGATCCAGTCGTTCGTCGGGGGCATCCTCCCCTATCAGGAGCGCCTGCAGGTCAGGAAGGCGGCGCTGTACCTCGTCGTCATCCTGACGTGTGCCGTGATGATGTTCCCGATGTACTGGATGCTGGTGGCCTCCATCCAGCCGTACGACCACATCGTGCAGACGCCGACGTGGTTCCCGACGCAGGTCATCGCCGCACTCCAGATCGACGCGTACATCAGCGTCTTCGCGGACCGTAACTTCGAGCGCTGGTACTTCAACAGCGTTCTCGTGGCCATCATCGCCATCGTCTCGACCGTGGGTGCGTCCACGCTGGCGGGCTACGGCCTGACCCGGGTTCAGTTCCGCGGCCGGAAGAACTTCGCCCGGCTCATCCTGTTCAGTTACATGTTCCCGCCGATCCTGCTGGCGTTCCCGCAGTACCAGATCTGGCGGCAGATCGGACTGCTGAACAGTTACATCGGGATCAGCGTCGCCCACATCGCCATCTCGTTGCCGTTCGGGATGTGGATGATGTGGAAGTTCTTCCAGACCGTCCCGATCGCGTACGAGGAGGCGGCGTGGATGAACGGGGCGTCACAGTTCCACTCGTTCAAGGACGTGGCGATCCCCATGGCGAAACCCGGGATGGTCGCCGTCGCCATCTTCACGTTCGCGGTTAGTTGGAACGACTTCACGATGGCGACGATCCTGCTCCCGGACAGTTCGATGCAGACGCTCCCGCCCGCAGTCCAGACGTTCGTCCAGCAGAACTACGTCTACTGGGGGCAGATCATGGCGGCCTCGACGCTGATGTCGATCCCGCCGTTCCTGTTGGTGTACAAGTTGCAGGAAAGCATCCTCGAAGGCTTCCGCACAGGAGGACTCTAACAATGGCTAAAACAGAATCGGACAGCAGTTCGTACCAAGACGAGAAGACACAGATCTCACTCCAGGGCCTCCGCAAGGAGTTCGACATCCCCTCGGGCATCGAGGTGGCGGTCGACGGCGTCGACCTCGACATCAAGGAGGGCGACTTCGTCACCCTCGTCGGCCCGAGTGGGTGCGGAAAGACGACGACGCTCCGCTGCATCGCCGGCCTCGAAACGGCCACGGAGGGTACCCTCTACCTGGAGGGCGAGGAGGCCATCGACACCTCCCCCCAGGATCGCGACCTCGCGATGGTGTTCCAGCGGATCGCGCTGTACCCCCACATGACGGCCCGGGAGAACATCGAATACCCGCTCAAACTGGCCGGCATGTCCCGCGAGCAGCGGAACGAACGGGTCGAAACCGCCGCCGAAATCGTCCAGATCGACGGGCTGCTCGACAAGTATCCGGGGGAGCTCTCCGGCGGGCAACAGCAGCGCATCGCCATCAGCCGTGCCATCGTCCGCGAACCGGTCGCCTTCCTGATGGACGAGCCGATGAGCGACCTCGACGCGAAGCTCAAACGCGAGATGCGCAAGGAGCTCAGCCGGATCCACAAGGAGCTCAACGCCACCATCGTCTACGTCACCCACGACCAGGAGGAGGCGATGACGATGTCGGACAAGATCGCCGTGATGAACGACGGGCAGATCGAGCAGGTGGGACACCCGGAGAACGTCTACCGGGTCCCCAACAACACGTTCGTCGCCCAGTTCATCGGCTCGCCGGAGATCAACCTGCTCGACGCCTCCGTCGTCGACATCGACGAGGACCGCGCCGTCGTCGATGTCGAGGACGGGCCGACGCTCTCCTTCGACGTCGGCGAGTATCTCCCCGAGAAGGCGGCCGACGACGTCAAACTCGGCTTCCGGCCGCGGAAAGTCGAGGCGGTGCCGGATGCGGACGCCGCGGGGATCCAGACGACAGTCGACCTCCACGAACCGCTCGGTGACGAGGTCCACATGTACCTCGAAGGGCCGCAGGGAGAGATGCGGTCCGTCGTCCCCGTCGAAGAGGTGATTCCGGAGGGCGACCACGCGACGATCCTTCCGGAAGTGCCGACGCTCTACCTGTTCAACAGCTCGACCGGGGATCGATTCGCCCGTGGCCACCCCGACCGGACGGGGACGGTCGACGTAGAGTAGGCCTCCCCCGGCCTCGAGTCCGGCGGACGGCACCACGGATGCTCCTCGCCGCCGTCCGGATCGACCCCTCGGACGAACGCCGTTCTCCCGTTCACTCTGTCTGAACGAACTGAGCCGATCGAGCAGGTACTCCTCCGTGAGCGTGGACCCGTAATCGACGCTCGTCCGAATGAAACGTCCCTAGAGACACCGAAACGGCCACCGATCCGAACTGAGTCGTCCGAGAGGTTCGTGACGCCCATCGTCACGTGGGACAGGCGTTCACTCCTAATGAATATTAAGGACAACAGAAAACCGGCCGCATCCGTTTCATCCTAGCTATATCTCCGGCATTATCTTTCCATATACGTTCACTATCTTTGAAGAAAGAGAAGAGTAGTTGGTTATCGAGGCTCGTTTTCCGTTCACGAGCTATAGACACGAAGATATTCGATCGTTGCGCGGTACCACGTGTGATTCACCGACGAACACGGATCGGGTCCGAACGGGTCCCGATACCATTCGTTCGGCTTCACTGAACAATACTCGTGACGCAGTTCACGTCTTCCGCGCCGAACGGTCACGACCCGATCTCGGGGTGACGACTACCGTTCCGGGAGAACGCGGGTGCCGTACCCCTCGTGGACGGTGATCGGTCGCCCATCACAGGCCTACAGGTGTTACGTCTTTCGTGTCGTCCGTTCCGAAGACCGGACGCGACTGCCGACTCGTCGGGGACGGAGCGTCGGATCCACCCCTCGCCGTGACGCACCGACAGTCGGCGAGGCGGCTCGACGAAACATATCTGTTTTCGTATGATTATCGAAACACCATCGAAAGCATATATTTCTATCCGCCGGGAACGACTTCGCTCGGCTGGGTCGGCTCTATCCGTCCGATCACCTCGAAAGACGACGTATTCCCTCAGAGACGATGCTTAATTTTCCATATTTCCTCCGAAATCAGAATTTCAACCCCGTTCGTGGCAGGAGTATCTCGGATATCGACGAACGACGTCGATCTATCCGGATACACCGGTGATATGCGACGAATACGTCCGGAAATCTCGTCACCGCGTTCCTCCGGTTCGCCGTCTGCTCGGGGTGGGATTCGAGGCGATCCCAGACGATACATTCGTCACAGAGAATAGCTTCAGAACTGATATATCTGGCTGAGAGCGGTCGCGCGGACCCCGCCGAGTCGGTACACGAGGCTCGGTCGTCGCGACGCCCCGGACGTCCCCATCGCCAGGGTGCCTCCGATATCCGTCGGGATCAGAAGTCGTCGAGTCGGCGCTGGTCCGCCGGGAGGCCGGAGTCGGGTGCCGACTCGCCGCCGAGGAGGCGTGGGAGCGCCGTGTGGGCGAAGGTCACCCCGAGGGCGAGGACGATGGGGGCGAAAAAGAGGCCGTAGAAGCCGAAGACGACCGGGCCGAAGATGTACGCGAGCATCAACAGGCCGACGTGGGTTCGCTCGCCGCTGAGATACGGTCGGAGGATCAGGTCGGGAATGGTGTCGACGACGACCACCGCCACGACCAGGAACCCGGCGACGTACCCCAGCAGCGAGTGCTCGCCGCTGAAGAAGACCGGGATCGCCATCACGGCCGTGATGGGCACGTAGACGATCTTCATTCCCACGACCGGGATCAGGCTCGCCACCCCCGTGAGGACGCCGGCAAGCGCCGGATAGGGGACCTCGACGGCCGCGGGGACGAGCGCGTTGTACCCCTTGAACGCCCCGACGCCGATGAGGGCGATGGCGATGACGTTCAGGAGGTTCCCGAAGAGGATGGCTTCGAGTTCGCGATCGGCCGCCTCCAGATACTCGCGGACGATGGCGTCGTCGTCGAAGCGCCGGAGCCAGTCGTGGAGCCTCGAGCCGTCGATCAGGAGGTAGTAACTGACGACCACGACGATGAACAGGTTGAGGAAAAAGCCCGTGATGGCGCTCGTCAGGAGGGCGGCGTTCTCCACGAGGAAGTCCGTAATCGCGTCGAACTGCCCCGCGCGGTAGGCCTCGACGACGCCCTCGAAGGTGAGGCTGGGGAGTTCGTCGAGTCCTTCGAGCCACGCCACGTTCGCGGCGGCCGTCTCGATGACCGGATACGTCTCGACGAACCGGCGCGTCTCGGTGACGAGGAGGACGAGCGTGTAACTGAGCAGGAGGAGTAGCGGGACGGCGAGCAGGAGTATCACCGTCACGGCCCGCACCCGTTTCGGAAGGTGGAGGCGGCCGAGCGCCCTGTAGAACCGTCGCGTCGAGTAGTAGATGAACAGGGCGACGGTGAGGGCGGCGACGAACCGATACGCGATGTAGGCGATGACGGCGGTGACGAGGAACCCGAAGAGGGCGACCAGGGCACGGCGTTCGTCCATGTCTACCGGATTTCCCGCACGGGTGAAAAATCGTGGTGTCGTGTCTCCGTCGCTCTCGTGACGGTCACGAGCCGTCCGGATGCGAGAACCGACCCCGATTGCGAGGCTCCTGGCGCTCTCGCCTCCCGTGGTTGGATTTCGCCTTCCGGCTTCTCCACTCCTCCCGTCGGCCGTCGTGAAAAAGTCCGGGTGCGAGAATCGAACCCGCGTCTCAGCCTCCACAAGGCTGAAGGATAACCACTACCCCAACCCGGACACGGATTACGGTACTGCGCTGTGAGTGAAGTAGGTTACGACTCGGGGCGAGGGTGTGTCGGGGCCACACGGTCGAGTCGGGACGCTTTAGTTTCCCAGTCGCCTACGCGTCGCCAGTGGCCATCACCGACAAGGTCTATCTGAAGAACCACCGACAGATCGTCTCCCAGTTGGATACGTCCATCCCCAAGGGGGCGTTCAAGGGGGCGACGATGGAGGTGCTCTACAGCGGCGACGGCCTCTCGAAACTCGACGACGCCACCCGGGACCGACTGCTGGATTTCGCGACCGACTTCCTCGACTGCGAGGACCCCGACGACCTCTACACCGGCTATCCCGAGCGCCAGTTCGTCCGGTACCTGCTGGAACTCCGAGCCCAGGGGCTCGGCCCGGACGCCATCGTCGACGTGATGAGCGACGACTACATGCTGTATGCCTACCCGGGCGACGTCCTCTCCTTCCTGGACCGGGCGGTGCGGCGGCTGGAGGCGGTCGAATCGCTGGCGGCCGTCGAGGGCGACGACGCGATGGAAGAGCGCGCTCGCGAGGCGCGTCGGACCCTGTCAGCCTAGTCTGAATGACGGTTCGTCACGCTCGCCGCCGTCCAGGTCCTCGAGTTGGATGACGTCCTCGCCGCCCTCCTCCAGCTGCTCCCGCAGGTGGTTGACGTAGCGTTTGTGCTCGTCTAACTGCTCCCGGAGGTGCTCGGCTTCGAGTTCGAGGCGTTCGTGCTCGCGGACGAAGCTCTTGGGTACCTCCACTTTGGGCGGGAAGCTGGTGCCGTCGCCCGAACCACTCTCGAGTTCGTGCTCGGGGACGACCTGAACCTGGCCGTCGTGGGCAACGAGCATGTCGACGTAGTCGCGAAACACCGCCGAGAGCGACAGGTCGCGCTCCTCGGCGATCTCGCGCAGGGTCTCGAACGCGTCCTCGTTGACGCGAAACGAGATGGTTTTGTTTTTGTTGCCCATGGTCGTCCCGACTTCGGACCCCGACTCACTTAACGGTTTGTCAGACGGAGGGGCGACGGGCGGCCGACGCGCGACCGACGATCAGTGCTCGGCCGGCACGTCGGCGCCGTCCTGTTCTCCGTCGCCGAGTTCGTCCCCCTCGTCGAGGCCCTCCAGCGCGGTGAGTGCCATCTCGCGGTAGTCCTCGACCGGGAGGTCGTACTGCTCGCGGGCCATCCGCGCGTACTCGTCGCCCTCGTCGTCGAAGGCGGCGACGCGTTCGAGCGTCCGGGTCGCCGTCTCGGCCACCCAGCGGTCGCGCGTCGTGGCGTCGACGGCGGTGATCGACTCCGGGCGGACGGAGACGTTGACGCTCCCGTCGTCCGTCTCGTAGGTGCGGGGTTTGCCGACGACGGCGACGTAGGCCGGGGGTTCGAGTTCCCGGAGCGTCGACGCGGCGTCGGGCTGGTACTGGCCGGCGTAGACGAAGAAGGTCCCCGTCGGGTCGACGATGCGACCCCGCCAGTACTCGTCGTCCTCGCCGACGTCCTCCTTCTCGGTGAGGGTGCCGACGAGGAACACGCGGTTCGCGCGCTCGCCCGTCGGGAGGAGGAGGTAGACGGGCGCGCGTTCGTCTTCGGACTCCTTGAACGTGTGACTCGCGTCGTTGAACTCGCTGGCGAAGACGCGGCGCGCGACTTCGCGGGTGGGTGCCTGGCTCATGTCAGATCGACCTCGCTTCGATGAGGGCCGCCTCGGCGTCGACCGGATCGGTCAGTCGCTCGAACTCGTCGACCAGCACGTACCGGCCGAACTGCGGCCCGCTCACCCGGTAGTACCGGCCGAGCGTGTCCGCGCGCATCTCGTCGGCGACGACGGTCGTGTCGAGGGCGTCCATCGCCATGTCCTTCGCCTCTTCCAGGCTCATGCCCGTGAGGGATTCGGTGGCCTCGCGGTCGAAGATCACCTCGTGGACCTGCTCGCCGTCGTCGAGGACGCCCTTGATCCGCAGATCGAACTCGCCCTCGACGCTCCCGTGTTCGGAACACCGGCCGTTCTGGAGGACGCGCGTGCAGTCCGCCTCGGGACAGCGCTTGATGAGGCCGCTGCCGCTCTGGATGTCCACCAGCGCGCCCTCGACGGTCTCGGCGTCGTCGCCCACCTCGATCTCCTCGTCGACTTCGGTGATGGTCGTCGTCCGGTTGAGCTTCACCGAGAAGTTGCCCTGGTACTCGTCGGTCACGAGGTTCTCGAGGCGGTAGACCGCCCCCTCCTCCAGTGCGGGCAGGTCCGACGTCTCGAAGGCGACGAACTTGGTGGTCCCCGTCTCGTCGCCGAGCAGGCCGACCTGAGCCACGGAGTCGCTCCGGGGCTCCCACAGTTCGACCACCTTGGCGGTCACGTCGAGCCACTGTTCGTCCTGGTCGATTTCGGCGAGGCCGACGGAGGCGTTGCCGCCGCCGCCGCCGAGGGCGTCCCGCTCCAGCCCCGCCTCGTCGAGGTAACTGTTCACGACGCTGCGCCGGGCCTCGTCCACCGGAACCCGGTACTCGTTGACGAGGTTGTCGAGGCGCTCCTCGACCTCGTCGACGCTCAGATCGAGGTGATCCGAGAACTGCGCTACGATGTCCTCCGCGTGGGTATGCAAATCGGTCATGGTCTCACTCGCCTCCGGTCTGTTCTCGTGGGGAGGCACACGTCGGTTGGTGCGCAACGGTATAAAAACCTCCGGCACCGGAGTGAAAGTGGACCGCGGGCCGGGCGCCACGGCAACTCCTATGAGCCCGCCACCGCAAGGGCGTGTATGGACGACCGACTGGAACGGTTCGTGCGAACGACCTTCCGCTCGGCCGGCCGGCGGTACGCGGAGGCCCGCAAGGCCTACCGGGAGGGGCAAGCGTCGGTGGACCTGCCCCGCGACGACGAGGGCCGCGTTCGGATCGTCTGCCGTCGGGAGGCCGAGCGCCGCGCCGTCGGCGTCGACGACGAGGGACGGCCCGAGTGTTTCGAGGCCGGCCACCCCGACTGCGAGGGCTGTCTGGAGGACGTCCGCGAGGGCGTCGTCGAGACGTGGTGACGCCCCCGGAGCCCTTTTCCCGGCCCGCCGCCCACACGACGCCCATGGATCGACCGCTCGTCGCGGCCGTACTCGCCGGCGGCGTCGGCTCCCGGCTCTACCCCGCGAGCCGGAGCCACCGGCCCAAACAGTTCCTGTCGTTCTCGGCTCCCGAACGGGGGTCGCCGGAGCACCGACCGGCGACCGGCGGAGACACCCTCCTCGAACGCACCGTCGCGCGCGCCGACTTCGCCGACGAGGTGGTCGTCTCGACCCGGCCCGCCTTCGCCGACGCGGTCCGCGAGGCCGTGCCCGGGGCGTCGGTGCTCGTCGAACCCGCCGGCAAGGACACCGGCCCGGCGCTCACCTACGCCACCCACCGGATCGCGGAGCGGTTCGACGACCCCGTGGTGCTCGCCCTCCCGAGCGACCACCACGTCGCGGGCGACTTCGAGACGCCGGCCCGTCGGGGCGCGCGGGTCGCCGCCGCGACGGACTCGCTGGTGACGTTCGGCGTCGACCCCGACCGCCCCGACACCGGCTACGGCTACGTCGAACCCGGCCGCGACCGGGGCGAGTACGCCGAGGTGGCCGCCTTCCACGAGAAACCCGACGCCGAGACGGCACAGCGCTACGTCGAACGGGGCTACTACTGGAACGCCGGCATCTTCGCGTGGACGCCGGCGGCCTTCCTGTCGGCGGCGGGCGCGACCGACTCACCGCTGTCCCCGCTCGTGGCCGCCCTCGACCGGGGCGACGCCGAGGCCGGCTTCGAGGCCGTCGACCCCGTGAGCGTCGACCACGCGGTGTTCGAGCGGGCGGAGAACGTCGCCGTCGTCCCCCTCGACGTCGAGTGGGACGACCTCGGGTCGTGGGACGCCCTCCGGCGCGTGCTGCCGGCCGACGGGGACGGAACGGTCGTCGCCGGCGAGGCGACGGTGCGGTCGGTCGACGCCGGGAACAACGTCGTCGCCGGCGACGACGTCCACGTGTCGCTGGTGGGCGTCGAGGACCTCGCGGTCGTCGCCTACGACGACCGGGTGCTCGTGGTGCCGGCCGAGGAGGCACAGCGCGTCCGCGACCTGGTCGCGGAGCTAGAGTCGCGCGGCGAGTTCTGATCGGCCGCGGGGACGGGCCGCTCCCGCGCGATCACTTCGACTGCCGGACCCGGACGGTGCCGTCGGTGGTCACTCCGACCAGCAGGGGCGCCTGCACCTCCCGGCCCTTGACCGCGTCGCCGGCCTCGTCGCTGACGAGTTTCATCAGGTCGGGCGCCGTGTGGTTCACCTTGACGCCGGCGGCGTCACAGGCGTCGTAGACGAGTTTGGGCACGTTGTAGAGGTCGGTGTCCTCGTCGACCTCGACGCGAACGGGCGCGGTCAGCGCCTCGGCGAACGCGACGGTTTCGCGGGCCTTCGCGACGTTGTCGCGCGCGCTCGATTCGATGCTGGATACGTTCGCACGCGACGTGCCGAGCAGGTCCGCGATGGTGGACTGGCGAACGTTCCGCTCGCGAAGCGCCAACACCTCCGCCTGCCGACGCGTCAGCACGCTCTCCTCGGGGTCGAAACCGGCGCGTTCGAGCAGCGCGTTCGCGTCCGGGTCGTCTTCCATACTCCGACCTATGCCTTCGGCACCTAAAAGCTACACTTCGGGCTGTCCGCCACCGACGCCGACGGGACGCGGTGAGCGGCGTCCCGCCGGCACCTATCCGCCCCAGAAGTTGTCCCGGCTGCCCAGTTGCTCGGGGCGACTCGGCCCGTCGTCGTCCGTCTCCTCCGTCGGTTCCGAGTCGTCGTCCGCGTCCTCCTCCTCGTCGGGGTCCATCGGGAGGCGTTCGACCTCGTCGGCCGTCGCGTGGTTGGCCTTCACACGGTCGATCCGGACGCGCGCCCTGGCCGGCGGGAGCGTTCCGTCGACCAGGACGATGAAGCCGTCCTCGGTGCGCCCGACGCCGGACCCGCTCTCGTGGATGTCGGTCACCTCGACGACGAGTTCCTCGCCGGGTTTCACCGGCTGCTGTTTCAGGTCGGAGATGGGCATGTCGTAGTGGTTGCACCACTCGGCGCCCCCGCGGTCACCGTAGTGCTGGCACCCCATGCCCTGGATGCGCTCCGAGAAACTGGGGCAGTCGTCGGCGAGCGGACAGTTCGCCATATCACGACGTACTCCACCGCCCGTCTAAACGCTTGCGTTGTGTCGACCCCCGTTCGGGCCCACTCGCAAGCGTTATGCCGGTCGACCGAAAACCGGGAGGTATGGCTACCTTCGAGAAGGCGGAACGGCGCATGCTCGAGAAACAGATCTGCATGCGGTGTAACGCGCGCAACGCCGCCCGCGCCGAGAGCTGTCGGAAGTGCGGGTACAAGAAGCTCCGACCCAAGGCCAAAGAGCGGCGCAGCGCCTGAACCGCCGACCCTTCTCCCGTCGCCGACCGATCAGTCGTACTTCGGCTCCCGGCGCTCGGCGCGTTCGAGCGCCCGCTCGATGACCGTCCGGACGCTCTCCCCGTCGGCGTGGAACGGATCGCCGTGACCGGCGTACATCGCCGCCACCGACTCCGGGAGCCGGTCCAGTAGCGTCTCCAGGCTCTCGATGAGGCGCTCGCGGGACTGGCCGGCCATGTCCGTGCGGCCGAAGCTCCCGTCGTCGAACGCGCCGTCGTTGTAGACGACCACGTCGCCGCTGAACAGCGTGTGCTCGCTCACGAGGGAGACGTGGTCGTCGGCGTGCCCCGGCGTGTAGACGGCCTCGAAGGTCTCCTCGCCCACGGCGACGGCGTCGCCGTCCGCGAGGGCGTGCGTCCGTCGGGGGTGGTCGCCGTAGGCGTACAGGTCCGCGTCGAAGGCGTCGAGGACGGCGTCCAGTTCGCCGACGTGGTCGCCGTGCTGGTGGGTGAGGACCACCCGGTCGAGGTCGGCGACGTGGTCGGCGACGACGTCGACGACGCCGGGCATCGCCCCCGCGTCCACGAGTGTCGGCTGCTCCCCCGTGACCAGATACGCGTTACACGTGAACTCCTCGGCGTCCGCGGTGACGTTGATCACGTCCATACCTCCACGTCCCACGCCGGCGACAAAAGCGGGCCGGTGAACGTCTCGCCCGTCCTGCAAATCTTTTTTGGTCGTGGGTTCGCTACGTCTACCCGTATGGGCTTCGGGAGTTACGACGAATCCGAACAGGAGAACCAGGAGTTAGACGCCGACCTCGACGACAGCGAGGGAGTCGAGACGTCCGAGAACGACCACCGGGGGTCGGTCGAGTTCGAAATCGGGGCGTCGAACGACGAACTGATCGACCGTCTCAAAGAGATCAAAGACGAGTGAAGTCCGGCGCGCGGGCGCTCGGCGTCGCCGAATCATTTTCGCAGGGGGAGCGGAGCGTCCTGGGCGGTGCCGTGGTACGGCGTGACCGCGTCGCCGACGGCTTCGTCTTCGGAACGTGTACCGTCGGCGGCACCGACGCCACCGCCGCCGTCGAGCGGCTCTGGGCCGACCTCGGCCGCGAGGACGTCCGCGCTCTCCTGCTCTCGGGCATCGCGCCCGCGTGGTTCAACCTCCTCGACCTGCGTTCGCTTCACGACCGCGTCGACCGACCCGTGGTCTCGGTGTCGTTCGAGGCCAGTCCCGGCCTCGAACCCGCGCTCCGCGAGGCGTTCTCCGGCGAGGCCCTCGACCGCCGCCTCCGGACGTACCGCGCGCTCCCGTCGCGCCGCCGACTCGACGTGAACGGCGAGGACGTCTACGTCCGGGCCGTCGGGGTCGACGACGACGGGGCCGCCGACCTGGTGCGGGCGTTCACCCCCGAGGGCGGCCGGCCCGAACCCCTCCGCGTGGCGCGACTGGCCGCGCGGGCCGCCCGACGACTCGCCGACGGGGCCACCGGCCTCGACGACGGGGACACTTAAGCCGCCGGCGGGCGGCCCACTTCCATGGTCGAATCCGACGGCCCCGACGTGTCGGCCTGCGAGCGGTGTCCGGCGCTCGTCGAGTCGCGGAGTCGCATCGTCAACGGGGTCGGGCCCGAGGACGCCGCCCTGCTGTTCGTCGGGGAGGCGCCCGGCGCCGACGAGGACGCGCAGGGCGAACCCTTCGTCGGGCGCTCGGGGTCGGTCCTGGACGACGCCCTCCGCGACGCCGGCCTCGCGCGGGCCGACGTGCGCATCACCAACTGCGTCCGGTGTCGGCCGCCGGAGAACCGCGACCCGCACGTCGCGGAACTCGACAACTGCGCCGGCTTTCTGGAGCGCGAGATCGAGTTCGTCGACCCCGACCTGATCGTCACGCTCGGGAAGGTGCCCGGCGAGCGACTGCTCGACCGGGACGTGGCGGTGACGGCGGAGTCGGGATCGGTCGTCGACGCCCGTCTCGGCGGGGCGTCGCGACGGGTCCTGCTCTGTCTGCACCCCGCGGCGACGCTGTACGACCGGAGTCAGCGCGGAGCGTTCGAGGCGGCGGTGGCGAAGGCGGCCGACCTCGTGGGCGCGACGGACGGCGGCGAGGGCGGGCAGTCACGGCTGGGTGACTACCGATAGGCATCGTCGACGCTGACACGGGGACCGTCGACTACTTACGCGAACCGACCGCCACGTTGCCGCGAGTGCCTGTCGTGCCCGCAGTGGAGGACCGGCGGCGTCGCCCACACGAGCATCTCGACGGAGCGAGTACCCAATCGAATAAATAGGATGGTGGTACTACACGGCGTAGAACGGATTTCGCGAGTATGCCCAGTACCCAGTTCCGAACCCAAGAGGTTTCTACGCTCATCGATCACCTCGACGAGACCGCGATTTGGATTGCCACTGATATGGGTGAGTTCGGATTCATCAGTGATGGGTTCGAAGAAATCTGGGGTATCGCGTCCGACGAGATCCGGGACGCCCCTGAACGGCTGATCGAGACCATCCATCCCGACGATCGCGACTACGTTCGCTCTCAGATCGAACAGTCCGAAGAAGGGGTGACGGAAGTGCGGTACGAGGCCCGCATCGTTCGACCGGACGGGGAGGTTCGGTGGTTGAAGACTCAGCACGTACCAATTCGGGACGACGAGGGGAACCTGGAGTGCGTGGTCGGGATCTCGACGGACATAACGGCGCAGAAGCGACGGGAACGGGAACTCGAGGTGTTGAATCGAATCCTCAGGCACGATATCCGCAACGATATGACGATCATGCTGGGATGGGCCGAAATTCTCAACGAACACACCGAGGGGAGCGAACGGGAGTATCTCGACAAGATCATCACGAGTGGACGGCACGTCGTCGAACTCACGGAGATCGCGAGGGACTACGTCGAGCAACTGACGAGCGAGAAAGCACTGCCCGTCAAGCCCACCTCCCTGCGCCCGATCGTGGAAAACGAACTCGACCTCCGACGTGCCTCGTATCCGGACGTGGAGTTCCTCCTCGACGGGGACATTCCGGACGTGGACGTCGCGGGCAACGAACTGCTCGGATCGGTGATCAAAAATCTGCTGAACAACGCGGTCCAGCACAACGACGAGGACGATCCCGTCGTCACGATCTCCTTCGAGGTCGGCGACGAGGACGTGGTCATACGGATCGCAGACAACGGTCCCGGCATTCCGGACGAACGCAAGGAGTCGATCTTCGGAAAGGACGAGAAAGGGCTCGACAGTTCGGGGACGGGAATCGGATTATATCTCGTCCAAACCCTGGTCGACGAGTACGGTGGGGACGTTCGGGTCGAAGACAACGAGTCCGACGGAGCCGCCTTCGTTATCCGGCTGCCGAGAGCCGACTAAACGCCGTCTTCGCTCGGACCCTTCCCGGTGGCCGTGGACGAGAACGCGTCCCCGTCGGTGACGGTCGAATCGCGCCGCGAATTCGGCTGCGACCGAACTCCGACCGGGGGGTTCGACGAGGCCACCGCAACGAAAAGCCACTTGCCCCCCCGCCACGGAGTGGGGGTATGAGCCTATCGGAACCCCCCTCGGAGGCGCTGGCGGACGTGGTCATCGTCGACTACGGCCTCGGCAACCTCCGGTCGGCGACGCGTGGCCTCGAACGCGCCGGCGCGGCCGTGACGATCACCGACGACCCCGACGACTTCGCCGCGGCCGACGGCATCGTGTTGCCGGGCGTCGGCGCGTTCCGCGAGGGGATGGAGAACGCCGGCCCCTACCGCGAGGCCCTCGCCGACGCCGTTTCCCGCGAGCAGCCCGTCTTCGGCATCTGTCTCGGCATGCAGATGCTCCTCACGTCGAGCGAGGAGGCCGACCACGCGGGCGAGGGCGAAGTCGTCGGCCTCGATTTCGTCCCCGGTCGGAACGTCCGGTTCGACGAGGGCCAGAAAGTGCCCCACATGGGCTGGAACGACCTGTCCGTCGAGCGCGACCACCCGCTGGTCACGGGCGTCGAGGGCTCCGACCGCGGCGGGTCCGTCGACGGCGAGTACGCCTACTTCGTCCACTCCTACTACGCCGTCCCCGACGACGACGGGGCCGTCGTCGCCACCACGGACCACGGCCGCCGGTTCCCAGCGGTCGTCGCGAGCGAGGACGGCACCGTCTTCGGGACGCAGTTCCACCCCGAGAAGAGCGGCGAGACGGGGCTGACCATCCTACGGAACTTCGTCGACATCTGCGCCTCGCGGTGAGGCGGACCCGACGCGCTTTTCACCGCCCCACGCGACCCTCGGGCCATGGAAGCCATCACGCTCGGCCCGGCGGGGACGTACTCCCACCGTGCCGCGCGGGCGGTCGCCGACGACGTGTCGTTCAGCGAGTCCGTGACGGCCATCGTCGAGGCGGTGGCCGACGGCGACTACCGCCGCGGCGTCGTCCCCATCGAGAACAGCATCGAGGGGAGCGTCACGGAGACGCTGGACGCGCTGGCGGACTACGACGTCGGCGTCACGGAGGAGGTCGTCACCCCCATCCGACACGCCCTGCTCGCCCGGTCGGAGTCCTTCGACGTCGTCGCCAGTCACTCCCAGGCGCTCGCCCAGTGTCGCACCTTCCTCGAGGCCGAGTATCCGGACGTGACCCTCGAGGCCGTCGCCAGCACGGCTCGCGGCGTCGAACGGGCCCGCGAGGACGACGCCGTCGCGGCCATCGCCCACCCCGACAACGCGGGCGACGACCTCCGGGTGCTCGCGGAGGACATCCAGGACCGAAGCTCGAACGCCACCCGGTTTTTCGTCATCTCGCCCGCCGACGAGCGCTCCGACGCCGGCGGCAAGTCGACGATCATCGTCAACCCCAACGCCAACTACCCCGGCCTCCTGCTCGAACTGCTGGAGGCCTTCGCCGACCGGGACATCAACCTCTCGCGGGTGGAGTCCCGGCCGACCGGCGACCGCCTCGGCGACTACCTGTTCCACATCGACTTCGAGGCCGGCCTGTACGAGGACCACGCCGAGGCGGCCGTCGAGGACGTCGAGGACATCGCCGCCGACGGCTGGGTCCGTCGCCTCGGCTCCTACGACACGCGACACGTGGTCTGAACGGCCGTAATTGGGCGTATCGGTGGCTGTCGCGTGCGTATGGGTAGCTCCCGTCCTGCTAGCTTTATCCCCTCGCCGAGCGTACTCGGTGTCGGTGAATTACCCGATGCAACCCAACTACTTCAGTGACTTCGACGACCTGTTCGAGCGAATGAACCAGGGCTTCGACACGTGGGGCCGATCCGTCGGCGGCGCCGACTTCGCCGTCGACGTGGCCCACATCGACGACGAACTCGTCGTCACGGCCGACGTCCCGGGCTTCGAGAAGGAGGACTTCGAGGTGTCCGTCGACGGCGACCTCCTGACGATCCGCGCCGAGTCCGACAGCGAGTCCGCGTCGGACGACGACGCGTACGTACGCCGCGAGCGCCGCCACAGCTCGATGCGCCGCACGATCCACCTCCCCGTCGACGTCGACGGCGAGGGCGCCTCGGCCACCTACCGGAACGGCGTCCTGACGGTGACCATCCCCGTCGAGGCCGACGACGACGTGCGCCACATCGACGTGGAGTGACCCGACACGCGGAGTGGATCCGATCACTCCGCCACGACGGGGAGTTCCACCACCACGACGGTGCCGCGGGGCTCGTTCTCCTCGACCCACACCTCCCCGCCGTAGTGATCGACGAGCGATCTGACCAGATAGAGCCCCAGTCCCGTCCCCGTACTCCCGATTCCTTTCCGTCCCTTGCCGAAGACGTCGTCTAGGTCCGCCGGGATGCCGGGGCCGTCGTCGGCGACGCGGACCCGAACGCGGTGGTCGCCCCGCAGGAGGTCCGCCGAGACGGTCACGGTGGGACGGTCGCGGTCGCTGTGCTGGACGGCGTTGTTCAGCAGGTTCCGGAACACGGAGGCGAGGAGGTCGTTCGCCCGCACCCTCACGTCCGGAAGCTCGCCCTCCACGGTCAGGGTGGCGTCCGCGAACGCGTTCCGGCGGCGGTCGAGTTCCTCCCGGAGCGTCTCGGGGAGCGACACCGGTTCCAGCGGGAGTTCCGTCTCGCCGGCCACCGTGCGGGCGAGGTCCCGGGAACTCCGGGTGAGTTCGACGACGTGTTCGCCCGTGGTGGTGATGGTGTCGAGGTAGTCCTGCCCCGCCTCGTCGACGTGGTCGTCGAGGAGGTCGGCGATACCGAGGACGATCTGCATGTCGTTGCGGATGTCGTGACGCAGCACGCGGTTGAGCGCGCGCAGCTGGTCGCGCGCCCGGGCCAGTTCGCGCTCGGAGGCCCGACGGTCGCTGATGTCCCGCGCGACCGAGAGCACGGCCGGCGCGTCGTGATACCGGACGAACCGGGCGCTGACCTCGACGGGGGTCGTCTGGCCGTCGGCGGTCACGTGGACCGTCTCGTAGACGATGCGGTCGTCGCCGGCGGCGTAGCGAGTCCCGGCCTCGGCGTCGCCCTCCACGTCGCCGATGGGCCGCCCGCGGAGCGACGCGGGATCGTCGTCGAGTCGGGCGAGCGCGGCCTCGTTGGCGGCGAGGATCCGCCCGCGCGTGTCGTGGACGAGGACGGTGTCGCCGACGCCGTCGAAGAGGTCGCGGTACTCGTCCCGGGCGTTCCGGAGGGCGCGGATCGTCGTCGACTGCCTCGCGACGAACAGGCCGACGACGACGCCGGCCGCACCGCCCGCGCCCGCGAAGTTCAGCACGACCAGCCCCGGCCGGGCGTCGGGGGGGACGACGACGCCGAGGACCACCGCCCGGGCGAAGCCGCCGAACGTCGCCGTGCCGACGAGGGCGGCGACGGGGACCAGGAGGGCGGTCGGCCCGTCGAGGTCGCTCCGGAGGAGCCACCCGGCCGAGACGACGAGGAGGACGACCAGTCCGGCGGGCGCGGCGGCGGCGAGGGTGGGTGCGCGCCACGGCACGCTGCCGAGCCACCGGGCCCAGAGGGCGAGCACCGCGACGGCGAGACTCACGAGCCCCCCTGCACCGACGATCCGTCCGAACGACGACCCACTCACGAGTGTGCCCACCACGATCCGTGGCGGGGGAGACGGATAGATAATGGTCGCTTACCGCCGCCCCGGCGGCGAGTAATGGGGTCTTATCCCGATCGATCAGCGATGATAACCCCGTACCGGCGCCGTTTCCGCCGGCGGTATAGGAGTTATTTTAGGTCGGGGGGACTTGAACCGGGATATGGACTACGACCCGCAGGACATCGAGGAGCGCTGGCGGGAGCGCTGGGCCGAGACGGGCCGGTACGAGGCCGACCCGGACGGCGAGGGAGCGGCGACCGACGGGGAGGACGCGACGTTCATCACCGTCCCCTACCCCTACCCGAGCGGCGGGATGCACATGGGCCACGTTCGGACCTACACCGTCCCCGACGTGTACGCCCGGTACCGCCGACAGCGGGGGGACAACGTCCTCTTTCCCATCGCCTGGCACGTCACCGGCACGCCGATCATCGGCGCCGTCGAACGCTTGAAGAAAGGCGAGGAGGAGCAGTTGTCGGTGCTCCGCGACACCTACGAGGTGCCCGAGGACACCCTCCAGGACCTGGAGACGCCGATGGGCTACGCCCGCTACTTCATCGAGGAACACTACAAGCGGGGGATGAAGTCGCTGGGGCTCTCCATCGACTGGCGCCGCGAGTTCACCACCAACGACGACCGCTACTCGAAGTTCGTCACCTGGCAGTACGAGACCCTGCGGGAGCGGGACCGACTGGAGAAGGGCCTCCACCCGGTGAAGTACTGCACGAACGAGGAACAGCCGGTCACCACCCACGACATCCTGGAGGGCGAGGAGGCCGAGTACCAGGAGTACACCCTGATCCGCTTCGGCCTCGACGACGCGGTGGTGCCGATGGCGACGCTCCGCCCCGAGACGGTCCGCGGCGTCACCAACGCCTACGTCGACCCCGAGGCCACCTACGCCCGCGCGACGGTCGACGGGGAGCCGTGGCTGGTCTCCGAGGCGGCGACGGAGAAGCTCCGCCTGCAGGCCCACGAGGTGCGCGTCGAGTCGACGTTCCCCGGGGCCGACCTGGTCGGCCGGTCCGTCACCAACCCCGTCACGGGCGACGCGGTGCCGATCCTGCCGGCGACGTTCGTCGACCCCGACAACGCCACGGGCGTCGTCATGTCGGTGCCGGCCCACTCCCCTGACGACTACCTGGCGCTACAGGAGGCGAAAGCGGACGACGACCGGATGGAGCGCTACGGCGTCGACCCCGCCGTCGTCGAGGCCATCGAGCCGATTCCCATCCTCGACGTGGAGGGCTACGGCGAGGTGCCGGCGAGAGACGCCGTCGAGTCCGCGGGGGTCGAGTCCTCGAACGACCCCGAACTGGAGGCCGTGACGAAGGACCTGTACAACCGCGAGTTCCACGCGGGCCGCCTCCACGACGCGTACGGCGAGTTCGCGGGCGAGGTCATCGAGGACGTGCGCGAGGCCTACCGCGAGCGAGGCGTCGAGGCGGGACATTTCGACACGATGTACGAGTTCTCGGAGGAGGTGATCTGCCGGTGTGGCGGCGACGTCGAGGTGGCCGAACAGGACACCTGGTTCCTCCGGTACGACGCCGAGGACTGGAAGGCGGCGACCCGGCGAGTCGTCGAGGACATGGAGTGCATCCCCGAGAACACGGAGGGCGAGTACTACCACACCATCGACTGGCTCAACGAGTGGCCCTGCATCCGCAACTACGGGCTGGGGACGCGCCTGCCGTGGGACGACGACTTCGTCATCGAACCCCTCTCGGACTCGACGGTCTACATGGCGTACTACACGCTCGCGCCGCGCCTGCGCGAGATTCCGGTCGAGGACCTCGACCGGGAGTTCTTCGACGCCCTGTTCTACGGCCCCGAGGCCGTCGAGGACCCCGACCCGCGGGCGCTGGACCTGCGCGAGGAGTGGCTGTACTGGTACCCCGTCGACTACCGCTTCTCCGCGAACGACCTCATCTCGAATCACCTCACCTTCTACCTGTTCCACCACGCGGAACTGTTCGACGAACCGCAGTGGCCGGCGGGCATCGTCATCATGGGCATGGGGCTGCTGGAGGGCGAGAAGATGTCCTCCTCGAAGGGGCACGTCGTCCTCCCGGACGAGGCCATCGAGGCGTACGGCGCCGACACGGTGCGCTTTTTCCTGCTCAACTCCGCGGAGCCGTGGCAGGACTACGACTGGCGCGCCGACCAGGTCGAGAGCGTCCGGGACCAACTGGAGCGGTTCTGGAACCGGGCGACCGAACTGCTTCCCGAGGACGGGGACCCGACCTCGACGTTCGACGACGACCCGGCGGCCCGGGACCTCGAACACATCGACCGCTGGCTGCTCTCGAAGCTCCAGCGAACGATCCGGGACGTGACCGAGGCGATGGAGGGCTCGGAGACGCGGGCGGCCAGCCAGACCGCCTTCTACGGCTTCGAGGAGTCGCTCCGGTGGTACCGCCGCCGCACGGACCGGGACCGACCGGGCGCGCGGTGGACGCTCCGGCGCGCGCTGGAGACGCGGCTGCGCCTCCTCGCGCCCTTCGTGCCCTTCCTGACGAACGAACTCCACGAACGGCTGACCGGGACGCCGGCCGAGGACGCCCCGTGGCCCGAGGTCGACCCCGACCTCGAGGACCGGACGGTCGAACTGCAGGAGGAGCGGATCGAGCGCCTCACCGAGGACGTCCACGACATCGTGGACGTGACGGGCACCGATCCCGACACGGTTCGGGTGTACGTCGCCGCCGGCTGGAAGGGGGCGGTGTTCGACGCCGTCGCCGAGACCGGCCCAGACGTCGGCGCGGTCATGAGCGAGGCGATGAGCGACCCCGACCTCAGGGAGCGAGGCGACGCGGTGAACGACCTCGCCGGCGAACTCGTCGAACTCGCCCGCGACCTGGACCCCGAGACGCTCGACGCCATGCGTGACCTGGACGAACTGGCGGTCTACGAGGCGGCCGTCCCCTTCCTCGAACGGGAGTTCGACGCCGACGTGACGGTGTACGCCGAGGACGACGACCCGCCCGACCCGGGCGGGAAGGCCGACGACGCCGTCCCCTTCCGTCCCGCGATCCACCTGGAATAGTCGGGTTACTAACCTTTATTGGCGGCCGTGGCGTAGCACTCGTGCATGAGCGACGCCGACGTGGAGGCAGGGGGCGAGGAGGGGGACGGGACGCCGGCGCTCGACCCGGCCCGGACGGCCTACCGAACGCTCGGGAAGCCGTTTCGGTCGCGGCCCGACGCGGAGATGGACGTCATCGGGTGGAGCGTCTTTCTGGGCGTGTTGATCCTCCTTCTCCCCCTCCTTCCCCTCCTGATTCTGGTCTGGCTCCTCACCCGGGGACTGGACGCCGTCACGCCGACTCGCGAGTGAGGCCGAGGAGGTCGACGGACGTCCCAGCGCCGGCCGCCGCCGCCCGCTCGTAGACCACGTGGGCCGCGGCGACGTCCTGGATGGCGAGGCCGGTGCTGTCGAAGACGGTGACGCCGTCCTCGGGAGTCCGTCCCGTCGCCGCTCCCGTCACCACGGCGCCGAGTTCGGCGTGGACGTCGTCGTCGGTGAGGCGCCCCGCGCCGTAGGGGACGTTGATCTCGCCGGAGTGGGTACACTGTTCGCGGTCGTCGACGACGAGTTTCGCCGCGGCCAGCAGGTCGTCGGCGAGTTCGTGTTTCCCCGGGGCGTCGGCGCCGACGGCGTTGACGTGGGTCCGATCGCCGACGGTGTCGACGACGGGCGAGCGGACGGGCGTCGTCGTCGACACCACGTCGCAGGCGGCGGCCTCCGCGACGCTGCCGGCCCGCGCGTCGAAGCGGTCGCGCACCGCGTCGACGAGGGCGGCCGCTCGTTCCGCGTCGGCGTCCGCGACCACGACCGTCTCGATGGGGCGCACCGTCGCGATGGCCTCCAGTTGCGCACGGGCCTGGACGCCGGCGCCGACGAGGCCGAGCGAGGACGCCCCCTCGACCGCGAGGTGGTCGGTGGCGACGGCGGCGGCCGCGCCCGTCCGGCGGGTCGTCAGCGTCGTGCCGTCCATGATGGCGAGGGGCACCGCCGTCTCGGGGTCGGAGTAGATCATCGTCCCCATGACCGTCGGGAGGCCGTGTCGCTCCCGGTTGTGCGGGTGTGAGTTCACCCACTTCACGCCCGCCGCGTCCCAGTCGCCGGCGTCGAGGTAGGCCGGCATCGACCGGAAGTCGCCGTCGTACTGCGGCAGGTCGACGTACGACTTCGGCGGCATGGTGGCGTCGCCGCGTTCGTACGCCGCGAACGCCGCCTCGACGGCGTCGACGAGCGGCCCCATCGGTGCGTTGTCCTCGACCGTCTCGGCGTCCAGAAGCAGGGTCTCCATGGCCGTCCCTAACGCGTCGGGGGAGTTACCGGTTTCGCGAGCCAGGGGCTCAGCGGGTTCCGGTGGCGGTGGCGGTACCCGTGGTCGTCCCCTCGGGCGTCCCGCCGCCCTCGACGGTCACCGCGACGGATCGATCGATTCCCGGGCCGACCACCGAGAACCGGACGCTCTCGGGCGGCGTCTCGTCGTCGACGTGGTAGTCGATGGTCGCCTCGTGAGTCGCCGACTCGCCGGCCGAGAGCGGGAGGTCGATCCCCGCGGCCGAGTAGAGCGGCCCCCGGTGGTTGATGGCGCCGCGGAAGACGCCGGGGCCGTCGCCCTCGTTGGTCACGTCGAGGGTGACGGGAATCGGCTGGTCGGCCGACACCTCGGTGGGGACCTCGACGCTCGCCGAGAAGGCGGGCGGGGGCGAGCGGAGCGGGTCGGCCGCCGCCGGCGGGACCGACCACCGAGCGGCGGGGTCGTCGGCCTCGGGTTGCATGTCCGTCGCGCGCCGCCCCTCCCCGCTCAGGACGACCGCCACGGACTCGGCGTCCAGCGGCGCGGGAACGCGGAACCCGAGGAAGCCCCCGGGGTTCGAGTCGTCGTACTGCCGCCCGCTCACGGGCGCGTCGACGCGTGCGGGCCCGACGTACTCGATGCCGGATCCGTAGTAGGTGCCGTCGGCGACGAGCGCGAACCGGTGTGGCGCCGGCGGCTGTTCGCCGCGGACCGAGGCGTCGACGACGGCGAACTGGTCTCCCTCCGTGGTGGCGACGCCCATGGCGTCGGGCGCGGTCAGGTAGCGGACCGAGTGCGCGGTCACGAGGTCGGAGACGGTGACGGTCACGCCGTCCAGGGCGACGGCGTCGCCGAGCGTGGCGGCGTCGTCCGCGGGCGTGTCCGTCGGCGTCGCGGTCGACGTTCGGGTCGGCGATGCGGGCGACTCGCCGCCGTCGAGACAGCCGGCCAGTCCGGCCGCCGCGGCGCCGATGCTCGCGAGGAGCGTTCGTCTGCTGGAGGGCATGGACGCCGATTCCGGCGTCGAGAGTAAGGACTTTGTGTCCGAGCGGGGGTGAGGGCGGATCGGTCGGGGTCGGGAGCGTGTCGAACGGGGGATGGGGTGTCGGGCCTACGTCACATCGCGCCGCCCATGCCGCCCATGCCGCCCATGCCGCCGCCGGGGCCGCCGGCCTCCTCGTCCTCGTCGCCGGAGGTCGAGAGGTCGCCCGCGGCGATGATGTCGTCGATCTTCAGGACGAGGTTCGCGGCCTCGGTGGCCGAGGAGAGCGCCTGCTCCTTCGAGTGGGCGGGTTCGACGACGCCCGCGTCGAGGGTGTCGACCACGTCGCCGGTGAAGACGTTGAGGCCGGCACGCGAGTCGCCCGACTCGTGGGCGGCCCGCAGGTCGACGAGCGTGTCGATGCTGTCGAGGCCGGCGTTGCTGGCGAGGACGCGCGGGACGACCTCGACGGCGTCCGCGAAGGCCTCGACCGCCAACTGTTCGCGGCCGCTGACGCTGTCGGCGTAATCGCGCAGGCGGCTCGCGAGTTCGACCTCGACGGCGCCGCCGCCGGCGAGCACGCGCCCGTCGGCGGCGGTCGTCGACACCACGTCGAGGGCGTCCTGGATGCCGCGCTCGAGTTCGTCGACGACGTGTTCGGTCGAGCCACGCAGGAGGATCGTCACGCCGTGGGCGTCGTCGCCCTCGACGTAGAACAGGCCGGCCTCGGCGTCACGGGAGATGGAGCCGCGACCGAGGTGGGCGTCGGTGGCCGCGTCGAGGTCGGAGACGATTTCGGCGCCGAGGATCTCCTGGAGGAAGCCCATGTCGGACTTCTTCGTCCGGCGCACGGCGAGGATGCCCTCCTTCGCCAGCAGGTACTGCGCGAGGTCGTCGATACCCTTCTGACAGAACACCACGTCGGCGCCCGTGGCGACGATCTGGTCGACCTTCTCGCGGAGCTGGTTCTCCTCGCTGTCGAGGAACTGCTGGAGTTGGTCGGGGCTGTCGATGTTGACCTGCGTGTCGGCGTCGGCCTCCTCGACCTCGACCGGGTCGTTCAGCAGGAGCACGTCCGCCGAGTCGAACTCGACGGGCATGTCGTCGTTGACGGGGTCCTTGTCGATGACCGCACCGTTGAGGAGTTCGGACTCCGAGGCGGAGCTGCCGGTCTGGGTCTCGATTTCGACGAACTCGAGGTCGACGACGTGGGAGCCGTCCTCGGCCTCGATGGTGACGGCCTGCACGGCGTCGACGACGAGCTGGGCGAGGACGTCCTTGTCGAGTTCCGAGCTCTTGCCCGTCATCGAGGTTTCCGCGACCTTCCGCAGGAGTTCCTCGTCGGTGGCGTCGACGCGCTCCGCGATGTCGTCGACCTCCCGTCGGGCCCGGTCAGCGGCCATGTTGAACCCCTTGATGATCGCCGTCGGGTGGATATCCTGCTCGAGGAGGTCCTCGGCGTTCTTCAGGAGTTCACCCGCGATGGCCACGGCCGTCGTCGTCCCGTCGCCGGCCTCGTCCTCCTGTGTCTCGGCGACCTCGACGATCATCTCGGCCGTCGGGTTGTCGATGTCCATCTCCTGGAGGATGGTCACGCCGTCGTTGGTGATGGTGACGCTGCCCATCGAGTCGACGAGCATCTTGTCCATCCCCTTCGGGCCGAGCGTCGACCGTACCGACTCCGCGACGGCGCGGGCCGCCGAGATGTTGTACTCCTGAGCGTCCTTGTCCTTGACGCGCTGGGCGTCTTCGCCCATGATGATCATCGGCTGCCCCTGCTGCATTCGCTGACTCATGGTTCACCGTTCGATTGTTTGTCCTTCTATATAAATGGTGGTGTTGTGGGCGAGGTGACGGCGGACGACTCACCGGTGGTCGATTCGGAAAAATCGGCGGACGTGAACGGGTCGTGACGGAGTTTGACAACTGTTATCACGACTCGAAACGCGACGAACGATCCGGGGAGACGGGGAGTTTAAGTACGGGGCCGCTCACCCGTCTTCGGGCTCCTTCCAGTGGACGGTGACGGTGCCGACCGCGAAGGCGTCGTCGCTGTCGGCGTCGCGGGAGATGCGGAGGTCGTTGGTCCCGGAGACGAGGGAGACGGCGTCGCCGAGCGTGTCGACCCAGTACTGCCAGCCGTCGTTCGGTGGGATGTCGAAGCCGCTCATCGGGTCGCCGTTGATCAGGATTTCGTGGCCGTAGGCGCCCACGTCGAAGGCCTGGATGCCGACGTAGCCGTCCGTGGCGTCGTCGGTCGGCACCTCGAACTCGTGGGCCGCCGTCTCGTCGCCGACGTTCTCGGCCCAGTCGAGGTCGAGTGGCCGCCGCTCCGGCGCGAGTTGCGCGCCGACGTACATCGTCGCGTAGTTCGCACGGGGTGGCACGGTCGCCGGTTGGGCGGGACTACGTAAAAGACCGCCGACCCCGGCGGACGCCCGTTACAGGTCGTCCGCGGCCCCGTCCTCGCCCTCGCCGAACTCGGGGAGTTCCGCGTCCTCGTCGAGGGTCTCGAGTTCCTCCTCGTACAGTCGCCGGCGGAGTTGCGCGCGCTTGTTCCGCCCGTTTCGCTCGCGACCGCTTTTCGTGTCAGGCATTGTCATGCACGGAAAGGAGCCCCCTCCACATGAACCTTTCTCCGATTCCGGCGCCCTGCGAGACTGTCCGGTCGACGCGAAACGATCCCCGAACGGTTCCGAATCAGCAGGTTTCGGAACGAACGCTCGGCGTGCGTATTAAGTGGGTCGAATGTGAAGTGTTACCATGTCTCTGAAAGAGGGCGGAAACGACGTCGTTCCGGAGGAACCGTCGGCGGGGCGGAGATACGTCGCCGAGGCGGTCTGTACCGACTGCGACTACGCCGAATACCGGACGACGACGGGCGTGACGGGGACGTTCACGCGGTGTCCGGAGTGTGGCGGCGACCTGGTGATGCCGCGGGACGCGATGTCGTAGGCGACGAACGCGAGCCGCTGCTGGGCGGCGTAGCCCGCGAAAAACACGCCGGGACAGGGATTTGAACCCTGGATCCCAGAGGGAACACGCTTTCCAGGCGTGCGCCTTACCACTCGGCCATCCCGGCTCAGTTACGAGTAACCGCTCGCCCCTTTAACTCCTTTTGTTTCCCCGCACCCGCGGTTCCAGCACGTAGGTGAGACCCGCGGACGCGACGGCGACGAGCAGCGCGACGCCACCGAGCGCGAGGACGCCGGGGCCGAGCGGTCCGACGAGGAGTCGGTACCCCTGAACGAGGACGAGATAGGAGAGCGCTCCCACCAGCCCCCACAGGAGACTCGACTTGTGTCGAGCGTTCATTCGCCCGTGGCGTCCCGTCCCGATCACTCCACGTCGGCGATGGCTTCGATTTCGAGGGCCGCGCCCTTCGGCACGTTGCCCACCTCGATGGCGCTCCGGGCCGGCGGCTCCTCGTCGAAGTACGTCCCGTACGTCTCGTTCATCTCGTCGAAGTCCTCGATGTCGTCGAGGAAGATGGTCACCTTCAGCAGGTCGCTCGCGTCGGCGTCCTCCTCGGCGAGGATGGCCATCACGTTGTCCAGCGACTGCTCGGTCTGTGTCGCCACGCTCTCGTCGTCGAGCAGTTCGCCGTCGGTCGTCAGCGGGAGCTGGCCCGCGGTGAAGAGGAGCGAGCCGTTGGTGGTCGCCTGACTGTACGCGCCCACGGCCGCGGGGGCGTCGTCGGTGCTGATGGTTCGTTTCACGCCCGGGTGGTCACGCGGGTCCCGGTTAAAAGTACACGCCTACGGCCGTTCCTGCCGCGTCGTCGGCTCGCTCCCTCGGTCCCGGTGCCGGCCCCGGATCCGATGCGGAAGTGGCGACGCGAGCGGGGCGCGTGCGCGGCGCGCTCAGACCGACATCTGGTAGCCGTTGACGATTTCGACGTCGTAGCCCGCGTCCCGCAGCGCGGAGAGCAGTTCGTCGACGTGGTCGGGGCCTCGGGTCTCGACTTCGAGTTCGACGCGCGCGTCGTTCATCGCCACGTCGCGGGACGTGCGGTCGTGGTGGAACGCGGTGATGTTCGCCCGGTGGTCGGCGATGATCGTCCCGAGTTCGACCAGCGCGCCGGGCTGGTCCTTCAGGATGGTCCGGAACCGGAGGTAGCGGCCGGTCGCCACCAACCCCCGCATCACGACCGTCGTCAACACGTTCAGGTCGATGTTGCCGCCACAGCAGGCCGGCACGATGGTCTCGCCGTCCGCGTACTCGACGGCGCCGGAGAGCAGGGCGGCGATGGAGATGGCGCCGGCCCCCTCCGCGAGCGCCTTCTCGCGTTCGAGCAGGTACGTCAGCGCGATGGCGATGGATTCGTCGTCGACGGTCACCACCTCGTCGACGCGCTCCTTGATCACCTCGAAGGTGCGGTCGCCGATCCGGCGGGTGGCGATGCCGTCGGCGATGGTGTCGACGCCCTCGCGCTCGTAGATCTCCCCCTTCCGTAACGATTCGGCGGCGCTGGAGGCGCCCTCGGCCTGCACGCCGATCACCCGCACGTCGGGGTCGTGGGCCTTCACCGCCGTGGCGATGCCCGAGATCAGGCCGCCGCCGCCGATGGGGACGATCACGGTGTCCAGTTCCGGGCAGTCCTCGACGATCTCCAGCCCGATGGTCCCCTGCCCGGCCATGACCATCTCGTCGTCGAAGGCGTGGACGTACGTCCGGCCCTCATCCTCCTCGATCCGGTGGGCCTCGGCCTGGGCCTCGCTGTAGTCCGCCCCGTGGAGGACGACCTCGCCGCCGTAGCGCTCTGTCGCCTTCACCTTCGAAACCGGCGCGTGCTCGGGCATGACGATCTTCGAATCCACGCCCGCGCGGGTCGCCGCCAGCGCGACGCCCTGGGCGTGGTTGCCGGCGCTCGCGGTCACGACCCCGCGCTCCCTGTCCGCCTCCGGGAGCGTCTCGATCCGGTTCATCGCGCCGCGGATCTTGAACGCCCCCGTCCGCTGGAAGTTCTCCAGTTTGAGGTGGACGTCGGCCCCGGTCATCTCGGAGAAGGCGTACGAGTATTCGAGCGGTGTGTGGCGTGCGACCCCCGATACCCTGTCCCGGGCGTCGAGGACGTCGTCGAACGTGATCATACCCCCCATACCCCGTGGCGGCGGTTAACGGTTTATGTACGAGCGATCGCGGCGGCGTGGGTCGCACGCGCCGGGTCAGTCCGTCACGCCTCGTCGATCCGCTCCGCCCGCAACGACGAGACCACCGAGTCGGCGGCCCGCAGGAGCGCGTCGAGGCGCTCCGCGTCGACGTCGGTTAGCTCCCGATCGGCCGGATCGTACTCGACGATACCGGCGTCGTCGAGGTGCGGGAGGTGGGTGTGATGCAGCGAGACGGCGACGTCCTCGCCGTCGAGGGATCGCGCGAGCACGTCGACCGACAGCGGCCGGTCGGCCCGTTGGAGAACGTGGAGAACGTCGATCCGCCGGGGATGCCGGAGGACGGCGAACGCGCGTTCGGCGGGCCGGGGGGAGCGCGACTGGTCCATTGGTCAGTATAGTTGTACGACTGATAGGTTGGTGTGGAATCATAATCCCCACCGTTCACCACGGACGTGACACAGCGGCGCGGCCGCTCCGGAGTATCGAAAGGGGGAATGCACGCGTGTGACGTGCGGTTGATGCATGGCCGGCGACCCACATAAACGTCATGAAGGCGCGGCGAAAGTGAAAGTAACCGACGGCGTGGGGATTCGCCGGGCGTCGGACGCACGACGGACGCCGATTCGGCGTCAAGAGTGTTCCGGCCTGACGACCGCCTCGCCGTCGTCGAAGTAGCGCCGCACTCGCTCCGCGAACGGGCCCGACCCGGGCCACGTCACCGCCTCCTCGCTCGCCAGGGCGTCGGGATCTCCGACGTAGACGGCGGCCGATCCGCCGTCGGTTCGTGGTGCGTCGACGCGGACGTAGAGTCCCCGTTCGACCCCTTCGTAGGCGTCGAGGGCCTCGATTTCGTCAGTTCGGAGGAGGCGACCGGCCGTCTCGCCGCCCGGAGCGAGCGTCGGGTACCGGCCGGCGACCGGGTGACAGCCCTCTAGCACCGCGGCGCCGACGAAGACGAAGGAATCCACCACCGACGCCACGCGGTCCGGTTCGGTGAGCGTCCCGTAGACGAACACGTCCATGGGTACGGGAGGACCCCCGAGGGGTTCGACCTTTCGGCTATCGCTCGTCGATCGGGACGAACTCGCGGCCGCGCTCGCCGACGTAGCGGGCACGAGGCCGAATCAGACGGTTGTCCTCGTACTGTTCGAGCAGGTGAGCGATCCAGCCGCCGACCCGCGACAGGGCGAAAATGGGGGTGTAGAGATCCATCGGAATCCCCATCTGGTAGTACATGGACGCCGAGTAGAAGTCGACGTTGGGGGCGAGACCCTTCTCCTCGCTCATGTACTCCTCGATGGCGACGGAGTACTCGTACCAGCGGGGGTCGCCGGCCGTCTCGCCCAGGCGCTCCGAGTAGGTCTCCAGAATGGCCGCCCGGGGGTCGCGAACGTTGTAGACGCGGTGGCCGAAGCCGGGGATGCGCTCGCCGGCCGCGACGGCGTCCTCGATCCACTCGCGGGGCTCCTTCCCGCTCTCGTCGATCTCCTTCAGCATCCGCATGACGTTCTGGTTGGCGCCGCCGTGGAGGGCGCCGGAGAGCGTCCCGATGGCGCTCGTGACGCCGCTGTGGAGGTCGGCCAGGGTCGACGTCGTCACCATCGCGGAGAACGTCGACGCGTTCAGCCCGTGGTCGGCGTGCAGGACGAGCGCCGTATCGAACGTCTCGGCGGCCACGTCGTCGGGCTCCTCGTCGTTCAGCATGTAGAGGAAGTTCGCGGCGTGGTCCAGATCCGACCGGGGTTCGACGGGCTCCGCCCCGTTCCGGCGGCGGGCGAAGGCCGCCAGCGCCGTCGGGAACTTGGCGGTGATCCGACAGCCCTTCGCGAGGTTGGCCTCGCGGTCGTCGGGGTCGGCCTCGGCGTCCGGATCGTACGCCGAGAGCGCCGAGGTCACCGTTCGCATCGCCGCCATCGGGTTCGCGTCCCGGTCCGCGAGTTCCGCGATGAGGTCGTGGACGGCCGGATCGAGTGTCCGCTCGTCGGCCAGCCGGGCCGCGAACTCGTCGCGCTCCGAGCGTGTCGGCCACTCCCCGTTCCAGAGCAGCGACAGCACCTCCTCGTAACTGGCCTCGTGTGCGAAGTCCTCGATGGCGTACCCGCGGTAGCCCAACTCGCCGGCGTCGCCGTCGATGTAGCTCAGCCGGGACTCGGAGACCACCACGCCCTCCAGCCCCCGCTTGACCTCGTCAGACATACGCTACCGATTTCCTGCCGTCTCAAAAAAGCGTTGTCGTTTCCTTCACGGTTCCGTCAGGAATTGCCTCGAACGCCAACGGACATCGGCGGACGCCCCGCCACGGCGCCGACCGGGGGGATTTTACCGCTCGGCGCTACCGCTTAGGTATGATCCTGTCGGACACCGACATCCTCGCTCGGCTCCGCGAGGGTGATCTCGTGATCGACCCGCTCGACGACGTGGACCAGCAGGTCCAGCCCGCCAGCGTCGACCTCCGTCTGGGGTCGGAGTTCCTGGAGTTCCAGCGCACGAACATCCCCTGTATCCACCCGACGCGCGAGGGGGAGGTGAGCGACTACATCGCCGAGACGGTCGTCGACGACGGCGAGGAGTTCATCCTCCACCCCGGCGACTTCGTCCTCGGCACCACGAGGGAGCGCGTCGAGATGCCGGGTGACCTCGTCGCGAACGTCGAGGGCCGCTCCTCGCTCGGCCGCCTCGCGGTGGTCGTCCACGCCACCGCGGGGTTCGTCGACCCCGGCTACCGCGGCCAGGTCACCCTCGAACTGTCGAACCTCGGCACCGCCCCCGTCGCGCTCACGCCCGGCATGCGCGTCTCTCAGCTCGTCTTCACCGAACTCTCCTCGCCCGCCGACCGGCCCTACGGCGTCGACCGCGGATCGAAGTACCAGGACCAGCGGGGTCCCCAGGCCTCCCGCATCGGGGACGACCCCGAGTTCGAGTCATGAAGTTCGTGGAGGAGGTCGTCGTCGAGGAGTTCCTCCCCACCGTCCGCTCGATGCTCGCGACGGACCTCCGCGAGCGCGGCTTCACCCAGAGCGAGGTGGCCGAGGCCCTCGGCATCTCCCAGTCGGCCGTCTCGAAGTACGCCCACGGCGAGGTGACGACGAGCGACCGGATCGGCGCCGACGACCGCGTTCGGGACCTGGTCGAACGCGTCGGCAGCGGACTGGCGACCGGCGACATGAGCCGCGTGCAGGCGCTCGTCGAAATCGAGGTGCTGATCCGACAACTCGAGGACGGCGACCTGCTCGCCGAGCGCCACCGCGAGGTCATGCCGGAACTCCGGGAACACGGCGGCGACTTCGACGTGCACGACCCCGAGAGCACCGTGCGGACGACGGAGGAGGTCCGCTCGTCGGTCCGCCGGGGGCTGCGCATCCTCCGGAACACCTCGGCGTTCGCGAGCCTCGTCCCGAACGTCGGCTCGAACCTCGTCGAGTGCCTGCCCGACGCGGCGGACGTCGAGGACGTCGCCGCCGTCCCCGGCCGCATCTTCGACGTGCGGGGGACCGCGACGGTCCCCTCCGACCCCGAGTTCGGCGTCAGCGAACACGTCGCCTCGGTGTTGCTGTCGGCCCGCGCGGCCGGCGCGCCGGTCCGCGGGGCGGTCAACCTCCGGTACTCCCCGGACCTGGTCGCGGCCCTTCGCGCGGCCGGCTACCCGACCGTCGAGTTCGACGTCGAACGCGAGAGCGACGACGGATCCGAGGCCACCCGCTCCGGCGTCGTGGACGCCGTGCGCGAGGCCGCTCCCGGCTCGCCGTTCGTCCTGTATCAGACCGGCGGCTTCGGCATCGAACCGATCACCTACGTCCTCGGGGACGACGCGCCCACGGTGGCCCGCATCGTCCGCGACCACTGCCGAGGGTGACGACCCCCGATCCCGACCGGGCGGCGGCCGCACAGGGGTTCTACTCGCGGTGGGCGCGCGCCTACGACGCCCTCGCGCGACACGCGCCGGGGGCCCGGGCTCTCCGGCGCGACGCCGCCGCGACGCTCGACCTCGCGCCGGGCGACACCGTCGTCGACGTCGGCTGTGGGACCGGCGCGAACTTCCCCCACCTCCGGGAGCGGGTGGGGCCGTCGGGGCGCGTCGTCGGCGTCGACTTCGCCCCCGGTGCGCTGGCGCGCGCCCGAGCCTACGTCGCACGCCGGGACTGGGGGAACGTGACCGTCTGCCGCGGCGACGCCACCCGCCTCCCCGTCCGCGACGCGGACGCCGTCCTCGCAACCTTCCTCGTGGGGATGCTCCCCGACCCCGCGGCGACGGTGCGGTCGTGGCTCGGCACGCCGGCCCCGGATCGGCTCGCCCTGCTGGACCTCGCGCGCAGTTATCGGCTTCCCGGACGGCCGTTGAACCCCGGGTTCGACCTCGCGGTGGCCGCGAGCGCCCCGCCGGGGACCCGCGATCACCACGGCGAGTCGCCCGCACGGGTCCTCGACCGCCGGGTCGCCGCCGCTCACCGGGCGCTGCTCGACGCCTGTCGGGCGACGACTCACGAGACGCGCGCCGGCGGGTTCGCCTACCTGAGCGCCGGGCGACGGTAACGTCGCCGCGAGCGACGCCTACCCGTACCGCTCGGCGTGCGCCTCGCAGAACGGCGGCTCGCGGAGCTGTGCCCGGACCACTCCGGGCTGGCGGTGGGCGTCGTACAGTCGACACCGCTCGTCGTCACAGAACGCCGCGCCCGTCTCCAGCAGGTCGGCGGCGGCGAGGACGTACCCCTTCAGGGCGTCGGTCGTCCGTGGATCGTCGGCGACGAGGAACTCGCCATCGATCTCCGACTCCAGCACCTCCCTGGGCGGCGCGTCGCCCGTCAGCATGGCGTGTTTGCTCTTCGCCTCGTAGTACGCTTCGGGCTTCGCTGGCGCCTCGTAGAGGCCGGGGACGGAGACGAGGGCGGGCTGGCCGAGGACGGCCACGCGCTTGTGCCAGCGGCCGTCGTGGTCGCCCCACGTCCCCACCACCCGGTCCAGCAGGGGGACGTGCAGGTGGTCGAGGCCCTGGTCGTCGGGGAGGCGGGCGTTCAGCGCCCGCTGAACCGCGCGACCGTCGTAGACGACGCCGCCCGCCCGCTCCGGTTCGGAGAGCGCCCGCTCCTCGTAGCGGACGATCCCGAGCATCGTGTTGCCCGTCTCCCGTTCGTAGGGGTCGGTGACGCGGGCGGCGGCCAGTTCCTCGGCGAGGCCGTCGTCGTCGAGCCCCCCGAGCAGCCGGTCGCGCACCCGCACCTCGGCGTCGATGCGGTCGCGGAGCCACGCCGCGAGGGCGTCGGCGTCCGCGGCGGTGGTGGGGGCGCGATAGAGGGTGACCGTCTCGACCATTCCCTAGTCGTCCGCGGGCGCTCGCGACGTCATGTCGACGGGCTCCGCGTCGACGCCGAGTTCGTCGATGGCGGCCTGGGCGGCGCGCTTGCCCGAGACGAGCATGGCGCCGAAGGTCGGGCCCATGCGCGGCAGGCCGTAGGTGGTGGCGACGGCCATTCCCGTCGCGATCAGCCCGTCGTGGACGAGCCCCGTATGCTCCACCACGGCGTCCTCGCTCTCGCCGACCCACATCGAGTCGTGGCCCGGGGAGTCGTGACCGGGGGCGCCGTAGGAGTCGTCGCCGGTCTGGTCCATGCCCTGGTTGTTCTCCTTGGCGTGCTGGATGCCCGGCGCGTCGAGGACGCCCCGCTCGTCGAGTTTGGTGACCGCGACGGCGTCGTGGCCCGTCGCGTCGATCACCAGGTCCGCCTCGACGGCGATGGGGTCGACGCAGGTGATCTCGCGGGGCAGCGCGTGAACCGGCGTCCAGTTCATGACGATGCCGCCGACGCGGTGGTCCTCGCGGATCACGATGTCGGTGAACTCCGTCATGTTCTGGATCTTCGCGCCCGCGTCACACGCGGCCTTGATGAGGCCGGAACACGCCTCCGGCCCGTTGGCGACGTACAGCCCGTCCGTGTCGCTGGCGGGCTTGTAGTCCACGTCGAGGTCGTCGAGTACGTCCTGGGCGGGGTCCCGGACGGTCACCTTGTTCATCAGAAAGCCGCCGAGCCAAAATCCACCTCCAAGGTAGTTGTTCTTCTCGACGACCATCGTCTTCACGCCGCGCTCGGAGAGTTCCTTCGCCGCCATCAGCCCCGAGGGACCGCCGCCGACGATCAGGACGTCCGAATCCGAGAAGTCCATGAACTCCTCGGTCCACTCCTGTCCGATCGCCCGGGTCACGTCCGCTTCGCCGACCTGACTGAACTCGCTGAACGAAGACATACCACTCAGTAATATCACCGAGTAGTTGATATAGCTTGCGACACCGTGTCGAACCGCCCAACCCTTTTCGCAATCGCTCCCCTAGTCCGGTCGATGACAGACACGGTGATCCCTCGATGAGCGGCCTCGTCGACGGCGAGTGGGTCGGCACCGACTACGAGACGGGCGACGACGGCGAGTTCGAGCGCCAGGAGACGACGTTCCGCGACCGGATCGGTCCCGACGGCTCGTTCCCGATCGAGGCCGGTCGCTACCACCTCTACATCTCGCGGGCGTGTCCGTGGGCCCACCGGACGGCCATGACGCGCAGTCTGAAGGGCCTCGACGACGCCATCTCGCTCTCGCTGGTCCAGCCGGAGCGCTACGACGAGGGCTGGGAGTTCTCCGAGACGCATCCGGACCCGCTGTACGGCGCGGAGTACCTCCGTGACGTCTACGTCCGCGCCGACCCGGACTACACCGGCCGGGTGACGGTGCCCGTCCTCTGGGACCGGGAGGAGGAGACCATCGTCAACAACGAGTCCGAGGAGATCATGCGGATGCTCGACGTGGAGGCCCACGAACTCGCGACCCGCGACGTGGACCTCTACCCCGAGGGCTACCGCGACGAGGTGGACCGTCTGATCGACGACATCTACGACCCGATCAACAACGGCGTCTACCGCGCCGGCTTCGCCGGGTCACAGGCGGCCTACGACGAGGCGGTCACGGACCTGTTCGACGCCCTCGACCGCTACGACGACCTGCTGGCGGACCAGCGCTACCTCGCCGGCGACCGCCTGACGGAGGCCGACCTCGCGATGTTCGCCACCCTCGTGCGCTTCGATCACGTCTACCACACCCACTTCAAGTGTAACCGCCGGGCCATCCACGAGTACGACAACCTCTGGGGGTACACGAAGGACCTCTACACCACGCCCGGCATCGAGCGCACCGTCAACGTGGACCACATCGTCCGCCACTACTACGTCAGCCACGGCGACGTGAACCCCAAGCGACTGGTGCCCATCGGCCCCGACGTCGACTTCACGGAGGGACACGACCGGGACCGGTTGCCGGGCGGGCCGCCCGAGGCGCTGGTGGAGTAGCGTCGCGAAAACACTAGTACAACAACAGTTTTCCCCGAAGGCGGGACCGCTTGACGGCGAATCACTTATCATTCTCCTGTGACACGTCGACCGTGATGACCGATTCAAGGGCGGGGTGGACGCGACGGGCGGCCTTGCGGACTGTCGGCGGGTCGCTCGTCGGGGCGGCGCTGGTGTCGGGACCGACCGGTGTCGCGGAGGGACAGACCGAGGAATCCTGGCCACAGTTCGGGTACGACGACGCGAACACCGGGCACGCGCCTGCCAACACCGGGCCGGTTACCGGCATCGAGCGGGAGTGGCTCTTCGAAACTGCCGGGGATCTCGGCGAGGACGGTTCGGAGTGGTCGTCGCCGGCCGTCGTCGACGGGACCGTCTACATCGGTCGAAAGGTCGACGACACGGTGTATGCGATAGCGACCGATAACGGGACCGAGGAGTGGCGATTCGAGACCGAATCCGGCGTCACCTCGTCGCCGACGGTCGCCGACGGCACCGTCTACGTCGGGAGTTCCGACGACAACCTGTACGCCCTGGACGCGGCGGACGGAACCGAACGGTGGAGCTACCACGTCCCCGACACGGAACTGTCCTCGGGCAACGACGTCGACTCGTCGGCGACGGTGGTCGACGGAACGGTGTACGTGGGGAGCGGCAACGGCAACGTGCACGCTCTGGACGCCGAAGACGGCACCGAGCGGTGGTCGTTCCGGACGGATGGCCAGGTGTGGTCGGTGCCCGCAGTCGTCGACGGGACGGTCTTCGTCGGCAGCTGGGACGAGCGCGTGTACGCCCTGGACGCCGAAGACGGCACCGAGCGGTGGTCGTTCGAAACCGAGGGCAAGATCTGGCTCTCGTCGGTCGCCGTCGCCGACGGCACCGTCTACGTCGGAAGCGGCGACAACCGGGTCTACGCGCTGGATGCAGCCACGGGGGCCGAACGGTGGTCGTTCGAGACGGGGGATACGGTCAAATCGACGCCGGCGGTCGCCGACGGAACGGTCTACGTCGGCAGTTGGGATGGCAACCTGTACGCCCTGGACGCGGCGGACGGAACCGAACGGTGGCGCGCCGACGCGGGAAGCATCAGTTCGTCGCCGGCGGTGGTCAGCGGTACCGTGTACGTCGGCCGGGACGGCGGCGGACTGGTCGCCCTGTCCGCGTCGGACGGGACGGAGCGGTGGTCCGTCGGGACCGGCGACGAATCCCTCACGTCGTCGCCGGCAGTAGCGAACGGGACCGTCTACTTCGGTGCCAACGACAGTAACGTCTACGCGGTGACGGGGCGTTCCCCGACGCCGACGCCGACGTCGACGCCGACGCCGCTCCCCGAGTCGGATCCCGTCGACGGCGGGGGAGGCGGCGACCGTGGGGGAGGTGGTGACGCCGGTGCCGGTCCCGACGGCGGTTCGAACTCGATTCTCCCCCTCGTCGGTGGGCTCACCGTCCTCGGGGCGGGCGGCCTCTGGTATCTCCGTCGGAATGGCGGGTCCGACGACGGCCCGCGGCCGGACGACGACCCGCGGCCGGACGACGACCGGCCGCCAGCACCCCGAAACGGCGGGGACGGATCGAACGCCGTCGGAGCGGTCGCCTCGACCGACTCCGCGGCGACCACGGCCGACGGGTCGCCGTCATCCGATGCCCGACCCCGTCCCGACGAAACCAGCGCGGGCGACGTTCACTGGGAGGAGCCGATGTCGACCGGTGACGAGGGCGAATCCGCCACGCCGAGTCCCGACGCCACAGCGGAGGCCGATGCCACCGATCCGTTCGACGACAGATCTGCCGCCGACCTCGATCCGGCCGACGTGTCGACGCTGGTGGATCGACTGGAGAACGGTCGGTATCCGGAGTCGACGGCCCGACTCCTCGCGGCCGCCGGCCGCCAGCGGCCCGAGATGGTGGCCCGTACCGACGCGGTCGAGCGACTTCGCGACCTCCGTCTCGCACCCGATCCGGCGGTGAGTCGGGCGGCCACCGAGGCCCTCGACGGCGTGGAGAACGACGACGGCCGATGAACGGGACGAGCGTTCGGGGTGGACGCCGGCGCCGACGTCCGTACTCCCGACGGCGCTTGCGAAGGTGGAGGCCGACCGCCGCGAGTCGGTGTCGCCGTTGCTGAACGAACTCCATCGACTCCGATCGGACTGAACCGCCGCTCAGATGATCGCCACCACGCCCGCGCTCAACCCGAGCGTCACCAGCAGTCGCCCGACGCTCCCGGCAAACGTCGCCGCCGCGAAGCGCACGTAGTCCTCCTCCAGCACCGCGAACGCGTAGATGGAGAGCGTGTCGGGGAAGAAGGGGACCGAGAGGGCGACGGCGAGGCCGGCGTACCCCCAGCGGCGGGCGACTTCGACCGTCCGTCGCTCGGACCACTCGATCACGTCGAACCGGGAGTTCCGGAGCCACCGGATCAGGGGGCCGGCCTCCTTGGCCTCCTGGCCGATGTGGAAGGCGAAGACGCTGCCGAGGGCCTTGCCGGCACCCGAGACGAGGATGATGACCGCCAGTCGCAACTCGGTCGACAGGCCGAGGTCGAGGGGTGCGAGCAGCACCACTTCGCTGACGCCGGGGAGGGCGAAGGCGATGAGGAACGAGTAGACGAAGATGATCGCCAGTCCACCCCATCCCGTCGCCGTCTCGACGAGGCGCGTCAGCCAGTCGAGTCCGAGGACGTCCGTCGCGAGGGGGACCAGTGGTTCCACACCCCACTCTCCACCGGGGGCGACCTAAGTCTTTCAGGTTCCGACTCAGTTTGCCTCCCGACACGCATCGACGTCGCGACAGAACGCCCCGAGCGTCTCGCGGGTGACGTGGGGCATACAGACCAGACGGAGTTCGCCCCGGGCGGTCCGCGAGAGGCGCCACCCACGCTCGGTCAGGGCGTCGAACAGGGAGGCGGGCAGGTCGGCGGCGACCAGCGGAAGGACGGGGTCGACCACGTCGAACCCGCGGTCAGCGAGGGCGTCCGCGACCCACTCGGCGTTCGCCTGTGCGCGCTCGTAGGCGTCGCGGTAGCCCGCCGGCCACAGTTCCTCCAGCGCAGCGGCCGCGCTCGCGACGCCCGCGCCGCTCCGGGTGCCCGTCAGCGTCGCCTGGGACGTCGACTCCAGATACGGCGTCTCAACCGCCAGGGCGTCGAGCGTGGTCGCTTCGCTGGCGAGGAATCCGCCCGCCGGCACCGCGGCCTGCCCGAACTTGTGCGGGTCGACGGTCAGCGTGTCGACGTCGGCGTGCCCGAAGTGCCAGTCGTGGTCGGTGAACGGGAGGGCGAACCCGCCCCACGCGGCGTCGACGTGGAGGCGGGCGCCGGCGTCCGCCGCCAGGTCGGCGAGCGCCGGAATCGGGTCGACGCGGCCGTACTCCGTGGTGCCCGCGACGCCCACGACGAGGGCGGTGTCCGACCCGATCCGCTCGGCCATCGCGTCCGGGTCGGCCCGGCGGTCCGCGTCGACCGGTACCGTCCGCAGTTCCACGTCCAGCACCTCCGCGGCCTTCTGGAAGCTGAAGTGGACGCTCTCGGGGGCGACGACGTTCGGATCCGCGGCGTCGGCGAGGTTGCGTGCCGCCCGCACCGCCTGGAGGTTCGCCTCGGTGCCGCCGCTGGCGACGTAGCCGTGGGGCTCGGACAGTCCCGTCAGCTCGCCCAGCCCCGCGACCGCCTCCCGCTCCAGGGCGGCGACGGTCCGGTAGGTGTCGGGGTCGCCCGGATTGGTCGCGAGGAATCGCTCGGCCGCCTCGCGCGCGGCCGGATGTGGCCGCGTACACATGCTGGAGAGGACGCGGTCGAACGACTGCGGGCCCGCCTGCTGCATACCTAACGGCTGCCGACGGTGCGGTATAGCCGTTCCGCTCTCAGCGCACGGCGTCGAGGATCAGGCGCTGCTCGACCCTGTCGACCGCCTCCAGCACGTCGCCGACGGCGTCGATGTTGGCGCTGATGGAGGTGATGCCCTTGCGCACGAGGAAGTCGACCATCTCCGGGTGGGAGCCGGCCTGTCCGCAGATGCTCGTATCGACGTCCGCCGCCCGGCAGGCGTCGATGGTGTCGCCGATCAAATCGAGCACCGCGGGATGGAGTTCGTCGAACCGGTCCGAGACGTGTTCGTTGTTGCGGTCGACCGCGAGCGTGTACTGCGTGAGGTCGTTGGTCCCGAAGGAGACGAAGTCGACGCCCTCGTCGACGATGTCGTCGACGCCGATGGCGCTCGCGGGCGTCTCGATCATCACGCCCCACTCGCGCTTCTCGGGGTCGATGCCGGCCGCCTCCATGTGTTCGCGGGCGCGGGCCACGTCCTCGCCGTCGTTCACCAGCGGGAACATGAGTTCGAGGTTCTCGTAGCCCATCTCGTAGAGGCGCTTGAACGCCTCCAGTTCGTGTTCGAACACCTCGGGCCGGTCGAGGCTGCGGCGGATGCCCCGGTAGCCGAGCATGGGGTTGTGTTCGGTGGGCTCCTCGTCGCCGCCCTCCAGTTGCCGGAACTCGTCGGTCGGGGCGTCCAGGGTGCGAACGCGGACGGGTCGGGGGTAGAACTCCTCGGCCACCTTGCGGACGCCGTCCATGAGTTCGTCGACGTAGGCGTCGGCACCCTCGTCGCGGATGTACCGCTCGGGGGTCTTGCCCAGCGAGAGGACGAGGTGTTCGATCCGCAGGAGGCCGACGCCGTCGGCGCCCGTCGCGGCCGCGCGCTCGGCGGCGTCCGGGATGGAGACGTTCACCTTCACCTCGGTGGCAGTCACGGGCTTGGGCTTCGACGGCGGGGGCGACGACTCCTCGTCGGTGCCGGGGTTGGCCGTCGTCGTCGCCGACGCGGGTTCCACGGCGCGCCCCTCGCGGACCGTCCCCATCTCCCCGTCGACGGTGACGGTCTGTCCGTCCTCGAGGATCCGGGTGCCGCTTCCGGTGCCGACGACCGCCGGCACGCCCAGTTCGCGGGAGACGATGGCGGCGTGAGAGGTCATCCCGCCCTCGTCGGTGACGATGGCGGCCGCACGCTTCATCGCGGGCACCATGTCGGGCATCGTCATCTCGGTGACGATGACGTCGCCCTCGCTCACCTGATCCAGGTGGTCGAGTTTCGTGACGATCCGGACGGCGCCGCTCGCGGTGCCCGGACTCGCGCCCAGTCCCGAGAGCAGGTGGTCGCCGTCGCCCTCTCCCTCGCTCTCGCCCTCGTCGTCGGCGGCGTCCCCGTCGTCGATGGTCGTGATCGGACGGGACTGGAGCATGTAGACCTCGCCCCCAGCGACGGCCCACTCCACGTCCTGCGGTTCGCCGTAGTGGTCCTCGACACGCTCGCCGAGTTCGACCAGCCGGGCGATTTCGTCGCCCGTGAGGACGCGCTGATCCCGCTTGTCCTCGGGCACCTCGCGCTCGACGGTCTCGCCGGTCTCGTCGTCCTTGACGTGCATCACCTTCTTCGTGGCGACGGTGGCCTGTTCGACCTCGGCCGTCTCCCGGTCGACGACGTAGTTGTCGGGGGAGACTGCCCCGGAGACGACCGCCTCGCCGAGTCCCCACGCCGCCTCGATGATGATCCGCGGGTCGCCCGTCGAGGGGTGGCTGGTGAACATCACGCCGCTCTTCTCGGCGTCGACCATCGTCTGGACGACGACGGCGATGTCCACCTCGTCGTGCGGGAAGCCCTGCTGGTTGCGGTAGTAGATTGCGCGCTGGGAGAACAGCGACGCCCAGCACTCCTTGACCCGTTCGATGAGGTCCTCCTCGGTGACGTTGAGGAACGTCTCCTGTTGCCCGGCGAAGGAGGCGTCGGGGAGGTCCTCCGCGGTGGCCGAGGAGCGAACCGCGACGAACGCCTCGCCGTCACCCATCGACCGGTAGGCGTCGAGGATCTCCTCGCGCACCGACGCCGGGACGTCCGTCCCCATGATGAGTTCGTGGGCGCGGTCGTGCCCCGCCGCGAGCGCCTCCGAGTCCTCGCTGTCGACGTCGACGGCCTCGAACAGTTCCTCGTCGATGCCGGCCTCCTCGATGAACGTCCGATAGGTGCCGGCCGTGACGACGAACCCCGGCGGAACGGGCAACCCGGCCCCCGTGAGTTCGCCGAGCGAAGCTGCCTTTCCACCGACCGTCCCCAGATCGGTAGACCGCACGTCCTCCAGCCAAGCTACAGCCATTTGGTACGCGCAAATCCCACCAGTGGCATAAAGAAGGTTTCGAACCGCGCAACTACGACCAGCGTGCGCGACGGGACGGATGTCGAGAACGGCTTCGAGAGCGCCGCTATCGCGGATTCACACGACCACCCCCGCCGCGGCGGCGCCGACCGATCAGGCCTCCAGAATGTCGTCCTCGTCCGCCGGGGGGACGGCCAGCGATCCGTCGAGTGCCCTCACCGCACGCCCGCCCACGCGGACGCCCCCGTCGACGCGGACCCGGACCAGCCCCGGCCTGTCGACGAAGTGACCCTGTTCGAAGCGCAGTTCGTCCGGGAAGTCGTCCTCGAAGGCCGCAACCTCCCGGAGGTAGGCCCCGCAGGCGCCGCTCGCGGTGCCGGTCACGGGATCCTCCGGCACCCCTACACCGGGCGCGAACATCCGCGCGTGGAGCGTCGAGTCGGCGTCGAGCGCGTCGAAGGTGAAGGCGTAGACGCCGGTGGCGCCGTGATCGGCCGCCAGGGACGCGAGCGCGTCCATGTCGGGGTCCGCACTTCCGAGGTGTTCGAGGAAGTTCACCGGCACGATCAGGAAGGGCACCCCCGTCGAGGCGACGGCGGCGGGCAGGTCCGCACCCACGTCCCGCAGCACCGCCGGATCGACGCCGAGCGCCTCGCCCGCGCGCTCGTGATCCAGGTCGATCACCTCGACCGACGGGTCGTCCTGTTCCATCCACGCGACGCCCTCCGCCGTCACCTCGACGCCGAGGACGCCGACGTTCGTCCGGAGCGACCCCTCGCCCGCGTCGAGGACGCCCTCCTCGTGGAGGACGGAGAGGCTCGCTATCGTCGCGTGGCCACAGAGGTCGACCTCCTCGGTCGGCGTGAAGTAGCGGATCCGGCGGTCGGCGTCCCCGTCCTCGGTGAGGAAGGCCGTCTCGCTCGCCCCCAGTTCGCGGGCGACCTTGCGCATCTGGTCGTCGGCGAGGCCCTCGGCGTCGGGGACGACGCCCGCGACGTTGCCGGCGAGGGGTTCGTCCGCGAACGCGTCGATCAACAGGGTGCGGCGCGTGTCCATGCCACCGACCTGCACCGCGGGCGACAAGACGTTGGGGGTTCGGCGCGTCCCGTAAACCCTTACCCGACGCGCGTGGGAGTCGAGGCCATGAGCGACCTCCCGGACGACTTCACCTGCACGATCACCAACTGGGAGTACATCTACGGACTCTGCCGGGACGTTGCCGACGAGGTGCGCGCCGCGGAGTTCGACCCCGACGTGATCGTCGCCCTCGCCCGCGGCGGCTGGTTCGCCGGCCGGTGTTGCTGTGACTTCCTCGGCCTCGACGACCTCACCAGCCTGAAGATGGAACACTACGTGGGGACGGCGGCGAAGGGCGCCGACCCCGAGGTTCGCTACCCGATGCCCGAGGGAAGCGTCGCTGACAAGGACGTCCTGATCGTCGACGACATCGCCGACACCGGCGAGTCGCTCCGTCACGCCCACGAGTACGTCTCCGGGCGCGACCCCGACCAGGTGCGGACGGCCACCCTCCAACTGCTCTCGACCAGCGAGTTCGACCCCGACTTCGTCGGCGAGCGCCTCGACGAGTGGGCGTGGATCGTCTACCCCTGGAACTTCATCGAGGACATGATCGACCTGATCGAGGGGGTCATGGAGCGGGCCGACGACGAGACGTTCGAGCGCGCGGACATCCGAGGCTACCTCGCCGAGTATCACGACGTCCAGCGCATCGAGATGGAGATCGCCCAGCCCGACCGCCTCGACGAGGTGCTCGCGGAGATGGAGCGCCGCGGCGTCGTCGAGTCGACGGGGGACGCCTGGCGTCCGGCGTAGCGTGTCCCGATCAGGACCCCCGGCGCCGATCCGCGACGAGCGGTACGCGGGCCGCCCGGGAGCCCCCGCGTGAACTCGCTGTTCTCCATCTTCGCGACGGCCATCCTCCCCATCGTCGCCCTCGCCGGGGTTGGGGTGGTCCTCGGTCGACTCCGCGACGTCGACATCGAGCCGCTGAACACCGTCGCCGTGTACGTCCTCGTTCCGGCGCTCATCTTCCACAGCATCGCAACCGCGTCGTTCGGGGGGCCGACGCTCGTCCGCATCGGCGTCGCCACCGCGGCCTACCTGCTCGCGATGGTCGTCATCGCGGAGGCCGTCGGCCGCCTCACGGGGGAGTCCGAGCCGATCCTCAGCGCGCTCGTCCTCGTGAGCGCGTTCCCCAACTCCGGCAACTTCGGGATCCCCCTCTCGGAGTTCGCCTTCGGCGCCGACGGCCGGAGCACCGCGGTCCTCTTCCTGACCGTCCAGTCGGTGCTCATCTACACCGGCGGCGTCTACGTCGCCCAGCGCAGCGGCGGCACCCGCGGGCTCGGCGGCACGAAACGCGCCCTCAAGATCCCCCTCGTCTACGCCGTCGTCGCCGCCCTCCTCGCGCGCGGCCTCGGCCTCGTCCCACCCCCCGACAGCACCGCGATGGCGACGCTCGAACTCGTCGGCAACGCCGCGATTCCGCTCCTGTTGCTCATCCTCGGCATCCAGCTCTCCGACACCGACTACGGCGCCGCGCTCGCGAGCGTCGGGAAGGCGACGGTCCTGAAACTGGGCGTCGCGCCGCTCGTCGGGGCGGCCATCGCCCTCGCCGTCGGGTTCCGGAACCCCACCGTCGCGCGCACGTTCGTCCTCGAGTGTGCGACGCCGGCGGCCATCACCCCCCTCCTGCTGGTCGTCGAGTTCGGCGGCGAGTCCGTCGGCGACGGCCTCTCGGTCGCCGAGTACGTCAGCACGACCGTCCTCGTCACGACGGTCCTGAGCGTCCCCCTCCTGACGCTGCTCATCGCGCTTCTGGAGTCGGGACTGCTGGTCTGACGGGGGCTCCAGCCCCGGGAGCCGGCCCCGGCCGCGACGTTTAAGCCACCGCCGGACCCATGTCGGGCGAATGCGCGAGAGAGACGGCCTCGATTGGCTCCTCGTCGCCGTCGTCGCGATCCTGACGGCGGTCCACGTGCCCCCGTTCCACGTCGTCAGGCGCGAGACGGTCGAACTCGCCCACGAGACCGGCATCGCCGCCGTCGTTGACCTGCTGGTCGACGTGCGCGTCGCCGTCGTCCTGCTCGCGGTGCTCGGCCTCGCCATCCTGCTCGTCGTCACCGACACCGTTCCCACGCGCGAGTGACGGGGACCGACTGCGGAGGGTCCACGACGCCGACGCGAAGTCGAAGGGGATAAACCGCCATCGGGAGAGCATGGCACCATGTCCGACGCAGGGGGTGAGGATCACGTCGCCCCCATCGGGAGCGACGAGGCGGTCAGCGAAGCCATCGTCCGCGCCCTCGCCGCCGTCTCGAACCGGCCGCCCGCCGAACTGTCGCCGCTGGCGAGAGTCGTGGATCCGGACGCCGTCGACCGGCTGTTCGCCCGCTCGGCCACGGTCGAATCGCTCCGGTTCTCCTACGAGGGGTACGAGGTGACGGTCGAACCGAACCGCGTCCGGGTCCGCGACCGTCGGTAGCCGGCGGCCGTCGTCGCCTCGCGGTACCGTCCGGGCGGCGGTCCGTCGAACGGCGACCGCACTAGTCGTCGAAGACCGTCCACTCGAAGGCCTCGGGCGACCCCCGGATCAGCCGTTCGCTCCCGTCGTGGTCGGCGATGGCCCCCTCCTCCAGGCCGGCGTTCACCCGTTCGATCGTCGCCGGCGCCACCTTCTCGGTCACCTCGAAGGTGTCGACCGGCCGGACCAGCCCCCACATCGCCCCGAGGGCGTGCAGGACGACGCCGACGGGCGTCGCGAGCAGGAAGACCGGCCAGAGCAGCGGGTGCTTGCGGTAGGCGACCAGCCCCGCCAGCGTGTAGAGGACGAGTATCCCGAGCAGGGCGGTCGAGAGCGCGACGTAACTGTCGAGCGTCGCCGCGGACCCCGGGAACGCGTACGCGCCGACGACCAGGAGGGGGACGAGCGGCGAGAGCGCCCACGCGACGACCCGCGTGAAGGCGAGCGGCCGGTAGCGAAGCGGGAGGGCGGCGTCGTCGCGCATCGTCCCGGAGATCCAGCGGCGCCGCTGTTTGAGCATCGCCCACACCGACGGCGGCGCCTGGTTGCGAAAGCGGGCGTCGACCAGCCGGTAACTGATCGACCGCTCGTCGGCCGCCCGCCAGACGAAGTTCGTGTCCTCGGTGATCGTCCGGGCGTCCCAGGTGATCGACTGTTCCAGGCCGTGCCGGATCGCGACGCCACCCCCCCACGCGTACAGCGGGTAGCGAAGCCGGTGGAAGCCGAACTGCTCGAACTGGTAGCCGATCCGGAACACCTCACACAGGTACGTCAGTCGCGACCCGGTGTAGATCGGTTTCTCGGTGAACTGGACCACGTCGGCGTCCGGGAGCCCCGTCAACTCCGTCACGAGCGTGTCCTCGTCGAGATACAGCACGTACTCGCGGTCGCAGTCGACGTTCCGGCGCGCCCACTCCAGCGCCCGGCCCTTGTTGGTCGCGGTACAGTCGAACGAGTCGGGGACGACGTCGACGACCGCGCCGTCGACGTCGACGTCCCGCTCGGCGATCACGTGGACGTCGGTCACCGCCTCGGGCAACGCGTCGACGGTTCCCTGGACGACCGCCTCGGCGTCGACGGTGAGGATCCGCACCTGCACCTCGTCGAGGCCCCACCGCTCCGCCCGGTCCGCTCGCCACCCCCACGAGAGGACGAGCGTCTCGACCAGCCACCAGCCAGCCGACGCGCCGTACAGGACGAGGGCGAGCCACAGCAGCGCGACGAGGGCGACGAGCAACGGACGGTCGGGGAGCGTCGGCAGCGCCACCAGCATCGACTCGGCGTTGCGACGCCCGTGGCTTACGCGTTCCGACCCCGACGCGCCGCCGGGGCGACCCCGACGCGCCGCTCCGAGCGAACTGTACTCGCGACGGCCTCGTCACCGACCGGTTCGGGGCCGTCGGTCTCAGTCCGCGACGGCCTCGTCACCGACCGGTTCGGAGCCGTCGGTCTCAGTCCGCGACGGCCTCGTCACCGACCCTCGGCGCCGACGGGTCACGCACCCACAGGTCGCCGAACAGGTCGTCCTGTCGGAGTCGGATCTCCCCGCGGTGGGCCAGAAAGAGCAGGGCGAGGAAGGTGTCGACGGGCGCCCCGCCCGCCTCGCGCACCTCCGCGAACAGCACCTCCGCGCGGCCGGCGTCGTAGTGGGTGCGCACCGTCTCGCGCACCTCCTCGATGGTCGTCTCGATGTCCTCGGTGTGGGTGGTCGCGGTCACGTCGCCCTCGGTCGGTTCGCCGCCCTCGCGGACGTCGTCCGCGGCGCGGTAATCGAGGGTCTGGGTCCCGCGGTCGTACCCCTGTGGCGACTCCGAGGTGTCGTAGGAGCGGGACTCCTTCCACCACGAGTTTCGCTCGGCCTCGCGGAGTTCGCGGACGAGTTCGTCCAGCGTCTCCGGCGACCCCCGGGCGTGCTTTCGCTCCAGCCGCCGGTCGAGTTCGGCATCCAGCGCGTCGATGGGGTCGTGGCCGTTCGCCGCCGCCGGGTCGCCGCCCTCCATCGCCACCTCCCACGGCTCCGGCTCCGGGTCGTCCGGCCCGTCGTCCAGCAGCGCGTCGCTTTTCATCCGCAGGAGGACGCTCGCGTAGAAGAGCGCCCGCCCCGACGTGCGCAGGTCCGTCTCGTCCAGCCGGTCGAGGAAGGCGTCGGTCGCGTCGACGATGTCGATGTCCCAAGGGTCGATTTCACCGTCCTCGGCCAACTGGACCAGGAGTTCGACCGGCTCCACCTCGTCGTCGTCCGTCCGCGGGAGGTCGACGTCGTCCGGCAGTTCAGTCATCCGCCGTCACCTCCGGTTCGGACTCGCCGTCCAGTCGGATGCCCGTCACGGCGCTCACGTTGTCGCCCTGCATGGTGACGCCGATGGCGCGCTCCGAGCGATCCAGCAGCGCCGAGCGGTGCGAGACGACGACGAACTGCGCCTCGCCCGCCAGGTCGTCGACCATCTCGCCCACCCGCTCCGCGTTGGCCGCGTCGAGGAAGGCGTCCACCTCGTCCAGCGCGTAAAAGGGCGCGGGGTTGTGTCGCTGGATGGCGAAGATGAACGCCAGCGCCGTCAGTGACTTCTCGCCGCCACTCATCGCGTCCAGGCGCTGGACCGGCTTGTCCCCCGGCTGGGCCTTCATCGTCAGACCGCCCTCGAAGGGGTCTTCCTCGTTCTCCAGGTGGAGTTCGCCCGTCCCCGCCGAGAGCCGCTCGAAGATGTCCTGGAAGTGCGCGTCGATGGCGTCGAACGCCTCCATGAACGTCTCCCGTTTCTGGGACTCGTAGGCCTCGATGCGCTCCTCGATGGCGTCCCGTTCGTCGACCAGGGTGTCGCGACGCTCCTGCAGGTCCTCCAGGGCGTCCTGCACCTCGTCGTACTCGTCGATGGCGAGCATGTTCACGGGCTCCAGCGTCTCCATCTCGCGTTCCAGCCGCTCGACGTTCTCCTCGACCTCGTCGTGATCCGGGATCTCCGCGGGGTCGTACTCGCCGACCTCGCCTTCCAGTTCGTCGATCTCCCAGCGCAGGCGCTCGGCGTCGTCTTCGAGGTCCGAGAGCGCCGACTCCACCTCGCTCACCCGGCTCCGGGCGTCGTCGCGAGCCTCCGTCGCCTCGCGCAGGTCGGACTGCAACTCCCGTCGCTCGGCTTTCAGGTCCGCGAGTTCGTCCTCCAGGTCCTCGATGGCCGCGCGCTTCTCCGCTAAGGTCTCCTCGTGGGCCTCGATTTCGTCTTCGACCTCCTCGATCCGCTCTTGGGCCTCGGCCTTGCGGTTCTGGGCCGCCTCGATGGTCGCTTCGAGGTCGTCGATGGCCTCCTCGGTGTACTCCACTTCCAGTTCCGTCTCGTTGAGGCGCGCGTCGAGGTCGTCCATCCGGTCTTCCAGCTCCGCGATGTCGTCCTCGATCCCCTCCTTGCGCTCGGTGAGTTCGGGGACGCGCGAGTCCGCGAGTTCCGCCTCCAGGTCGGCGATGTCGGCCTCGATGGCCTCGATCTCGTCGTCGAGGTCCGCGATGCGGTCCTCGTGGTCGCTCATCTCCTCGTCGACCGCCTCGCGCTCCTCGCGGAGGTCGTCGAGTTCGGCCTCCAGTTCCTCGGCCTCCGCCTCGGCCGCCTCGATGTCGGCCTCGACGTCCTCGAGTTCGCTCTCGACCTCGCGGATCCGCTCCGCGGCGTCGGCCTTGCGGTCCCGCGCGTCGTCGAGGCGCGACTCCACGTCGCGGATCTCCTCGCGGACCGCCCGGCGGTCGTCCTCCAGCGACTCGATCTCCTCCGCGAGGCGCTCGAGCTTCCCCTTCCCGCTCTTGGTGAAGGAGTAGCGCGACCCGCCCCCGGAGCCGCCGGTCATCGCGCCGCTTTTCTCGACCAGGTCGCCGTCCAGGGTCACCATCCGGTAGTCGCCCATGAACTCCCGGGCGGTGTCCATGTCCTCGACGACGAGCGTCGACCCGAGGACGTAGGAGAAGACGCCGGCGTAGCGGTCGTCGTAGTCGACGAGGTTCCGGGCGAAGTCGACGACGCCGGGATGGGCGGGCTCGTTGGGGAGCCCCCGCCGGTCCATCTCGGTGAGGGGGAGGAAGGTCGCCCGCCCCGCCGACCGGGACTTGAGGTAGTCGATGCAGGTCGAGCCCACGCCGTCGTCGTCGACGACGACGTTCGCCAGCCGGCCGCCCGCGGCGGTCTCACAGGCGGTGGCGTACTCGGCGTCGACGCTCCCCAACTGCCCGACCGCCCCGTGGACGCCGTCGATGCCGCCGTTCAGGACCGTCGTCACCGACCGCGGCCAGGAGTCGTCGCCGTCGCGGCTCGCGCGGGCCTCCAGTTCCGCGTACTCGTTCTGTTTCGTCCGGAGGTCCTCCTCGATCCCGTCGAGGTCCTCGTTCAGGTCGGCCTTCTCCGCGCGTAGCTCCTCGATGGCCGAGTCGATCTTCTCCCGGTTCTTCTCCGCGCGGTCGAGTTCGCCGTGCAGGTCCGAGCGCTCCGCCTTCAGGTCCGGAATCCGCTCGTGGACCGACTCCAGTTCCTCCTGGGCCTCGCTGATCCGGTTCGACCGGCGACGCGCCTCGTCGAGCAGCCGGTCTTTCTCCCGCTGGGCGTCGTTGCGCTCGGTCTTTTTCTCCTCTAGCTCCGCCTTGCGCGCCGCCAGTTCCTCTTTGAGTTCGTCGAACGCGGTGTCGACGTTCTCGATCTCCGCCTCGACGTCGGCGAGTTCCGACTCCTTCTCCTCGATGTCGCTTTTGACCGACGCCTTCTCCACCTTGATCGACCGGCGCTCGCTCTCGAGTTCGTCGAGCTTCTCGGTCTTGCGGTCGAGGGTGACGAACGCCTCCCGGCGCTCCCGTTCGGCCTCCTCGATCTTCTCCTCCTGGTTCTCGATGGTGGCCTCGAGGCGGCCGATCTCGCCTTTGATCTCCTCGATTTCTCCCTTGATCCGGAGCTGTTCGTCCTCGCCTTTCCGCTCGATTTCGCGGGTGAGGTCGTCGAGTTCGGCCTCCAGTTCCTCGACGGCGGCCTCGCGGTCGTCGAGCGTGGACTGCCGGTCGGCGAGTTCCTGCTCTTTCGCCTCGATGCGTTTCTCCGTACGCTCCAGCGACGCCCGCTTGTCCTCCAGTTCGGCCGCCTTCAGGTAGCCCTCGTACTCCGCCTTCTCCTCGCGGAGCGACTGGTATTCGAGGGCCGTCTCGCGTTCGTCTTCGAGTTGATCGAGCCGATCCTCCTTCTCCTCGATGCGGAGGTCGGCCTCGTCGATGCGCTCCTCGACGACGTCGAGTTCCTCGAAGGCGTCCTCCTTCTTCGCGTCGAACTCGGCGACGCCCGCGATCTCGTCGACGATCCCGCGCCGCTGCCCGGCGGACATGTTGATGATCTCGGTCACGTCGCCCTGCATGACGACGTTGTACCCCTCCGGGGTCACCCCCGCCTGCGCCAGCAGGTCGCGGATGTCAGAGAGGTTGACCGACCGGCCGTTGAGGTAATAATAGGAGTAGTAGTTGTCCTCGGTCTCCTTGACCCGCCGCTTGACCGCGATCTCGTCCACGTCGCCCACGTCCTCGGTGCCGGCGGCGTTGACCACCTGCGAGCGGTCGAGGGTGCCGTCGGAGTTGTCGAGGACGACGGTGACGCTCGCCTCGCGGGGACCGGACCGATCCGCGCCGTCCTCGTGCCCCGGGTTGTAGATGAGGTCCGTGAGCTTCTCGGCGCGGATGCCCCGGGTCCGGGCCAGCCCCAGAGCGAAGAGGACGCCGTCGATGATGTTGCTCTTGCCGGAGCCGTTCGGCCCCGTGATGACGGTGAAGTCCTCGTAGAACGGGATGCGCGTCTTTCGGCCGAAGCTCTTGAAGTCGTCGAGTACCAGCTCGGTGATGTGCATGAGGGGTGGTGGCCCCGATCAGGCGACGATGATGTCGTTCCCGTCCGAATCGGAGCCGTCGTCGTCTTCCGCCTCGGTTCCGGCGTCTACCTCTTCCTCCTCCTCGGCCGCGTCCCCCGGTTCCGGGGTGGGCTCGGTCTCGGCCGGGTCGGACTCGCGGGGTTCCGGTGCTCGCGTGTGCTCGACGCCCTCGTCGGCTTCGAGCTGTCGCAGCCGTTCCCGCGTCTCGACCAGTTCCTCGGTGAGACCGTCCACGGCGGCCTGCAGTTCCGCGACCTGCGATTCGAGCTCCTCCACCCTGTTGCTCATGCACCAATCAGGCGCCCCCGAACGTATAAAGGTACGTCAGACATCCACACTCCCCACGGTCGCCGGGTCGATCCGTGCGTGACCGACGGTTCGGGCGATCGTGAATCGGTACCACGGCGAACCGCCGAACATTAGTGGCCGCGGGCGCGACTCCCTCCCATGCGCCACGTCGGACTGAAAGCGCGGATGGCGGTCGTGGGATCGATCCTCTTCGGGTTCTACGCCGTCGCCGCCGTCGTCGTGATGGGGATGTTCGGAACCGGCGTGTTCCCGCTGGTGATCGTCGGTAGCGTCGTCTTCGTCGGCGTCCAGTACAAACTCGGGAAGTGGATGGCGCTGCGCAGCGTCGGCGCCGACGACCTCCCGGAGGATCGCTACCCAGAGATCCACCGCCGTGTCGAGTCGCTCTCGAAGGACATGGGCATCGACAAGCCGCGGCTGATGATCGCCCGGATGGGCGTTCCCAACGCCTTCGCTGTCGGGCGGAAGGGCGCCGGAACCGTCGTCGTGAGTCAGGAACTCCTCCGTCAGCTCGACCCCGACGAGGTGGAGGGGGTGCTGGCGCACGAACTCGCCCACATCCGCAACCGCGACGTGGTGATGATGGTGCTGGGGCAGGGCGTCGCCTCCATCGTCGCCATCGTCGCCCAGTGGGCCGTGCTGCTGACCGGCGACAACGACATCGCGGACTTCTTCCTCGCCATCGTCGTCGGCCAGATCACACAGATGCTCGTGATGCTGTTCGTCTTCGCCATCTCGCGGTACCGCGAGTACGTCGCCGACGCCGACGCCGCCGAGGAGATCGGGAGCGGCGAACCGCTCGCGAGCGCCCTGGAGAAGATCAGCAACACCGCCCGGCACCGCGACGACTCGGTCGACGAGCAGGTGAACGCGCTCTGTATCTTCGGCGACGGCGACGGGTTCGCGAGCCTCCTGTCGACCCACCCGCCGGTCGAGAAGCGGATCGAACGCCTCCGTGGCTGATGGCCGACCTTCGGACGCTCCTCGCGGCGGTGCTCGGCCTCCTGCTCGGGGCGGTCTGTCTGCTCGCGCCCGGGGCCGTGGTGCGGGCCCACACCGTCGGCCGGCGCCCGGACGGCGGGCGCGGGGAGTACGGCGCCGACTCGCCGCTCCCGGACCGCTGGCGACACCTGGTCCGGGCCGCCGGCGTCGGCCTCGTCCTCGCCGGCGGCTACTTCGGCTACGTGGCGCTCGCCTGATCACTCGGCGTCGCCGCGAACCCGGTCGAAGAGGGGGCGCAAGGTGTCGACCGTCTCCTCGTCGTGGGCGGCCTCGTGAAGGTGGAAATGCGCCGTCGCGCCGGCCCGGTCGACGTGCGCGACGAGCGTGTGGAGGAACTGGTACACCTCGTCGAGCGGCGCGTACTGCAACAGGACCGTCAGCGACTGGAAACAGAGGAGGGCCCGCTCCGTCGACTCCTCGTCCAGCACCTCGGTCAGCGTGACGCCGATGTCGGTGAGGTTGCCCGGCGACGCGACGGTCCGCACGCACACCTCGGTGTCCGGGGACGACTCGGCGGCGAGACGGTCGCGGGGGTCGCCGGCCAGCCACGAGGTGGCGTCGTCGACGACGAACGTCGCGCGGTCGGTGTCGGTGTCGGCCGCTCGCTCCCAGCGGTCGAGCCACTGACCCGGTGAGCCCGCCAGGGCGACGACGATGACCGTCGGCTTGTCCGGGCTGGGCGTCGCGTTCGCACACTGACGGGCCCCGACCGTCGTCACCGCGTCGGTCAGATGGAGGGTACTCACGGGGCGGGCGTCGCGCGGGATACCATCACCTCCTCGTCAGGTAGGTGCCGCCGTCGGAAAACCGCTGTGGCGAACGGGATCCGCGGGAGCGTCGACCCCATCAGCGACGGCGGCCCACGGCACCGAGGCCGAGGACGAACAATGCTGCGACCGGAACGATCGGTACGTCGAACGGCCCCACGAACGGCACGGGGACGGCGACGGACGCGCCGAGCACCGACGGCACCGGAACCGTCACGCCGACCAGGGGGACGGTCACCCCGCCGGCGTCGGGGGTCGGGGTCGGCGCGGGCGTCGCCGTCGGCGCAGCCGTGGCGTCGGGAGTCGGGGTCGGCGCGGGCGTCGCCGTCGGCGCCGGTGTGGGCGTCGCCGTCGGCGTCTCGACCGTCAGCCGCCGGTCCAGCGTGGTGACGTGTTCGGTCCCCGAGGAGTCCATGACGCGCAACCGGACCGTCACCTGCCGACCCGCCGGCGCGTCGAGGTGCCGTTCGAAGGAGAGATCGGTGACGATGTCGCCGTCGTGCAGCGAGGCGATGTCCACCACCTCACCGGTGGCGGGGTCGACCGTCTCGACGCTCGCGGCGACGATTTCGCCGTCGGTCGCGACCCCTCTGGCGACGACCGTCGTCCCGTTGACGTACCGCGTCCCCCCGCGGTCGAAGCGAAGTTCGGGAACGACGGTCCGGCGGACGGTCACGGTCCGTTCGACGGTGTTCCCGGCGGTGTCGGTGGCGGTGACGACGACGGCGGTGACGCCCGGATGGAGGGAGACGTTCGAGTCGAACGTCGAGCGCTGGCGGGCGGGGTTCGGCCGGTCGATGGTCGGACGGAGCAGATAGGTCGTCCCGGAGTCGCCCTCGGGACTGAGCGAGACGCTCCGGAGCTGGCCGTTGTCGGACGCCCGGCCCCGGAGCCGGAGCGTCTCGGGCCCCCGCCGCACCGCCGAGAGGTTCGCGAGCGTCGGCGGCGCGGTGTCCTGGACCGTGATCTGCACCCGGTGTTCCCGGACGTGGCCGAGCGCGTCGTGATACCTGGCGGTCACGTTGTTCGTCCCCATTCCCAGGAAGATCCGTTGCTCGAACGACCCGTTCAGATCCGACGCCGAGTAGGTTTCGCGGTCGACGCGCGTGTTCGACCCCACCTCGTACTCGACTTCGCGGACGATGCGCAGGTGGGTGACGCCGGTGACGTCCGTGAACTCGCCCGCGAGGGTGATTCGGGAGCGGTTCACCGTCGCCGTCTCCGGCGGCGGCGCGTAGGTGTCGGTCTCGAACGGCGCGGTGTAGGCGACGTAGGGCCGCTCGGCGTCCTTCGTCACCGTCACCTCGTGGGTGGTGACGTCGTCGGTCTTCACCACGACCGAGAGGGTGTGTTCGCCGCTCGCGAGGGCGAGGTCGATCGACCGGTCGAACGAGGTGGCGTTGGGCGAGAACCGCCGCTGGGTCGTCCCGTCGACGCGCACGGAGACGACGCGGATCGACCGATCGGCGTCGACGGTGACGCCGACGGTCGGATCGGTCTCGACCAGCGTGGCGTTGCCGTCGGCCACGGCCGTCCCGTCGACGGTGACGGTGATCGCCGGCGGCGTCTGGCCGGCCACTCCCGCGCCGGGGGCGAGCGAGCCCACCCCCACCGCGACGACCAGGGCGACGAGCGCGACTCGGCGGGCGGACGGGTCCATTCGTCGGGTCGTCGTCGTCCACGGGTTTCAACGTGCCGTTCGTGTTCTCAGGCCTGAGAATCGGCGGCGCCGCCGCTGGCGGCGGTAGTCACGCAAAAATCGTGGAAATCGGCGAGAAGTGCCGTCGTCGCCTTACAGGCGAACGACGTTGGTCGCGCGGGGACCCTTGGGGGAGTCCTCGATTTCGAATTCGAGTTCCTGTCCTTCTTCGAGGTCCGGGCCGCCCACGTCCTCCATGTGGAAGAACACGTCGTCGTCCGCGTCCTCAGTCTCGATAAAGCCGTAACCGCCAGTGTCGTTGAAGAAATCAACCGTACCAGTTGCCATTGCAATCGTACGGAGGCCCCCTCGACGCATAAGGCTTCCGTGAGTAGGCCACTCATGCCACGGCCGGCGGCCTTCCTGTACCGAAGGATTGGTTACCGCTCGATCCTACGGGGGGACAGAGCGTTGGTCGTCGGAGTGTCCGCCCCCGTCGCGTACGCCCTCGTGTTCACGATGGCGGCCGTGGGCTGTGTCGCCGGTGCCGTCCGCGCCCGTCGCGTCGAGGACGCCGCGACGCGCCGCGGTCTCGTCGCCCTGCTCGTCACGACGAGCGGCTGGGCCGCCTCCCACGCCGTCCTCCTCCTCCTGTCCGGTCGCTCCGCGAAGACCGCCGTCTATCTGCTCGGTCTCGTCCTCGGGTTCAGCACCGTCTTCGCCTGGCTCTACTTCTGCTCCGCGTACACCGGACGGAGCTACCACCGCCGGTCGACCTACCGGCGGGCCGCGGTCGCCCTGTATCTCGTCGTCGTCGCGGTGAAGCTCACGAACCCACTCCACCACCTCTATTTCACCACGGGGTTCGTCGCGTCGCCTTTCCCACATCTGGCGATCCGACAGGGGCTGTTTCACTGGATCGTGACGGGGCTCTCCTACACGCTCGCGACCGTCGGCATGTTCGCCCTGTTCGAGACGTTCCGGGAGGCCGACTACGACGCCCGCCCCCTCGCCGTTCTGGTCGGGCTCTCCGGCGCGCCGGTCGTCCTCGACATCGTCGGCTACGCGTCGCCGCTCCTGATCGACGTGATCCACGCCCCCCTCGGCGTGGCGGCCTTCGCCGTCGGGACGCTGTTCGTCTTCGAGGACCGCTTTTTCGCCGTTCAGCTCACCGACGGCGTCGAGGGGGCGACGATATTCCTCGACGACGACCGCCGCATCCGCGAGTTCAACGACGCGGCACGGCGGCTGTTCCCGGCTCTCGACGGCGCGGTCGGCGACCCGCTGGACGCGCTCCCGGCGGTGGCGGCGGCGCTCGACGACGATGACGGGGTCGTCGACGTCGAGGTCGAGGGCGAGCCCCGGCACTACGTGGTGACCGAGAACGCCTTCGACGTCGGCCAGGGCTCGCTCTCGCGGGTCGTCGTCTTCTCTGACGTGACCCGGATCGAGCGCCACCGCCGCGAACTCGAACGGCACGACCGGCAACTGGAGGACCTCGCGAGGGGGATGCGACACGAGCTCCGGAACGCGGTGACGGTCATCCGCGGCAACGTCCGCTCGGCGGCGGCGCGGCTCGACGCCGGCGAGGTGGCCGCGGCCCGGGAGGCGCTCCGGACCGCGACCGACACGACCGATCGGACCACGCGGCTGATGAACGACTTCGCGACGCTCGCGCAGTACGGTCAGACGGTGACCGACCCCGAGCCGGTCGACGTCCCCCGGGTGGCCCGGGCGGCCTGGGCGGGGACCGATCACGGCGACGCCGCCCTCGCCGTCGAGTGCGAGGGGTCGGTGCCGGCCGATCCGGCCCGGTTCGAGGTGCTCCTCGAGCGGGCGTTCGAGTTCTTCCTCGACAGCGGCGCGACGTCGGTGGTCGTCGACCGGCGGGACGGCGACCTGACGATCACCGGCGACGGCGACCCGCCGACGGGCGACCCGGAGCAGTACTTCGAGTACGGGGACGCGGCGGGCCACGGGGCGGTCGGCACCGCTCTCCCGATGGTCCGGACGCTCGCCCAAGTTCACGGCTGGGGCGCGACCGTCGACCCCGACTATCGGGACGGCGTCAGGATCGTCCTCACGCTCTCGGAGGCGACTGGTTTTTAGGTCGGCACCGACTGGTCTCGGGTGATGAGCGACGACCCGCTGTACGTCGGCGCGGACGTGAGTTCGGGGTCGTGGGTCGCCGTCGCGTTCGGCGTCGGGGAGTTCGATCACGCCGCCGTCTTCGAGGAGGTCGGCGACCTCTGGCTCCGGTACGAGGAGCGCGCCGAGCGGATCCTGCTCGACGTCCCCATCGGCCTGATCGAGGAGGGCTCGACGGGACGGGCGTGTGAACGGCTCGCCCGGGAGGTGCTCGGGCCGAGGCGGTCGGCGGTGTTCACGCCGCCGGTCCGGGAGGCGACGCGCAAGCGCCGCTACCCCGCGGCCAAGCGTGTCAACGAACGCAAGACGGGCACGGGCCTCACGAAACAGGCCTTCGCCATCAGCGACGACATCGCCGCGGTCGACGAACTGCTGCAGGAACTGCCGGAGGCCCGCGAGGTGATCGCCGAGGCTCACCCCGAGGTGTGCTTTCGCGCCTTCGCCGACGAGCCCCTGGAGTACTCGAAGCTGACCGCCGGCGGCTACGCCGAGCGGATGCGCACGCTCGCCGAGTTCGACCGCGACGCCCCTCCGGTGGTGCAGTCGGCCGCGGAGGCGACCGGCGGCGCGGAGGTCGGCGTCGACGACGTCCTCGACGCCGTGGCGCTCGCCTACACGGCCCGTCCGGGACCGGGCGAACTGCGGACCCTCCCTCCGGAGCCCGAGACCGACGCGACCGGGCTGCCGATGCGGATGGTGTACCGGTCGACCGCGCCGCTCGTCGACGCCGACGAGTGACGGCCGTCGGCGTCCAGCCGTCCGCCCCCGGACGCGCCTCGAAAGGTAGTTGAGGGGAGACGTTCAGGTGACACGTATGTCCGACCGGCTCGACTCGACGACGCTCGTCCAGCGACTCACCCTGCTCGGCATCGCACGCCTGTCGGACGCGGGAGAGACGCCGGCCCACGCCGGCGAAATCGCCCGCGTCTGTGCCGAGGAAGCCACCGACGTCGAGGACGTGGTTGGCTCCGTCTCCGAGGCCGACGTGACCCGCGCACTCAACGAACTCGACGCCGCGGAGCACGTCCGGACGGCGGACGACGGCGAGCGGTCGCCCGTCGGCAAGGGGCGACCCGCGTACGAACTCGCACACGAGACGACGACGCTGGTCGAGGCCTTCGGCGACGACGACCGGCTTCGACGGGTCGTCGAGCGGCTGGACTAATCGAGGACGTAGCCGAACGCCCGGCGGGCGTTCCGTCCGGCCTCCGTCGCCCGCACCCGCCGGGTCGTCCCGGCGGCCTCGACGGTCACGAACTCCCGCTCCCGGAGCGGGTCGACGACGTGCCGTCGGAGTCGCGCGTACGCCTGTTTCGTCGGTTTTCCCGACCCGTCGAACGGTCGGTCGCAGTCCCGGATGAACGGGAGGTCGCGGTCGGCGCCGAAGCGGATCAGCGCCTTCTTCGAGCAGGCTCCCTCCTCGACGAGTCGGTCCAGTACCGCGATCTGCTGGCGGTCGGGGCGGTCCATGGGATACGTCGGGAGATCGATGGCGAGTTCCATCCCGTACCCCACCGGTTCGGTCCCCGAGGCGTAGCGCTCGGCGCGGACGTAGTAGGGATGGGCGGCCCCGGTCACCATGCACGCGATCATGCCGCCGATGGCGGTGATCTTGCTCCCCGTCGCGAGGTTGACGTACACCTCGTTGGCGACGTCGTCCTCGCCGTCGGGGGTCGCCTCGTCGGTCGCGATCTCCGCGACGACCGCGATGGAGTCGTAGAGGTCGAACAGCGCACACTCCCGGCGCTCGACGTCGATGCCCGCCGAGTCGAGATCGGCGAGTACGTCCTCGTGGTACGCCGGGCGCTCGATGTCGTCGGCGATCCAGTCGAGCAGGATCACCCGGTCGGCCCGGTACTCGACTGCCGGTTCGACGATCCGGTCGTGTTCGAACCCGAGCGGCATCACGTGGACGCGTTCTGCGACGTTCATTCACCGATCCCGACGACACGCGTCGAGTTCTAAGTAACGATAGTATCGTGAGTAACGGCAAAATATCCAACTATCCCCGTCCGGAAGCCGTGGGCGTACACCGCCTCGCGGTGTACCGGGGGCGCGGCGCTGGGGGATGGCCGGACGGTGCGTCGCGGTTCGGCGACGGGGTGCCTCGACCGTTCGCGCGGGACCTCGGGGGGTGTCGGCCCGCGGCGCACGCGGACCCCGTCCGAGGGGTCAGAGCCGGGGGGACAGTGCCGCCGCTCCCGCGAAGCCGCCGCCGTGTCGCCGGTCGATCTCGAGCAGTCGGTTGTACTTGGCGAGACGCTCCGACCGGGCGAGCGATCCGATCTTGATCTGCCCGGCGTCCAGCGCGACGGCGAGGTCAGCGATGGTCGAATCGCAGGTCTCGCCGGAGCGCGCGGAGACGACGGGCGCCCAGCCCGCGTCCACCGCGCGCTCGAGGACCCGCCGCGTCCGGGTGATCGTCCCCGCCTGGTTCGGCTTGATCAGCGCGGCGTTGGCGGCGCCGGCGTCGACCGCCCGGTCGAGGCGGGCGGCGTTCGTCGCCAGCAGGTCGTCGCCGAGCAACTGCACCCGGTCGCCGACGCGGTCGGCCAGTCGCTCCCAGCCGCGCCAGTCGTCCTCGGCGAGCGGGTCCTCGACCGAGCGCACGGGGTGGTCGTCGATCCAGCCCGCCACGCGGTCGATCATCGCCTCGCGGGACAGCGCCTCGCCGGGGAGCGCGTACCGCTCCCGATCCGGATCGTAGAAGTGCGTCGCCGCCACGTCGACGGCGATGGCGACGTCCGACCCCGGGTCGTGGCCGGCGTCACGGACGGCGTCGACCAGGAGGTCGAAGGCGGCGTCCGCGTCGGCGACGGGGGGGACGAACCCGCCCTCGTCTGCGACCGGGGGCGGGTGGTCGCCGTCGCCGATCCGCCGGCCGGCCGCCCGGCGCACCGCCCACGCCGTCTCCAGCGCCTCGGGGTAGGTGTCCGCTCCCACGGGCACGGCGAGGAAATCCTGGATCGGCAGGTCGGCCGCCGCGTGGAGGCCGCCACTCAGGACGTTGACCATGGGCAGCGGGAGGGATCCGGGGCCGGCGTCGGGCGCCAGCGCCTCGTACAGCGGGCGGTCGGTCGCCGCGGCCGCGGCGCGCGCGACGGCGCCCGAGACGCCGAGGACGGCGTTGGCGCCGAGTCGGGAGAGGCTCTCGGTGCCGTCGCGGTCGACGAGGGCCTCGTCGATCCCGCGCTGGTCGGTCGCAGGGCGCCCGACGACCACGGGGGCGAGTTCGTCGCGGACCGCCGCGACGGCGTCGCGCACCCCGCGGCCGCCGTAGCGGTCGCCGCCGTCGCGGCGCTCGACGGCCTCGTGGGCGCCCGTACTCGCCCCCGCCGGGACGGTGAAGGTGCCCGCGCCGTCGGCCGTCTCGACCCGGACGCGAACCGTGGGCTCGCCCCGCGAGTCCAGTACCTCCCACGCGTCGACGCCCTCGATGTCGGTCATAGGGCCAGCGCCTCCTCGCGGGCCAGCGCCGCGAACCCGTCGAGGCGCCCGGCGTCGCCGCGGAGCGTCCGCTTTGCCACCCGGCGGAGGGCGTCGGCCACCGCCTCGCGCTCGACGTACTCGACGGGCGACTTGCCGTCGACGCGGGCCAGCATCAACACGGCGAGTTCCCGGACCGTCTCGCGTTCGATGTCCCAGTCGACCGCGGCGTCGTAGGCGTTCCAGAACCGGTCGGCGGCGTCGGCGTAGGCGGCGTGGTTCCCGTGGTTGTAGACGGACTTGATGTAGAGGTGGTTGAGCATGAACGCGGTGTCGAAGGCGGGGTCACCCCAGTGGGCCACCTCGAAGTCGAGGATCCAGGGGGTGGTCGCCCCGGAGCGGTCGACGAGGACGTTCTTCGGGCTGTAGTCGCCGTGGACGAGGGTGCGCTCGGTCCCCAGCACCCGGTCGATCTCCTCGCGGATGGCGTCGGCGACGTCGGGGTTCCGCCGTGCCGTGGCGCGGTGGTAGGGGTCGACGCGCAACTGGTCGAAGGGCCGTTTCTCCGCGAACGTCTCGCGCACCTCGGGGTCGTCGGCCGTCGCCGCGTGGACGGCGCCGAGGACGTCGCCGACGGCCGTCGCGACGCCGGCGTCGACCCGGCCGTCGAGCAGTTCCGCCTTCCACATCGTCGCGTCCGCGGGCGCGCACTCGATGGCGACGACGTGGTCGTCCGTCTCGCTCACGACGCCCGGGACGCGGGCCCGGACGCCCGAGTCGGCCAGCACCGACTCGTAGGTGCGGATGGCCGCCGCCTCGTTGTGGACGCGGTCGACGTCCGCGGGCCAGTCGTCCTCGACGGCGAGGTTCGGGAGCGGGCGCTTCACGACGACACAGTCGTCGTCCCAGGTCACCTGGTAGACGTGATTCGAGACGCCGCCGCCGAGCGAGCGCACGGTCGCGTCCGCGTCGGGCGGGACGACCCCGTGGCGCCGGCAGTGCTCGACGGCCGCGTCGGCCGTGAAGTCCGGGTCCTGGTCGGTCATTCGTCAGCCCCGAAACCCCCCGAACACTTCACGTTTGCTCCCGACCGTCCGGCCGGATACCGCCCTATCGGCTCACCCCTGCCACGAGGTGTAGAGGTCGCGCCCGACGACGCCGATGCCGACGAACCCGATCAGGGTGGTCGCGAGGTTGCCGAGGAGGGGAACCGCGGCGATCAGCGACAGCACCAGCGCGCCGGCGCCGACCGCGGCGGCGCCGACGTCGTCGGTGAGGACGCCCCCCAGCCAGCAGATGGTGACCGCGTTGCCGACGAGGCCGACGAGGGCCAGCGCGAGCAGTCCCGGGATGGTGATCACGAGCCCGATGATCGTGAACGCCACCAACACCAGGGCGATTGGCACGCCGATGCCGACGAGCAGCCCCCAGAGGAAGGCGCTTCCCGGGTCGTCGCGGACGTCGTCGACCATCCGCCGCGTGTACTCCGGCGCCAGGGCGAGGAGCAACCCGCCGAGGAGGAGATTGACGACGAACGCGCCGCCGAAGCGGGCGGCGAGTCGGAGGCCGAGGTCGAACTCGGTGGGAAGCGGGGACTGTGCGGTAGCGAGTCCCGCGAGCGAGAGCGCGGCGACGAGGACGGTCGCGGCGCTCCCGACGCGGGCGGATCGGGTGGAGGGCATCGTCCGTGGGGTCGGATGGGGGTGACTAACCGTTTGTGGATCGGCGTGTCCTGACCGGGGCGCTTTTACCCGGGCCAGCGTATCGAACGCGCATGGTCGAGGCCGAGATACCCGAGGACCACCCCCGTCACGACTCGCTGGTGACCCGCCACCGCATCGAGGCGGGCGTCGAGAAGGGCATCACCAGCAGGCAGGGCCTCATCGCACAGGGGCGCGGCGAGGCGTTCGACTACCTGCTCGGCGAGCGGACGCTCCCTTCGGCGGACGACGCGGCGCGGGCCGCCGCCGCCCACCTGTTGCTCGCCGATCGCCCCGTCGTCTCGGTGAACGGCAACGCCGCGGCGCTGGTGCCGGGGGACCTCGTCGCCCTCGCCGACGCCGTCGGCGCGGAGCTGGAGGTGAACCTGTTCAACCGTACCGACGAGCGGATGCGTGCCATCGCCGACCACCTCCGCGACCACGGCGCGAGCGAGGTGAAGGGGCTGGCGGCCGACGCGCGACTCCCGAATCTGGACCACGAGCGAGCGAAGGTGGACGCCGACGGCATCGCCGCCGCGGACGTCGTGCTAGTGCCGCTGGAGGACGGCGACCGGGCCGCGGCGCTCGCGGACCTCGGCAAGGTGGAGATCGTCGTCGACCTCAACCCCCTCTCGCGGTCGGCGCAGGTGGCGGACGTGCCGGTCGTCGACAACATCCTGCGGGCGATTCCGGCGATCACGGCCCACGCCCGCGACCTGGCCGACGCACCGCGCGAGGAACTCGAACGGATCGTGACCGAGTTCGACGCCGAGGCGACGCTCGCGGCCGCCGAGCGGGCGATCCGCGAGGGGTAGGATCGCTGGCGAAGACGGCCACCCGCTGGCGCGGGTCGGGTCGCCGCCGCACCTCGATCCGCTCGACCCAGTCCACTGGAAGCCGCGGCGTTCGGGGTCGGGTCCGTCGGCGGAGGATTCGGTCGCGCTACCGTGCGTCGTCGATGGCGCGTTCGAGGCGGTCGAAGCCGACTTCGAGGCGGTCGAGGCTGTTGGCGAAACTCAGGCGGAGCCAGCCGGCGCCCGCGTCGCCGAAGCCGTCGCCGGGGGCGAGGACGACGCCGTACTCCCGGAGGAGGTGTTCGGCCATCTCCAGGCTCGTTCCCGGGAGGTCCGGGTCGAGGAAGGCGTAGAAGGCGCCCTCCGGTCGGGGGCAGGAGAGGCCGTCGACGTCGGCGACGCGGTCGACGACGTAGTCGCGGCGCTCGCGGAAGGCGTCGTACATCTCCTGAGCGGCGTCCTGCGGCCCGGTCAGGGCCGCGAGGGCCGCGTGCTGGCTCACGCTCGGCGCACACGAGGTGGTCGACTCGTGGATCTTCGTCGCCTGATCGACGATGTCGGTCGTGCCCGCGAGCCACCCGACCCGCCACCCGGTCATGGCGTAGCGCTTCGAACAGGAGTTGACCGTGAGGACGTTCTCGGGGTTGCCCGTCATGGCGGCGACGCTCCGGGGGTCGTCCTCGTAGGAGAGGCCGAGATACACCTCGTCGGCGACGACGTAGGCGTCGTGGTCGGCGGCGGCGTCGACGACGGCACGGACCGTCTCGGGGTCGTACGTCCGGCCGGTGGGGTTGTTGGGCGAACAGAGGATCACCAGCGCCGTGTCGGGGCCGATGGCGTCGACGAGGCGGTCGGCGCTCAGATCGAACCCCGATTCGGCGGGCATGGGGACCGGCGTGGGCACGCCGTCGGCCATCCGGGTCTGGACCCAGTAGTTGGGGAAGCCGGGCGTCGGGAAGACCACCTCGTCACCGGGCGAGACGGTACAGAGCGCGGCGAGGTGCAGCGCCTCCATCCCGCCCGAGGTGACGATCACCTCGTCGGGGTCGGCCCGGACGCCGTAGTCCGCGGCCATGTGGTCGGCGATGGCGTCGCGGAGTTCCGGGTTGCCGGCGTTGGTGGTGTAACTGGTGTGCCCGTCCCGCGCCGCCCTGCAGGCGGCGTCGGTGACGTGCGCGGGCGTGTCGAAGTCGGGAATGCCCACCTCCAGTCGCACGAGGTCGTCGTCGACTTCCTCCGCGATGTCGAACATGTAGCGAATGCTCGATCGCTCGACTGAACGCACGCGGTCGGTCGGACCGAGGGTCATAGTCGGCGGTGGCCCGGCGGGAGCAAAAGGGGTTCGATCCCCGGTAGCTACATCCCGTCGCGGGTGGATGGCACTCCCGTGTCACTCCGACCGTACTTCTTCGGCGTCTACCACTGGCGGGAGCGACTCGCTCGGATCGTCGCCGCGGCGGCGCTCGTCGCGGCCGCCATCGCCGCCTTCCGCCGCGGCGGCCGGACGCTCCGCGCCGTCGCCGTGGGGGTCGGCGCCGGCGCGCTCTACCGCGGCGGCGACGCGACCCGCCGTCTGCTCTCGCCCCCGCCGTGGGCGCTCGACCGAGCGAAGTACGACGCGCTCGGATCGCTCCTCCCGCTGGCCGAGGGCGCCCGCGTCCTCGACGTGGGGTGTGGGACCGGGCGGTCGCTGGTCGGCCTCGCGCCGCACCTGCCGGACGACGCCACCGTGGTGGGCTGTGACGTCTTCGACGACCGGGTGATCCTCGGCAACGGGCCGGCGCTGGCCCGTCGCAACGGCGCCGTCGCCGGCGTCGACGTGTCGCCGGTCGCGGGCGACGCCGCCCGTCTCCCCGTTGCCGACGGGGCGTTCGACGCCGTCACCGCCTGCCGCGTACTCCACGACGTGCCCGAGGCCCACCGCGCGGACGCCGCCGCGGAACTCCGGCGGGTGTGTGCCGACGACGGGGTCGTGGGTCTGCTGGAACTGCCGATCACGCCCGACGGCGTGACCGACCACGAGGCGTACTGGCGCGGGTGTCTGGAGGACGCCGGCCTCGTCGTCGACCGGGTGGCGACCGTCGAGCGACGGCGCCGACCGGGGGAGCCGTACGTCGCCATCGCGGCGACGCCGCGCTGATCGCGAGGGAGCCGTCGCGTTCCCGCCCGGCTACCCGCGCAGCCAGTCGCTCCGGTACAGGGACCCGGCGACGGCGGCGGTACAGCCGAGCGAGAGCACGAACGCGACGGTGCCCGTTGGATCCGGAACGAACAGCGCACCGAGGACGCTCCCCGCGAGTGCGCCACAGACCAGACAGACCGGACCGCGGACCGATGGTGGGGCCACGGTCGGTCCCCTGTCCGTCCGCGTACGTAGGTCCGTCGCACGCGGAACCGGCGGGCTTTAGGGTTCCATCCTCCAGTGAACACGTATGAGTCACGAGGAGTTCCCCACGGATCGACCGGCGGTGGTGACCTGTGGGTTGCCCTACGCCAACGGCGACCTGCACATCGGCCACCTGCGAACGTACGTCGGCGGGGACGTCTACGCCCGCGCCCTGCGCAAACTCGGTCAGGAGACGGCCTTCGTCTCCGGGTCGGACATGCACGGCACCCCCGTCGCGGTCAACGCCGAGGAGGCGGGCGTCTCCCCCGAGGAGTTCGCCCTCGACTGGCACGAGGCCTACGAGGCGACGTTCCCGAAGTTCGGCGTCGACTTCGACAACTACGGCCACACCCACGACGCGACGAACGTCGAGTTGACGACCGAAATCGTGGAGGCGCTGGACGCGAACGGTCACATCTACGAGAAGGAGATCATGGTGGCCTACGATCCCGCCGAGGATCAGTCGCTCCCCGACCGGTACGTCGAGGGGACCTGCCCCTACTGCGGGGCGCGGGCCCGCGGCGACGAGTGCGACGAGGGCTGTGGTCGCCACCTCGAACCCGGCGAGATCGAGGACCCCCGGAGCACCATCACCGGCAATCCGGCGGAGTACCGCGAGCAGACCCACAAGTTCTTCCGCGTCTCGGCGTTCCAGGACTACCTCTCCGAGTTCATCGACCGCCTCGAAGGCACCGCGAACGCGAAGAACCAGCCCCGCGAGTGGATCGAGGGGGAACTCCGCGACTGGTGTATCACCCGCGACATGGACTGGGGGATCGACTACCCCGGCGAGGAGGACCTCGTCCTCTACGTCTGGGTCGACGCCCCCATCGAGTACGTCTCCTCGACGAAGCAGTACAGCGAGCGCGTCGGTCCCGGCGTCTTCGACTGGGAGGAGGCGTGGAAGGACGACGGCGAGGTGGTCCACGTGATCGGCCGCGACATCATCCAGCACCACACCGTCTTCTGGCCCGCCATGTTGCGCGGCGCCGACTACGGCGAACCCCGCGCGGTCATGGCGAGCGGGTTCATCACCCTCAACGGCAAGGGCTTCTCCACCTCGCGGAACCGCGCCGTCTGGGCCGACGAGTACCTCGACGAGGGGTTCGATCCGGACCTCCTCCGCTACTACCTCGCGACCAACGGCGGCTTCCAGCAGGACGTGGACTTCTCGTGGGAGCGCTTCCGCGAGCGCGTCAACAACGAACTCGTCGGGACGGTGGGCAACTTCGCGTACCGCTCCCTGCTTTTCGCCCACCGAGAGTTCGGCGGGACGCCCGACGCGGACCTCTCGCCCGAGGTTCGCGACCGGATCGAGGAGGCGATCGACGACTTCACCGCCGCCGTCAACGACTACTCGGTGCGGGACGCGGGCGACGCCGCCGTCTCGCTCGCGGCCTTCGGCAACGAGTACATCCAGCAAAACGAGCCGTGGAACCTCGTCGACGACGACCCCGAGGCGGCGGCGCGGGTACTCCGGGACTGCGTGCAGGTCTCGAAGGCCGTCGCCGTCCTCTTTGCCCCCGTCGCGCCCGGAACCTGCGAGCGCCTGTGGTCGCAGGTCGGCGGCGAGGGGTCGGTCCACGACGTGACCGTCGACGCCGCGCTCGAACCTCCCGCGGCCGAGTTCGGCGAACCCGACGAACTCTACGAGAAGATCCCCGAGGAGCGGGTCGAGGAGCTCAACGCGAAGCTCCAGGAGCGCGTCGAGGCCGCCGAGGAGGGAAGCGAGGCGGCGGACGCCGCCGCCGAGGGCGCCGACGAGGAGGACGCGGAGGACGCGGAGGACGCGGAGGACCTCGAACCCCTCGAGCCCGACCGGATCGGGTTCGAGGAGTTCCAGGACCTCGACATGCGGGTCGGGGAGGTCGTCTCGGCCGAGGGGATCGAGGGCGCGGACAAACTCGCCCGCCTCGTCGTCGACATCGGCGTCGAGGAGCGACAGATCGTCGCCGGCATCAAGCAGCTCCACGACCTCGACTCGCTGCCGGGGACCCGGGTGATCGTGCTGGCGAACCTGGAGCGGGCGGAACTGTTCGGCGTCGAGTCCAACGGGATGGTGCTCGCTGCGGGCGAGGAGGCCGATCTGCTGACGACGGTCGCGGACGCGGTGCCCGGCGAGCGGGTGCGGTAGCCGGCCGCCGCCCCCGACGCCGAGTCTCGCCCCCGACTTCCGATGAACCCTCTTTTTGACCCGTGGCCCTGAAGGGAGGGGCATGCGACGGGCAAAGATCGTCTGCACGCTGGGTCCCGCCTCCGACGACCGGTCGACGATCCGCGAACTCGCGGACGCGGGGATGTCCGTGGCGCGCCTCAACGCGAGTCACGGCACCCCCGAGGACCGCGCGGCGGTGATAGAGCGGGTCCACGCGGTCGACGCCGCCATCGACGACCCGCTCTCGGTGATGCTCGACCTCCAGGGACCGGAGGTCCGGACCGCGCCCCTCGAGGACCCCATCGACCTGCCGACCGACTCGACGGTTCGGTTCGTCGAGGGGGACACGGCGACGCCGGAGGAGATCGGCCTCTCTTACTCCCTCGGCGCCGTCGACGCCGGCGACCGCGTCCTCCTCGACGACGGCCGGATCGAGACGCGGGTCGAGGAGGTCGACGGGGACGTCGTCACCGCCCGGGTCGTCTCGGGCGGCGAACTCGGGAGCCGCAAGGGGGTGAACGTCCCCGGCGTCGAACTCGACTTCGACGTGGTGACCGAGGGGGACCGCCGCGACATCGAGGTCGCGGTCGAGGGCGAGGCGGACTTCGTGGCGGCGAGTTTCGTCCGCGACGCCGACGACGTCCTCGCCGTGACCGACGCCATCGAGAACCTCGGCGGCGACATCCCGGTCGTCTCGAAGATCGAGCGGGCGGGCGCGGTCGAGAACATCGACGAGATCGTCGAGGCCTCCTACGGCGTGATGGTCGCCCGCGGCGACCTGGGCGTGGAGTGCCCGCTGGAGGACGTCCCGATGGTGCAAAAGCGGATCATCCACAGCGCCCAGGACGCGGGCGTGCCGGTCATCACCGCGACGGAGATGCTGGACTCGATGGTCACCTCCCGGCGGCCGACCCGCGCGGAGGCCTCCGACGTCGCGAACGCCGTCCTCGACGGCACCGACGCGGTGATGCTCTCCGGGGAGACGGCCATCGGCGACCACCCCGTTCGGGTCGTCGAGACGATGGACCGCATCGTCCGCCAGGTGGAGGCGAGCGACGAGTACGTCGAGACGACCGAGGGGCGGGTGCCCGCGGCGGCCGAGGGGTCCCAGACCGAGGCGCTGGCGCGGGCGGCGCGGTATCTCGCCCGCGACCTCGGTGCCGCGGCCATCGTCGCCGTCTCGGAGTCGGGGTACACGGCGCGGGTGACCTCGAAGTTCCGGCCGAACGTCCCCGTCGTCGCGACGACGCCGCGCGACCGCGTGCGCCGACAGCTCGCGCTCTCGTGGGGCGTCGACGCCCAGTACGCCGCCTACCGCGAGGACATCGAGGGGATGATCGACGCCGCCGTCGACGCCGCCATCGACGCCGGCGCCGCCGAGAGCGGCGACACCGTCGTCGTCCTCTCGGGGATGATGACGGAACTGGAGGGGACCAACACCACGAACACCCTGAAGGTCCACGTCGCCTCCGAGACGGTCGCCACGGGGCGGAACGTGGTCAGCGGGCGCGTCGCCGGTCCCGTGTTCCGGTGTCCGGACGGCGACCTCTCGGACGCCCCGGCGGGCGCCATCGTCGTCCTCCCGGCGGATTTCGACGGGCAGTTCTCGGGCGACACCGGCCGCATCGGCGGCATCGTCGACGCCCGGCCGGGCATGACGAGCTACGCCGCCATGATCGCACGGGAGCGCGGCGTGCCGATGGTCAGCGGGGCGCCGCTGCCCGACGAGGTGGCCGAGGGCACGACGGTGACGGTCCACGCCGACCGCGGCGTCGTCTACGACGGCGACGTGACGCCGCGGGAACACCAGCGGTAGGCCGGTATCCCTTTCCGTGGGCGCCCGCTACCGGGAGGTATGAGCGCACTCTCGGAGGAGGACCGCGACGACGACGAGTCCCAGTGGCGGTTCGCCGTCGACGAGGTGGGCGAGGACGCCGAAACGCCCGGTTCGGAGCCCATCGAGCCCGGCACGCCCACGCTCGAGAACAGCCTCTTCGTCCTGGTCGGCGTGACGCTCTCCTTGCTGATCTTCTACGTCGCCCTCGGGAGCCTGTGAGGCCGCTCGGTCGAGCGGTCGTCGTCGAGCCGGTAGTATAAACGCCCGCGGCCCCAAGGACGAAGCATGGTCGTCCCGACGAGCGTCCTCCAGGCGGGGATCGAACTCGGCCCCGAGACGCTGCCGCTGTTGCTGATCGTCGCGGGGCTCGGCCTCTCCATCGCGGAGGCGATGGCACCGGGAGCGCACTTCGCGGTCCTCGGGGTGGCCCTCCTGGGTGCCGGCATCGTGGGCTTGCTCCTCGGACCGGTCGCCGGCCCGCTCGTGCTCGCCGTCCTCGTCCTCCTGTTCGGGGGGCTGGCGCTCGCGGGGTACCGACGGTTCGACTTCTACGGCGACTCGGGCACCGGCCAGACCAGCGACTCCAGTTCGCTCCGCGGCCGGACGGGGCGGGTGACCGAGCGGGTGACCCCGCGAAGCGGCGAGGTGAAACTCGACCGCGGGGGGTTCAACCCCAACTACAGCGCCCGCTCGATGGACGGCGAGATTCCCGTGGGCGCGGAGGTGCTGGTGGTCGACCCCGGCGGCGGCAACGTCCTCACGGTCGCCTCCCTCGACGACGTGGAGGACGACATCGACGCCGAACTGGCGCGGGGGCGCGCGGAGGCGGCGGCCGAGTCGGAGGAGTCGCGCGAGCCCGACGAGGAGTCCGAGCGGGCGTGACCTCGGCCCGCGGTCAGCGTGGGCTCCCGCCGCCGGCCTGACCGTGGCGTTTAAATCGCCCCCGGTCCGAACGGGACACAATGGCTTTTGAGGAGCTGCTGAGCGATCCGGTGATCCAGAAGTACCTCCACGAACTCGTCGGCCCGACGGGGATGCCGGTCGCCGCCGCACCGCCGGACGGGGAGGTGACCGACGAGGAACTCGCCGAGGAACTGGGGCTCGAACTGAACGACGTTCGCCGCGCCCTCTTTATCCTCTACGAGAACGACCTCGCCAGTTACCGCCGCGTCCGCGACGAGGACTCGGGGTGGCTCACCTACCTCTGGACGTTCGAGTACGAGAACATCCCCGAGAACCTCGAAGAGGAGATGTACCGCCTCCTCGACGCCCTGGAGGAGCGACTGGAGTACGAGCGGACCCACGAGTTCTACCTCTCGGAGCCGGCGGGCATCCGCTTCGAGTTCAGCGAGGCGATGGAGTGTGACTTCCAGTGTCCGGAGACGGGTGCCCCGCTCGAACCGATGGACAACGACGACCTGATCGAGGCGACGGAGCGACGGATCGAGGAGCTTCGGAACGAACTCAACGTGGAACTCACTCGCTGATGGTCGTCCTCGCAACCAAATGTTACGTCGAGGGCGACGCGCGGGACCGGGCGCTCGACGGGATGACGGCCCTGGTCGACAACCTGATCGGTGACCTCGACGTCGAGTGGGAGGTGGGCGTCCGCCACGACGACTTCGTCTCGGTGACCGTCTCCGGCGACGACGCGGTGGCCGCGCGCAACGCCCTGGCCGAGGAGTGGGGGGCGATCGGCACGGGCTTCGAGGACGGCGAGACGTACGTCGGCACCCTCGAATCGTGGGACGACGAGGGGTTCGTCCTCGACGCGGGCGAGCGGATCCGGATCCCGGCCGCCGAACTCGGCCTGGGGCCGGGGTCGCCGGCACAGATCCGCGACCGGTTCGGCCTCGTCCAGCATCTCCCGATGCGCTTCGTCGCCGGCGACCCGCCGCGGCTGGCGGACGCGGAGCGCGACCGGCTGTACGAGTGGACGCGCGGGACCGGCCGCCTGAACGTCAACAGCGCGACCCGGGGCGAGGTGCGAGCGACGCTGAACCGCGCCGGTCACGCCCGCGACGTCGTCACCGTCGAACGGCTGGGCCTGCTCGAACAGAGCGTCGTCACCGCCGAGGGGACGGACCCGCCGGGGCTGCTCGCCAGCGTCGGCGAGTACCTGCCCGCGGAACTCAAGTGCGTCGTCCCCTGAGATGACCCGCCGTCACCTGCTCCCGCTCCTCGGGCTCGTGGCGCTCGTCCTCACCGCGGGGTGTGCCGGCCTCTTCGGCTCACAGCCCATCTCCGACGAGCAGTTGAACGAGGAGCCGCCGTCGCCGTACGTCTGGGACAGCGAGGTCGACGCCCACATCACGATCACGGAGAACGCGCGGTTTCAGGCGGTCTACCGGATGAACGACACCCGAATGGAGCTGTTCCGCCGCGACGGCTTCGGCGGTCGGAACGCCATCCCCGTCTCGGCGGTGCGGTACCGCTACCCCAACGGAACGGTCGTCACGGGGACCGAACTGGTCGCGCGCGGCGGGTCGATCAACCGGTCGCGCTCGCGAGTGGCGGTCAGCCTCCCCGACGACTCCCCGGACGGCGGGGGCGGACAGCTCGCGTTCACCTCCTCCAGTACGCCAAAGCGGTTCAGCCTCCCGACGTTCGTCGACGGCTCTTACGCCGTCGTGTTGCCGCCGGACCGCCGCGTCGAGGTGTTCCCGTTCGGGAAGGTGAGCCCCCGCGGCTACGAGGTGGTGACCGACGGCGACAGCCGGGTCGTCCGCTGGGACGACGTGACGGCGGACGCCGTCTCGGTGCAGTTCTACCTGCAGCGCGACCTGCTGATCTTCGGCGGGGCCGCCGCCGGACTGGCCGTCGTCGGCGCGGTCGGCGTCCTCTACTACAAGCGCCGCATCGAGGAACTCCGGGAGCAACGCGAGGAACTCGGCCTGGACGTGGACACCGACGACGAGTTCCGCGACGACCCGCCGCCCGGCATGGGCTGACCGGGCGCGACCCTTTTCACGTCCGGCCGTCTACCCCGGGTCATGCGAGTCGCGGTCGTCACCGTCGGCGACGAACTGCTCTCCGGGGACACGGTCGACACGAACGCCTCGTGGCTGTGTGACCGCCTCGACGACCGCGGGGTGTCGGTCGAGCGGATCACCACCGTCCCCGACCGGATCGCCGACATCGCCCGCGTGGTCAACGAGTACCGCGCGGAGTACGACGCGGTGATCGTCACCGGCGGCGTCGGCCCCACCCACGACGACGTGACGATGGACGGCGTCGCGGCGGCGTTCGGTCGGGAGGTGGCCCCCAACGAGGCGGCCGAGGCGTGGATCGACGACCACGGCGACTACACGGCCGCGGACCTGACCGAGGGGACGACCCACCTCCCGGCCGGCGCGCGGATGCTCCCGAACCCCGAAGGGGTGGCGCCGGGCGCGGCCCTCGACGCCGTCTACGTCCTGCCCGGCGTCCCCGACGAGATGAAGGCGATGTTCGAGACGGTCGCCGGGGAGTTCGAGGGCACCCGGCGACACGTCGAGGAGGTTCGGACGACGGAACCGGAGAGCGCGCTCATCGACCGTCTCGACGAGGTCCAGGAGCGGTTCGACGTGACCGTCGGGAGCTACCCCGGCGACTCGGTTCGGCTGAAGGTCATCGCCGCCGACGCGGGGACGGCCGGTGACGCGGCCGACTGGCTCCGCGACCGGGTCGACCTAGCGGCGCAGGTAGAGCAACCAGAGCAGGGTGACGCCGAGACTGGCGAGTAACACGACCGCACCGGTCGCCGCGATGGGGAGCGGTTCCCCGGACTGAAGCGGGAGCATGGCTGGACCTATCGACGGCAGTCGCTTAAACGTTCGTGGACGCCGCTGCGACGGTCGCCGTCGCGCGGGGACGACGACCGTCGATCCGTAGCCGCGACGCTTTTCACCGTGCCGGCGTAGGCCTCAGCATGCGACTCGGGTTCGTGGTCAACCCCATCGCGGGCATGGGCGGACGGGTCGGTCTGAAAGGAACCGACGGGAAGGTCGAGGAGGCACGCGCCCGGGGTGCCGACCCCCGCTCGCCGGACCGGGCGCGCCGGGCGCTCGAAGCCCTCGCCGACCGCGTCCCCGGCGCGACGGTCCTGACGTGGGGCGCGCCGATGGGCGCCGACCTAGCCCGCGAGGCGGGGGTCGACCCCGAGGTGCTGGGCGAGCCGGCAGGGGAGGAGACGACGGCGGCGGACACGCGGGCGGCGGTCGCGGCGTTTCTCGACGCCGGCGTCGACCTCGTCGTCTTCGTCGGCGGCGACGGCACCGCCGCGGACGTGGCCGACGCGCTGGAGGGGACCGAGACGCCGATGCTCGGGGTTCCGGGCGGCGTGAAGGTCTACTCCTCGGTCTTCGCCGTCTCGCCGGAGGACGCCGCCGACGTGGTCGCCTCCTTCGAGCGAACCGAGCGCCGCGAGGTGATGGACATCGACGAGGACGAGTACCGCGAGGGAGCCGTGAACCCGGAGCTTCGGGCGGTCGCGTGGGTGCCGGTCGGGGAGTCCCTGCAGTCCTCGAAACAGACCGGGAGCGGGAACGTCGAGTCGCTGGCCGAGGGGTTCGCCGACGGGGTGGAGGCGGGCGTGACGTACGTCCTCGGCCCCGGTAGCACGGTCGGCGCGATCAAGGACGCCCTCGGATTCGACGGGTCGCCGCTCGGCGTGGACGTGTGGCGCGACGGCGAGGTGCTCGCCCGGGACGCCACCGAGGACGAGATTCTGGCGTCGCTGGGCGACCGCAACGTGATCGTCGTCTCGCCCATCGGCGGCCAGGGGTTCGTCTTCGGCCGGGGGAACCCACAGCTCTCGCCGGCGGTGATCCGCCGGTGTGCGGTCGAGGTGGTCGCCTCGCGAGCGAAACTCGACGACATCGGACGGCTGCGGGTCGACACCGACGATCCGGAACTCGACGCGGAACTCCGCGGGTGGACGCGCGTGCGGGTCGGCCGCTTCGAGCGGCGCCTGATGGAAATCGCCTAAAATCGCCACACCTCAACATCTTTCATGGGGTATAATGTCGCATAGTGAAGATTAAGGTCTTCGGGGGAGGTATGTGTGGTATGGAAACCCGAAAAGTGCAACGACTGGGACCGTCGACGCTGGCGATGACGCTCCCGGCGGAGTGGGCGAAAGAACACAACGTCGAGAAGGGGGACGAGGTGTCGCTCCGGATGGGGGGCAAGGGGACGCTGACGGTGCTCCCGGAGTCGGCAAGCACCGAGGGCTCCGAGGCGACGATTCACGCGGACAACCTGGACTCGGGGGCGCTCGAACGCGCCATCGTCGCCCAGTACGTCCTCGGGCGGCGGGTCATCCACATCGAGAAGTCGGAGGGCGCCCTCGAAAGCGAGCACATCAACGCCGTCTACCGCGCCGAGACGCAGTTGATGGGTCTCGGCGTCATCGAGGAGACGCCCGAACGGATCGCGATCCGGTGTTCGGTCGACCCCGAGGACTTCACGCTCGACAACCTCCTCGAACGACTGGAGAACACCGGCAGCACCATGCGCGGCGAGTCGGTGAAGGCCCTGGCCCACGGCAACGCGGACCTGGCCGAGCGGGCGCTGAACCGCGAGCGTCAGGCGAACAAGATATTCGTCCTCCTGCTCCGCCTGATCTTCATGGCCTACCAGAACCCGAACCTCGCCCGGGCGGTCGGTCTCGAATCCGGGTTCCCCCTGATCGGTTACCGCTCGGTGGCGAAGAACCTCGAACTCACGGCCGACAACGCCGAGGACATCGGCAACATCGCGCTCGACGCGAAGAACAACACGCTCGACGTCGACAGTTCGACGATGCGGGCCGTCCGCGAGTTCACGGATCAGGTCGACGAGATCACCGCCACGGCGGTCGAGGCCGTCGTCGAACGCGACTACGACAAGGCCATCGCAGTCGGGCGGATGTTCGAGGAGATCAGCGACCGCGAGATGGAACTCATCCGCGGCCTGCCCGACATGCCGAAGGTCGAACTCCTCCGCACGCGCGAGGTGCTGGTGAGTCTTCAGCAGACCGCGCAGTACGCCATGCGAAACGCCGAAATCGCCGCGAACCTCGCGCTCAACGAGGAGTCGGAACACGTCACCATCGAGTGACGGCCCGCCCTCAACGCGTTCCCGCGACCGCTCCCGGCTCCTCGACGGAGAGCAGGCCGCCGTCGTCGTCCGTGGGCGTCGGCGTGGGGGTCGCGTCGTCCGTGGGCGTCGGCGTCGCGGTGTCCTCCCCGCCGTCGAGTGGACCGTCGTCGCCCGGAGTTGGAGTCGTCGTGCCGTCGTCGCCCGGAGTTGGAGTCGTCGTGCCGTCGTCGCCCGGAGTTGGAGTCGCCGTCCCGCCGTCGCTCGGGGTGGGCGTCGCGGTTCCGTCCCCGCCGAGGAGGCCGTCGTCGTCGTCGCTCGGTGTGGGCGTGGGCGTGGCCGTCCCATCGGGCGTGGCCGTCCCATCGGGCGTCGCCGTCCCGTTTCCGCCCGAGTCGTCGTCCGGCTTGTTGTCGAAGATGTCAGTCTCGATGGTCCGGGTGTAGGTCAGCGGGTCGAGCGGCACCTCCACCGTCCCCGTGGGGAGTTCGACCCGCGCCGAGAAGTCGATGCGGAGCTGCGTCACCTGTTCGTTCTCCAGGTGGCTCACCCACCACTCGTCGATGTGCTGGTTGTTCAGCGTCGTGGTCGCCTCGATGGTCCGGGTGCCGCCGGGCGGGATCACGCCCTGTCCCTCGGTGGTGCCGTTCCCCATCTCGACGCCGTTCATCCGCGCCCGGTAGCTCAGTTCCGAGACCGGCACCGCGTAGGAGTTGGGATTGTGGACGACGAAGCGCATGTCGATGTCCGTCGACGAGGCGCTGACATTCCCCCACTGCGCGCTGGTCTCGCGGATGACGAGGATCGGTCCCCCCGTCGGCGACGACCCGACGGGGCGGTCCTCGGTGGAGTTGAACGCCGAGATGATGTCGGTCTCGATGGTCCGGGACACCTTCGGCGCCCCGAAGGAGGTGCCGAGGAGCGACGAGTGGACGTCGGCGTTGACCGCGAGGGTCGTCCGCTCGCCGTTGCGGATGTGGCTCACCCACCACGTGGGGATGCGTTCGTTCGCGAGCCGCGTGGTCATCGGCACCGTCGACTGACCCTTGGGGATGGAGACGCCGTTCTTGACGCCGGTCGCCATCCGGATGCCGTTCATGTCGATGGCGTAGTCGACGGTGAGGCCTCCGAGACTGGCACCGACGGGGTTGGGGTTTTGCACGGTCAGGTTGCTCTCGACGACGGTGGTCGTCTCGTTGACGTCGCCGAACCGGTTGTCGATTCCCGAGACGGTGGGCTGGCTGAAGACGACGAAGGCAACCCCCGCGAGCAGGATCACGACCACGACACCGATCCCGGCGACCTGCTTGGTCGATGGCACACGGCGTGTCTCGGCTGGCCGGGACATACGACTTGTGGCTTCGCTCGCCGGGCGGCGGAGTCGCCCACGAGACTTTTTAACCCCTCGGTCGTAACCCGCAACCGCTCCGAATGTCTCGACACGCAGCCAGACCTCCCGGTGACGGAGCCGACCTCGACTGGTGCCACGAGGCGGTTCAGGGCGTCTCCCGAACGTTCGCGTTGACCGTCGACGTACTCGACGAACCGATGGCCTCGTACATCTGTGTCGGCTATCTCCTCTGTCGCGTCCCTGACACCGTCGAGGACGCCGACCACGTCCCGCCGGCCGAACAGGCTCGGCTCCTCCGCGAGTACGACCGCGTCCTCGATCCGACCGACGGGACGGACGCCGAGGCGTTCCGCGAGGCGGTCGACGAGTGGCTCCCGGCACCGGAGGACCGCTCCGACGACTGGGAGGTCGTCGCCAGCACGCCGCGGATCGTCCGGACCTTTCGCGGACTCCCCGAGGACGTCCGCGAGGCGGTCACGCCGCCCGCGCGGGAACTCGTCCAGGGGATGGCCATGTTCGTCGAGCGCTACGCCGACGAAGGGGGGCTCCGCATCCAGTCCCGCGAGGAACTGGAGGAGTACTGCTACTACGCCGCCGGAACCGTCGGCAACCTCGTCACCAACCTGTTGGCCCGTGGCGACCTCAGCGAGGGGCGGCGTGCCCGCCTCTACGACACCGCCGAGGAGTTCGGCCTGCTGTTGCAACTGGTCAACGTCGCCAAGGACGTCTACGACGACTACACCGAGGAGGACAACGTCTACCTGCCGGCGGAGTGGCTGGCCGCCGAGGGCGTCCCGCAGGAGGAGGTCGTCGCCCCGGAACACGAGTCCGGCGCGGCGGCGGTCGTCCGGCGCACCGCCCGCCACGCCCGCTCTTTCCTCGACGACGCCCAGACGTACCTCGAAACCGTCCCGACGACGGACGGCAACACCCTCGCGGCGTGGGCCATCCCCTTCCTGCTGGCGGTCGGGACGTTGCGCGAACTCCTCGCCCGGCCCGAGGACGCCCTCTCGGAGGCCGGCGTGAAGGTGTCGCGCAAGGAAGTGTTCGCCGTCGTCACGGAGATGACGGACACCGACACCGCCCGCGGCGCGCTCGACGACCTCCGGGAGGACATCGCCGGCCAGCCCTACCACCGGGCGCGTGGCGGGGCCGACTAGGTGACCACCGCGTAGGTCATCAGGAACCCGAAGTAGAGCGCGACGAGCGCCGCGAGCGCGAGCAGTCTGAACCGCCGGAGGTCCGCCTCCTCCTCTTCGCGCGCCGCCTCGAAGGCCTCCCGCTCCGCAGCCGACAGGTCGGACGGGTGACGGAGGCCACGGTGGAGCGCCAGATACTCCCCGCGGGCGAAGGGCCGGCCACACCGCTCACAGACGTGGGAGGCCGCGTCGGGCGGGGCGCGGGTGTCCGGATCGGTGTCGCTATTGCTGTCGGTCACGGTCACGAGGCGATGAACGGCGGCGGGACGTACGGTTCGGCGACGATCCAGAGGCTGAGCATGGTGTAACAGATCATGACGGCGGTCACGCCGTACTGGCTGCGGACGGCCTGTAGTCGGGAGGGGAACAGCTCGTAGGCCGTGGCGTGAGCGACCCAGACGGCCAGCAGGTGTCCCAGGAGGACGAAGGCGAGTTCGAGGCCGCCGAACCACGCCGGCAGGCCGGCCAGCTGTGGCGGCGACGGCGGGGGCGAGAGGGGGGCGGCGGCGACGGCGACGAGCGTCGGGGCGAGCACGAGCACCGAGCCGAGGTTGTGCGCTAGGTGGTAGCCGGCGGCGATGGGGAGCAGGGAGGGAGCGAACCGCCGCACGAGTTCGGCCGTCGAGAGGTAGGTGTCGGCGCGTCGCCGCCCGAGGCGGGCGGCAACCCGGTAGGCGAGATAGAACAGCCCCGCCCCGACGAGGTAAGCGCCCAGATACGCGAGCAGCGGCGGGACGCCGGCCCCGGCGACGGCCCGGACCCCGGTCGCCCAGGGCCCGGTGGCGACGAAGCCGTCGTACGTGGTGACGAAGAGGAGCGTGACGACGAAGGCGGCGTCGTCGCGGCCGTCGAGGGCCGTCCCGGGGAGAGCGCCGCCGGGGAGTCGCAGTCGGGGGCGGCCGTCCTCGACGCCGACGGGGGCGAGTCGGCCGTAGAGCCGGAACGCCCGGGCGAGGGGGTCGACCCGGTCGAACCAGGGATCCGGCCCGAAGACGGCGGCGCCGACGAGCGTCACGGCGGCGTAGCCCCCGACGACGGCCGCGAGGAGGCGCGCGTCGTCCGCGAGCGGCGCCGTGACTTCGACCCACACGAGGAGGAGGAGGGCGGCGACGCTCGGCCACGCCCCCAGACGCTCGGGGTAGGTGCGGTCGAGCGTGGGGAGCCGTTCCGCGACGGTTCGGAAGGGGTTGAGCGCCGGCCAGGAGTTCCCGAGCAGGTACGTCGAGGCGACGTAGCCGCCCCACCAGGCGACCCAGACGACCAGCACCGCGAGGTTGCGAACGCCCGTCGCGTCCTCGACGACGCCGACGGCGAGCGTGACGGCGAGGGCGACGACGCCGAGGAGGGCGACGAGGGCGCGGCCGAGTCGGCCCGGATCGGGGAGCGGTCGGGACCAGTCGTGGACGGCGGCGACGAGGCGCCGGTCGGTGACGAAACTGGCGAGCAGGAAGGAGACGCCGACGACGCCGCCGCCGGTGAGCAGGAACAGCCACGTGGGGATGGCGATGGGGTCGCGGGTCGCCCCCCGGAGCCCCCCGGTGTGGGCGGCGACGCGGCCGACGGGGAGCGCGAGGAGCCAGCAGGTCGCGAGGAGGACGGACGCGACGCGTGGTCGCCGGCGTCGTCCGCCGCGACGCGGGTCCCGGGCCATCGGTCGACGCTTGGGGTGTCCCCTCCGAGTAGCTTCCGGAACCGATCGCGGCGGCGGTTGGGAGGATTTTTGGTAGTCGAATCGCAACGGGGGGGTATGAGTACGGAACACGGCGGGGACGACCACGGACATCACCTCCCGGCGGTCGAGGACTGGCCCCGGGGGTTCGGCGAGGCCAGTTGGTGGCCCTTCATCACGGCACTGGGCGCCGGCGGCATCTACGTCGCCGCGGCGCTGTTCATCGTCGCTGGCGGGCAGGACTCGACGATCAACCCCATGTTCGCCCCGCTGTTGACGGCCGCGAGCGTCGGGACCTTCCTCCTCGGCCTGTACGGTTGGCTGTATCACGCCTTCGTGGTCGAGTTCTGGTCCCGGGGCAGCAACGAAACGAGCGCGTCGGCGCTCCGCTGGGGGATGATCGCCTTCCTCGGCTCCGAGATCGCCACCTTCGGCGCGGGCTTTACGTACTACTTCTTCATCCGCGCGGGGACGTGGCCGCCGGGTGAGCTTCCGCATCTGACGGGGTCGCTCGTCATCATCAACACCGCCATCCTGGTGGCGTCGAGTCTCACGCTCCACTGGGCACACGTCGCCATCCGGAAGGACGACCGCCGGAAGTTCGTGCTCGGACTGCTGGCGACGCTCGTCCTCGGTCTCGTCTTCATCGGCGGGCAGGTCTACGAGTACTACGAGTTCATCGTCCACTCCGAGTTCACGGTCACCTCCGGGCTGTTCGGATCGGCCTTCTACGGGCTGACCGGGCTGCACGGGCTCCACGTCTCGCTCGGCGGCGTCCTCCTCGCCATCGTCACGATCCGTGCGCTCGCGGGGCAGTACTCCGCCGAGCGTCACGTCTCGGTCAGCACCGTCTCGATGTACTGGCACTTCGTCGACGTGGTCTGGATCTTCCTCGTCGTCGTGCTGTACCTCGGCGCCTCCATCGGCGCCTGAGCGGTCGCGGCCCGCTCGCCGCCGTAAATTTATGTGGTCGCACGGTTAGCTATCGCCATGGACGATTTCGAGCAGCTCGTGTCGTCGCTCACGCCCCGGGAGGAGAACGACGAGATCAAACTCTACCAGAACACCGTCTCGGTGGCGTGTCCCGTCTGTGAGGAGCCGTTCGACGACCTGGTGGCGTGCAAGAAGACGGCGACCAGCCTCGAACAGATCGAACCGCTCGACATCTGTGTCACCGTCCACGAGGGGAGCCCCCTGCTGTTCACGCACAAGCACTGAGCCGCCGCGTCGCGGTTCCCGGGCGGCTCCGCGACGCCGTTAAGTCTCCGGACGCTCCACCGCGTGGTATGCCACGGGAAGTGACACACACAGCGACGGGGCCGAAGATCATCACGCCGGCGGACATCGACGACGAGAACGGCGACGTGGCGGTCTGTCTGTGCGGGCTGAGCGAGGAGTACCCCTTCTGCGACGGCTCCCACCGCCGGGCGGAGGACGAGGCCCCCGACGAACGGTACAAGTACGTCGACGGGGAGCGCCGCCGGGTCACCGTCGAGTTCGTCGACGAGTGAGTCGGCGGCCGTTTGCCGGAAAGTATTTGGCTCGCTTGGGTGCATACCTGCACAAATGGACGGCGAGATTCTGGACGCGGTGACCGAGTGGGGGACTCGCCCCGTCTCCGACGGCGTTACGGGGTTGTACGACCTCGCGGACGACGGGTTCTCGGGGGCGGTCACCGACGGATCCGCCTGGGCGTTCGTTCTGAACGGTCGCTACGTCGGCGTGTTCGACGGCGACATCGACGACTTCGAGGATGCGTCGCTGACGGCGTACACTGCGCCCGACGTCTCCTTGCCGCTCCTCTTTGCGATGCAGGCTCGCGGGGGAGAGACGCGCGGTCAGTACTACTCGAACGAGACGCCGCTGACCGAGATCGACGACACCCTCTCCGCGGGCAACTTCGTCGGCTACGTCGAACTCTCGGAGAACGTCCTCTCCGGCGACTACTACGTCGTCTACTACGGCGGTCGGTCGCTCCCGGTCGCCTACGTGGGCAACAGTCGCCGCCTCCTCACGGGCGAGGAGGCGTTCGAGCGCGCGGCCGACGAGGTGGGCATCTACTCCGTCGTCGACGCCGACGTCGAGGTGATCGACCTGCCGGAGCGTCCGGAACCGGCCGACGACGCCGGAGATGCGGGCGCTGCCGCCGCCGGAGGCGCGGCCGCGGCCTCGGGCGACGCCGACGTCGACGGGGGAGCCGTCGAGGACGTCGCGTTCGGCGGCGCGACCGAGACGGAGGATCCGGCCGACGGCGACGGGTCGTCGCCCGAGGCCTTCGACGCCGGCGCGACGGCGACGGAGGGTCCGGCGAGCGACGACGAGACGACCGGTACCGATCCGACTGACGCCGACGGCGGCAGTCCGTCCGCGGACTGGGCGACCCCGGAGGTGGCCGAACCGGACGAGGCCGATGCGGACGAGGCGGAGGCGACGGCCGAGGATGCCGACGCCGCGACGGCCGGGGCGACGACCGCCGGCAGCGACGACGCCGACGCCACGAGTGCCGTCGACGGGGGGGCGACCGCCGGGGGCGACGGGGTCGCCGACGAGGCCGGGGCGGTGACCACGGAGGACGTTCAGGTCGGCTCGGCGGAGGACGCGAGGGCCGAGGACGCCCCCGACGGGACCGACGAGGCCGATCCCGCCGACGGGACCGACGAGGCCGATCCCGCCGACGAGACGCCGGCCTCCGCCTCGTCGGCCGACGCGGCCACCGCCGATCGGGTCGCTCGGCTGCGCCGGGAACTCGACGCGGTCCGGGCCGAGAAGGAGGAGCTCGAGACGGAGCGCGACAGTCTCGAACGCGAGCGCGACGAGTTACGCGCCACAGTCGACCGACTCCAGGACCGCGTCGAGGAACTGGAGGCGGAGATCCAGCGACTCGAGGACGGAGAGGGGGGCGTGGCCGGCGAGCGGACGCTCACCCGCGAGGAGGCGCTCTCCGGCACCAACCTGTTCGTCAGATACGAGGACAAGACCGAGGGGACGCTCGAACGCGCGGCGAAGGGACGGATCGACGAGTCGACGCTGCGGGCCAACCTCCGTCTCGACTACCACACGGAGTTCGAGACGGCGGGGCTGGCCGTCGACGGCCAGCCGTTCGAGGCGTTCCTCCGCGGGACCCCCGAACACCGGTTCGTGGAGTGGCTGTTGACCGCGGTGACCTACGAGATTCGGCAGACGGACACGCGCGCCGAACTGTCGAAACTGTACGAGGCGATCGAACGGATCGATCGCATCGACCTCGGCGGGGGCGTGGACGTGACGACCGAGGAGGAGCGCGACGACCGGTCGGTGTCCTTCGACGTGGTGTTCCGGGACAAGATGGGGGAACCGCTGTTCGTCGCGGCCATGGAGGACGGCCGCGAGCCGACGTCCGCGTCGGCCATCGAGTCGCTGCTCGACCGTTCGAAACGGGTGAGCGACGCCGAGGAGAACTTCGCCGCCGCCTTCTTCGTGACGACGAGTTACTTCGACGCCGACGCGATGGAGGTCGCGGTCGACGCCACTCGCGGCGGCCTGTTCAGTCGGAGTTCCAGACGAAGCTACGTGAAGCTCTCACGGAAATCCGGATTCCATCTGTGTCTGGTCGAGGCGCGAGACGAGGACTTCTTCCTGAGCGTTCCGGACCTCTAGCCCTGGATCTCGGCCGTCTCTTCGATCTTCATCGAGTCGAGTTTGTCGACGATGGCGTCGATCTTCTCGTCGAGTTCGTCGACGAAGTCGGCGGTGTCCTCGGTGGTGATCGCACCCTGACTCGACGGTTCGATCAGGTTCTCCTCCTCGAGGACGCGAAGGGAGTATCGAACCTTGTGATGCGGGTAGCCCGTCTCGTTGGACATCTTCACGATGCCGATGGGTTCGTTTCCGATGACCATCTTCAGCACCTGCAGATGGCGTTCGAGCATATCGACTTCTTTCTCGAGCCTGTCTATCATGACACTTGTTAACTTGTCATTGCGGGTTTTAAAAGTTGCTGTGAGTCCCGACGACGCGGAATCGGATAGACGTCGGGAGTGGGAGTAGTTAACGCTTCGGGTCGTGGCCGGATCGGCCGACACCGTCGGCCTCGGCGGGGAAACGCCCCTTCCCGCCGGCCGTCGTGACCGTATCGTAATCGGTTTAGCGAGGCGGGCGGAACCTCCGGGCGGACATGACTGTCACCATCGTCGGATCCCAGCTCGGAGACGAGGGCAAGGGTGCCCTCGTCGACTTGTGGGGTGGGAACGCCGACATCGTGGTCCGGTATCAGGGCGGGGACAACGCCGGCCACACCGTCGTCGAGGATGGCGAGGAGTACAAGCTGTCGCTGGTGCCGAGCGGCGCGGTCCGCGGCAAGGTGGGCGTCCTCGGCAACGGCTGTGTCGTCAACCCGCGCACGCTGTTCGACGAACTGGACGCGCTCCGGGAGCGGGGGCTGGACCCGGACGTCCGCGTCGCGCGCCGGGCCCACGTCATCATGCCGTACCACCGCGTCCTCGACGGCATCGAGGAGGAGGCCAAGAGCGACGACGACCTGGCTGCCGGCACCACCGGACGCGGCATCGGCCCCACCTACGAGGACAAGGTGGGCCGGCGCGGGATTCGCGTCGGCGACCTGCTGGATCCGGACGTACTCCGCGACCGACTGGAGTACGTCGTCCCCCAGAAGCGCGCGCTCGTCGAGGAGGTGTTCGGCCTCGAGGCCGGCGAGGAGTTCGACGTCGACGCGCTCCACGAGGAGTTCGCCGACGTCGGCCGCCGACTCGCGGCGGAGGACATGACCGTGAACGCCGGCGACTTCCTCGGGGGAAAACTCGACGCCGGCGAGAACCTGCTGTTCGAGGGGGCACAGGGCACCTCCATCGACATCGACCACGGCATCTACCCCTACGTCACGTCCTCGAACCCGACCGCTGGCGGCGCGTCGACGGGGACGGGCGTCGGACCGACGGTCGTCGGCCGCGGCGAGGTGGTCGGCATCGTGAAGGCCTACCTCTCCCGCGTCGGCACCGGTCCCCTGCCGACGGAACTCGACGGCGACGACGAGGACCTGGCCGACTACATCCGCGAGAAGGGCGGCGAGTTCGGCACCGTCACCGGTCGGCCCCGCCGGATCGGCTGGCTCGACGTGCCGATGCTCCGGCACGCCGCCCGCGCGAGCGGCTTCACCGGCATCGCGGTCAACCACCTCGACGTCCTGGCCGGACTCGACGAGGTGCAGGTCGGCGACGCCTACGAACTCGACGGCGAGCGACTGGAGACGATGCCCGCGACGACCGAGCGCTGGGCGGACTGCGACCCGATCCTGAAGGAGTTCGAACCGTGGCCCGAGGTGGACTGGACCGCCGTCGCGGAGGAGGGCTACGACGCGCTCCCCGCCAACGCGCGGACGTATCTGGAGTACCTGAGCGACGAGGTGGGCGCGCCCATCTACGCCGTCGGCGTCGGCCCGGACCGCGCCGAGACCATCGAACTCGCCGACCCCTTCGAGCGCCAGGGGTAGTCGCAGACCCCGCGACGGTGCGGGCTCCCTTTCCTTCCGTGGGCGTACGGCCCCGTATGCGCCGCTCCGTCCGCTACGGTATCGCTGCCGCCGTCGGCGTCGGTCTCGCCGCCCTCGTCGCGGTCGTCTCCGGATCGCTCGGTCTCCCCCTCCTCTCGGTCGCCGTCGTCTACGGCGCGACCACGGCAGTCGTCCTCGCTCACCGGGAGACGTGGGGGCGACTGAACGGCCGGACCACCCAGTCGCGGACCCTCGGGGCCGTCTCCGGCGGCGTCGGCGCCTTCGCGGGGTCGACGCTGTTGCAGGTCTCGGTCCCCGTCGGCGTGACCGGCATCGGCCTCATGCTGTTCGGCATGGCCGTCACCGTCGCGGACGTCTCGACGCTCGACGGCTGAGAATCGACCTCCGACGGGGCGTCGGGGCGCGATGGCACCGGGGCAACGGTTTTACCGCCGCCTCGCGCACGTACACACATGGTGACCACGACAGAGCGGGACGGAATGACGTGGTACGAGTGCGAAGTCTGTGGGATGTTGTTCGACGACCGGGACGACGCCGAACAGCACGAGGACAACTGCGACAGCGACAGCGCCGACCCCTCTTACCTCCAGTAACTACGCCGCGACCAGTTCGTACGACTCCTCGCCCCAGTCGTCCTCGACGAAGACGAACACGCGCCCCCGCGCCTCCGAGAGGTCGGCCTCCACCCGGCACCGCATCCCGTCGGGGGAGCCGACGGTTACGCCCGGGAACACCTCCTCCGTCTCCCCCTCGTCGAGGAGTATCCGCCCCACGCCCGTCGACTCCAGGATGTCCTCGTGGGTCTTGCGGTCGTTGACGTACATCATCACGCCCTCGGTCCCTTCGGGGTCGGTCACGAGGACGTGGACCTCCTTGCCGGGACCGGTCGCGAGCGTCTCTGTCACCTTCTCCGGGACGCCGCGGTAGAACGCCGTTCGGCCGTCGAGATACTCCACTTCGACGCCGCCCTCCCGGAGGGTCACGGGGAGCGTACTCGGCGCCACGTCGGTGCGGACGGTCATACCCCACCTACCGGGCGCCGGGGCAAAAACGTCGCGTCACGCGTCGGCGGCGATCAGGCGAACGCCCGCGAGACGCTGTCGTCGGTCGACTCGGCGCTGATCTTCTCCCACGCGGAGACGAAGTCGTCCATGTAGATTTCGGTGCGGTCGTCGCGGATGGCGAACATCCCGGCCTCGGTACAGATGGCCTTGATGTCGGCGCCGGAGGCGTCGCCGGTCATCTCGGCCAGTTCCTCGAAGTTCACGTCCTCGGCGACGTTCATGTCGCGGGTGTGGATCCTGAAGATGATCTCGCGCCCCTCGTCGTCGGGTTTCGGCACCTCGATGAGGCGGTCGAACCGGCCCGGCCGGAGGATGGCCGGATCGAGCATGTCGAAGCGGTTGGTCGCCGCGATGATGCGGACCTCGCCGCGCTCCTCGAAGCCGTCCATCTCGGAGAGCAGCTGCATCATCGTCCGCTGGACCTCGGCGTCACCGGAGGTCTTCGAGTCGGTCCGCTTCGACGCGATGGCGTCGATTTCGTCGATGAACAGGACGGCGGGCTCGTTCTCGCGGGCCACCTCGAAGAGGTCGCGGACGAGCTTCGCCCCCTCGCCGATGAACTTGTGGACGAGTTCCGAGCCGGCCATCTTGATGAAGGTGGCGTCGGTCTGGTTGGCGACGGCCTTCGCGAGCATCGTCTTCCCGGTGCCGGGCGGGCCGTGGAGGAGAACGCCCGAGGGCGGTTCGATGCCGACCTGCTCGAACATGTCGGGACGGTCGAGCGGCATCTCGACCGTCTCGCGGACCTCCTGCATCTGGTCCTCGAGGCCGCCGATGTCCTCGTAGCTCACGTCCGGGCTGTGTTCGACCTGCATCACGCGGGCCCGCACGTCCGTCTCCTTGTCGAGGCGCTTGACGATGGAGAGGGAGTTGTTCACCGCGACCCGCGAGTCGGGTTCGAGTTCCGACCGCATCTCGTCGGTGACCTCCGTCAGGGCCTCCTGGTTGTTGCCGTGCTGCTTGATGATGACGCCCTCGTCGGTCAGTTCCTGCACCGTCGCGACGAACAGCGGCGACTGCTTGAGCTTCTTGTTCTCGTGGGTCAGCCGCTCCAGCTTCTGCTGGTACTTGTTGTTCTCGGCGTTCGCGTCCAGCAGCTTGTCGCGCATCTCCTCGTTTTGCCCCTCCAGCACGTCGAGCCGCTCGCGGAGGGCCTCGATTTTTTCCTGCTGCGACGCCGCCTCCTCGTCGTACGGGAGTTCGACGTCGTCCACAGTGTCGGTCATTGCCCGATTTAAGGCGCTGACTCATAAGAGACTTCGGGTGGGCGCGGTCTTCGCCGTGGTTCGGGTTCACACGCCCTGGGTATTACTATAGAAAATATCTCGATAGCAAATATTATCATCCTGTATGTGCGAGTGGGAGGCAAGATGAGCACGACCGAGGCAGTTCCCCGCGACGCCGACGCGGATCGGTGGGCCGACGTGCGCGATCTGCCCCCGAGCGCCAAACTCGTCGCGAAGGTACTCGACTACAACGAGACGCTGAGCCAGAGCCAACTTGCCGAGGAGACGCTCCTGCCCCCGCGGACGGTGCGCTACGCGCTGACCCGACTCGAGGACGAGGACGTCGTCGAGTCGCGGTTCTCCTTCTCCGACGCGCGCAAGCGCCTCTACTCCCTGAAGATTTAAGCCCGGGGAGGCGGCCACCCCTGGCCGTGACCGACGAGGTACGCGACGCGCTCCGCGCGCTGGCGACCGGGGACGCGGCCGATCCGACGGCGACCGTCGACGAGGCAGTCTCGGCGCTCGACGACGTGTGTGACCTCGCCGCGTTCGTCGACGACGACGGGATCGACCGACTCCGTCGCGCGGTGGCGGCGGCCGACCGCTCGGGTGACGAGGCGGCCGCGTGCCGGGGACGGCGGGCGCTCGCGACCGTCGACCGCTGTCGGGCGGCCGCGGCGGACCACTTCCGCTCCGGTCGCGGAACGGTTTTGAGTCCCGACGGTCAACCTCCGGAGCGATGACACGGGTGATTCACACCGGCGACACCCACGTCGGCTACCGACAGTACCACTCGTCGGAGCGCCGGCAGGACTTCCTCGACGCGTTCGAGGCGGTGATCGACGACGCCGTGGCCGACGGCGACGCGTCCGTCGACGCCGTGGTCCACGCGGGCGATCTCTTTCACGACCGCCGCCCCGACCTCCCCGACCTCCTGGGCGTTCTCTCCGCGCTTCGCCGCCTCGACGACGCCGACGTTCCCTTCCTCGCCGTCGTCGGCAACCACGAGGCGACCCGCGGGAGCCAGTGGCTCGACCTCTTTTCCGATCTCGGCCTGGCGACCCGCCTCGACGACGACCCGACCGTCGTCGGCGAGACGGCCTTCTACGGCCTCGATCACGTCCCGCGCTCCCGGCGCGAGGACCTCGACTACGACTTCGAACCCCACGACGCCGACACAGCGGCGCTGGTGGCCCACGGTCTGTTCACCCCCTTCCCGCACGCCGACTGGGACACCGAGACGGTGCTGTCGGCGTCGAACGTCGACTTCGACGCGATGCTGCTCGGCGACAACCACACTCCCGACCGGGCGGAGGTCCGGGGGACGTGGGTGACCTACTGCGGATCGACCGAGCGGGCGAGCGCGGACGAACGCGACGCCCGCGGTTACAACCTCGTCGAGTTCGGTGCCGACGCCGGCGGCGACGCCACGGTCGACGTCAGGCGACGCTCGCTCGACACCCGGCCCTTCGCCTTCGTCGACGTGGACCTGGCGGAGGGCGAGGGCGTCGACCGGGTCCGCGAGCAGGTGCGCCAGCACGACCTGACCGACGCGGTGGCCGTGGTGTCGATCACCGGCGAGGGCGACCCCGTCACCCCGGCGGCGGTCGAGGAGGCGGCGCTCGAGGAGGGAGCCCTGCTCGCACGCGTCACGGACCACCGGGCGGTCGGCGGCGAGGGGGTGGAGGCCGACGCGGAGGTGGAGTTCGGCGACCCCGACGCGGCGGTCCGCGAGCGGATCCGCGAGATGGACCTCTCCGACGCGGGTCGTCGGCTCGACGAGACGGTCCGCGACGAGGGGCTGGCGGACTCGAACGTCCGTGATCGGGTCGCGGACCTCGTCGCCGACGCCGTGGACGACGGGTCGCTCGACCGGGGCGACCCCGACGGGGCGTCGGCCACCGGCCCGGACGCGGCCGAGGCCACCGAGAACGGGGAGCCAGCGCCAGACGATCAGGTCTCCATGGAGGACTTCCTGTGAGGTTCGACCGGATCCGCCTGCGGAACTTCCGGCCTTACGCCGACGCTGACCTCGACCTCCGGGACGGCGTGACCGTGATCCACGGCCTCAACGGCAGCGGGAAGTCGTCGCTGCTGGAGTCGTGTTTCTTCGCGCTCTACGGATCGAAGGCGCTGGAGGGAACCCTCGACGAGGTGGTGACCAACGGCGCCGAGGAGGCCGAAATCGACCTGTGGTTCACCCACGACGGGGCGTCGTATCACGTCCATCGCCGCCTCCGGCAGTCCGGCGACCGGACGTCGACGGCCGACTGTCATCTCGACGGTCCCGACGTGACCGTCGAGGGCGCGCGGGACGTGCGCGGGTTCGTCGCCGACCTGCTCCGCATGGACGCCGAGGCGTTCGTCAACTGCGCGTACGTCCGGCAGGGCGAGGTGAACCAGCTCATCAACGCCTCGCCGGACCAGCGACAGGACGTGATCGACGACCTCCTGCAACTGGGTCGGCTGGAGGAGTACCGCGAGCGCGCCGCGGACGCCCGGCTCGGGGTCGAGGACGTGCGCTCGGAGAAGCGGGGCGAACTCCGGAAGGTCGAGTCACAGATCGAGGAGAAGGAAGCCGAGAACCTCCACGCCCGACTCGACGATCTGGAGGGGGACCTCGCGGACGTGAACGATCGGATCGACAACTACGAGGAACAGCGCGAGAAGGCCGAGCGGACGAAAAGCGAGGCCGAGGCGGTCCTCGAGGAGCACGAGGCGAAACGCGAGGAACTCGACGCCGTCGAGGCGGACATCGAGGACCTGGAGGCGGCGATCCGCGAGGCCGAGACGGAACGCGAGGGGATCCGCGAGCGGATCGAGGCGGCCCGCGAGCGGATCGCCGAACTGGAGGCGGCGGTCGACGACCGCCTCGACGCGGCGGGGCTCGACGAGCCGACGACCGACGCCGTCGAGGCGCGCCGGGCGGAACTGACCGAGCGCGAGGAGGCTGTCCGCGAGGCCCGAACCGAGGCGAACGCGTCGGCGACGGGGCTGGACAACCAGGCGACCAACCTCGCGGAGAAGGCCGAGGACCTGGCCGAGCGCGCCGACCGGGCCGAGGAGCGGGCCGCGGAGCTTCGCGACGCGGCGGCCGACGCCGAGGAGGCGGCCGCGGATCACGAGGCCCGCATCGAGGAACTGGACGCGGAGGCCTCGGAGCTGGCGGCTCGGTTCGAGGACGCGCCGGTCGACCGGGGCGAGGCGGCCGACCGGCGCGAGGAACTCCGCGAACGCCGCGCCGAGGTCCGGGAGCGGGTCGCGGAACTCGACGCCAAACGCTCCTCGGCGGAAGAGCGGGTCGCGGAGGCCGAGGAACTGCTGGCGGCGGGGAAGTGCCCGGAGTGTGGACAGCCGGTCGAGGACTCGCCGCACGCCGACCGGATCGAGGAGGATCGCGAGCGGCTGTCGGAACTCGAGGCCGAACTGGAGGCCGCCCGCGAGCGCGTCGCGGACCTCGACGATCGGATCGAGGCGCTCGACGACCTGGCCGAGGCGGAGTCGCGGCTGGCAGACGTCGAGGCCGAACGCGAGCGCCTCGCGGAGCGTGCGGCCGAGCGGCGCGACGACGCGACCGAGAAGCGCGAGGCGGCCGCCGACCGCGAGTCGGAGGCGGCCGACCTGCGGGAGCGGGCGGCGGAGACACGCGAGGTGGCGGCGGAGAAACGCGAGGAGGCGGCCGACGCCGAGGACCGGGTCGAGGAGTTGACGGCCGAACTGGAGGCCATCGGCGAGGCGCGCGAGCGGGTCGACGCCGTCGAGTCCCGGCTGGACCGGATCGCCGACCGCGAGGACGAGATCGACCGGCTCCGCGGGGAGGCGACGCGGATCGAGGAGACGAACGACGAACGGCGCGAACGGCTGGCGGAGAAACGGGACCGCCGCGACGAGTTGCGCGAGGCCGTCGACGAGGACGCCATCGAGGCGGCGCGCCGGAACAAGCGAAACGCCGAGGAGTACCTCGCGGACGTGCGCGAGGAACTCGACCGGCTGGCGGAGCGACGGGACGACCTCCAGGCGAAGATCGGCGGCGTTCGGAACGAACTCGACGCTCTGTCGGCACTCCGCGAGGAGCGTGACGCCCTCGCGGATCGGGTCGCGGCCCTCGACGACCTCCACGAGGAGGCCGAACGGCTGGAGGCCACGTACGGCGACCTGCGGGCCGAACTCCGCCAGCGCAACGTCGAGACCCTCGAACGGCTCCTGAACGAGACGTTCGACCTCGTCTACGGCAACGACGCCTACGCCCACCTGCGCCTCGACGGCGACTACGAACTCTCGGTCGTCGGGAAGGACGGGAGCGAACTCGACCCCACCCAGCTCTCGGGCGGCGAGCGGGCGCTGTTCAACCTCAGCCTCCGGTGTGCCATCTACCGCCTGCTGGCGGAGGGCATCGACGGCGCGGCGCCGATGCCGCCGCTCATCCTCGACGAACCGACCGTCTTCCTCGACGCCGGTCACGTCTCGCGACTGGTGGACCTCGTCGAGGAGATGCGCGGTCTGGGGGTGGCACAGATCGTGATCGTCAGCCACGACGAGGAACTCGTCGGCGCCGCCGACGACCTCGTGCGCGTCGAGAAGGACCCCCGAACCAACCGGTCGACGGTGTCGCGGTCGACTCCCGCGGAGATCACCGGCGACGTCGGCGGTTGACGCGGGGGGAGGCGGCGGGGCAGCGCTCGTCGAGGAGCGTCGACGGCGGTCGCTCGGCGTCTCAGTCGGCGGCGGCCCGCAGGCGCTCGACCGCCTCGCGGGTCGGCTCGGTCGCCTCGTAGCCGCGCTCGCCGGCGACCCGCGTCTCCGCGATCAGGCCGGCCGCCCGGAACTCCCCGAGCAGGCCGTGGAGGTCGCTCTCACAGACGTCGTAGGCGTCGAGGAGCGTCCGCACGGCGAGCGGCCCGCGATCCACGAGTTCGACGAGGAGGCCGAGCGCGCGGTCGTTCGGCGTCGCGACGAGGACCCGACGCACGGGCTCGGGCACCGCCTCGGCCGCGGTTTGGAGCGGTGCGGTCCCGTCGTCGACCGTCAACGCGGCGTTCGGCAGGTAGCGCTCGGCGCCGGTTTCGGGGTCGCGCACGAGACTCGACTCCGCCGACCGCTTCACGAGCAGGTAACGCTCGCCCTCGTCGTCCCGGACGGTTCGCATGGTCGGCGCGAGGCGAGCCGCGGAGTTATGGGTTGCGCTCGTCGGCCTCCGGCCCCTCGTCTCGCCGCCGGAAGATCCGATAGAGGTGGTACACCCGGAGCCCGGCGATCACGCCGACGACGACGGTGACGGTCCCGATCGTCCACGCTCCCTCGAACCCCACGAGCATCGGGCCGAACGCCAGACAGAACACCGCCACGTTGGCCATGAGGACGCTCCGCCAGAACAGCCCCCTGATCTCCGGGTCGACGTCGGACGGGTCGGTGTCGGGGGTCGGGGCGCGCGGCGGGTCGGGACCGAGGTCGGCCGCGCGCGCCTCGAGGTCCGTCTCGTCGGCCTCGTCTCTCCCGGAATCGAACGGCACGCTCCCAGGGAGTCAACGCGACGGCAAAAGGGTTCGGTTGTCCCCACACGGAGCATTGTCCCCGTTCCACGGTGGTTCGCCGTGACCCCGGCGAATCGCCGGTACTGGCGTACAATACCCCGTCTCAGGCGAGTTCGCTGATCGGCACCGCGGCCGACGACTCCACCCACGCGAGCGGGTTCTCGGCGTCGTACAGCACCGTCCCGTCCTCGACCTCGTACGCCTCGACGGTGTCGATCCCGTCGTGATCCGGACGGCGTTCGTCCGCACTGTCCCACCGGCCTGCGTCGACGTGGTCGGACATCGTCACGGAGCGTGGTAAGCAATGACATGGTAAATGTCTTTCCGTCGTGGCAGCCTTTTCGGGACGGAGTGGTTGGGTTTTTACCCGGCACCTCCGAAGCGGGCGGTATGGAACAGGCGGAGCTCACCGGGTCCTGGGGGACCGACGACGCCGACAGACCCGACGCGGAGGCCGTCGCCGTCGCGGGCGACGCGGGGCAGTCGGTCGCCGAGGTGGTCGACGCGGCGGACCTGAAGTTTCCCGATCCGGACGGGACGGTCGACCTCGCGGTCACGCAGGTCGACTACACGGTCGAGGGACAGGGTTCCGACGAGTACCCCGTCGTCCACGTGTTCGGTCGGACGCCGGACGGCGAGTCGGAGCACGTGCGGGTCCTCGGCTTCGAGCCCTACTTCTACGCGCCGACCGCGAGCCTCGACGACGACGACCTGGATCGGGACGTCATCACGCGGACCGAGGAGGGGTACGAGAGCATCCGCGGCGAGGATCTGACCAAGATCTGTACCCGGACGCCGCGGGACGTGGGGAACATCCGCGACGAGTTCGACCACTACGAGGCGGACATCCTCTTTCCCAACCGCCTCCTGATCGACAAGGACATCGGAAGCGGCGTTCGCGTTCCCGTCCGCCGACTCGAGGGCGGATCGATTCAGGTGCCACACGACGAACTCCAGGCCGTCGACGTCCCGACCGACCTCCGGGTGAACACGTTCGACATCGAGGTGGACGACCGGTCGGGCTTCCCCGAGGACGGCGAGGAGCCCGTCGTCTGTCTCACGAGTCACGACTCCGAGCGCGACGAGTACGTCGCGTGGCTGTACGAGGCCCCCGACGGCACGGGACCCGTCCCGGAGGCGTTCGACGGCTACGACGGCCTCGACGACGACATGACCGCCGAGATCCGGTCGTTCGATTCGGAGGCCGCGATGCTCGACGCCTTCCTCACCTACGTCGAGGAGACCGATCCGGACGTGCTCACGGGGTGGAACTTCGAGGACTTCGACGCACCCTACCTCATCGATCGCCTGCAGGAGGTGGGCTCGCGCCCGGACGTGGACCAGGACCTGAACCCCGACCGCCTCTCGCGGGTCGGCGAGGTGTGGCGTAGCGACTGGGGCGGCCCGACGATCAAGGGCCGGGTCGTCTTCGACCTGCTCTACGCGTACAAGCGAACCCAGTTCACGGAACTGGAGTCCTACCGACTCGACGCGGTCGGCGAGATGGAACTCGGTGCGGGGAAGGAACGCTACACCGGCGACATCGGCGACCTCTGGGAGGACGACCCCGAGCGCCTGCTGGAGTACAACCTCCGCGACGTGGAACTCTGCGTCGAACTCGACCGCAAGCGCGACATCATCTCCTTCTGGGACGAGGTGCGGACGTTCGTCGGCTGTAAGCTGGAGGACGCGCCGACGCCCGGCGACGCCGTCGACGTGTACGTCCTCCACAAGGTCCACGGCGACTTCGCCCTCCCGTCGAAGGGGCGGGCCGACGCCGAGGACTACGAGGGCGGGGCGGTGTTCGACCCGATCACGGGGATCAAGGAGAACGTCAGCGTCCTCGACCTGAAGTCGCTGTACCCGATGTGCATGGTGACGATCAACGCGTCGCCGGAGACGAAGGTCGACCCCGAGGCCTACGACGGCGACACGTACCACGCCCCCAACGGGACCCACTTCCGGAAGGAACCGGACGGCGTCATCCGGGAGATGGTCGACGAGTTGCTGGAGGAGCGAGAGGAGAAGAAGGCGGAGCGAAACGAACACGACCCGGGAACCGAGGGGTACGAGCAGTACGACCGGGAGCAGCAGGCGGTGAAGGTTATCATGAACTGCTTCACGCCGGACACCGACGTACTCACGCCGGACGGCGTCCGGAACATCCGTGATCTCGACGTCGGCGACGAGGTGTACTCGCTCGACCCCGAGACGTTGCGGATGGAAGTCAAGCCGGTGACGGAGACGCACGCGTATCCGGATTACCGGGGCGAACTCGTCGACATCGAGACGAGCAAGGTCGACTTCAGCGTCACGCCGAACCACCGGATGCTCGTCCGGAAGGACGACACGAACGGCGAATCGTGGGACGACTTTCGGTTCGTCGAGGCCGGTGACCTGAACGAGTCGTCGCACTACGAACTGCCACACGGTTGGGACGGGCCGGGCGGCGAGCGACTGGAGACGGTCGATCTGACCGAGTTGCTGGACGGCGACTACGAGGTGTGGGCGAACAACGACGTACACGGGCACACGCTGGCCGCCGAAGTCGGCTACTCCCCGGACAAGGTGGTGAAAAACGATCTCGGTGAGACGGGCTACGTCTTCTCGTCCGCGGAGTTCGAGGACCATCGCGAGTACCTCGACGACCACTGCTCCGAGTTCTACGTTCACGCAGAACGGGGACGGAAGTGGATTCCGCGGTTCTACGACGGCGACGACTTTCTCGACCTCTTGGCGTGGTACATCACCGAAGGGTCGGTGTACACGTCCGAAGACCAGCAGTACGGCGAGACGCTCCGTGGCTCGGCCACGACGATCCAACTCGCACAGGAAGCGATGGCCGACGGCGGCGAGGCCGACGACCACGCTGCCATCGGTGACTTGCTGGATCGATTGGGGTTCGACCACTACGTCGACGACCGGAGCTACCAGTTCACCTCACGACTGCTCGGCCGCTGGCTCGAAGATATCTGTGGCGAGGACGGCTTCGAGAAACGGATTCCCGAATTCGTCTTCGAGGCCAGCCGCGCCCAGAAGGAGCGCTTCCTCGATACGCTCATCGCGGGCGACGGCGACCGGCAGGTGAACAGTTGGCGCTACTCGACGGCGAGCGACCAGCTACGCGACGACGTGCTCCGGCTCTGTGCACACCTCGGCCGGACGGCCAGTTACAACCGCGACAGCGGAACGTGGCGCATCTACTGCACCGAGGACGCCAAGAACAGTTTCCGGATGCACCGCTCCGGCGGAACGAGTACCGCCGAAGACGGCGTCTACTGTGTCACCGTCGCGGACAACAACACACTCCTCGCGGGCCGTAATGGGAAATACCAATTTATTGGTAATTCCCTGTACGGCGTTCTCGGGTGGGACCGCTTCCGCCTCTACGACCGAGAGATGGGCGCCGCCGTCACCGCCACCGGCCGCGACGTCATCGAACACACGCAGTCGGCAGCCAACGACGTGGGCTACGAGGTGGCCTACGGAGATACGGATTCTGTCATGTTGGAGCTTGGACAGGATGCTGCAATTGGGGACGTACCCGACGAGATTCGGGAGTCCCACCCCGAAATGAGCGAGTCGGAACTGCAGCAGATCGCCGGCGCCATCGAGACGGGCTACGAACTTGAGGAGCACATCAACGACTCCTACGACGAGTTCGCGCTCGACGAACTCAACGCACACCACCACCGCTTCCAGATCGAGTTCGAGAAGCTCTACCGGCGGTTCTTCCAGGCGGGAAAGAAGAAGCGCTACGCGGGACACATCGTCTGGAAGGAGGGCAAACACGTCGACGACATCGACATCACGGGCTTCGAGTACAAGCGCTCGGACATCGCCCCGATCACCAAGGAGGTCCAGCGCCGCGTCATCGAGATGATCGTCACGGGCGAGGACGTCGACGACGTCGAGGAGTACGTCCACGACGTCATCGAGGACTACGAGGCGGGGAACGTCGACCTCGACGACGTGGGCATCCCCGGCGGCATCGGCAAGCGCCTGTCGGCCTACGACACCGACACGGCACAGGTCAGGGGGGCGAAGTACGCCAACCTCCTGCTCGGCACCAACTTCCAGCGGGGGAGCAAGCCCAAGCGACTGTACCTGAAGAAGGTCCACCCCGACTTCTTCCGCCGACTGGAGGAGGAGGAGGGGTTCGATCCCCAGACCGACGCCCTCTACGGCGAGTTCAAGCGCGATCCGGACGTCATCTGCTTCGAGTACGCCGACCAGATCCCCGACGCCTTCGAAGTCGACTGGGATCGGATGCTGGAGAAGACGCTCAAGGGCCCCATCGCCCGGATCATCGAGGCGCTCGACCTCTCGTGGGACGAGGTGAAAAGCGGTCAGCGACAGACCGGGCTCGGTCAGTTCTGAAACTCGATTTCGATTTCCAGAAACGATAGTTTTCGCTGACGAAACTCGAAGGGGGAGAATGCGTAAGCATTATGCGTGTTACACCCCAGCCATTCGGTAGGGACATGGCTACACTACAGATCAACAATCTTCACGCGAAAGTCGCAGAAGAGGGCGGCGAGAGTATCCTTCGCGGCGTCGACCTGGAGGTCGAATCGGGGGAGATCCACGCCCTGATGGGACCGAACGGCTCGGGCAAGTCGACGATGGCGAAGGTGATCGCCGGCCACCCCGCCTACGAGGTCACCGAGGGCACCATCACGCTCGTCCTCGACGACGAGGACCTGGCGGACGTCGACGAGGAGGTACCCCCGGAGAAACGCGAGTGGGACCTGCTCGACCTCGAACCCAACGAGCGCGCGGCGCTCGGCATCTTCCTCGGCTTCCAGTATCCGGCGGAGATCGAGGGCGTCACGATGACGAACTTCCTCCGGCAGGCGCTCAACGCGAAGGCCGAGGAGCGCGAGGAACTGTTCGAGGACGAGGAAGACGAGGCCGACGCCGAGGAGGATGGCGCGGGCTACGACACCTCCCCGATGGAGGGCGAGGCCGACGAGGGAGAGATCGGCGTCGCCGAGTTCCAGCAGCTCCTGAAGGAGAAGATGGAGCTTCTGGACATGGACGAGAAGTTCGCCCAGCGCTACCTCAACGCCGGCTTCTCCGGCGGCGAGAAGAAACAGAACGAGGTGCTGCAGGCGGCGATCCTCGAACCCGCCATCGCGGTGCTCGACGAGATCGACTCGGGGCTGGACATCGACCGTCTGCAGGACGTCTCCAAGGGAATCAACGCCCTCCGCGACGAGCAGGGGACGGGCGTGCTCCAGATCACCCACTACCAGCGGATCCTCGACTACGTCGAGCCCGACACGGTCCACATCATGCTCGACGGCGAAGTCGTCATGGAGGGCGACGCCGACCTCGCGGTCCAGCTCGAGGACGAGGGGTACGACTGGGTTCGCGAGCAGGTCTACGAGACAGCGTAATACGGCTGCAGCCACAACACCACATCATGAGCTCCGATCAAGATCATCTCAAAGAGACGGACACCGAAGCCCGCTTCGAGTTCAAGAAAGAGGAGCGGTCCTCGTTCCAGGCCGACAAGGGCCTGACCGAGGAGACGATCCGCGTCATCTCGGAGGACAAGGACGAGCCCGAGTGGATGCTGAAGCGGCGGCTCCGGGCCCTGGAGCAGTTCCAGGAGATGCCGATGCCGACCGACTGGCCGGGCCAGCCCGACCTCTCCGAGGTCGACGTCGACGAAATCGTCCCGTACATCCGCCCCGACGTCGAGACCCGCGAGAGCGTCGACGACTGGACGGACCTGCCCGACGACATCAAGGACACCTTCGACAAACTGGGTATCCCGGAGGCCGAGAAGAACGCGCTCTCGGGCGTCGGCGCCCAGTACGAGTCCGAGGTCGTCTACCAGAACATGCAGGAGCGCTGGGAGGAGAAGGGCGTCGTCTTCTGCAACATGGACGAGGCCGTCCAGGAACACGAGGACCTGGTCCGCGAACACTTCATGACGAAGTGTGTCCCCCCGAGCGACAACAAGTTCGCAGCGCTGCACGGCGCCGTGTGGTCCGGGGGCTCGTTCGTCTACGTCCCCGAGGACACCACCGTCGAGATGCCGGTGCAGGCGTACTTCCGGATGAACTCCGAGGGGATGGGCCAGTTCGAGCACACGCTCATCATCGCCGAGGAGAACTCCGAGGTCCACTACATCGAGGGCTGTTCCGCGCCCAAATACTCGGCGTTCAACCTCCACTCCGGCGGCGTCGAGGTGTTCGTCGGCGAGGACGCCCACGTCCAGTACTCGACCGTGCAGAACTGGTCGAAAAACACCTACAACCTGAACACCAAGCGGGCGCTCGTCGAGGAGGACGGCCGGATGGAGTGGATTTCGGGGTCGATGGGGTCGAAGGCGACGATGCTGTACCCCTCCTCGGTCCTCAAGGGCCGTGGCGCCTCCGACAACCACATCACCATCGCCTTCGCGGGCGAGGGGCAGAACATCGACACCGGCGCGAAGGTGTACCACAACGCGCCGAACACGAAATCGACCATCGAGTCCAAGTCGATCAGCAAGGACGGCGGCCGCACCAACTACCGCGGCCTGGTCCACATCGCGGACGGCGCGGCCAACTCCTCGACGAGCGTCGAGTGTGACGCGCTGATGTTCGACAACGAGTCCACCAGCGACACCATGCCGTACATGGAGATCAACGAGTCGACGGTGGACGTGGCCCACGAGGCGACGGTCGGCAAGATCGGCGACGAGGACGTCTTCTACCTCCAGAGCCGCGGCCTCGACGACGACGACGCCAAGCAGATGATCGTCTCGGGCTTCATCGAGCCGATCACGGAGGAACTGCCCATCGAATACGCGGTCGAACTCAACCGTCTCGTCGAACTCGAGATGGAGGGGAGTCTCGGATAACCATGAGCACGCAGGTACCAGCAGACCTCTCGGAAGCGACCGTCCACGAGATCGCCGACCGCCGCGACGAGCCCGACTGGCTCCGCGAGACGCGGCTGAAGGCGCTCAAGGCCATGGACGATCTGGAGATGCCCGACGTCATCCAGACGCCAGGCCGGCGGTGGACGAACCTCGACCAGCTCGACTTCAGCGAGCTGGCCGATCCGCTGAACCAGGCCGACGACACCGACCGCGTCACCGACGAGGGCGTCGAGGTGCTCTCCTTCGCCGAGGCGATGGCGGAGCATCCGAGCCTCCTCGAGGCCAAGTTCGGCTCCGTGATCGAGCCGGACACCAACTACCTGACGGCGCTGTCGGTCGCGCTGTTCACGACCGGGACGTTCATCTACGTCCCCGAGGGCGTCGACGCCGAGGACGTGACGATCCGGACGGAGATGAACTCCCGGTCGCTGTTCAGCCAGACGCTCGTCGTCACCGAGGACTCCTCGTCGGTGACGATCCTCGAACGGATCGACTCCGGCGACGACGTCGAGGGCGACCGCTACTACAGCAACCTCGTCGAAGTCGACGCCGGCGAGAACAGTTACGTCCAGTACGGCTCGCTCCAGACCCTCGACGAGGACACGTACAACGTCACGCTCAAGCGCGGCGACGCGGACGTGTACTCGACCATCGACTGGATCGAGGGGAACATCGGCTCCCGGCTCACCCGCTCGGACATCGAGACGGAACTCAACGGCGACGGCTCCGAGACCAAGATCGTCGGGGCCTTCTTCGGCCACGACGACCAGCACTTCGACGTGAACGCGCGGGTCTGGCACCAGGCCGAGCACACGACGGCCGACCTCGTCACCCGCGGCGTCCTCGACGACACCGCCCGCTCGGTGTACGAGGGCGTGCAGGACGTGGGCCGCGAGGCGTGGGACACCAGTTCCTACCAGCGCGAGAACACGCTCATGCTGAGCGACGACAGCGAGGCCGACGCCTCGCCGAAGCTCATCATCAACAACCACGACACCGAGGCCTCTCACTCCGCGACGGTCGGCCAGGTCGATCAGGAGGACCTGTTCTACCTCACGTCGCGGTCGATTCCGGAACGTGACGCCCGGAACACCCTCGTGGAGGGCTTCTTCGTGCCCGTCCTCGAGGAGATCGAGGTCGACGAACTCCGCGAGGACCTGGAGTCGCAGGTCGCGGCCCGGCTCCGCGAGTAGGCGGCCGCAGGGAACACCTTAAGTTCCCCTCTCCCCGATTGCATCGTATGCCCGTCCCGGTCACAGTCGAACGGAGGTGGCAGTCGTTCCGATGAGCGTCAGCCACCGGGTCGGCTCCGACCACCAGTTAGCCCGCCTCCTCCAGATCGGTATCGTCCTCGAGGAGGTGGTCGAGGCACGAGCCCACCACCACTACCAGTCGCTCGACGTCGACCGGAGCCTCGATCCCGAAGTCGAGGAACTCCTCGCCGACGCCGCCGAGGAGTCGGCGGCCCACCGCGAGCGACTGGACGAACTGGTCGCCGACCTCGACGCGGAGTCCATCCCCTTCGAGGACATCGAGGCGCTCGTCGAGGCGCAGTACGCACAGACCAAACCCGACGACTTCGACGGCGTCCTCTACGATCAGCTCTGTAACGAGGAGACGGCGTACAAGTTCTACGACGACCTCGTGTCGGCGATCGAGGCCAGCGACGCTCGGTTCTCGGTGGATCGGGAGCGCCTGCTCGAAGTTCTGCGGTCGATCCGCGAGGACGAGGCCGACGGCGTCGAAGAGGTGACGAAGATCATGGAGAAACGGGATTAGCGATGAACACGGCAGACCAGTATCTCAAGGCGATCTACCTGATCCAGGAGATGGAGGACGGCCCGGCGGCGACGGGCGCGCTCGCGGACATGCTCGACGTGAGCCCCGCGAGCGCGAACGAGATGATCGGCAAGCTCGAAACCCGTGGCCTCGCGGAACACGAGAAGTACAAGGGGGTCCGCCTCACCGACGAGGGGATCACCCGCGCCCGCGACGCGATTCAGACGTACTGCATCATCGAGCGGTTCCTCGCGAACGTCCTCGACGTGGAGGACTTCCGTGCCGAGGCCCGCGAACTCGAAGCCGTCATCGACGACACCGTGGCCGAGCGCCTCGACACCATCATCAACCGCAACCCGAACTGCCCGGACTGCTTCGACGCCGACGCCGACGCCTGCGCCGAACTCGACGTGGAGTGCGAGAACCCGGCTGACTGACGACGCGAACGGCTGGATTTATACGGGGCGGCCGCCGAACAGCGACGTGTAGTCCCGTGGTGTAGTGGCCAATCATCTGGGCCTTTGGAGCCCAGGACGGCGGTTCGAATCCGCCCGGGACTACTTCTCCGGTGTCGGGCCACTCCAGTCGCGAACCCACTCCGAATCACGTCGCGCGGACCTAACGGGAGCGGCGACGCACGCCGGGCGCGTACGGACGCCGCTCCCGGCCGACCACCGGAGCTATTTTGCCGCGCGTCCAAGCCCACCCCATGCCCCCCTCACACGTCCTCGTCCCGCTCGACGGCTCACCGCTCGCCGACGAGGCGCTTGCGGAGGCCCTCTCACTCTTCGACTGCCGTGTGACGGTCCTGAACGTGGCGACGCCACTCGACCGGGGGATGAGCGAGGGCGGGATTCTCGGCGCCGACGAGGAGCGACGCGACGACGCACGCGACCGAGCCGAACGGCTCGTCGAACGGGCGCGTGACCGGGCCGCGGACGCCGACCGGACGGTCGACACCGTCGTCCGGACGGGCGACCCCGCGGAGACCATCCTCGAGTACGTCGCCGAGACGGGCGTCGACCGAATCGTCATGGGGGGACACGGGGGGGAGCGAAACGCCGTCGCCCGGCGTCTGCTCGGGACGGTGGCGACGGCGGTGGTCGGGGAGGCACCGGTGACGGTGACCGTCGTTCGCTAGCCGAGGACGGCGGCGAAGGCGCGGTAGAGGCCGAAGCCGACCAGCACGGAGGTGACGAGCGTGACGAGCCAGAAGGCGACGGTCACGGCGATTTTCTTCCGCGAGACGCCCGCCGAGCCGGCGGCGAGGCCGCCGCCGATGACCCCCGAGATGATGATGTTGTTGAACGAGATGGGGATGCCGAGGGCGATGGCGAGTTGGGCGATGACGAAGCCGGGGACCAGCGCGGCGATGGAGCGTCTGATTCCCAGTTGAGCGTACTCACGGGAGGTGGCCTGCAGGAGTCTGGGCGCGCCCATCCACGCGCCGGCGAGGATGCCCGTCGCACCGAGAAAGAGGAGGGCGATGCCCGGGAGTCCGAGTTCGGCCGTGAAGAGGTTCTCGAGCGGCCCGGTCGCCAACCCGACCTGGCTCCCGCCGCTGGAGAAGGCGACGACGCTCCCGAGGACGACGAGGAACGTACGGACGCCGTCGTCGACGGATCGCTGCGTGCGCCGACGGATGAACTGGAAGCTCGCCGCGGCGGCGGCGAGGGTCACGGCGACGACCACGGGGTCGACGCCGCCGACGGTCGGGGCGGGGAGCCCTCGGGCGACGAACCCCGAAATCGAACTCCCGCCGACGCCGGGCGGCGAGGGGACGACCGACAACTGGACGTTCGCGACGATGCCGCCGACGAGGGCCGCCAGGAGCGGGACGCCGACCGTTTCGGGGATGTCGTCGCGACGGAGGAGCGTCGCCGTGAGGTAGGCCAGGCCGCCGGAGACGGGCGGAACCAGCGCCCAGAAGGTCACGATCCGGCGGTACGTGTCGACGGCGGGATCACCGCCGAGCGAGAGGCCGACGCCGACCATCGCGCCGGTGGTTGCGAACGCCGCCGGGATGGGGTAGCCGGTGTAGACGCCGACGGCCATGAACCCGGTGGCGGTCAGCAGGCCGGCCGTCGCCGCCAGCGACGTGATCCGGACGCCGTCGACGAGGCCGGCCCCGACCGTCTCGGAGATGGCGCCGCCCTGTGTCAGCGCCCCCAACGCGGCGAGGATGCCGATGAGGAAGGCCGCCCGCATCGTGGAGATGGCGTTGGCACCGATGGCGGGCGCGAACGGCGGCGAGTTGCTGTTGGCGCCGAGGGTCCACGCCGTGACGAAACTGGTGAGCGTCGCCAGGGCGACGAGCGCCCAGAACACGGCTCCCGCCACGCTCAGACCGCCTCGGGCACGGGGGTCACGACCATTAGGTGCAGTTGGCCCGGCGCGCTAATAACCGTTCCCGCCGCCGGGAGGTGCCCCGGATCACCGCGATCCGTCGACGCGGAACTCGAACCGTGCGCCGCCGTCCCGTCCTTCGGTCACCGAGACGTCCCAGTCGTGGGCCTCGGCGATCTGTTCGACGATGGCCAGCCCGAAGCCGGTGCCGTCCGCCGCGGTGGTGAACCCGCGCTCGAACACCTCCTCGCGCTCGTCCGGGGGAATGCCGGGGCCGTCGTCCTCGACGGCGAAGCCGGTCGAGAAGTCCAGCGGTTCCACCCGGACGTGGACGTCCGTGCCGCCGTGTTCCACCGCGTTGCGAAAGAGGTTGGAGAGCAACTCACGGAGGCGGTCGGGGTCGGCGTCGACCGTGGTGTCGCCGACGGACAGGCCGGCGTCGTCGCCGCCGACCTGTGACCAGGCGGCCGCCGCCGCCGACTCGAGGGAGACGGGCTCCGGATCGAGCACCCGCCGTCCGTGTTCGGCCATCGCGAGCAGGTCGTCGATCAGGGTCTCCATCCGGTCGACCGCCGCGCGGGCGTTCTCACAGAGTTCGCGAACGGCCGCCGCGTCGACCGCCTCCGCGTCCCAGTCGACGGTCGCGCGGAACTGCTTGAGTTCGGCGTCGAGGAGGGCGAGCGGGTTCCGGAGGTCGTGGGCGACGGTCTGGCCGTACTCCTTGAGCCGGTCGTTCTGTGCCTCCAGTTCGCGCTCGTAGGCCCTGAGTTCGGTCACGTCGCGGTTGATGGCGACGAAGCCGTCGATGTCGCCGTCGGTCGTGATCGGGGCGATGGTCTGATCGACGACGTACTCCTCGCCGTCCTTGCGTTCGTTGACGACTTCGCCCTGCCAGACCTCGCCGTCGAGGATCGTCTCCCAGAGGTCGCGATAGAACGCCTCGTCGTGTTCGCCGGAGCGCACCAGGGAGGGCGTCCGACCGATCGCCTCCGCGGCGGAGTAGCCGCTCTGTTCCTCGAAGGCCCCGTTGACGTACTCGATTCGCCCCTCGACGTCGGTGATGAGGACGCTGTGGCCCGCGTGGTCGACCGCGCTCCGGAAGCGTTCGAGGTCCCGTTCCTGGCGCTTGCGCTCGGCGGCGTCCCGGACCGTGTTCACCTGGTAGGCCTTGCCGTCGATCCGGACGCGGGACGTGACGACCTCGACCGGACGCCGCTCCCCGGTGTCGAGGCGCTCGATGTGCGTGTCGTAGATCCGCCGCTCGCCGTCGTCGAACGAGTCCCAGTACGCCGAGAACCGCTCCCGGTCGAGGGTGGGATCGAGCGCGCACATGTGTTCGGTCCGGAGGTCCTCCCTGTCGGTCCCGAACTGCTCGGCCAGCCGTTCGTTGACGTACGTCGCGTACCCGTCGGCGCCGTAGGTTCCGATGCCGATGCCGGCCTGGTCGATGGCCCGCTTGAGAAAGGCGAGGTTGAGTTCGTGTTCCTTGCGCGACGTGACGTCGCGGTTGATGGCGACGAAGCCGTCGGTGTCGCTGTCGTCGCCCGTGATCGGGGCGATGGTCTGATCGATGACGTACCGTGTGCCGTCCTTGCGTTCGTTGACGACTTCGCCCTCCCAGGTGTCGCCGGACGAAATCGTCTCCCAGAGGTCGCGGTAGAACGCCTCGTCGTGTTCGCCGGACTGGAGCATCGAGGGACGGCGCCCGAGCGCCTCCGACGCGGTGTAGCCGGTGACGGACTCGAAGGCGTCGTTGACGTACGTGATCCGACCGTCGGTGTCGGTGATCAACACGACGTGGCCGGCGTGTTCGACGGCGCTCCGGAACTGTCGCTGCCGCCGCTCCCGACGGGTGCGGGCCTCGACGCGGGCGATGGCGTCGGCGATGTCCGTTCCGAGCGTCGACAGGGCCTCGCGCTCCCGGGCTCCGAATCCCTCCGTCCGGTCCGTACACACCTGGAGGACGCCGTGGATCGTCTCCCCGCTGACCAGCGGGACGGTCATCGTGACGCCGGGGTCGGTCTCGCCGCCACCGCGGGACACGGCGCCCACGGTCGTCCGCGCCCTCGCGACGACCGGTTCGCGCGTTTCGACGGCCCGTGCCGCCGGGGCGTCGTCGGTTTCGACTTCGATCCGGTCGAGGGCGCTCGCGTTCCCGGTGGCAACCTGCGGGTCGACGACGCCACGCTCCGGATCGTAGTCGCCGATCCAGGCGGTGTAGCCGGCGTCGTCCAGGGTGTCACGGACGCGCCGTTCGACTTCGTCCCTCGTCTCCGCGTCGACGAGCGCCCGACAGACGGCAGCGACGAGCCGGTCGACGCGGTCGGCCGCCGCGCGATTCCGCTCGACGGCGTGTTCGAGTCGGTTGACGAGCACCTCGTCGCCGGCCGACCCCGGTCGTTCCCGGCAGTAGTCGAGGCCGTCACGGGCGAGCACGTCGCCGGCGAGTCCTTCGCGTTCCGACTCGACGACGAGGACGACGGGGAGGTCCGCGGCCACCTCGCGAACCGACTCGACGAAGTCGAGTCCGTCCCCGGCGTAGGCGACGCAGTCGAACGGTCCCCCCGCGAGTCGGTCGAGGGCGGCGCTCGCGTCCGTGGCGGCCTCGACGGTCAGGTCGTCGCTCAGCCGTTCGAGACGATCCGCCGTCGCCACCGCGGTCTCCCGGTCGTCGACGTAGAGCACGCGGCCCGGCTCGGCCGTCTCGTCCATGTGCCCTGATGAGCCAACTCCACATATATAGTCCCCGCATGTTCCCGTCGACCGATAGGGGCGTCTCGCCGATCGGCCCGGAGCCAGTCCCCGCCGTCACTCCTCGGCGGCCCCGCGCTCGCCGCCGGTCGCGCGCACGTACTCCTCGAGGAGGGTCGGGAACTGGCCACCGCGGACGTAGCGGAGGCCGAACTCGTCGGCCCAGGAGATGATTCCGCGATCCTCGGTCACCACGCCCGCGTCGAGTTCGCGCGCGAGGACGAGCAAGTCGAAGTCCTCCCGGGAATCGAGGACCCCCTGTCGGAGCGCCCGTCGGTACTTGTCGCGCATGTTCGAGAGCACGCGGTCGGCGGCGGTCATGTACTCGTCGTGCCCGTCGGCGGTCAGGTCCTCGGGGTCGAGTTGCTCCACCTCGCGGATCGCCGCCTCGGAGACTCGCAGCCCCCGATCCACTCGGTCGCTCATCTCGTCGATGAAGTTGTAGACGATGTTGGCGGGGATGGACACGCCGTACCGGTCGGGGCTCTTTCGCACCACCCAGGTGTCGAGTCGGGAGAACACCTCGTCCTCCACGTCCCTGTCCCGGAGCATCGCGCCGAGTTCGTCGTGGATGGAGGGCGGCATGTAACAGGAGATGTTGAGTTCGAGGCGGGCCGTCGCCACCAGGTCGAGCAGACGGCGGACGGCCGTCTCCAGCGATTCGTCCCCCCGGCGAATCTCCTCGGTGAGGAACAGCGACGTGTCGAGGACGAACTGCTGACGTGGAAGTTCACCGGCCATACCGTCCGTTTGGCGGGTGGGATACTAAACGTCACACCCCGTCACGGAACCCGGCGCGCTCCGTGTGCGCTCGGATCGGGGTTCGACGACGGATCGGACCCGGCGACTCCGGGTGATCTCCCGGGACGGGTTTCGACGTTCCGGACGGCGGGTCGTCCGCAATCCGTTCATGTCTTCACGAGAACTGCTTCTCGGCGGGAAGACGCGGTCCGGCCGGTGACAGTGCCGAGCGGGTTCGCGGGTGAGGCTCCGCTCACCGCCGGGGACCGCCCGGGACCCCCCGAGAGCGGCGCCGTCCACCGACCCGAAAGGCTATTCCATGGCTCTCCGGGATGTGGTAACATGGTCACCGTCACGGATTACGAGCTGTTCAAGCTCCCTCCCAGACTGGTGTGCCTCCGCGTCGAAACCGACACCGGCATCGTGGGGTGGGGTGAGCCGACGATGGGCGCGTACTCCAACATCGTGAAGGCGGCTTGCGAGTTCCTGATGGACGCCTTCGTCGTCGGTGAGGATCCGCTGGAGATCAACGACCTCTGGGAGAGGATGTACTACGGAGGGTTCTACTACGGTGGCCCGATCCTGATGACCGCGATCTCGGGAATCGATCACGCGCTGTGGGACATCAAGGGCAAGCAGTACGACCTGCCCGTCTACGAGTTCCTCGGTGGGCGGGTCCGGGACCGGCTGCGCGTCTACACGACCGTCGGCGAGCAGTTCGTCGAGGAGAACCCGTCGAGGGACCTGCAGGACCGGGCGTCGACCCTGCACGACCTGGGCGTCACCGCCCTCAAGATCAACGCCCCGCTGCGGACGCGGGACATCGAACCGCCGGCGATGGTCGACCGGACGAGAGCGCAGTTCGCGGCGGTCAGAGACGAGGTGGGCGACGACGTCGACGTCGCCGTGGACTTCCACGGCCGGGTCACCCCCGCCATGGTCGAACGCCTCGCAGACGCGCTCGAGCCCCACGAGCCGATGTTCATCGAGGAGCCCGTTCTCCCCGAGTACAACGACCAGCTCCGGCACGTCGATACGAGCATCCCGCTCGCGACCGGGGGCCGGATGTACACGCACAAGGCGTTCGCCGACCTCCTCGGCAGCGGCGTGGTCGACGTGATCCAGCCGTCGCCGTCGCACGCCGGAGGGATCACCGCCGTGAACAAGATCGCGAGCCTCCCCGAGGCGTACGACGTGACCGTGGCCCCTCACAGTCCCACCGGCCCGATCTCCTACGCCGCCTGTCTCCACCTCGGACTGTCCGCGCCGAACGTCTCCGTCCAGCAGACGCCCTTCAACGTGATCGGTGCCTCAGAGGAGTCGCTCTTTCACCAGTTGCTGGACGGACGGCCGTTCGACTACGACGATGGGTACGTGACCCTGTCGTCCGGCCCCGGTCTCGGCATCGACATCGACGAGGAGTTCGTCCGTCAGCGCTCGAAGATGGATATCGACTTCCAGTTCCCGCTGTGGCGCCACGAGGACGGGAGCTTCGCTCGCTGGTGACGCACGTACACACCGGCGGGCGGAATCGGTGCCGGGAACGAGACGGCACCCGGCCTCACAACCGGCTTTCGATGGTTTCGGCCGTACTGACCATCATGCTGAGTATGTCCTCGTCCACGAGTCGTCCTTCGATCTGATCGATCGGTGCGAGTACCTCTATCGATCCCCGCACGCGATCGGAGCCGCCGATCTCGACCGCGATACGCCGGCGTTCGTCCTCGGTCTCGATCCCGACCTGGTGATCGTCGACGACCGTCAGGCCGCTCTCCGGCCCGTCCGCCCACTCCCGGGGCACGTCCCGGTTCTCCCCGTGGGAGCGCATGACTCGACCGACGGCGCTGTCCTCCAGAGCGATAGCTCTTCCCTCCGTCGACTCCGTACTGCCGTCCTGTCCGCCGAACGTGCTGTAGAGACAGACCGCGTGCTGACGCTCTCGGACGTAGAGGTTGGTCCGCGTGTAGGTGACACGGGCCAACTGGTCGAGCGGTTCCCGACCCACCTCGTAGAGCGGTTCTCGCCGTCGCACCCGCGCCCCGAAACTGAACAGCTCGTACGACACCTCGTACGTTCCGTCGCGTTTCTCGAGGTAGCCGAGTTCCCGAAGGGTGGTGAGGTGCTTGTACGTCCCGCTCGCCGAGATGTTCAGGTGCTCCGCGAGTTCCGTGACGCCCGCACCGTCCAGCTCGAGGAGGGCGTCGATCAGCTCGAAGGACCGCTCCACCGATTGAATCGTGTCCTCCATTCCGTGGACTGAGAACCAACGGTGACATAAGGGTTTTCACTGGCGTCGTCGGGACCGTTCGGATCGCCCGCCCCACCCACGACGAGCGCTCGTGACTCGCGTTCGGCGGTACTCGACCCGTATCAGAAACGTACGAATATTGGTTTATTCAATGTCTTAGTTCTCTATCGACATGTTCTCGTCCCGTACGACGCGTCGACGTCGCCGTCCCGCGCGGTGGGAGGTCGCCGCGACCGCAGTGTGTCGAGACGGCCGCGTTCGTGCCGAAGACGGACGTTTGTCCGGGATTATGCCCGTAATTCCCGGGGCACGGATGACGGTCGGTGTGTCCGCTCACTGCTACGCCGCCTGCGGTCGCCATCGGGGCGAATACCGACGTCTCACGGTCCGAAGTGATCGAATCGACTCCTGCCACCGGCCGTGGATCGAGGGAGTCGCTTTCGCGACGACGACCGACACCGTGTGCCCGACATACAACATATGGAGACAATATACGAAACTGATAGTTCTCTCGGCCGGTGTCGGACTACCTCTCGGGAATCGCGCCGCTCTCGCGGAGCGACTCGATCTCCTCCTCGGAGTAGCCGAGTTCGGTCAACACGTCCCGCGTGTCCTCCCCGAGCAACGGGGGTGCCTCGTCGAATCCGGTGTCGGCGCGGTCGAAGTTGAGCGGGTGTTCGACGACCGGAATCTCACCGACTGCGGGGTGGGAGACCGACGTGACGACGTCTCGCGCTTCGGTCTGTTCGTTGTGGAGCGCGCGCTCGACGTCGAACACCGGGGCGACGGGGAGTCCCTTCTCGTCAGCGAGATATCCCACCCACTCCTCGGTCGTTCGTTCGCGGAACGTCTCCTCGAGTTCGGCCTCGAGTTCGTCCATGTGTTCGACCCGGTCGGCGTTCGTCTCGAATCGTGGGTCGTCGGCGAGTTCGGGACGGCCGATGGCGTCGCACAGTTCCCCCCAGAGTTTCTGGTTCGCACACCCGACGTTGAGGTAGCCGTCGCTCGTCCGGTACGTCTGGTAGGGGGCCAACACCGGGTCCTTGGTCCCCATGCGGGTCGGCTCCCCGCCCGCGAACACCTTTCCGGCCTGCTTGCTGAGCCAGGGGAGCACGGCGTCGTGCATCCCGAGTTCGATCCGATCGCCCGAGCCCGTCCGCTCCCGGCGGAAGAGTGCGCCGACGACTCCGTAGGCGGCCCACATCGCGGTGACGAGATCGGTCTGCGGAACGCCGACCTTGACGGGGTCGCCGTCCTCGGGACCGGTCACGTCCATGATCCCGCTCGTGCCCTGCACCAGGAGGTCGTAGCCGGGGCGGTCGCTCCACGGTCCCGATTCGCCGAACGCCGAGATGGAACAGTAGACGATGTCGGGGTTGTGCTCCCTGATCTCGTCGTAGTGGACGCCAAGCCTCTCGGCGGTTCCCGGCCGGAAGTTCTCGAGGAAGACGTCCGCCTCGGCAGCCAGGTCGTACAGCGCCTCCCTGGCGTCGTCGTTTTTTAGGTTCAACTCGACGCTTCGCTTGTCGTAGTTGATGGTCCAGAAGTAGGGCGACTCCCCCCCTTCGGCGGCGACCGTCCCGGGTCCGTCGTACCCCTCGGCGTCGACGAACGGCGGTCCGGAGTGGCGATTGTCGTCGCCCACGTTCGGCCGTTCCACCTTGATCACCTCGGCGCCCTGATTCGCCAGCATGAGCGACGCGAAGCCCCCCGTCACGAACGTCGTCAGGTCGACAACGGTGATGCCGTCCAGGATGCGGTCGTCTCCCGACGACGAAATCGGATCCGTCATAAGTTACGAATAACCACGATATCGGTTATACGTTTCGGTGTGAGCGGGGTGGGGGCTACGGCATGAGGCCGTTGAAGAGCACCTCGAAGAAGAGGCTCACCTCCCGGAACGGCCCGTTTCCGTACGGGAGCGAGATGTTGAAGAGCGTTCTGAAGAGCGCGAACAGGAAGAGCGTGGTGAACAGGCTGAACGCAAGCAGCCTGACCGGGGAGCGGTATCCCGAGATCCAGGCGAACACGAACAGGAAGACCGGCGTCGAGACGACGAACCCGGTCGGCGTGAGCGCGGCCAGATAGAGGAGGACGGCCACGACTGCCAGTCCGAACTGAGTCCGCTTGTCGGACAGGTCTCCGAGCGCTCCGTCGAGGGAGGGGCGGATCCCGCCGGGGTCGTCCTCGGTGCCGTCGCGCAGACGCCGGACGACGAGTCCCAGATTGATCACGGCGGCGACGAGGACGGTGACGAGCGTGACCCGCGGCCAGAACGCCGCACCGGGATCGTACGTCGACCCACTGATCCCCCCGAGGTCGCCGGAGAGATACAGGAAGAAGACCGCTCCGGCGATGAACCCCAGCGTTATCAGGCCGTCGACGTACCGGTTGGGTACCTCGTTGCTCTGCAGTTCGTCCAGCGCGTCCGTTCCGCTCGTCTCCTCGGCGTCGGGGTCCGGTCGACTCATGAGTTCGCCTCCTCCACTCCGAACAGTTTGTCGACGATCCGTTGCCCCGCGCCGGTGTCCTGGAGGAGGGGGATGAAGAACGCGAGCACCGACAGCACCACGAGCACCGCCGAGATGGGTCGGGTCAGGAACACCGCGAAGTCACCCTGTGACTTGATGAGTGCCCGCCGCAGCGACGGCTCGGCCAGCGGGCCCAGGACGAGGCCGATGATGAGCGGCGCGATGGGGTAGTTGTACTGTTCGAGGTAGTAGCCGAGTACCCCCGACACGAGCATCACCCACAGGTCGAAGACGATGTTTCGCGTCGCGTACGCTCCGATGGCCGAGAACATCACGATGAGAGAGAGGAGGAGCGGTTCGGGGATGTGTCGAATCTTGACGAACGAGCGGACGATCAGCTTGTTCGCGAGGAGGATGCCGACGTTCGCGAGGAGGAGGGCGGCGAAGATCGTGTAGACCAGTTCGCCCTGCGCCTGGATCATCCCCGGTCCGGGACGGATCCCGTGGAGGATGAACGCAGCGAGGATGACGGCCGTCGTCGCGCTCCCGGGGATGCCGAGCGTCAGGAGGGGAACGAACGCACCGCTGCACGCGGCGTTGTTCGCCGTCTCCGGGGCGGCGACACCCTCCGGAACACCCGTTCCGAACTGCTTCCGTATCTTCTCCGGGACGATGCGCTGGCCGAACGTGTATCCGAAGAGCGCCCCGGTGGTCGCGCCCGCGCCCGGCAGCACGCCGATGAACGTCCCGAGCACGGAGTTGAGCCCCAGAATCCGAGAGAACCGCTTGATGTAGTCGACGGGCGGGAAGATGCCGCCGGAACTGGCGTTCTCCATGTCTATCTCTCCACCCCCGTCGCCGCCGATCATCTGTCCCTCCTGACGGAGCTGTTTGAGGACCTCGGAGAGGGCGAACACGCCGAGGATGACCGGGATGAAGTTGATCCCGCTCATGAGCGTCTGGCTCCCGAAGGTGAACCGCGGACGGGCCGTCATCGGATCGAGCCCGATCACGCCGATGAACAGGCCACCGGCCATCATCATCGACGCCTTGGTGACGTTACCGGAGCCGATGGTCGTGACCAACGCCAATCCGAGGAGGATGACGGCGAAGAATTCCGCGCTGGAGATTCGGTAGGCCCACTCCGAGAGCATCGGCGAGAAGAGGATCAGGAACACCGTCCCGACGATCCCGCCGAACGCGGAGCAGAACACCGCGGTGCTGATCGCCTCCCGGAGCTTTCCCTTCTGGTTCATCGGGTACCCGTCGAGCGTCGTCATGATCGCCTCGGGCGCACCCGGGACGCGAAAGAGGATCGCGCTGATGGACCCCGCGTAGACCGCGCCGGCGTAGATGACCGCGAGCATCATGATGCCCGTGGTCGCGTCCATGACGTACGTCAGCGGGATCAGGAGGACGACCGTCATCGTCCCGTTCATGCCCGGAATCGCTCCGCTGAGCATCCCCAGCACCAGCGCGCCGGCGAATATGAGCAGATTCAGCGGCGTGAAGATGTTGCCGAATCCGGCGAACAGTTCGTTGATTACCATGATCGGTTGTCGCGTACGTAACTCGGTCGTTTGAGTTCTGTCATTCGTGGTATCCTCACTCGCCCGTGCCCGCGGACCGCGGGGAGGGGGATGTCGGGCGAGCAGTCCGTCGGATCTAGCTCCGCACCTGCTCGTACGTCTCCTCCATCTCGTTGAAGAGCTGGACGTTCTGCTCGAGTACGTCCATGAACTCCGTCCGCGGGAGGTACCCCTCTCGGAGATAGACGAGCGTCTCCTGTTCGAGCTGCTGGTAGGAGTCGGACTCCATCGCCTCCTCGATCAGCTGTTCCCAGTACTCCAGGGCCTCGGTGGGAGTCCCCGCCTTCGCATTGAACCCTCGGGAGACGCCGTACGTCGCGCTCCAGTCACGCTCGCCGGCCGCGACGACGTCCGGGAAGTCGTCCACCGGGTCCTCCGTCCCGACGAGGAGGAGCGTGACGTCACCCGCCTCGTAGGCCGACTGCATCTCCTGGATCTCGCCGAACCCGCCGTCGATCTCGCCGGAGATGATGTCGGTCCGCATGCGGCCCGCGTCCTGGTACGGAACGATCTGGGTCCCCTCGAGGATCCCGGCCGCCTCCGCGAACTGGATCAGGAACGCCGCCCCGGTGACGCCGCCGACCGCGCCGAGCTGGATTCCCTCGCCGTTGGCCTTTTCCAGGAGCGAGTCGAGTGACTCGTGTCCCACGCCGTCGCGACCGCTGGAGTAGATCCAGCTGGTGTCGTGCTGGACGCGACAGACGCCGGCCCACTCCTCGAGCGTGAAGTCCGCGTTGTCGAGCGCGATGTTCGGCGAGATCGCCTGCGTGCTCGCGAACAGGGTGTACCCGTCGGCCGGCCTGTTCAGGACACGGCGGGCGCCGTTCAGCCCGTTGGCGCCGGTGATGTTCTCGACCTGGATGCTGATGTCCACGCCCCGCTCCTGCAGGATCTCCTCGGCCGGCTGCATGATGCCGCGCGTCATGGTGTCGGTCCCGCCCCCGGCACCCCACGGGACGATGACCGTGAGGTTGCGGTCGGGAGTCCAGCCGTCGCCGCCGGAGCCGCCCCCGCTTTCGCCCGCCGTCGAGCCGCCGCCGGAGGCGGTGTCTTCACCCCCGCCACCGTCACCGTCGCCGCCGTTGCCGCCGTTGCCGCCGCCCATACAGCCGGCGAGACCGACGATGCCTGCGGCGCCCGCACTCTTGAGGAACGTCCGTCTGCTCGCGTCGGAAAGCTCACTCCTACGCATAGGTAACACATGACGTTGGCATTCCTTATACAATTAAAACTTATGTTTCATTCGTGACGTTCGAGCGACGATCACTCCGGGTCGCCGAACGCGCCGTCCTCGCGCCACCGGGACAGACGCTCCTCGCTGACGAGGTCGGCGAAGACCGCCTCGGTGTGTTCGCCCAGCCGTGGCGCGGGCGAGTCGACCGACGTCTCGTAGTCCGGATAGCGGATCGGGTGGCCGGGGAGGAGACACGCGCCCCAGTCGGGGTCGTCGTGGTCCTCGACGAGGCCGCGAGCCGAACTCTGCTCGTCCTCCACGACGTCCGCGACGTCGTTCAGCGGTCCGTTGGGGAAGCCGTACTCGGTCAGCCGTTCCAGCCAGTGTTCGGTCGGCTTCTCGGCGAACTCCTCCTGGATGACGCCGATGACCTCCTCGCTGTTCTCGTATCGCTCCTCGTTCGTCCGGAACTCGCGGATCTCCTCCCGTCCGAGCATGTCCACGAAGTCGTCCCACCGCTCGTCGCTCGGGACGCCCGTCACCACGTGTCCGTCGGCCGTCTCGAACAGCTGGTACGGGACGGTGAACTGGTGGGAGCGACCCTGCGGTCCGGGGACCTCCCCGTTCATCGAGTACGTGGTGATGTACTCGTTCATGAGGCTCACGATGGCGTCGTAGAGGCCGACGTCGAACTGTCCGCCGGTCCCCGTACGCTCGCGTTCGTGGAGGCGCGCCAGCACCCCGACGGTGGCGAGCAGCCCTGCGGTCAGGTCGCCGACGGCCTGTCCCACCTTCACCGGCTCGCCGCCCTCGGGCCCGGTGACGCTCATGATCCCCCCTTCCGCCTGCAGGATGAGGTCGAGACCCTTCTTCTCCCGCTTCGGACCGGTCTTTCCGTACCCCTTGATGCTGGCGTAGACGAGGTCCTCGTTTCGATCCGAGAGGGTCTCGTAGTCGAGGCCGAGCTTGTCCGCGACGCCGTGTCCGAAGTTCTCCAGGAACACGTCCGCCTCGTCGACCAGTTCGCGTGCGGCCTCCCGTCCGCCCTCGGTCTTGAGGTCGAGTTCGACCGACATCTTGTTGCGGTTGTTCACCATGAAGTACGCGGAGCGGTTCTCGGGGCCGACGCCCTGCGTTCGAGCGGGGTCACCCACGCCCGGTCGCTCGATTTTGACCACCTCAGCTCCCATGTCCGCGAGGAGGGACCCACAGAAGGGGCCCGCGCGGTGGACTGTCATCTCTACGACTCGAAGATCCGACAGAGGGCCTTCCGAACCCATACCCCCCTGTTCCACCATCCGACTAATAAAAATTGGTGATGCGCGGCGTCGCGCCGACGGACGGGTCACCGAAGGTATCGCAGCGCCCCCTCGACGTCCATCCGGGTGATCTCGCGGGCGACCGGGCCGTCCCAGACGCGGTACTTCGGTCCGCTCCCGTCGGCGACGAACGCCTCGATCACACGGTCCGTATCGCCGTGGGTCTCCCACTGGTTCCGGACCGTCTCGACCCAGGAGTCGAGGACCTCGGCGTACTCCCGGAAGGCTCCCGCGGCGTCGTGACGGGGACCGAAGTGCGGGTAAAGTAGCGTCTCGACGTCCAGCGCCCGCAGCGTTTCGAGGGTCTCGTGGTTCGCCGCCAGGTCGAAGTCGGGCGGTGGCGTCGTCGGCAGGAGGTTACCCCGGAGGTACTCGCCGCACTCGTCGGCGGTGAACAGCGCCCGATCCCCGGGCGAGTGGAGGCAGACCTGGTGGGGAGCGTGTCCCGGCGCCTCGATCGCCCGGAGCGTCCGGTCGCCGAGGTCGATCGACTCGCCGTCGGAGAGCGGAACGAACCGCTCCTCGGGAATCGGCCTCGCGGTTCCGTACTCGTCCGCGAGGTCGCCGACCGCGCGGTGGACGCTCTCGATCAGTCGGGCCAGTTTCGCCTCGTCGGCCAGGAACTCGATCCCACGCTCGTGACAGTAGACGTCGGCGTTCGGACACCGTTCGGCCAGAAAGCCGGCGGCACCGGCGTGATCGAGGTGGATGTGCGTGAGGACGATGGCGTCGAGGTCCGCCGGGGCGATGTCGAGTTCGTCGAGCGCGTCCAGCACCCGGTGTCTCCCCGTCGACAGCCCCGGATCCACGACGGCCGTCGAGTCGCCGTCGACGATGTAGGCGGCCATCTGCCGGTCGTTGCCGAGCATCTTCGTGTCCACGCAGTGGACGTCGTCGAGACCGCTCACGGGCTCGTGTCGCATCGTAGGTCGACCTCCGGCGCGGTTGCGTGACCGCATCACTCGTTGAACTCGTCGACGAGTCGCTCGCGCTCCTCGGTGGCGAACTGCTCCCACCAGATCTCGGCCTCGCGCTCGCGGGCGGTGTCGATGTCGGGCGCGTTCGCGCTGAAGTTGATCGCGCGTTTCGAGTTCTTGACGGCCTGTCGGCCGGTGTCCTGGATGGCGGCGACGACGTCGTCGACCGTGGCGTCGAGTTCGTCGCGCTCGACGACCCGGTTGACGAACCCGATGTCCCTGGCCTCGTCCGCGTCGATCATGCCGGCCGTGTAGACGAGTTCCTTCACCTTCGCCTCGCCCACGAGCTGGGTGACGCGGTACGTGGATCCGCCGCCCGGAATCTGGCCGATGTCCGTGGTCGGAACCCCGAACTTCGCGTCGTCGACCGCGATCCGGAGGTCACAGAAGCTGGCGAGGATCAGCCCGCCGCCGACGCAGTAGCCGTTGATCTTCGCGATGACGGGCGGGTGGAGGTCGTAGGCCGCCCTGTAGACGCTCTCGTAGAAGTGCTGCTGGCGGTCCTTCTGGCGCGGGTCGTGCTCCGCCGCCGATCCGGCGTACTGACCGATGTCCGCCCCGCTGCAGAACGCGTCGTCGCCCTCCCCCGTGATGACCACGGCGTCGACCTCCCGGTCGAGTTGGATCTCGGCGAACGCTCTCGCGAGGTCCATGTACACCTCCGTGCTGAGTGCGTTGTACTTCTCGGGGCGGTGGAACGTGATCGTGACGACTCCGTCGTCCTTCTCGGCCGTGATGCTCTCGTAGGCCTCGTATGGCATACTGCCGACCCAACCTCCCATCACCCAAAAGACGACCCTAGCGGCAAAAGTTTCTCCATAATGGGGCGTGTCACCGAAGCGGAGACGGCGCTCACGCCACGTCGCGGCGGCGTCGAGAGCGCGCTCGTGGGACTGACCGGGCGTCGTCAGCCCTCGGCCATGACGGTGACCACCGGACGGTCGGCGTTCAGGAGGATCGACTGCGTGACGCTCCCGAAGAGGGCCTTCCCCACGGGCGACTGCTTTCGTCCGCCGACGACGAGATATCTGGCGTCTTGGTCCCGCCCGTACTCGAGGACGCGCTGTGCGGGATTGCCCACCAGGCCGACCGGCGTGCAGTCCACCCCGTCGACGACCGCCTCGCGGGCGATCTCGGTCGCCGCGGCCTCGAGCTCCGACACGTCGATCGTCTCGCCCGTCCGTTCGTAACTCGTCCGCTCGAGGCTCCGAAATTCGGACTCGTTGAGGCAGTGGACCACGTGCAGTTCCTCGCCGAATCTCGACGCGAGCGTGCGTCCCTCCTCGACCGTCCGTCGCTCGTCCCTCGATCTATCGACTGCAGCCACGACAACCATGTGCGGCGCTACTTCCGTCACCGTCTAAAGACTGACGGAGCGCCCGCCGCCCGGCGAGACGAACGCGTTCCGCAGGGGGGTCGACTCGCGACCGCCGTCGCACTGATGGTAAACGCCGTCGGCGAGCGCGGACGCCGAATCCCCGGAACGGCCGGTCGGTCGGTCCCTCCCGATCCGAGAACCGCCCGAAGTGCCGCCGTAGCGCCGCCGAACGGCGTTCCCAACTGCGTTCGCTATCAGTGAATGTCCCGTGTCGGCGGAACACGTCGGTGCCCCGAACGGCGGACTCGCCCGAATCCGTGGCGTGTGGTACCGGCCCACACCCCCGAACCGCCGCGTCCGATTCACCATGCGAGGAACGGCGCCCGCCGACCACGGCGATCCGTGTGGGTCGGCGTGGTGGGTCGACGCGCCGTCGCACCCCGAGTGTACGGTTCCGGCTTCCGGACCGATCGCGGGCGTCCACTCATGGGAAATGCAGTCGGACGCCGCGCGGACACCGGCGTCCGCGGCCACCGCGTCGGTCGGTGGCCACCCCGGCATCGGAGCCCCGTCGACGGCTCCGCCGGTTCGTCACCGCCGGGCGATGCGCCTTCGAGGCGACTCCGGAGCCGTGTCGGACGGGCGTAACTAACGTATCGGCGTTATTCCACGGGTCGATCACTCCCCCGCTGTCGAGGCCGACCCCCGAAACTAACAGGAATAGGATCGTTATTCCATTCGGCACACGGATCGGGTGACCGTCGACAGTACTTTTTTATGCGGTTAGACCCTCGTGACGCGCATGACGAAGCAGAAGGGAATCGAGCGGACGGCCACGTTTCGAGTGCAGAAGGTCGGCGGAATCGACGAGACGACCGTCGACGTCGACCCCGGTGTGACGGTGTTGACCGGGCGCAACGCGACGAACCGCACGTCGTTTCTCCGATCGATCATGGGCGTCATGGGAAGCGACCGCGTCTCGCTGAAGGGCGACGCCCAGGAGGGTCGAGTGGAACTCGCACTCGGCGGGGAGACGTACACGCGAACGCTGACGCGGACCGACGGCACCGTGACGACCGGGGGTGACCCGTATCTCGACGACCCCGAACTCGCGGACCTCTTTGCCTTCCTCCTCGAATCCAACGAGGCCCGCCGGGCGGTCGCGAGGGGCGGCGACCTGCGGGAACTCATCATGCGGCCGGTCGATACGGAGGCCATCCAGGCGGAGATCAGGGAGTGCGAACGGGAGCGGGATCGGATCGACGAGGAACTCGCCGATCTGGAGGAGCTGAAGGGCGAACTCCCCGAACTGGAGGAGCGACGGAGCCAGCTCGAGGCCGACATCGAGGACAAGCGCGAGGAACTGGCGGCCAAGGAGGCGGAAATCGAGTCGCTCGACGCCGACGTGGACGAGACTCGGGAGGAGAAGCGGGAACTCGAGGCCCGACTCGACGACCTGCGGGAGAAGCGTGCCGCCCTCGAACGCGTCCGGTCGGACATCGACCTCCAGCAGGAGAGCATCGAGTCGGTGACGGGCGAGCGGCGCGAACTCGAGTCGGAACTGGAGGAGTTGCCCGAGGCGCCGATGGGCGAACACGACGAACTCGAACGCGAGATCTCGCGCCTCCGTGACCGGCGGGACCGTCTCGAAAGCGACGTGAGCGACCTCCAGGACGTGATCCAGTTCAACGAGGACCTGCTGTCCGGCGGCGACGATTCGGTCGCCGACGTGCTGGAACCCGACGACGGGTCGGTGACGGACGAACTCGTCGACGACACGGTGGTCTGCTGGACCTGTGGCTCCGAGGTGTCGTCCGACCGCATCTCCGATACGCTCGATCAGTTGCGCGAGGTCCGGCAGGAGAAACTCGACACGATCCGGACGCTGGAGGCGGAGTTAGAGGAGCTGAAGGAGGAACAGCGCCGCCACCGCGAGCGACAGCAGCGCCGCGAGACGGTGGAGCGAAAGCTCGACGACCTGGACGACGAACTCGACCGCCGCGAGGACACGCTCGACGAACTGCGCGAGAAGCGGTCCCGACTCAACGACGACATCGACGACCTCGAATCCGAGGTGGAGGAACTGGAGGCCGAGGAGTTCGGCGAGGTCCTCGACTTACACAAGGAGGCCAACCAGCTGGAGTTCGAACTGGGCCAGCTCGAGTCCGACCTCGACGACGTGACCGACCGGATCGGGGACGTCGAGGACCGCCTGGCCGAGGAGGACGCCCTCCGGGCGGAGCGCGAGGAACTCAGCGAGGAACTGACGGACCTTCGGACGCGGATCGACCGGATCGAACGGGAGTCCGTCGAGGGGTTCAACGACCACATGGACGCGGTGCTCGACCGTCTCGGCTACGCCAACCTCGAACGCATCTGGATCGAGCGGGTCGAACGCGAGGTTCGCGAGGGCCGACGGAAGGTCGACCGGACGGCCTTCGAACTGCACGTGATCCGCAGTACGGACTCCGGTGCGACCTACGAGGACACCGTCGATCACCTCAGCGAGAGCGAGCGCGAAGTGACGGGCCTGGTGTTCGCCCTCGCCGGCTACCTCGTCCACGAGGTGTACGAGACGGTCCCGTTCATGCTGCTCGACTCCCTGGAGGCCATCGATTCGGCACGACTCGCCGATCTGGTCGACTACGTCGCCGACCACCCGCAGTTTCTCGTCGTCGCCCTCCTGCCGGAGGACGCCCAGGCGCTCGACGACGACTACGCACGGGTCACGGAGATCTGACGACCGGGACTCGCCTTACGATCCGTCGCAATCACAGCCCCCGCGCTCCAGCAACTCCACGACGCCGTACTGCGCGCCACACTCCTCACAGAGCACGTCCACGTCGACGAACAGCCGAAACTCTCCGAGCGTCAACTGCTCGGTCGACCGAAGGCGGTCCAGGCTCCCCTGAACGACCGAATCGAGCCGTGACCGGAGGCGCTGGATCGTATCGACTACGTTCTCGACGCGGTCCTCGTCGCTCGTCCCCTCGTACTCGGCGTCCCGGTACGACGTGAGGTACGATCTGATCGCCTGGTAGGTGACGAAATCCGATTCGAGGTCGTCGACGTCGACGCCGTTTCGCTCCAGACGGGCGCGGGCCTCCATGCGCATGCCGCTACTCACGTCGTCGGCCGTCAGCAGCCGGTAGAGGTTGTCGACCTCCCCGTCGACCGTCGACATCCCGGCGTCGCTCAGGACCGATTCGAGGAGCCGTCGATTGAACGTGTCGGCCAGATCGCGGAGGCTCCTGCGCTGGGGGCCGTCGGCCGTCCAGAGCGCCTCGAGTTCGTCCCCGAACGCCTCGTCGAAGCCGTACGCGTCGATGAGCCTCGCCACCTTGCTCGACGGCCTCCCGTCCGCGTCGTCTGCCATGTGTTGGCCACGACTACGGCGAGCAACCCCATATACTTGATGACGGGGCCGTCAGATCCATAAAATAATAGATATTCGATACTTGTTCGAGAATGTATTATTTCCTTTCAGTTGTAGTGGTATGATATGGCGCGGAGGTGACGGATACTGCCCCGATACTGAAGAAATAGTGAATATTTCGCGAAAAATTCGGAGAAAAATCGGTGAAATTTCCGAAATCAGGGATTCCGTGGTCTTGGAACGATCGAGGGATCAGACCGATTTGACGGGGATAGACGACCCACGAAGCCCGGAGAACCCCCGATAGACGGACCGTGTTCGTCTTTCCGCCTTCGATACATATCGAATTACGATGTATTCTCGATATCGGATAATTCTCCGGTCGTCGCGGCGTCGGCGACGCTCGGGGTCACGGTGTTCCGCGTGCGCGCGGGTTCGGCCACTCGCGCAGGCGCGGGAGCGGAGCGCTCCCCTGCCGGCGCGTCACAGGGCGCGTTCGATGTATCGGTTGACGGCGCGGACCCGGTCGGGACGGAACGTCCACAGGCCCTCCCACTCGTCGTCGTCGACGCGTTCGGCGACGAGTGCCCCGGTTCGGTGGTCCCCGTTCTCGGCGTGGTGGACGACGAACCACGAGGAGCGAAACTCGCCGGCGTAGCCGGCGTGGATGACCCCCGGAAACGACTTCGACGGCAGCCAGTCCGGCACGCCGTAGACGTGTACGTCCACGTCCGTCGAGCCGAGTTTCCGGTACACCGTCCGGGTGCCCCGCTCGTCGTCGAGTCTGGAGAGCCGCTGGAAGGACGACCTGAGCCGCCCGCTCTCGTGTTCCCAGGCCAACCGCTCGATGTACCGCGACATCACGATGAGCGGCAGTTTCTCGGAGTGGGAGGCCGGATAGCCCCGGACCCGGAACGGCGTCTCCGCCAGCCCTTCGAGGACTGCGGGGACCGTCACGTCCTCCAGGCGCTTCGTGCCCGTGGTGTAGAGGTCGGAGTTGACGAGCAGTATCTCGTCTTCGAGCGCACGGAGCGGCGACGACGCGACCACGTCGTCGCCCTCCAGCAACAGCACCACGTCCTCCTCGGCGTCGGGGACGTCGAGTTCCGCCACGTCGACGGTCTGTTCGGCGAACAGCTCCGCCAACATGTCGTGAATCGGCTGCGGTCGCGTCCGGTTCACGACGGCCAGCGAGCGGTCCGCCACCTCCCCGCTCCCGATGAACGACGAGAGCGAGTCCGGTGGGTCGGTCATTCGCTACCGGATTGTGGGAGCGTATAAATAAAATCCCTCCCCCGGCGGCGGTGTACTCGCCCCCCGCGACCCCCACCTTGATTAGGATAGCCGACACGTTCTCACCGGGGTACCGCATGGACCTCCTCCACTGTAACAAGTTCTACCACCCCGAAATCGGCGGCATCGAACAGGTGGTTCGCGCCACCGCCGAGGGGATGGCGCGGCGGGGACACGCGAATCGCGTACTGGTGGCCGTCCCGCGCGGACGGGGCGCCAGCGAGCGGGTCGGTGGCGTCCCCGTGACCCGCACGGCGAGTCTCGGCGTGGCGAAGTCGGTACCGCTGTCGCCGACGTACCCCCCTCACCTCGGGCGGGCGAGCCGCAGCGCCGACGTCGTCCACCACCACCTGCCGAACCCGCTGAGCGTCGTCTCGCAGCTCGCCACGCCGTCGACGGACGCGGCCGTCGTCGCGACCTATCACAGCGACATCGTGCGACAGCGGGGCGCCCTCCGGCTGTACCGACCGCTCCTCCACCGCTTTCTCGACGCGCTCGATCACGTGTTCGTCACGTCGCCGCCCCTCCTCGAACGCTCGGCGCACCTCGCGCCGTACCGGGAGAAGGCGTCCGTCGTCCCCCTCTCCATCGACCTCGACGACTACGGCCGCCGCGTGCCGGCCGTCGAACTCCCCGGGCGAGCGGATCGCCCCACGCTGCTGTTCGTCGGCCGACTGAACTACTACAAGGGCGTCGAGTACCTGCTCGACGCGATGCCGGCCCTCGATGCGGACCTGCTCGTCGCCGGGTCGGGCGAGCGCCGTCGCGAACTCGAGGCCCGCGCCGACCGCCTCGGCGTCGACGACCGGGTGTTCTTCCTCGGCCGCGTCGGCGAGGACCGCCTCCACGCCTGCTACGACCGCGCCGACGTGTTCGTCCTCCCGTCGGTCGAACCGAGCGAGGCGTTCGGCATCGTGCAACTGGAGGCGATGGCCTACGGCACCCCGGTCGTCAACACCGACCTCCCGACCGGGGTGCCGTGGGTGAGTCGTGACGGGGACACCGGGGTGACGGTGCCGCCCCGGGACGCCGACGCGCTCGCGACGGCCATCGACGCCCTGCTCGCCGACGCCGGGCGGCGACGGACGTACGGTCAGCGCGCGCGCGAACGGGTCGAGCGCCGCTTCGGCCGGGAGCGGATGCTCGACACGCTGGAAGCGGCGTACCGGGCGCTCGTCGACGAGGGATCGGACGCCGTCGCGGCGGCCGTCGACGACGCGCGGACCTCGACGTGAGGCCGGGCTACCGGCCGTCGGCAACCTCGCGGTACACCGCCATCGTCCGCCGGGCCGCTCGCTCCCAGGTGAACGCCCGGGCACGCACCCGGCCGCGACGCCGCAGGTCGTCGCGCACCGTCTTCGCCGCCGTGACCCGCTCCATCGCGTCGGCGAGCGCCGCCGGCCGCTCGGGATCGACGAGCAACGCGGCGTCGCCGGCCACCTCGGCCATCGCGCCCCGGTTCGAGGTTATCACCGGCGTGCCGGCGCTCATCGCCTCCAGAATCGGGAGTCCGAATCCCTCGTACAGCGACGGGAAGACGAAGGCCGTCGCCTCCCGATAGAGCCACGAGAGCGTCGATTCGGGGACGAACCCGAGCGTTCGCACCCCCTCGGGACGGGGGGCGTCGCCGTCGGCGAACACCTCTCGGCTGGGTCCGGCGAGGGCGAGCGTGGCGGGATCCTCGACCCGGTCCCGGTATCGGTCGTAGCTCTCGACGAGCGTCCGCAGGTTCTTCCGGGGGTTCATCGCGCCGACGAAGAGGAGGAACGCCTCGCCGTCGAGCGACGCGACCGGCGATCCCGCCGAGCGGTCGCGCGGCGTCACGCCGTTGTGTATCGGAACCGTCCGCTCGGCCGCCGCGGGGTATCGCTCCACGATTTCGTCCCGGGCGAACCCGGAGACGGTGACGATCCGGTCGGCCGTCCGAACCGTGTGGGCGGTCAGGAGGCGGTAGAGCGCGCCGTACGCCGCCGAGAACCACTCCGGGTGGACGACGGGTGAGATGTCGTGGATCGTCGCGACGGTCGGCGTCCCCGTGTACGGCGGTGCGCCCGCGGGCGCGTGGAACACGTCGAGGTCGTACCGTCGCAGGGCGACCGGGAGCCGAACCTGCTCCCACAGATGCGCGCGGAGACCGCTGTGTGGCGCCGGTTCGGGCGCGAGACGGAGGCCGTCGGCGGCGTCGAGGCTCGCGGGCCGGTCGTCGAGGCCGAACAGGACGAACTCCGCGTCGTCGGCGTGGCCGTCGCCGAGCGCTCCGAGGAGACTCGCGGTGTATCGACTCACCCCGGTCGGTTCGGGCTTGCCGAGGACGCGGGCGTCGACGCCGACGGTGAGCATCGACGACGAGTAGGTCGGTCGGCGAGGTAAATGGTTGGGTATCTAATCACTGTGCTGCCGGCAGCCGACGACGCGTCGGCGGATCAACACCTATATGACCGTCCCCCGAACTGACGTTCGATGATTGACATCTGTCTGGTCAACGCGCTCTTTCCCCCCGACGCTCACGGCGGGGCGGAACAGTACGTGCGCCGCGCGGCCCACGGGTTGCAAGAGCGCGGGTTCGAGGTGGCGGTCGTCACGTCGAAGCCCTACGACGGCCCGTCGTCGCTGCGGCCGACCGTGGAGGTCCACGACGGCCTGCAGGTCTGGCGCTTCTACCCGCCCAACCTCTCGCATCTGAGCGACGGCACCGGCGACGGCATCGTCGAGAAGGCCCTCTGGCGCGGGGTCGACCTCGTGAACCTCCCGGCGGCCCGCGCCGTCGGAACGGTCCTCGACCGCCTCGATCCCGCGGTCGTTCACACGAACAACCTCTTCGGCATCTCGACGCTGGTCGGGCGGGCGGTCCAGCGCCGGAACGTCCGTCACGTCCACACCCTCCACGACTACGGGCTGGTCTGTCCCAAGAGCAACCTCCTCCGGGACCTGACGGCCCCCGAGGGGGAGCGCGTCGTCTGCGAGGACCCGCCGCTCCCGTGTCGGGCGTACGCCCGTCAGCGCCGGTCGACGCTCGGGACGCCGGACCTCGTCACCGGGCCGAGTCAGCACGTCGTCGACGTCCACCGCGATCACGGCTTCTTCGACGGCGTCGAGACCCAGCGGCTCCGACTCGGCGTCGACGACGTCGCCGACAACCCGCCGCCGGTGACCGACGAGCCGTCGCTCCTCTACGTCGGCCAGCAACTGGAGGCCAAGGGGCTGGAGACGCTGTTCGCGGCGGCGGATCGGCTCCCGGACGTGACCGTCCACGTCTGCGGGACCGGCCCGTACGCCGACCGAACCGAAGCCGCAGCCGCCGAACGGGACAACCTCCACTACCACGGCTTCGTCTCCGAGGAGCGCCTCGCCGACCTCCGTCACACCGCCGCCGCCGCCGTCGTTCCCTCCATCTGGATGGAGAACTCGCCGATGACCGTCTACGAGAGCTACGCCGCTGGCCTCCCCGTGATCGGGAGCGACATCGGCGGCATTCCGGAACTGATCGATCCCGGGGAGACGGGCTTTCTCTTCGAACCGGCTGACGTCGACGGCCTGGTGACGGCGATCCGTCGGCTGTTCGCCGCGGATCGCGAGCCGCTACAGCGCGGGGCGCTGGCCTGGGCCCGCGAACACACGATGGCCGCGCACGTCGACCGACTGCTCGACGAGGCGTATCGGCTGTCGGCTCCCACGGCTGTCGACTGACCGACACAAATATGCCGACGTGCCGAGAGCGTTCACCCGATGGCGGCCCCACACGTGTTCGTTCTCGTCGGCGACTGCCTCCGCGCAGCGAACGCGACGGCGGCGACGCTGCCCTCGCTGACGGGGCGACCGGCGGTCGAGTTCACGCGCTGTTACACCCCGGGTACGTGGACCAAGCCCTCTCACGCGTCGCTCTACAGCGGGCGACTGCCCGTCGACCACGGCGTGACCCGCCGCGGCGACGTGCTGTCCGGGGCGCAAGCCTCCCTCCCCGACCGGGCCCGCGACGCCGGCTACCGGACGGCGCTGTTCAGCGAGAACCCCACGTTCAGCGCGCGCACCGGCTTCCACCACGGCGTCGACTACGTCGACGACTCCATCCACCGGAAACCCGTCCGCTCTGCGTTCTCGCCGGACCACCACGTCGACGACGTCGACGTCGGCGCGGCGCTGACCCTCCTCCGCGAGGTGAGCCGTCGGCCGAACCGTGTCGCGAACCTCGCGAACCTCGCCTACGGGCTCGTGACGGAACTGTCCGGCGTCGACGAGACGGCCTTCCCGCACCACGGGCGGCGGGTGATCGACCACCTCGACGGGTTCGTGGCGCGGCACGCCGACCGACCCCTGTTCTGTCTCGTGAACCTGCTCGACACCCACAACCCGCATCACGCGCCGCCCGACGCCGGCGCCGCCGCGCTCGGCCTGTCCGTCCCCGACGACGAACGGCGCGCCCTCGCGGCGGCGAACGACGACCGGCGGTACCTGTTGGAGCGTGCCCCCCTGCCCGCGGCGACCCGCGACCACTTCGAGTCGTGGGACGCCGTCTTCGCGCGCCGCGAGCGGATCTACGACGCCCAGATCCGCCATCTCGACCACCTGATCGGCGGGTGGCTCGACGGCCTCCCAGACCGGGTTCGCGACGAGTCGCTCGTCGTCGTCACCGGCGATCACGGCCAACTGTTCGGCGAGGAGGGTGGGCTCGGCCACCAGACCTCGCTGCACCCGCACGGGATCCACGTCCCGCTGTACGTCCTGCCGCCCGCCTCGTGGGAGACGGGTCGGGGGGTCGACACGCCGGTATCCTGGCTCGGCCTCTCGAGAGCGCTCGACGGCGTCGTCGACGGCCGCGTTCGGGGCACCGACGCGTTCGTCGACGCGGCGGTCGAGGGCAGTCGAACCGACGGCCGGGTCGTCGTCTGCGCCGACGGGCCCACCTGGAGCGTCGCCGACCTGCGGGGGCGGTACGACCGCGAGGCCGTCGACGCCGTCTGCGTCCGCAAGGTCGGTTTCGTCGACGACGACGCCATGACGGTCTACGAATCCCGATGGGCGGAGCCGGCGGTTCGGCGACTGCGGTACGATCTTGCCGACGGCTCGCGGACGCTCCGCGAGGAGGCCGACGACGCGACGCCTCCCGACCGATACGCGGCGTGGCTCCGACGCGGCGGCGAGGCGGCCGTGTCCGCGGCGACGTCGGCGCGACTGCGACGGCTGGGGTATCTGTGACCTCCCGCCGACCCGTGGATTGATGTTCTCTCACGTTGACATTCGCTCGATGGACGTCCTCGGCTGGCTCTCGGATTCCGCCGCTCGCGTTCGCTCCGACGGCGCCGACGGCGCTCGCGAGTCACTCCGCCCCGCCTACCACAAGGGACTGCAGGGACTCTCCCGGCTGCGACCTCCCGGGACGCCGATCTACGACCGTGACTGGGACCTCCTGGTCGTCGTCGACGCGTGTCGACTCGACCTCATGCGCGAGGTGGCGCCCGGGTACGGGTTCGTCGACGAGGTTCGGGCAGTTCGCTCGCTGGACAGCATGACCCTGCAGTGGATGCGCCGGAACTTCGTCCCCGAATACGGCGCCGAGATGGCGGAGACGGCCTACGTCTGTGGCAATCCCTTCTCCGCCGAGGCCCTCGACGCGGACGAGTTCCGCGCGCTCGACGAGGTCTGGCGGTACGTCTGGGAGGACCCGGGGACCGTGCCCCCCCGAGCGATCACCGACCGGACCGTCGCGGCGGCCCGCGAACACGACCCCGACCGCATCGTCGCCCACTACATGCAGCCACACTGTCCCTTCCTCTCCCGTCCCGAGATGACGCGGGGCAAGCGCCTCGACCGGTTCGGAGACCAGGAGTGGGAGGACGTCTGGCAGAAGCTCCGCGCCGGCCGGGTCGGACGCGAGGAGGTCTGGGCCGGCTATCGCGAGAACCTCGAACTCGCGATGGACGACGTCGAACTCCTGCTGGCGAACGTCGACGCCGACCGGGCCGTGATCACGTCCGATCACGGCAACGCGCTGGGGGAGTGGTTCGTCTACGGCCACCCGCCCGGGATGCCGATGGACTGCCTGCGCGTCGTGCCGTGGATCGAGACGACGGCCGTGGACCGGGGGACGCACGAACCGACGACGGAGGCCGAATCCGGGACGGAGACGGATCGGGCGGCGCAGTTGGCGGCGCTGGGGTACGTGTGACTACGCCACGTAGCCGAGGTTCCGGAGCTGTTCCGCGACCGCCCCGTCGTCGATCTCGTCCCGTTCGCGCGGCCGTTCGGCCACGATTCGCTTTCGCTCCCCGCCGTCTCGGACGTGCCACGGGACGGTGACGAGTTCGTCGACGTAGACGCCCGCCGGGTGGCCGTAGGCCCGGAGCGGAACCGGAAAGAGCCGCTCGCCCAGCAGCTCCCCGTGGTCCGAACTCACGACCGTCCTCCCCGTCAGCGATGCCAGCAGGCGCTCGGCCTCGCGAAGTGCCATGTCGACGTTCTCGCGATACGCATCCGTGAGCAGCGAGCCGGTCACGTCGTGCTCCCGCGACACTTCCCCGAGCGTCGCCGTGGGATCGAAGTGTGCCCGGCCCGTCGGCCCGATGAACGGATAGTGGGGCTGGACGTAGTGGACGAGCAGTCGCTTGTTCGGATACGCCTCGGCCGCCTCCAGCGCGTGCTCGGTGACCGTCTCCGGCGGGACGACGGTGTTTTCCTTCCCGACGAGGTTGTCGTCCTGCCAGACGTCGACGTACGCGTGGACCTCGGCGTCGATGTCGTCGACGACCTTCCGGTAGTTCGGGTTCGCGGAGACGTACACCACGTCGTGGAGTCGGCGACCGGTGAAGTTGGCGCGGACCCACTCGCGGGTCGCCGACGCGCGAGAGGTTCGGGACTCCAGCCGTCCGTCGAGGGTCGACCGCTCCGCGAAGTAGTCGTAGCGGCAGGCGTCGAGGATGAGCAAGTTGTCCCAGTCCGCGGCGAAGACGTCGACGCCGTCCGCGTTGTAGGCCCCGTTTCGGGCGGCGTAGTAGAGGCGGTTCAGGTGGTGGGCGGCGAGTTGGCGGAGTGGGGTGTCGGGGAAGAGGTGGCGCACTGTCCCGCTCATGAGACGATGTCTCAGTGGCCCGTATTAATGTCTGAGATCCAACTCATCTCTCCCCCCCACCGAGGGTCAATAACGTCTTCATCTGCGAGGCGGCGGGTGTAGAACCGCATCTGTCTTTCCCGTTTTATAGACGGATCAGGATTCTTGACGAGTCTTACCTATTATTGACTTACCAAGGAGACAGTAAGGTCGATATCGAAGTGGATGCCACTTGATCGATTCGATGAGATATCGCCTTGCAACGGGTTCGTGTCCCAGTCGGAGCGCATAGCCGGCCACATTTTGAGCACACATACTTCTCCACTGGCGATAGTACCGCCACCCGAATGACCGAGCTAGTGATTCGTATTTCTCTACAAATAGTGGCTGGGTTTTCTTAGACAGTTGTTCGAGATCGTCGCTAAGATGATCGCTTCCCTCCATGTGGCGCGTGACAAGTGGTTCGTTGATTGGCTTGAATTCTCCGTGCTGAGAGAGTCTAACGTACCATTCTTTATCCTGCCAGCTTGGGAATCGCTCGTCTAAATTGCCTGCTTGGTCAACAATCTTCGACCGAATAAGTATCGTAGAAAACGTACCGACGACGTTTTTTTTAAGCAATTGCTTAGTCAAATCACCTTCCGCAGTTGCTGATTTGTATGATGTTCTCTCGTCTCGATTTATTCGTATCCCGGAGTATACGATACTTACCTTGTTGGATTCCGAGTTAATTACGGATATCTGTCGATCAATCTTCTCTGGATGCCACTCGTCATCATCATCCAAAAATGCGATATAATCTCCAGATGCTGCTTGTATCCCGGTGTTTCTAGCTGCGTTTGCTCCCTGATTGCTCTCATGGCGAATCGTTTGCAGAATCTTGTTTTCTGCTATGATATCCCCGATAACATCCGTTGCAGGACGATCTGAATGGTCGTCTACGATGATTATTTCGATTGGATCGTATGTCTGTTCTAACACAGACAAAACTGAACGACATAAACGGTCATTTCTATTGTACGTGGGAATAATGACACTAACTAGTGGCTTCATTTCTTTGGAAATGTGAACGAGTGTGTGATATGACTGTGGATCGTCAATGACTGATGTTCCGACTGGGCTCTCATCTTGTCTGGTTGCTCTCCTCTAGTTGTCGCCATGGGGCGGTAACTGCGAGTCCAAGCACTACCCACGTTGGCCGGCCGAAACTCCCCTGAAATGAGGCTTCGATAGCAACGGCTGTCCCACCTGCAAGCAAGACTATCGCTAGTGTGGCCCGTTCCGTTTGAGTCGCCGTCCGAACAAGCTGTCTCACTCCCACGTAGACAGCGACCAAAAAGAGCGCTAGCGCTGGAACTCCCGATTCGGCTCCCAACCGAACCCACGCCGTGTGGATCACGTGTCGAATCTCGACGACCTCCCGGAACTGGCCCGGGCCGGTGCCGAACAGCGGCCGGTCGAGCATGAGCAAGACCCCCTCCCTGACTTGGCCGAGGCGTGCGACGAACGTCCGGCGCCCGGCGCGAATCAGCGTTCGTGCGCCGAGCAGTGCGATCGGGAGCGACACCGTTCCACCGACGAGCGCCCCGAACCCCATCCGACGGCGCCAGTGTGTCGGCCCGTGGACGAGGGTCCAACAGACGCCGGCGAGTGCCAGGATGCCGACGGCCGCCGCCAGTGCCAGGTACGTACTTCGGGACTGGGTGATGACGACCGCGAGGACGACCGCTCCGGCGCCACCAAGCGCGATCCGGGAGCGTTCCTGCCACCCGCGGACGGCCAGATACGGAGCGGGATAGAGCAGGAACATTCCCAAAATCCCGAACGAAAGCGGTAGGGGGTACACCCGACCGACGGGCATCCGTATCGGCCCGAACGTACGCGGGCGGAGGGTTCGTGGCTCCATCGGGAGTTGGACCACCGTTGCGAGAAGGGTGAGGACCGCGATACCGGCGGCAGCGACAGCGCCGGCCAGGAGTACCCGCTCTGCATCCCGGTGGTTGTCGACGTACAGCACCACGGCACAGAGCAACAGCCAGTGGCCGATGGGCTGGGTGAGCTCCCGAACCGATGCCCCGGTCGCGGCGATCGAGCCGGCCATCCACCCGAGCAAGGCGGTGATGGCGACGACGGCACCGATGGAGGCGGTCGTTCGCTGCAGCGCTCCCCTCCGTAGCGCGTCCAGTCCGAGGACGACGACGGTGACCAATACGAGCACGTCCGGAAGCGAAAACATCCCGACTTCGAACGGACCGAGCGGGAGAGAGACGATCAGCGCCATCATCAGCAAATCGACGAGCGGTCGTCGTTCCAGTATGGGTGTGAACGTCGTTGACGATGTGGCTGCAGCACGGACGGTTGCGGGAACTAAGCGAGCCCGGTACGAGTCGAGTGGCACGAACCCCTCTGGTGATGCTGTTGCCCACCGGTAGAGTCGACTCCCACGAAGAGAGGACTTCACCTTGGCGCCAACGGGGTTCCGTGCGAGGAGTTCGTCCACCCGGAGAAGTGCAGTGGCAATCGATGACGAGCGCCATGTCCTACCGATCCGTGACTGCTCGTCGAGCGACATTACCGTTCGCTAAACGTGTTGTATATATAATATTTCCTCCGGTCTGGTGACTCCCCTCACTCAAGACGCGGCTTGAGATTCTCCGCGAAGAACCGCCGGTCTTCGTCTTCGAGCCCGAACAGCACGAGCGCCCCCGCGAACGCGAACAGTCCCGTCGCGGTGCCGACGATGAGCACCGTATAGCCCGTGAGAAGGAACTTCCAGCCGGCCATGACGAGGATGCTTCCACCTCCTGCGACGAGCGGTTTCCAGTACTTTCGCGAGTAGGGAATGATCCCTTCGGTGTAGCCCACCTCCACCACTCGGACGACGTTGATGAACGCCAACGTCCCGGCGGTCGCTGCCGCTGCACCGATGAAGCCGTATTCGAGGATGAATGCGTAGTTCAACACTACGTTGAGTAACCCCAGTATCCATTGATTGGCCATATTGAGATACTGGTGGTCGGTCATCATCAGCAGATAGCCACTTGGACCGACCGCACAGTTCGTCAACTGTGCCACGGCGAACAGGCTTAGTACGGCTGCGCCGCCCGAGAACTCGCTCCCGAAAATCCGGAGCAGTTCGGACCCGTATATGATCAACGTGAGCGCTGCGGGGAGTACGAGGGTAAACACCCACCGGGTAACGATCCGATACGTCGCTTCCAGTTCGGCCATCTTGTCGTCGGAGTATAGCCCCGAGGCAATGGGTGGGAAAAGCTGGTTTACCCCAGCTAACGGGAGCGTGAGTAGGGTCGCAACTAGGATCGAAATACGGTAAATACCAACTGCTGATCCCGTTAGGAAGAATCCCACCATCAGAATGTCCACGCGGGTGTAGAGCTTTTGACCGAGGTCCTTCAACGTCAGCGGCAGCGAGAAGTTGTAGAACTGCGAGACGTTCACCCGTGACCGGTCACCCGTGGGACGGATATCCGTCCTTGCAACGAGGAACGATACCGCTGTACAGAAGGTCAATATTGCTCCGACAGCTACTGCCGAGACCGCTCCGATGAGTGAGTACCCGAGTGCGAAGGCCGCCGATACGCCGATGATTCGAACGAGCGGCTCAATAACATTCGAGACGAGAATCTGGTATTCAAGCTTCTCAAGGGCTCGAAACACAGCGTTGGTCAAATTGATCATCGTATTAAACGGAAGAACGAGCGCCAAGATACGCAACACATCGACCAACAGCGGATCGTTGAGAGTGTACTCGGATACGATCGGTGCCGCGTAGAATATACCGACCCCGATGAGTACACTCGCGAGTAGTGCAGTTAGATAGGCAAGTCCGGTGACCGAGTTCCGGCCTAGTGGGTCGTCGTCATAGGACGGAATGTACCGAAGGAGCGATTTTCCAGTCCCGAGCCGAGCGAATACAATCAGAAATCCCGTGATGGTGTTCGCGTAGGTGTAGATTCCGTAGAGCGCGGCTCCAAGCGTCTGTGTGAGGATTAGATTGAACAGGAAACCGAGTCCGTTGGCGGTGAGCTTCCCGACGAAAAACAGGGATGCCCCCTTACTGATCGTCCATAGGGAATCTTCACTCTCGGCATCGTTGTTCCTGAATCCTGTCATTTCAACCATCTCATCGCCACACGTCTGTCTTTACCCCCACGAAGCGGTATCACGTCTCGGTGTATCCGAGATTGGCGAGACGTTCGGAAACTACGTCCGTGTCCTCGTTCCGGACTCTCCGAGGCGTCTCGGCGTTCACCTCCTTTCGGGTTTTACCGTCGATGATCAGCCACGGCACTTTGCGAAGTCCCTCAGTGTATGTTCCCCTCGGGTGACCGTACCTCGCGCTACCAAATGGTAGTATGCGCTCGCCAACAAGGTTGCCGTGATCGGATGTCACGACCGTCTTTTCGGGAAATTCGTTGACGAGTCGCTCAACGTGTGGCAGTACTACCGTCAGATTCTCGTCGTAGGCGTCCAGAGCGCTCCGCTCGTCGATTGCCCCTGACTCGATAAGTTCCCATACTGTCGGGTTGTCCCGCGAAGCTTCTCCGTCGGTCACCGCTCGGTAGGTGTGTTCGAAGCCGGCGTGATCTCCCAGTGATTCCGAAGAGTTGCCGATGAACGGATAGTGGGGTTGCATGAAGTGTACGATGAGCCGTTTGTTTGGATACTTCTCGTGGGCACTAAGTGCCGCTTCGGTGACTTCCTCCGGCGGAACGGTCTTTTGTTGCTCATCCCAGCCGGTATTCCAGACATCAACGACGGAGTGGAATACGTCCCCGAGATTCAGGGTTCGGTACATCGGATTCGCAGTGACGTACACCGTATCGTGATGGATCGAGTCGTGGAAATTCTTCTCCAAGAATTCCGGCGTGGCTGACCCGAGCGACGTTCGTGCCTCCAGATTCCCACAGATAGTATTCAACCGAGTGAACTGATCGTACCGACAGGCATCAAGAATGAGTAAGTTATCCCAGTCCTCGTCCATGATGTCGCAAGTCGATTCGGATGGACGAAACGTTGCTCGCAGATACCATTTCGCTACGAGCTCCCTTATCCGGGCCCCCACCTTTCCAAGTAATATCCGTACTCCCTCCTCTCGAAGGACCCTGAGACCTCGCCGTGGGAGTGATGTCATACTCATTTTCGGGCTTTAAGCAGTACTTCTGAGCCACGCGTCCGGTTCCGCTCTACCGTGAAGCCACACGCCTCCAGTTGGGCCTGCAAGTCCGCCATTGTTGATCCGAAGTCCTCAATTGATGGGCGATGCTTGACGTTTGATAGGTGTACTTCACAGAACACTAGCCTACACTCCTCGGATGAGAGTGTGTCCGACATTCCTTCTATGACGATCGGTTCAGATCCCTCGAAATCGATTTTGACTACGTTGGGTTGCGGAACCTCCCCGTCAGCAACCAACTGATCGCCACTAGTCGTTGGAACTTCTATCGTCTGATTCGAGTCGGACGGATCCACCGATGCGGAGCCGTATCCAATATCCGGCTGTTCGGGCTGGTTAAAGCTGATAGTGCCTTCTGTGTTTGTCAGTGCGACCTCTCTGACTTCCACATTATCTGCTCCATTGCGTGAGATGTCGCGTTTGAGCAACGCGATGTTGGGGGGATATGGCTCGAAGGCGACGACGGTTCCGCTCTGGCACAGTTTGGAGACGAAGAGCGTGTAGAGTCCGGTGTTCGCGCCGATGTCGAAGAAGATGTCGTCCGATTCGATGTCCTCCATCAACTCCGAAACTTCCTCTTGTTCCGTTTCGAACCGATTCTTGTTGCGCTCAACAACCGTTGCGTTCGGTGAGGAGAACGACACTTCAATATCTCTCACGCACAGGGTGTATGACCCGCGAAGTTTCCAGTACAACGGCGACAGTAGGTATCTGCCAGTCTTAGTTAGTGCCGCGAGGGGCCCCTCGTTTTTCAGAATTCGAATCCCTCGTTGTATTGGAAATCCCACGCTAATCGATGTTTTTCGTGACAATATATAATTGTTTTTGAACCGTCCTTTTCGACGGACCTCTCGTCCGATTACCAGTTGCCACAGACGATTTAGTGACTGATCTTGTTTCTTGAAAAGCCGATATTGGATTCACAACAAGATTTTATCGCCTTGGACATTTGATACAGTCAACACGATGCACCTCCTCGACGACCAGGGCCGCGTCTTCGGCATCGTCAACGTCATCGACCTCCTCGCGGTCCTGTTCGCCCTCGCCGTCGTCGTCGCGGGCGTCGCCCTCGTCTTCTCGGGCGGATCGGGCGGCGATCCGGACCTCGGCACGCGCTACGTCACGGTGGACCTCGGCACGCAGCCGGACTACGTCACCGAACGGATCGACGCTGGTGACGCGGCGGCGTACGAGACGGGCAACCTGACCGTCACCGACGTGTACGCCACGCCCGCCGGGGGCGGCGGTGCCACGGTGACGATTCGGGCCCGCGTCGTCGGCCAGCGGGCGGCGGAGTCGCCCGACTCGGCGCCGCTCTCCGTCGCCGGCGACGCCCTGCTCCTGGGTCGGGAGCTCCCGGTCGAGACGGACGAGTACCGCGTCTCCGGGACCGTCACGGCGGTCGAACGCGGCGACGACACGCTGGCCGTGTCGCCGACCCCGATTCTCCTGACGACGACGATGCCGGCGACGCGGGCGTCGGCCATCGACAGGGGTGATACCTACGCCACGAACGGTCGGGCGCTGGCGACCGTCGAGTCGGTGACGGCCTATCCGGTCGGGAACGGCTCGACGCGGCGCGTCCTCCTCGGCCTCTCGCTCGAGACGATCAGCCGCTCCGGCGGGCGTCACTTCGGCGGACAACCCGTCGCGCTCGGGCGGTCGCTCTCGATTCCGTTCGACGACTACGACGTCCGGGGGGAGGTGACCCGCCTCGGCCGGTCGACGCCGCCGGGGGAGGTGTCGACGACGACGGTGGTGTTGCGGCTGTCGAACGTGGCGCCCGAACGCGCGACGAACGTCCACGCCGGGTTGACCGAGCGCGTCGGCGACACGCGGTACGCGGTGGTCACCGACGTCCGGATCGCCCCGAGCGAGGTGGTCCTCACGAGCCAGGACGGGAACATCTCGCTCCACGACCACCCGCGAAACCTCGACGTCACGCTGACCGTCGACCTCCGGACCCGAGAGACGGGGACGGGGCTCACGTTCCACGGCGAACCGCTACGGCTCGACGAGCGGATCCTGCTGGTGTTCGACGCCCTCTCCGTCCGCGGGACGCCGATAGAGATCCGCGGATAGGTCACGCCCGCCGGGGGCGGTGGCGGCGGGAAGCCACGCCCCTAGCGGCCCGACTCTCAGCCGGTCCGCGGGTCGTCCCGCGGGGCTTCCTGGCACTCCTCTAGGTGTTCGGGCATGGATTCGACGCGGTTCCCACAGAACGGACATTCGGAGCGCATGTGTCGACTCGGCGATCCTTCGTCCCGGCGGGTTTTGATACTCCCGTTCAAATTATCCGATCTGGTAACCGACCGGTCCGCGGGGTGGACTCCGTCCAACCGGCAAAGGTGGATGCCTCCGGGTCGCTCTTTACCCCTCCCACCGTCCGCGGACACGTGTCCCGCCTCCGTCGAACGGTCGCCGACACCGTCGCCACGCTCCGGGGCGACGGCCGTGGATGGATCCTCCTGACCGTCGCCGTCGGCTGGCTGTTCACGCTCGGCCTGCGCTTTCTCGTCCCCGCGCTCCTGCCGCAGGTCAAGACCACCTTCGGCCTCGACAACGCCGCCGCCGGCCTCGCCGTGACGGTCATCTGGGGGTGTTACGCGCTGATGCAGTTCCCCGCGGGGTTGCTGGCCGACAGACTCGGGGAGCGGACCGTCCTCGCGACGAGTCTGGCGCTGAGTGCCGGCAGCCTCGCCCTCCTCGCCGCCGCGCCGCTGTTCGTCGTCTTCCTCGCCGGTGCCGCGGCGTTCGGCATCGGGTCCGGACTCTACGGCCCCGCGCGCGGCACCTCGCTCTCGAAGGCCTTCCCGCGGAACGACGGGGCCGCCTTCGGCATCACGCTCGCCGCGGGGAGTCTCGGCTCCGCGGTCATCCCGCTCGTCGCCGGGGCCGCCGTCGGCCTCGTCGGGTGGCGGCTCCTCATCGGCGGGACGATGCCCGCCTTCTTGGTGGTCGCTGGCCTCGCGTGGACGACGCTGCCCGAACCCATCGAGTCGCGGACGCGGCCCGACGGCGGCGACCGGACGGCCGAGTCCCTCTCCGTCCGGGACGCGCTCCGGGGCCTCCCGCGGGCGCTCCGCGACCGGGACGTCGTCCTCGCCACCGTGGCCCTGACGTTCTACCTCTTTGCCTTTCAGGGCCTGACCGCCTTCCTGCCGACGTACCTCGTGAGCCACGAGGGCATCGGGCAGAGCGTCGCCGGCGTCATCTTCGCCTCGCTGTTCGTCGGCGGGGCGATCAGCCAACTCGGGATCGGATCGGCGGCGGACCGCTTCGGTGCCCGACCCACGCTCGTCGCCGTCGCGGGCGTCGCCGTCGTCACGCTGCTCGCCGTCCCGTTCGCCGACGGCCGCCTCGTCTGGGTGGTGCTGGTCTTCCTGCTCGGCACCCGGATGGCCATCGCCCCGGTGACGAACTCCTACGTCGTGGCGCTGCTTCCGGCCGACGTGCAGGGGGCGGCGTGGGGGTTCCTCCGAACCTGTCTGTTCCTGGTGGGCTCGACCGGCTCCGTCTTCGTCGGCACGATGGCCGACGCCGGCCACTTCGACGCCGCCTTCCTCGCCCTCGGCGGTGTCACGGCCGTCGCCGTCGTCTGCTACGCCGGGCTCTCGCCGGACGCGTGACGGGCTGTCCCGACCCCCCGCCCGCGACCGCATCGAATCTATATCAGATCTTGAGATTATATTCGAATCTGATAGTTATTTCTGAATGATACCTTTGCCGTCCCGCCGACCGGTACGGTGCCCCCACGACCGGGACGGTCCGGAACCGGAACGGCCGGCGCGGTTCTCGGGCCGACGCGGCGGCGATCACCGCCGGACACGAGCCGTAACGCCCCGTAACCGACGACTCGGGCGGCCACCGCTCGCGCACCGCCGTCGGTTCCGACGTCGCGCCCCGTCCGTGGCGCCGTTCGCCGGTTTCACTCCGGTAGTTCCCCGCTGCGGGAGCTATCGCGCGTGGCTGGACGCTCCCGTCGACGCGACGCTTTGCTCGGGCACCCGTGCGCCGCTCTCGGCTCCGGCCGCGTTCGGCTGCGAATGTACGACACTAGATATTAGTGAGATAACATAATTTGGCGGACATACTGCTCCGGGACGCTCACGGCGTCACCCCGTGGCCGGGGCCGGAGATCTCGTGTTCGGGGCCGTCGTCGTCGAGGACGTCCTCCGCGAGGAGGCGGTTGCCGTCGAGGTCGACGTACGTGAACGCTCCGAGTCCGGCGACGACGTGTGCGCTGGTGTGGATGCCGACGGCGCTTTCGAGCATGCACCCGATCATCAGGTCGAGGTCGGCTCCCGTCGCGATGGCGGCGATGTCCGCGACAGCGAGCGGTCCGGACTTCCCCAGTTTCGCGTTGACGACGTCGGCCGCTTCCTCGCGGACGATCCGGACGGCGTCCGCGGGTGTGAACACCGCCTCGTCGGCCGCGATCGGGACGTCGACGCGCTCTCGGACCCGGGCGAGTCCGGCGACGTCCGACGCGGGGACCGGCTGTTCGATCAGTTCGAGCGCGACGCCGCCGTCCGCCACCCCGTCGGCGAACCGACACGTCTCCGTGACCGTCCATCCCTGGTTCGCGTCCACCTTCAGTGAGGCCTCGGGGACGGCACGGGCGACCGCCCGGACGCGTTCGACGTCGTCGTCGACGTCGGTTCCCGTCTTGATCTTCAGGTGGTCGTAGCCCGCGTCGGCGGCCCGTCTCGCCCGGTCCGCCGCGCGTTCGGGCGCGAGTATCGGAATCGTCATGTCCGTCGTGACCGGCGCCGGGCGCCCGCCGAACAGCGCCGAGAGCGGGATGTCGACCTCGCGGCAGTAGGCGTCGAGGAGCGCCGTCTCGACGGCGAAGAGCGCGGACACGGCCCCCGGAACCGCGGCCCGGATCTCCCCGACGAGGTCGCGGTAGTCGGCGACGTCCTCGCCGTCCAGCAGGTCGGCGAGGGTGCGAGCGGTTTCGACCGCCGCGGCCCGCGTCTCACCCGTGATCGGTGGCAGCGGCGACCCCTCGCCGTAGCCGACCGCGCCGGCTTCCGTTTCGACCGTCACCAGGACGTTCGCTGCCGTCCGCCGCGTGCCGAGGCTGATCTCGAAGGGCTCCTCCAGCGGGTGGTCGAACGGCTCGACCGTCACGGAGACGACGTCGCTCACTCTCCCGACCCCGCTCGGTCCGTCTCCCCGCCCAGCGTCCCCGTGACGGCCGCGAGCAACGCCTCCGTCCCTCCCTCCTCGTAGACGTTTGCCACGGGGAGGTCGTGGCGCGACCCCTCGGTTTCGGAGTCGCCCCACGTCGATATCGCGGCCACGTCGGCGTCGGACAGGTCCTCGACCAGCCGCACTTCCGCGTCGACCCCCGACACCTCGAAGGAGTCGAAGTGGGTCCGGGTTCTCCGGTCGGGGTCGTCCGCGATCACGACGGCGTCGGGCCAGCAGCCGTGCAGGAGCGAGAGCGTCACGCCGGAGTAGGCCCGGTGTGTCAGCGCCGCCTGTCCCTCGACGAAGACGAGTTCGTGGGCCTCCCCGACGGCGGTCACCATGTCCTCGACGACGCCCGCGGTGAAGTCGGCCGGTACCCGGTCGATGACGACGCCCTCGTGTGCGCCGATCATGATGCCGGTCTGTCCGGTCGCGACCCACCCGGCGTCGTATCCCGCCTCGCGGGCGGCCCGGTAGAGGAGATACGTCGTCGTCCGTTTCCCGACCGCACAGTCCGTCCCCAGCGTGAGCACGACGTCCGCGTCCACGTCGTCGACCGATCCGTCGCCGACCCGGAGGTCGTCGCTCCCCGGTGGCTTCCGCACGTCGAACAGTCGCGTCCCGTACCGGTCGGCCAGGCCGGTCCAGTGTTCGTCCTCCGAGAGGAACACGTGCAGGCCCGAGACGACGTCACAGCCCGCCCGGATCGCCGTCTCGATGTCGTCGACCCACGCCTCGGGGAGGTTCCCCCCCGCGGGCGCGACGCCGATGACCAGCGCCTCGACCTCGGGGGCCTCCGTCAGCGCGGCGCCGACCGACTCCACGATCGGAACGTCGGGTGCGTCGCGGTTCTCGAGGACGTCCGACGCCGAGCGGCCCGCGGTCTCGGAATCCACCACGACCCGCGTCTCGAACACCTCGCTGCTCGTGACGATGCCGTTCGCGGTCTTCCCCTCGGCCGTCCCGAACTCGCCCTCCGCGAGGACGATGGCCGGGGCGGGCGCCTCGAAGTGGTCTCGAAGATCCATACCGTCCCCTTCGGGCGAACGCACCTAATCTTTCCTCCCTCTCATGAGAGGGGCTCGACGCCGGGACGCGGGGCCGTTCGCCCCGACTGTCCGGGGATTGATACGAAAAGATATGTACGAGGCGGGAGACGCATCGGTATGGGATCCGTAGCGCGACTGGAGCGACTGATGCGAATCGAGAGTCACGACGGCGTCGACGAGATTCAGGAACACCTGCTGGACACCGTCGACGGCGCGGAACTGGACGACACCGGCTGTGTGTACGCCGAGAAGCGCGGCGACCGCGAGGGGCCGCGAATCGTCCTCAACTCCCACATGGACGTCGTCTCCCCACACGTCGAGTTCGAGCGCGACGGCGACGTGATCCGTGGACGGGGCGCCTGCGACGCCAAGGGGTGTCTCGCGCCGATGATCGACGCGTTCTCGCGCGTCGACCCCGACGCGGGGAGCGTCCACCTCGTCGTCTCTCCGGACGAGGAGACGACACAGCGGGGTCTCTACGAGTACCTGTCCGACGGCATCGACGCCGACTTCGCAATCGTCGGGGAGCCGACCGGGCTCGACGTCTGTCCCTCGGCGCGCGGTCACTACGACCTCCTGGTCGAGCTGTACGGCGCGTCGGCACACGGGGCCACACCCGAGAGCGGCACCAACACGACGGTGTGTGCCGCCGAGGCGATCACCCGGATCACCGAGTTGCCCCACCGAACGGACGAGACGCTCGGGTCGAACAACTTCACGCCCACGATCATCGAGGGCGGCAACCGCCCGAATCAGGTCCCCGAGTACACGAAGTTCGTCGTCGATTACCGAACCGTTCCCGGCGAGTCGCGCGAGGACGCCATCGAACACGTCGAGGGGGTCCTCCGGGAGCTTGTCTGTGAGTACGACATCGGCTTCTACGACGGCGGGTCGTCCTTGGCCTCGTTCAAGACGGACGCGGACGACGAGTTCGTCGTCGAGTTCGGGGAGCACGTGGCGTCGGTGCGCGACGCGGCCCCGGCCGTCCGGCCGTTCGACGCCGCCACGGAGGCGGCGTTTTTCGCCCCGCACATGCCCGTGGTCGTGTTCGGCCCCGGTCTGATCAGCGACGGCGACCAGGCCATCGCCCACTCCGAACACGAGTTCGTCCCCGTCGAGCAGGTCGAACGGGCCGAGGACGCCCTCACGGGGTTCCTCGCGGCCACGCTCTCGTAGCCTCTCGGGTCCGTCCGCTCCCCCCGTGACGACGAGGGGGGAGCGATCAGATGATGCCCTGTAGCGACAGGACGATCTGAGCGATGATCGCGGAGCCGAAGAACGTCCCGAAGAAGACGAACACGGCGACGACGACCAGTTTCCAGCCGATCTGCTTCAGGCGATCCATCTGCAGCGAGACCGAGAGCCCCGCGTACGCCAGGATCGGCGTGGCCGTCGCGAGGAAGCTGATCCGGTCCGTGTACCGCAGGAAGACCTCCTGTGTCGGCGAGAAGGGGAGCGCCAGCAGCATCGCGATGAAGATGGCGTACGCGAACGAGGGCAGCTCCAGCGGAATCTCACGCGACAGGAACAGCGAGACGATGCCGATGGCGACGATGAGGGCGATTCCCGGGATCGATTCGACGATCCCCGCGTCGTAGCCCACGGTGTTTCCGATCAGCGTGATGATCCCGACGATGACGAGCATCGCCAGCGCGTTCGTGACGAATTCGGTTCGATCCATGTTAGTTCCTCCCGATGATCGGATTCAGCACGTCGTACAGTTTGTTGATGAGCGGCACGCCGACGAACAGGACGACGTACACGCCCGTCAGCCCCGTGAGCAGGTTGCTCGTCGCGGCGAAGGCGAGGATCTCGTCGTCCGGAATCGCGGTGGTGGCCGTCGCCAGCGATCCGGCGCAGGCGGTCATCATGCTCCCGCTCCCCATCCCACAGGCCATCGCGATGGCCCGCGGATGGAGGCCGGTTATCGGTGCGATCCCACCCAGGATACCGAAAAAGAGGGTGCCGAGGAACGTCCCGGTCAGGTACGTGCCGAGTACGCCGATCCCCTCGGGCGAATCGGGTCCGTAGAGGTCCGTGATGATCCCGAGGGTCGGTTCGCGGGCGATACTCACGGCGGCACCGATCGCCTCCCGATTCAGTCCCAGCAGGAGCGCCAGGGGGAGCGCGAGGAAGATGGTCCCCAGATTACCCAACTCCTGGAGGAGGAACGCCGGCCCCGCCCCGATGATGTCGTAGAAGTTCGGCGCGACCAGCGTTCCGTACTTCACGCCGAGCGGCATCAGCGCGACCACGATCAGGGGGGAACTGATCTCGCTGACCTCCTTCGGTATCGCCGCCCGGAGCTGGTCGACGTACGCGCCGAGGACCCGGTAGCCGAGCAACATCCCGAACACGACGGCGTACAGCATCGGGAGGATGACGACCTCGCCGGGACCGAGCGGGTAGGTTTTGGTTCCGATGTATTCGGACACGACCACGATCGCGAGAACCGTGAGGTGGGCCTTCAGATGGAAGCTCCAGCGACCCGACATCCGTATCGGATCCCAGCGACTCCCGTCCGAATCGGCATCGACTGATTCGTCGGCCTCTGCATCAGTGCCTGACATGGTATTCCTCGACGTACCGTGCAAGGCCACGTGGCAAAAACATTGCCGTTATTTTCCAGACTACGTGTCGGATCACATATCGGACTGCGCCCCGTCCCGCCGGCGGCCGTGCCTCACATGAGAGGGACGAGGTATTTGTTCCACGCCGGCCCTTCGGACGTATGGAGACGTTCGTACTGGACGATTCCGAGGTGGCGGAGCACGCTCACACGCCGGCCCTCGTGTCGGCCGTCGAGGACGCGTTCGCGGCCTACGCGACCGGAGCCGTCGAGATGCCGGCGAAATCGTACGTCGAGCCCGACGCCTACGGCGGCGACTTCCGGTCGATGCCCGCGTACGTCGACGCGGACGGCTGGGACGCGGCCGGGGTGAAGTGGGTGAGCGTCTACCCGGACAACCCCGAGGCGCACGGCCTCCCGACCGTGCTGGGGCTCGTGATCTACTCCGATCCGGCGACGGGGTTCCCCCTTGCCGTCATGGACGGGACCGAACTCACGATGCGCCGAACCGGCGCGGCGGCGGCCGTCGCGACCGACCACCTGGCCGTCGACGACGCGACGTCGATGGGCATCGTCGGGGCTGGCGTCCAGTCGTACGCCCAACTGGAGGCGGTTTCGACGGTGCGCCCGATCGGGGAGGTCGTGGTTTCGGACCCCGACGACGAGCGCGTCGACCGCTTCGTCGAGGCGTTCGAGGACGAGTTCACCGTCCGCTCGGGGGACGTCGGGGCGGCCGCCGCCTGTGACGTCCTCTCGACGGTCACTCCCGTCGAGGACCCCATCGTCACCGCGGCCGACCTCGGCGAGCGGACACACGTCAACGCCGTCGGCGCGGACGCGCCGGGAAAGCGGGAACTCGCGGACGGCGTCGTGGAGGCGGCGAAACTCGTCATCGACGACCACGAACAGTGCACCCACTCCGGGGAGATCAACGTCCCGTGGACCGAGGGCACCCTCGACGCGGCGGACGTCCACGGCGAGTTGGGCGAAATCGTCACCGGACGCCTCGACGGGCGCGTCTCCGCCGACGGCGTGACGGTCTTCGACTCGACCGGTCTCGCCATCCAGGACGTCGCGGCCGCACGCATCGTGTACGAGGCCGCCCGCGACGACGGCGCCGACGCTTACGACTTCCTCTCGTAGCCCCCGGCCGCACCCCCGTCGGGATCCAGCAGTTTCGCCTCGGCCTTCCGCAGGTGTTCGAGGACCGTCGCCTTCGCGAGGCCGAGTTCCGCCGCGAGTTCGGCGGCCGACACCTCGCGCGGCCACTCGTAGTACCCCCGGAGCCGAGCCAGTTCGAACACCTCGCGCTGGCGATCCGACAGGGTGGGCGGGTCGACGGTCGACCCGTCGGTCGCTCCCCGGGTCGCCACTCGCTGGATCGTGATGTCGGCGTCGTTCTCCGCGGCGATCCGGTCGAGGTCCTCACGCAGTCGGTCGCGGTGCTTGTCCGTAGCGACCGTCCAGAACTCGTAGCCGTCACGTATTCGGAGCGGTTCCTGGGGGAGAAACCCCTTCGAGACGATCGCGTCGTGGATGCTCTCCTCGGGGGCGTACTCCACGAGCAGGCCACGGGTGGCCTTCCCGACCGGTCGCGACGTGAGGCTGAACTCGTCACGGGGGTGCATCTCCGTGACCGAGTACGTGTGTTCGGACGCCCGCGCCGCCGCGACCACCTCGTCGACGGCGGCGGTGGAGTCGGCGTGGACGACGACGTGGGCCGTCACGTTCCCGTCGACGGTGTAGACGGCGTTGACGAGTAGCCGCCCCGCGCTCCCGTCGGTGACCGCCGTCATCCAGCAGTTGGGATGCCGGAGTTTCAGCTTCAGCTGACAGCTCTCGCCGCTCGCGGACCGGCCGTCACTCGGTGCGGCCATCGGGACGGGGACCCCGGCATCGCGTCGCCGCGCGAGTCGTCACTCGCACAGCGTCGCCACCTCGGCCGACAGTTCCTCCAGCGCCCCCTCGTCGCCCGCGCTGTCGAGGGCTCGCACGATCAGGTCGGCGACGGCGTCCATCGCCGCCCCCTCGAACCCGCGGGCCGCGAGGCTCGTGGTGCCGAACCGGATCCCGCTCGCGTCCGAGGGGTATCGCGGATCGCCCGGGACCGACGCCTTGTTCGCGACGATTCCGGCGGCCTCCAGCGCCCGTTCGGCCTCGCTCCCCGGGAGGTCACTGTGGGAGCCCCGGAGGTCGACGAGGACGATGTGTGTGTCCGTCCCGCCGGTCACGACGTCGACCCCTCGCTCCGCGAGCGCGTCGGCGAGCGCCTCCGCGTCGGCGACCGTTCGGTCGACGTAGTCGTCGAACTCGTCGTCGAGCGCCTCCGCGAGCCCGGCCGCCTTGCCGGCGATGTTCGGCATCGCGGCCCCGCCCTGGAGTCGGGGGAACAGCGCCTCGTCGACCGCCTCCCCGTACTCCTCGTCACACAGGATGATTCCGCCGCGCCCCGTCTTGATCGTCTTGTACGTCGACCCGGTGCAGAACTCCGCGACGCCGACCGGCGAGGGGAACACCCCCGTCGCGATGAGCCCCGAGAGGTGTGCGATGTCCGCCAGGTGGTACGCGTCGACCGACGCCGCGATTTCCTGGAACCGCTCCCAGTCTATCGTCCGCGGGTACGCCGAATAGCCGGAGATGATCATGTCGGGGTCGACCTCCTCGGCCCGCCGAGCGATCGCCTCGTAATCGAGACGCCCCGTCTCCGGATCGAGTTCGTAGTGATGCGTCTCGTAGAGGTCGCCGCTGAGATGGAGGTCGGAGCCGTGCGTGATGTGTCCGCCGTCCCGGGGATGCAGGGCCAGGAGCCTGTCACCGGGGTCGAGTACGGCGAGATAGACCGCCAGGTTCGCCAGCGATCCGCTGTGTGGCTGCACGTTGACGTGGTCGGCACCCCACAGTTCCTTCGAGTACGCTATCGCCAGCGCCTCCACCTCGTCGATGTTCTCCGATCCGGGGTAGAGCCGGGAGTCGGGGTAGCCAAGCGCGTTCCGGTTCGTGAGGATGCTCCCCTGGGCCTCCCGGACCGCCGGGCTGGCGACGTTCTCCGAGGCGATCATCATCAGGCTCTCGTCCTGTAGCCGTGCCTCCGAGCGGATCGCTTCGGCGACGGCTCTGTCCGCCCGCTCGACGTTCTCGTATTCCATCTCGGTCGAAACTGCGCGCCGGCTGTGATAAGCTTTTGGATCGGATCGGTCGTCGCTCCCGGCGGCCGCCGGACACATATAATAGACCAGTATGGGAGTAACTTTATGTTCTATCCCCGGAAACGACCCCGACATGACGACCGACGAACCCGTCCTCCAGACCACGGGGCGTTCGCTGGAGATCCTCGAAGCGATAACCAGCCACGGCAGCGTTCGAGCGGACGCCCTCGCGGAGGAGATCGGGATCTCGAAGAGCTCCGTGCACAACCATCTGGCGACGCTCCGGGAGAAGGAGTACGTGGTCAAGCGGGGCGACCGGTACTACCTCGGCCTGAAGCTGTACCACCTCGGCGAACAGGCCAAAACGCGGCGACCGTCGTACGACGTCATCGGCGAGCACGTCACGCGAATCGCGAACGAGGTCGACATGGAGGTGGACTTCTCGGTGGAGGAGTACGGCCGCGTCGTCGTGATCTTCGACGAGGTGGGACACAAGAACCGCAGCGGGTTCCAACTCGGCCGATACGTGCCGATCCACGCGTGTGCGTCCGGGAAGGCGATCCTCGCGGAGTATCCGCCGGAGCGGGTCGCGTCGATCCTCGATCACCGCGGACTGCCCCGGTTGACCGAGGCGACCATCGTCGACCGGGAGGACCTGCTGGACGACCTCCAGGAGATCCGGAACCGGGGATACGCCATAAACAACGGGGAGAGCAACACCGGTATACAGGCCGTCGGAACGACCGTCACCGAACCGGACGGCACCGTCGCCGGCGGGCTCTCGATAGCCGGCCCCACCTACAACTATCCCCCGTACGAACAGGTCGCGGAGATGCTGTTACCCGCCGTCGACGAACTCGAACGCAAGATCGAGGCGCGGTGGCGGCGGGAGTTCGGACGGCAGGACCCCCGCGAGGAGGACTAGACAGGGCTGTCCAAGCATACTGTTCGTTGATAAGCTCGTTCGCTCGGACGCCCCGCGCTCGTCGTCCGGCCGCTCCCACAACCGGAATAACAGCCATATCGATGTTATAGTAGGCCGACCGTGCGGCCGGTCCGGCGTGTCTGTCGTCGACTACGGCGGCTCCGAGCGGGCGGCCCCCGCGACGACGCGGGACCGACGACGGAACTACAATAGTAGTATAATATCTATTTTCTCGATATGTATCTCCGAAAGACGGGGGAAATCGCCCTCGGCTCTCCCGACGGACGGGTCCCGGCAGTCCTCGAAACTGCTGGGCGATCCGTCGGGAAGACTACCGATAGAGTGCGGATTCGGACCCTGATATCCGGATATCGACGACCGGGCCGTGTGGCTTCCGCGGCTTCGACGGGATCGACGCCCCGGGAGGACAGACGCGGATCGATCACGTCTCTGATCGTATTTAAGGCCCCCTAAACGCTGTTCGAACCGCGAAATCGATCGCCGTCCGATCCCGTGCGCTCCGACGCCAGCATCGTCGTGATCGAACGGGTTCCGCTCCGGTTCGAATACATACGATATCGTATATGAATTGCAATAACTAGTTATTCTATCATATTTTAGTCGGCCGACCGGGGGGTCGTCGACGATCCGCCCGCCCGGTCGGTCCCGGCACGTTATCCGTCTCGCGTTCCGACAGGGGGACATGAGCGACGACCTGGCGTCAGCGTTCGACGCGGAGATCGACGAACTGCCGGACTCGGTCGATCGGGCGGCGGTCCGACGGATGGGTCTCGTGGCGTGCGTCCTCGACGAGAGCGTCCGGGTTCCGGGGACGGAGTTCCGGGTCGGTCTCGATCCGCTGCTCGGCGTCCTCCCGGGCACGGGCGACGTCGTGAGCGGCGCGCTCTCGATGTACGTCGTCGTCGAGTCGGCCCGACTCGGCGTCTCCTACGGGACGCTGCTCCGGATGCTCGCCAACGTCGCCATCGACGTCGTCGGGGGATCGGTCCCCGTCGTCGGCGACCTCTTCGACGCCGCCTGGAAGGCCAACACGCGCAACCTCGACCTCGCGCTTGCGGACCTCGCCGACGACGGGCGGGCGCCGATGGAGGACGCCGTCGAAATCGAGATCGAGTGAGCCACGGGGCCACCGAACCGCGTGTCGGGGGGCGGAGGTCGTCTCGGGTGCCGCGTGGAGGCGCTCAGGCCGGCGTCCGTTCCGCCGCCTCGAACGTCGTCCGATCCAGCGGGGGCTCGTACACCCCCGTCTCGGTGACGAGGTAGTCGACGAGTTCCATCGGCGTCGGATCGAAGGCGGGGTTGTACACCGCGGTCCCCTCGGGCGCGTTCCGGGTGCCGTAGATCTCCCGCAGTTCGTCGGGGTCGCGCTCCTCGATCTCCACCTCGTCGGCGCTTCGCTCGGTGTCGACCGTCGAGTGGGGCGCGGCGACGACGAACGGGACGCCGTGGCGGTCGGCCATCACGGCCTGCTTGTACGTCCCGATCTTGTTGAAGACGACGCCCTGGTCGCCGAACCGCTCGCCGCCGTCGAGGACGATCCGATCCGCCCCGACGACGACGGCGTCGACCATCCCCTCCTGCATACAGAGGCCGCTCGCGTTGTCGGGGATGAGCGTCACGTCGACGTCCCGCTGCTGGAGTTCGACGGTCGTGATGCGCGAGCCCTGATTCAGCGGGCGCGTCTCGTTGGCGATCACGGAGATCTCCTTCCCCGCTTCCTGCGCGGAGTAGACGACGCCGAGGGCGGTCCCCCAGTCGACGGTCGCGAGCGCGCCGGCGTTACAGTGAGTCATCACCGTCTCGCCGTCCGAGAGCAACGCCGCCCCGTTGCCGCCGAGGCGCTCGTTTCGCTCGACGTCGGCGTCGGCGACGTCCGTGGCGGCCGCGAGCGTCCGCTCCCGCGCCTCGGGGATCGACGTACACGCCCGGAGTTCGGACAGGACGGTCTCGACCTCGCGCGAGAGGTTCACCGCCGTCGGCCGGGCGTTCGCGACCGACTCGGCGTCGGCGGCGACCGCGTCGGCGTAGTCGTCGAACGTCGCTGCCTCGTTTCGGCGCGCGGCGAGCGCGACGCCGAACGCCCCGGCCGCGCCGAGCGCGGGCGCCCCGCGGACCCGCAACCGCCGGATGCTCTCGACGAGCTGGGGGATCGTCTCGGCGTGATACGTCGTGTACTCCCCCGGTAGCTTGGTCTGATCGACCATCACGATGCAGTCCCGGTCGTCGTCCCACTCGATAGTCCTCATGCGTACCGGTAGCACGGCACGAGCCTTAACCCTCTCCCCGTCGGGGCGACTCAGTGCAGCGGCGCTCTCGATTCGCGTTCGACGCCGGTGATCTCGACTCGCGTGCCGCCGGCGTCGCTGTCGGTGATCGAGACGGTCCACCCGTGGGCGTGCGCGACCTGTTCGACGATCCCCAGCCCCAGCCCCGTCCCCTCGCTGGACGTCGAGTAGCCGGCCTCGAACACCGATTCGCGCTCGGATTCGGCGATGCCTGGGCCGTCGTCGGCGACGAAGAACCCGCTCTCCAGGTCGCCGATGCGGATGGTCACGCCGTCGTCGACCCCCTCGGCCGTGGCGCCGTGTTCGACCGCGTTCCTGACGAGGTTCTCGAGCAGTTGCCGGAGCCGGCTCCGGTCGGCCACGACCGTCCCGTCGGCGTCGATCACCAGTCCGGCACCCTCGGTTTCGATGGTCTCCCAGCAGCTTCGGGCCAGCGTGGCGAGGTGGACCGCTTCCTTCTCCCCCGCCGGTTCCCCCTCCCGTGCCAGCGCCAGGAGGTCGGCGATCAGCGTCTCCATCCGGTCGAGCGACCGCTCGATGGCCGGGAGCCGCTCGCTGTCGCACTCCTCCATCGCCAGTTCGAGCTGGCCGGCGGCCACGTTCAGCGGGCTCCGGAGGTCGTGGGAGATGATGCTCGCGAACGACTCCAGGTGGTCGTTCCGCTGTGCCAGTTCCGCCTCGCGGGCGCGCAACTGCTCGGTCCGCGCCACCTGTTCGAGCGCCGTGGCGAGGTTGCTGGCGAGGATTTCGCCGAGCACCACGTCCTCCTGGTCGAAGGCGCCGGGCGCCGTCGACCCCGCGATGAGGATGCCGTGTTCGCCGAGCGGGAGGTGGAGCTCGCTCCGGAGCGGCGACTCCGGATTGAACACGTCGGGGTCGTCCGCCACGTCGTCGACGGCGAGCGCCTCGCCCCGGTCGTAACTGCGCCACGCGATGCTCTCCCCGCCGGTGAACGTCGGCAGGTCGCCGATGAGGTCGACGAGGTCGTCGGTGGAGGCAGCCGGGGCGAGTCGCCCCTCGTCGTCGCGGAGGTGGATCGCGTTGATGTCGAGGTTCAGGATATCACGCGCCGCCTCGACGCCGATTTCGGCGATCCGCTCCCGCGTCTCGGCGGCCATCAGCTCCCGGGTCGTCTCGCTCAGCGCTTCGAGTCGCCGCTCGCGACGGACGCGCTCGGTGACGTCGCGATACACCCAGAGGTGGCCGTCGCCGTCGGCGAGGTCGACCCGTCGGTGGGTCCGTGCGAACGTCCGGCCGTCATCGAGGCGCAGCGTCTCCTCGTGGTTCCCGGTCGCTTCCCGCCTCGCTCGTTCGATCCCCTCGAGGAACGCCTCCGGATCGTCGAACAGCCTGCTGGTCGCGTCGGCCAGCTCCCGACAGTCCGCGCCGACGACGTTCTCCGGCCTGCCGTCCATCCCGAACAGGTCGAACAGCTGATCGTTGACCGTCAGGACGGTCCGGTCCTCGTCCTCCGCGATGACGCCCACGGGAAGCGTATCGAAGAGCGTCGAGAGGACGCTGTTCGTCCGCTTCAGCTCCCGCTGGTGTTGCTTTCGCTCGCTGATCTCCCGGTCGGAGACGATGATCGAGACGACCTCGCCGTCGTCGTCCGTGACCGGTCTGAACACGCCCGCGACCGAGTAGGGTTCGCCGCTCGGCTGGACCAAATCGAGTTCGAACTCGACGTACTCGCCGTCCGCGGCGCGGTCGATCCACGCCTCGACGTCCGCTTTGACGCCCTCCGCGCCCTCGAACCAGGGCGTCTCGGCGAAGGGCCGTCCGACCACGTCGCCGTGGTCGGCGTCGACGAACGAGAGCGCCGTCCGGTTGACGTCCAGCACCGTGCCGTCGGTGTCGATCAGCCCCACGAGGATGTTCGGATCGTCGAAGATGGCGCCGTAGCGCCGCTCCTTGCGTTCGAGTTCCAGTTCCCGCTCCTTGTGCTCCGTGACGTCGCGGGAGATGCCGACCGCCCGCCGATCCGACCCCCCGTCGGCGTCGACGGTGGCCCTGATCCAGCGGTGGGTCCCCGTCTCGGGATCCGGCATCGTCCGGTATTCCACCTCGCCACGCTCCCGCTCGCCCGCGATCAGTTCCTCGTGGAACCGCCGGAACCGCGCCCGATCCGCCGGGTGGACCACGGTCTCGCAGTGGTCCTCCCACGTCGGCACCTCGTCGGGCCGGTGACCGAAGAACCGTTCGTAGGTGCCGTGGCGGACGACCGCCCCCGAGTCCAGATCGATTTCGAAGATGGCCGACCGCGTCTGGTCGAGCGCGAGTTGCATGCGCTCGCGCGCCCGTTCGAGCTTCCGCTCGCGTTCCCGGCGCTCGGTGACGTCGACGGCGATGCCGAGCACCCCGCGTCCGTCGCCGTCCGTGAGGTCGTACGGCAGCAGCCGCGGCTCCAGAACGTGGACCTCGCCCGTCGCGTCGGCGATTTCGACCTCCTGTACCCGTTCGGGCGTGCCCGACGCCAGCACCTCCTCGACGTCCGCCCGGAACTGCTCGGCCGGTTCCTCGCCGAGGACGTCGGCCACGGGACGCCCCTCCAGCGCCGAGACGGTCGTGCCGTGGAACGACGCGAGCGCCTCGTTCGCGAGCAGATACGTGCCGTCGCCGTCCACGACGAACAGGAAGTGCGGCAGGGAGTCGACGATCTCCCGCAGGCGCTTCTCGCTTCGCTCGACCAGCCGCTGCGAGCGGTAGTGTTCGACCGCGTTGACGATCCGATTCGCGAGTACGGTGTACTGGTCGGTCCCGGCCTCCTTCTGGAGGTAGTCGGTGACGCCCGCGGAGATGGCCTCGCTCGCCACCTCCTCGCTCCCCTTCCCGGTGAAGAGGACGAACGGGAGGGAGGGCTCGGTCTCGCGGACGGCCTCGAGGAACTCGATGCCGTTCTGCCCGGGCATGTCGTAGTCGGAGACGACACAGTCGTACGCGTCGGCCGCGAGTCGGTCGAGCGCCTCGCTCGCGCTCGGTGCCGTCTCGACGACCAACCCCTCGTTCTCGCGTTCGAGAAACGTCGCGGTCAGCTCGGCAAAGTCCGGGTCGTCGTCGACGTGGAGCACGCGAACGGGATCCGGGGACGCCCTACTCATCGGGCAGTGTAGGTCGGACGACCGAATAACGGTTCGGATGCGAGTATCAGCGATGAAAACGTCGCTCCCCCGATCGGACGCGGCGTGGCTCTCGGGCCGGCGGCCGTCGCGCCCCCTGCATCCTTCCACCACCTATTTGCCGACCGGACCCGGAGTGGCGGCTAGATGGCACCCTACGAGGCCTTCGACGAGAGCGCGGAAGTCCACGGGCGGACGATACTCGACGTCGTCGACGACGCGCTCGCCCGCTTCTCGGAGTCCTACCGGGAGACGGCGTACGACGCCCTGGCGGCCAACGGCGTCGACGACCCGTCGCCCGACGAGTGGTACCCACAGCAGGCCTGGCTGAACACGTTCGAGGTCCTCGCGTCGGAACTCGAACCGCACATCCTGGACCGCCTCGGCGAGCAGATCCCCGACGTAGCCGACTGGCCCGACGACCCCACGACGGTCGCCGAGGGGCTGCGGTCCATCGACGACGCCTACCGCCGGAACCACCGCGGCGGCGACATCGGCCGCTACCGGTTCGAGTCGGTCGACGACCGCACCGGTGAGGTGACCTGCCGGAACCCGTACCCCTGCGAGTTCGACCGGGGACTGATCCGCGCCGTCGCCCGGAAGTACGCCCCCGTCGAGTCGTTCGTCTTCGTCGAGGAGAGAGGGGAGCGGTGCCGTCGCGACGGCGACGACGCCTGCGTCTACACGGTGTCGTGGTAGCTCCCGGCGTGTGTGCCGCACGGTCACAGCAGCCGTGCGATCGTGCAACCCGCTTCAACCGCCACTTTCGCCGTCGTAGGCCTCGATCGCCTCGATCAGTTCCTCGACGGAGTGGTCCATCGCGAGTTCGAGGAGGGTCTCGAACTCGTCGTAGGTCGTCGCCAGGTCCTCGATCCGGCCCGCCGTGCGGGAGTCGTCGCCCCCGTCCAGACGGGTTCGCGCCCGGTCGAGCGTCCGACGGGTCGTCCCCATCTCGCGGGCGACGTACTGCTGGAACACGTCCTGGACGACGACCCAGAGGTCCGTCACGGGTTCGAACTGGACCCGCCGTCCGCCGCCCCCCGAGGAGCGGCGACGGATCAGGCCGATCCGCGTGAGCTTCCGGGTCACGTTGCTGATCGTCGACTTCGCGTATCCCGTCTCCTCGACCAGTTCGGGGATGGAGAGCGGCTCCGGCGCGAAGTAGAGGACGCCGTACACCCGCCCGGCGCTCCGACTCAGCCCGTACACCTCCGCCGAGCGCTCCATCGACTCGATCACTTCCTCCCTGACGACCGCGGGGTCCTCCCCGGTCATCGTCGCTCCCCGCCGTTCGAGGCGTCCGTCCGCCGTTCGATCACGTCGTAACGTGTCGAACCGTAAGTATTAAACTGTTCGGTCTGGATGTTCGGAATGAGCCGAACAAAATGAACAAACGGCTCACTTCCCCGCATCGACGCCGGATCACCCCTCCCCCGTGATCCGTGCGACGCTCCCCCCGATCCGCTTCGGCCCCCGGACCTCCCCCGGTCCCCCACCCATGTGTCCCCCCACTACGCCACACACTCGCCCCCGGTGTGACCGCCTCGCCGACCGCGCGACGACCGGCTCCGTTCCGGCCGCCGTCTCGCTCGCCCTGCTGCTCGCCCTCGTCCACCCCGCCGCCCCGCTCGTCGGGGTGTTCCTCCTCGGGGGCCGGCGACTCGGCCACAGACCTCCCGGCCGCCCCCCACACCGCCGCGCTCCGCCGTCCGCGACCCTCTGACCGTCGCGCCCGCGGCCCCCGCCCCGAAATCCTATACGTGTTGATAGTTTCCCGTCCGTATGGATCCGCATCTGGTGGCCGTGGTCGTAGGGTTCCTCCAGGGAGTGTTCGAGTGGCTCCCCGTCTCCAGCGAGGGCAACGTCGCCATCGCCCTGACGGCGCTCGGCGAACGACCGGGCGTCGCCGTCTCCTATGCCCTCTTTCTCCACCTCGGAACCGCCGTCTCGGCCACCGTCTACTACCGCGACGAGGTGCGTGCGGCGCTCGCGTCCGCGTCGACGGTACGCCCCGACGGAGCGTTCGACGGGGAGACGGCGACGCTCTCCTTCGTCGCCGTCGCCACCGCCGCGTCGTCCGCCGTCGGGCTGATCGCCCTCCTCGCCCTCGACGCCCTGGTGTCGGAACTGACCGGCGGCGCCTTCGTCGCCCTCGTGGGCGCCCTCCTCGTCGCCACGGGCCTCCTCCAGCGGTTCGCGGGCGCCTACGGCCTCGCCGTCCGGGGGACGCCGGACGCCCTCGACGCCCTCCTGGTCGGCGGCCTGCAGGGGCTCGCCATCCTCCCCGGCGTCTCCCGGTCGGGGGTCACCACGAGCGCCCTCCTCCTGCGCGGCCACGACGGCACGGCCGCCTTCCGCCTCTCCTTCCTGCTCAGCATCCCCGCCGCGCTCCTCGGCGGGGGCGTCGGCGTCGTCCGCGCCGGGGGCATCGGCGTCTCGCCGACGGTCGGCCTGGTCGCCCTCGTCGCCGCCGCCGTCGTCGGTTACGTCACCATCGACGCCCTGATGCGGGTGGTTCGGCGAGCGCCCGTCTGGCTGCTCTGTGTGGGCCTCGGCGGCCTCGCCGTCGCCGGCGGCCTCCTGATTTAACCCGCGATTAACCCGGCCGTCCTCCCCGGTAACGGTCGCCACCCGGGTCGGTAGGGCGCGATTACTCCCGCCCCCCGAACCGACCGCCGCCACGGTATCGCGATCTTAACAACTAACTAACCAAATATCTGTGCGCACAGCCACTGGGTGATGCTCTCGGGGTGGCGGTTCAGATTCGTCAGTGCAGCGGGAACGGTGGCACTCGCGGCGGTCTGTGTCGGCGTCGCGAACCACCCGGTCGTTCAGCGACTCGTCGACGCCGTCCCCGTCTTCGCCCGGTTGCCGGCGACGACGCTGTCCAACGGCGACCTGACTCTCGCCATCGCGACGACCCTCGCCGTCGTCCTCGGGGCCTTCGTCCCCCTGTTCAAACCGCGCCCGCGACGCGCATTCGACACCCTCCTGCTGGTCGAACGACGGGTCCTGCTGGTGGCCGTCGCGCTGGCCGCCGTCGGCTACTTCGATTACACCTATCGGCTCCCGCGGACGACGCTCGTCCTCGCCACGCTGTCGATGGCCGTCGTCCTCCCGGCGTGGTTCGTCGCCGTCCGCCGCCGGCCGCGTGTCGACCCCGACCGCGCGGTGATCGTCGGCGACGACCCCGCGGCCATCGCCGACGTGACCCGGGAGACGGACGTCCCCGTGGTCGGGTACGTGGCGTCGGTCGCGGACGGGGCAGGCGTGGAACTCCCCGACGGCGGCGCGGCGGCCGACGGCGGCGCCGTCCCCGAGGCGCCGTGTCTCGGCGGGCTGTCGCGTCTCGACGAGATACTCGTCCGCAACGACGCCGACGCGGCGGTTCTGGCGTTCTCCTATCCCGGCTGCGAGGAGTTCTTCGGGACGCTCGACACCTGCTTCGACGTCGGCGTCTCCGCGATGGTCCACGACGACCACGCCGACACCGTGTTGACGACGGGCCTCCAGCGCGACGGGTTCGTCGCCATCGACCTCGAACCGTGGGACCTGCAGGAGCGGGTCCTGAAGCGACTGTTCGACGTCGCCTTCGCCGCGACGGCGATGCTCCTCCTCGCTCCCCTGTTGCTCGTGATCGCCCTCGCGATCAAACTCGACAGCCCCGGACCGATCCTCTACAGCCAGGAGCGGACGGCCGAGTTCGGCGACACGTTCACCGTCTACAAGTTCCGGAGTATGGTCCCCGACGCCGAGGCCGACACCGGCGCCGTCCTCAGCGCCGAGGACGAGGGCGAGGTCGACCCCCGCGTCACCCGGGTCGGACGGGTCCTCCGCGAGACCCACCTCGACGAGGTTCCGCAGCTCTGGTCCATCCTCGTCGGCGACATGAGCGTCGTCGGCCCCCGCCCCGAGCGACCGGAACTCGACGACGACATCCGCCGGAGCGTCCACACCTGGCAACAGCGGTGGTTCGTCCGCCCGGGACTGACCGGCCTCGCACAGATCAACGACGTCGCCAGCACGGACCCGGCCGAGAAGCTCCGGTACGACGTCGCGTACATCCGGAACCAGTCGTTCTGGTTCGACCTCCGCATCCTCCTTCGGCAGCTCTGGATGGTCGGCGAGGACGCCGTCGGCTTCCTGCGCTGACCCATGTCCGCCGACCTCCCTCCCACGGGCCGACCCGGGCCACGGGGGCGGTCGGTCCTCGTCACCGGCGGTGCCGGCTTCGTCGGGAGCCACCTCGTCGACGCGCTGGTCGACGACAACGAGGTTCGCGTCCTCGACGACCTCTCGAACGGCTCGCGTGCGGCCGTCCCCGACGCGGCCACGCTCGTCGCGGGCGACGTCCGCGACCCGGAGACGGTCGCCCGGGCGGCCGAGGGCGTCGACCTCGTCTTCCACCTCGCGGCGAACGTCAGCGTCGAGCGGTCGGTCGCCGCCCCCGTCGAGAGCCACCGGGTGAACGTCGACGGGACGCTGCACGTCCTCGAGGCCGCCCGGGAGGCGGGCGCCCGCGTCGTCTTCGCGTCCAGTGCCGCCGTCTACGGCGACCCCCCGTCGGTACCGGTCGCCGAATCGGCGCCCAAGGCGCCGTCCTCGCCGTACGGCGCCGAGAAGCTCTCGGCCGACCGGTATCTGCGTCTCTACGCCGACCGCTACGGCCTGGAGACCGTCTCGCTCCGGTACTTCAACGTCTACGGTCCCGGCGGCCTCGACACCGACTACAGCGGGGTGATCGACGTCTTCCTCTCCCGGGCCCGCGAGGGGCGTGACCTCCCCGTCCACGGCGACGGCACCCAGACCCGGGATTTCGTCCACGTCGCCGACGTCGTCCGGGCGAACCTGCTCGCCGCCATCACGGACGCCACCGGCGCCGCGTACAACGTCGGCACCGGCCACAGCGTGACGATCTCCCGACTGGCCGACCTCGTCGTCGACGCGACCGACTCGCCGTCCGACGTCGTCCACACCGACCCGCGGGAGGGCGACGTCGACGAGAGCGAGGCGGACATCAGTCGCGCGCGCGAGATCCTCGGCTTCGAACCCCGCGTCTCCCTCCGCGAGGGGCTCGACCACCTGGTCGACGACGGAGCGTCGCCGAGACGATGAGCGGGCGCCGACCGGACGACGGAGCGACGCCGCCGGTGTCGGAGCCCTCCGACGCCGCCGACCCTGCGGCTATATGTGACAGGCAGACGATGGGTTCGGCGGACGGACGCGACCGGATGGTCGCGGGTGACACGACATGACGGACGACGACCTGGACGAACTGCTCGCCGATCGACCGGGCCTCGCGTCGACGCTCGACCGACTTCTCGACGCCGACGACGGGTGGCACCCGGACGAGGAGGGGATGCCGCCTGCGGCGGTGGCGGCCCTCCTCGACGCCGGGTGCGTCGCGGAGTGCGCGGACGGGTACCGGTTCACCGACCCGGCCGCGGTCCGGTCGGCGATCGAGCGCGCCGCCGCCGGCGCGCCCCGCGTCCCCGTCCGCGCCGCCGTCGCCGTCGCCCTCCTGCTGGTCGTCCTCGTCCGCCTCCCGACGGCCCCCGGCGTGTTCCGCGACGGCTGGATCGTCCTCGCGTCGAACGACCCGTACTTCTACCGCGCCCTCGTGGATCAGTCGCTCGCCGGCGGGCCGATCCCGTCGCTCCCCGAACGCGCCGTCCGGGGGGAACCGCTCCTCGTGGCGACGCTCGCGACGGCGACGGCGCTCCTCGGCGGGAGCACCTGGGCCTCCGGGTTCGTCCTCGCGTGGTATCCGGTCGCCGCGGCCGTCGCCACGGCGTGGCTGGTGTACGGCATCGCCCTCCGCCTCTCCGGGGACGCCCGCGTGGGCCTCGCCGCCGCCGGCTTGCTCGCCGTGACGCCGGCCCACGCCTACCGGACCGCGCTCGGGGTGGCCGACCACCACGCCTTCGACTACCTGTGGCTCGCCCTGACGGTCCTCGCCGTCGTCGAGGTGCTCGGCCGTGCCGACCGCGACCGACGGGCGTGGTACGCGGCGGCGGTCCTCGGCGTCGCCGTCGCCGCACAGACCCTCTCCTGGGAGGCCGCGCCGCTGCTCCTGTTCCCGCTCGCCGTCTCGCTCGCGCTCGTTGCGCCCGTGGAGGTCCGCCGCCCCGGCCCCGAGCGCCTCTCGCCTCTCGTCGCCGGCCTCGTGGGCGGCGCGGCGCTGGCTCACGCCGTCCACCTCGTCCTCGGCTGGCAGTTCCCGGCCGTCGTCTACGCGCTCGACCTGCTCGCCGTCGGGGGCGTGGGGCTGCTCGCCGCCACGGTCGGCGTCCGTCGGCTGGGCGGGTCGTGGACCTGGCTGGCGGCCGCCGAGGTGGTCCTCGCGGCCGTCGCCGTCGTCGTCGTCCGCCGGAGTGCGCTCCTCTCGGGCGAACTCGGCCGAGGGGTCGCCTTCTTCTCGTCGACGGGCGCCGCCGAACTCACCGGCGTCGGGAGCAACTACGGCGCCGTCGGCGTCCTCGTCATCCTCGGGTTCGCCCCGGTTCTCGCGGCCCCGACGCTGGTGTGGGCGGCCCACCGGGGGTGGAGCCGGCTCGAACCCGGGTGGCTCGTCGTCGTGACCTACGTCGTCCACTTCGGCGTGCTGGCGGCGCTCCAGCGCCGGTTCGGGGGCGAACTCGCCCCCTTCGCGGCCGTCCTCGGCGGCGTCGCGTTCGTGGCGTTCGCCGCCTGGCTCGACCTGCTCCACCCGCCCGTTCCGATGCGCTCCGACGCCACGACCCCCGCGGCCACCGACGGCGGCGACGCTGCCGACGACCTGGTCGTCCCCGACCGGACCCGCCTGGCGCTGCTCGGCGGGCTGGCGGGGGTCGTCGTCGGCTCCGGATCGCTGTACGCCGCGCTGATCGACCGCCGACTCGTCATCGCCGACGCCACCTACGAGGCGACCCGGTGGATCACGGGCTACGTCGAACGGCGGGCCATCCCCTACCCCGAGAACTACGTGCTCGCGAAGTGGGGGCGGGTCCGCGTCTACAACTACTTCGTCAACGGCGAGGCGGTGTCGTACGCCTACGCCCGACGGACCTACGAGGACTTCCTGTTCTCCAGCGACGCCGACGACTGGTACGAGGAGTTCGACGGCCGGGTCGGGTTCGTCGTCACCCGCGACCTGCCACATCTCGGCGCCGTCGGCGCCTCGACGGTCCAGTCCTGTCTCCACGACCGCTTCGGCGCCGCCGCGACGGAGGGCATCGAGGGCGCCGGCCACTTCCGGGCGCTCTATGCCACCGACTCGGGCGACGGCGCCCGCAAGGTGTTCCGGGTCGTCCCCGGCGCGACCCTCCGGGGGACGGCCGACGGGGCCGAGACGGTCCGCCTCGTCGCCGACGTCTCGATCCCCGGCGCCGACTTCGAGTACGTCCGGTACGCCCACGCCACCGACGGCTCCTTCGAGGTGACGGTCGCCCACCCCGGCCGCTACCGGATCGAGGACCACGGCATCGTCGTCGACGTCACCGACCGGGCGGTCGATCGTGGGGAGACACTCACCGTTTGACGCGGAGAACGGACGGCCATACGGCGCTTAACGGGCGATTATCTAAGCGTCGCGAGGTGGTTCGAACGGACGACATGCCCCTCAGTGAACGTCTGTCTCGCCTCCGTCAGCCGGAGTACACGGGGGCAAACCGGTGTCTCCCGTGTACGGTCGTCAACCTGGTCGTCGCCGTCGGCCTCGCCGGCCTCGTCGCCCTGGCGTCGCCGCCGGCGGGTGTGGCGGTCCTCGCGGCGTCGGTCGCCGCCATCTACCTGCGCGGCTATCTGGTCCCCGGCACCCCTGCCCTGACCAAGCGGTACCTCCCCGACGACGTGCTGAAACTGTTCGACAAACACGAGGCGCCGGCGATGGACGACGACGGTGACGTGGAGGCGTTCCTCCTCGACGTCGACGCCGTCGAGGAGTGTCGGGAGGGGACCGACCTCTGTCTCACCGAGGGGTTCCGGACGGCGTGGGACGACCGGATCGACCGACTCCGCGAACGCGACGACGCCGACGAGGGGGTCGCCGCCCTGTTCGACGGCCTCGGCGTCGACGCCGACCGGGTTCGGGTCGAGTCCTACGGCGACGCCTACGAGGCGTTCGTCGACGACGTTCGGGTGGGTCAGTGGGAGTCGCGGGCGGCCTACCTCGCCGACCTCGCGGCCGAGGCGGAACTCCGCGACCGCCATCCGGGGTGGCACCGTCTCGGGTTCGACGCCCGGACCGAAGTCCTCGGGGCGTTGCGGCTGTGGCTGGAGCGCTGTCCCTCCTGTGACGGCCCGGTGACCCTCGGCGAGGACACCGTCGAGTCCTGCTGTCGCTCCATCGACGTGATCGCCGCCACGTGCGAGTCGTGTGGCGCCCGGGTGTTCGAGGCGGAGTTCTCGCCGCAGGCGATGGCGGCCGAGTAAACTACCCCACCCTACTCGCTCACGGTGGTTCGAGACGCCTACGGCGTCTCGTCATCACGAGGCGCTTCGCGCCTCTCGAACGACTTCGCCGTTCGCTTCGTTGAGGGTGGCGCTTTCGCGTGGACTCCCGTTCTGGCCTTCACAGGCAGGCGAATACTCGCCGTTCACGTTCGGCGTCCCGCGATTCAAGCGCACTTACGCTGAGACGCCGCGGTTACGCCTGCTCGTCGAGGATGTACTGGAAGTAAGGGGTCATCGCTTCGCGCGCCTGCTCCCATCGACGCATGTCGTGGAGTTCGATCCCGAGGGCGTACTGGACCGGTTCCGGCCCGAATCCGTACTGACCGTGACGGGGCTTCTCGGGGTAGGTCGGTTGCTGGAGGGCGGCACGGAGTTCGAGCATCTGTGCGCGCATCGTCGGCGTCAGGTAGTCGCCCTCGGTCTTGTGGTTGATCCAGGCCTCGGTCGTCAGTTCGGCGTAGCGGGGGTCGATGCCGGCGATCGACGCCCGGCGTTCGAACGCCTCTCGGACCGGAGACCAGTCCGCCTCCGTCAACTGCTCGGCGTCGATCCGTCCGTTCACGCGGCAGGACTCCTCGACCTCGTCTTTCGCCCAGAGGGCGTCGACGTAGCCCATCGCCGCCAGACGGGCCTCCGCATCGTCTAGGTGGTCGAACTGAACCATGTCGACGGCGGTGAACGCCTGGACCGACGCCTCGTACTCGCGCTGGTCGTGGTGGATGAAACCGTCGCAGAGTTTGTCGGCCATGACGGACGCGGACCGCTCGACGTCTTGCGGTATTGAGGGTAGCTGTGCCTGGGTGGGGGGAATATCGCTCATTCGCATCTGTGGCATGTGGAGGGCTCGATCATAAGTGTGCTCATTCAAATATCGTATTTGATATCTGAATGGCGTCTCACCGTCGGTTTCGACCTGTCAGCACTCGCACCGGCCTTTCGGCCGTGTCTATTTCGGACTTTCGATATCAAATTTGATATTTGCGGGCGGTAAACCATAGAAATCCTACAGGAGTTGTTGGAAGTAGAGCCAGCGGCGCGACCAGAACTGGTACAGGGTCGAGACTGCGATGACGAGGAGGAAAAACGACGCCCAGAGCAGCGGGTCGACCGCCGAGACCAGCGGTGTGTCGGTCGAAGCGAGGACGACGGTGAGTAGCGAGACGGTGCCGACGGCGCGATAGTACGTCGCCCACGTGACGCCGTAGCGCGTGACCACCTCCATGTAGAGGTCCACCTGGCGGGCCGACTTCCGGAGGAGGATCGTCTTCCGGTCGCTGTCGTAGTCGACGATGCCGGCGTCGTCCAGTTTCGGCAGGTGGGTCTGGTGGAGGGAGACGTAGACGCTGTCCCGGATGTTGCTCGGGGGCGGCGATTCGTTGGTCTCGATCTCGGCGATGTGGACCGCGAGATCCCGAAGCGACACCTCGTGGCCCCGATCCTGTAGACACTTGATGACGTTTCGGCGCCGGTCGTTCCGAAGGATGTCGTGAATGTCCGTCTCGGGGAGTACGTCGTCCGTCTGGAGTAGTCCGATGTTCATGGGTAGCGACCGGGTTCGGATGCATCAACACGACAGAGGGGCATAGTTATCAGTATCTTAACTACTCTCAGGGTCGCCCGGCGACGGGCGTTAATTCCCGGTTAGGTGTGCTTACCACCTCCAGAATTCTGGGGTTTCAGGCGTCGTATCGGCTTAATATCCGGTTAACGTGCGCGCGAATCTCTAGCGAGTGAACCGGTGGACCACCTCGGTCACGGTAACCGGGTGTTTCCCCGGATTAGCCCCACGTTATGTGAGCAAATTGGCGATTAGCTATCGGGGTAGGTGTAGTGCATAGGAGCAACGGCAGCCACCCACGGCCGGACGTCGTGGCGGTTCGACTCGGTCGGTGGGTCTCCCCAGCGAGGGAAACTGGCTGTCCGACGACGGCCCAACGAGACAAGGCAAACCATGTCAAACGAATTCGAACTCTCTCGGCGGAAGGCGCTGGCCGCACTCGGTACGATCGGTGTGGCCTCGGCTGGCGCGGGGCTCGGTACCTCCGCGTACTTCAGCGATCAGGAAACGTTCCAGAACAACGAGCTCACAGCCGGTGAACTCGACCTCAAGGTCGACTGGGAGGAGCACTACTCCGACTGGTCGGACGACGAGGCGAACCTCGACGACGACAATCCGGACAACGACCTCGACATCGTGATGGACGACCCGGACGACGTGGCGTACGTCGGGCTCCCGTATCCCGACGACCCGCTCATCTGGGTGCACGAGGACGACCTCGACGAGTTCATGGCGAACACCGGCATCGACGCGTTCCCGGACCCCGACAACAGCGGGACGGGCGACTTCCCGGACTACTCCGAGATGCCCGAGGGGTCGACCGTCTGTGACTACCTGGCGGACGTGGGCGCGGACGACGAGGGGCTGTCGACGTTCTCGGATCCCGACGCGGACCCGCCGGTCATCGGCCGGACCGACGGACCCGACACGCGGACCGGCGGCGTCGAGATCGAGGGAGAGCCCAAACCCCTCGTCGCGCTCGACGACGTCAAGCCGGGTGACTTCGGCGAGATCACGTTCAGTACCCACCTCTGTGACAACGACGGGTACCTGTGGATGAACGCGGACAACGTCGAGTACAGCGAGAACGGCGTCACCGAACCCGAGGCGGACGACCCCGACGAGGAAGACGGCGTCGTCGAACTCCCCGACGTCGTCCAGACGGCGCTCTGGTACGACGGGGACTGCGACAACGTGCTCGACGAGGTGACCGGTGAACTCGACATCGTCGCGCTGGCGGACGTCTCGGGCTCCATCGACGGGGACGAGATGACGCGGATCACGGATGCGGCGAACATCTTCATCGAACAGCTCAGTGCGAACACCGAACCGGGCGACGTCGAGGCCGCGCTGTACACGTTCGGCTCGCCGCACACCGCTCCGGACGAAGCCGTGAACGAACAGCGGGAGCTGCAGGACCTGAGCAACTACATCACGGGCGGGAACGGCAATCTCACCCAGGGTCCCGGCGGCGAGTTCCCCAACGATCCCGTCGACGCGAACGCCACGCCGATGCCGGCGGCGCTCGACATCGCCTCGCAGGTGCTCGACAACGAGGGTCGCCCCGACGCCAAGAAGGTCATCGTGCTGGTCACCGACGGCGGCCCGAACTACGCCGGCGACGGCCCCGGCGGCGGGACCGTCACGTTCTCGGGTGCTGGCCACCCCTACACGTCCGAGCAGGACAACGGCTCCTCGGACGGGAACGTCTCCGACGACGAGAAAGACGAGACGGCGAGCGTCGCGAGTTCGATCTTCACCAACAACGGCTACGAAATCTGGACGGTCGGCATCACGGACGAGGCCGATCTGAACATGTTCCTCGAGACCGGGGTCGCTCAGCCCGGGACGGACCAGCACACCAACGTCAGCGGTGACTTCGACGGCATCAACGCCGCGGCGCTGGAACTCGCGAACGCCATCACCGGCCAGGAAGAGGTGATCTTCCAGGGCACCCTCCGCGAACTGCTGACGGCGCTCCAGAGCAACGACGGACGCGGGATCCCGCTCGACGCCGGCCTCGACACGGAGTACTTCGAGACCGGGTACCAGGCGGACAACGGCCCGGATCCGGAGGACGATCCCGACCGCGAGTGCTTCCGGGGCCTCAACACCTACTGCTTCGGTCTGGCGTGGTGGCTCCCGGTCAACCACGGCAACGAGATCCAGACCGACTCCGCCGAGTTCGACATCGGGTTCTACACCGAGCAGTGCCGGCACAACGACGGCGCCGGCATGAACAACGAGAGCATCGACGCCTAACCTCCCGAACGCTCTCGGTTCTCGGTTCACCCACGCTGGTGTGCGACCCCGGCGGGTCGTCGACGCGTTCCGCCGGCGTCGTGGCGGTTCGATTCCGCCGGTGGGCCTTCCCCGCATGACCTCACCCTCGTTCACGCGACGGCGGATACTCGCTGCGGTCGGGAGTGTGGGCGCCCTCTATCTCGGCGCCGACCGGGCGGGCGCCGCGCTCGGACTCGACCCCGTGACGCTGAATCAGGGAACCGTCAACGGGACGTACGCCGCCTCCACGGAGGAGATGTTCGTGAACGCGCCGCCACGCATCGTGCTCGCGTGGCGGGAACTCGTCAACGGCCGGCTCACGGAGGAGACGGGGCTCGTCGGCGGCGCGGACGGCGAGACGGGGAGCGTCGGCCTGATCGTCGACGAGGCGGTCGTGCCGGGCGACTCCGGATCGGTGACCATGCGTGCGCGGCTGATCGAGCGGGAGGAGCAGGAGACCGACGACGCGCGACTGTTCTTGCGGTTCCGACTCTCGAACACCGCCGAGAACGGGATCACCGAACCCGAGGCTGACGCCGGGGACACGACGCCGAACGACGGCGAACTGCAGGACTACACCCGGATCACGATCTGGAAGGACGACGGGTTCGGCACCGGCAACGGGGAACTCGAATTGGGGGACATCCCGGTCGTCGGCGAGACGGAGATCGCGAGCGGCACCCTCGCCGAGGTGGCCGAATCGTCCGCGTTCGACGGCGGCTACCAACTCGTCGTCGGCGGGGACGGCTGTCTCTCCCCCGGCGATCAGGTGTACGTCTCCTTCGAGTGGGCCATCCCGGAGACCGTCGGCAACGTCATCCAGGGGGATTCGGCGACGTTCCAGGTCGCGTTCGACCCCGAACCCTGCTCCGGCGGGGGTGGCTAACCGTGTGGCTGGCGGCGGTTAATCGGTCATTAGCGGCCGCACACACGGGCGAGCAAACCCCACGTATCGGCGGATACGGTGGGTTTACGCCCGATTCGACACCGCCCCGAATCGCCGGGGCCTCCCGCCCGGTTCAGGTATCCCTTACCCCGTGCCCGTTCGTGTCAAAGCAGCGGATAACTAAGGTCGATACGGGGGTCGATACTACTGATGGGTTCGACGGGGACGTTCGGCGGACGGCCGAGTTCGGCACGGTCCGTCACGGGGGGTGGCAGGCGTGAGTGAGAGCGACCGCGATACGGTTCGGTTCGTGGCGAACGTGCTCGTGGTCCTCCTGTTGATCGGCGCCGTCACGCCCTTCGTGGTCTACGCCGTGCCCGGGGTGGTCGGTGCGGATCACGGGCTGGTCGTCCTCTCGGGCAGCATGGAGCCGCGGATGAGCCCGGGTGACGCGATCATCGTCCGCGAGGTCCCACCGGGTCAGATCGAACAGGGTGACATCATCACGTTCCAGACCAGCAGCGAGACGCCGACCACTCACCGCGTGGTCGAGGTTCGGCGGACGGAGGACGGCGCCGCCTACGTCACCAAGGGCGACGCGAACGAGGAACGCGACCCCGGAGTCGTGCCCCACGACCGGGTCGTCGGCGAAGTCGTCTTCGTGATCCCGCTGCTCGGCCACGTGATCCAGTTCGCCAACACGCAGATGGGCTTCCTGATGCTCGTGCTCACGCCGATGCTGCTGTTCGTCCTCTCGGAGCTCTGGGAACTGGCGAAGTCGATCCGTCAGCCCGAAGCCACGGCGACCGGGACGGACGCGGCGGGGGCGACTCCCGAATCGGTGGCGGCGGGCGCGGCGACTCCCGCCGCGGCCGACGACGGTGCGGACACCGACGGTGGGTCCTTCACACTCACCCGTTCGAGCCTGCAGGTCCTCCTGTTGTTGCTGGGATTTTACGTCCCCTACAGCGCCTACGTGGCGTACACCACCCGCGAGGCGTGGTCCATCGGCGCCGCGACGGCGACGATCATCGGCTTCCTGTTCTGTCTCGTGATCTACGTCGCCAGCCGCGGAGACGCCGCCGGCGGAACGGCGACCGGAGCGGTCCGATCGACCGAGGGCGTCGTTCGTCACGGCCGACTCCCGGCTCGGCTCGACGACCGGACGACCGTCCCGCTCGACTCGGTCGAGTCGCTGGTCCAGATGGCGATCGACCGCGACGACTGGGTCATCTACGACGACGACCGGGACACCTACTACATGACCCGCGACGACGCTCTCTACCTCCACCGGGCGTCGCCCGAGACGGACGGGGGCGCGCCGGTGGAGTCGGCCACGGGGGCGTCGCCGGACGACGAGCGAGCGGCGGACGCGACGAACGGCGGTGATGTCCCGTGACGGACCGCCGCTCCCTGTCGCGCCGGCACCTCCTCTGGGGCCTCACGACCATCGGTGCTGCCGCCACGACCGGGAGCGGCACGGCCGCCCTGCTGTCCGATTCGGCCCGGACCGACGCGCGGATGACCGCCGGGGCGCTCGACCTGTCGGCGTCCTGGGGAAACGACGACTCGATCACGGTCGAGTCCAGCGCGGACGACGGCGGTGAGCGGCGGATCACGCTCACCGTCGACGACAACCCCGCGTACCTCTGTTTCCGGACCGACTGTCCCGACACGCCGACGGACCCCCCGAGGAACGACCGGGGCTGGACGGACGACGACTGGATGGAGCGGGGGACGGCCCGACGGACGGCGAAACGACGGAACGGAACGGCGCGGAACGCCACGGGTGCCGATGGGAGAGACGGCGGCGACCCCCGGTCGAGCCTACAGCCCTCGACGGATCGGGGGAACGGGAGGCGGAATCGAACCGGAGGGAACGACCGGGTGCGGGACACGACGCTCGCGGACCGACTCCTCGTGCGGTACGGCATCGACCGCCACGACGGCAGCGGCGTCGAGTGGCTCTCCGGCTACCTGTCGCTGCGCGAAGCGCGCACGACCTACGGCACCGGGGCCTGTATCGACGGGGAGATCGGCCCCGACGACACCTGGGAGTTCGTCGTGCAGTGGAAGACCGACGAGGTCGTGACGAACTCGACCGACGTCGAGTTCGATTTCGAGTTCTACGCGAGTCAGTCCCGCCACGTCGATCCCGACTCCGTCGACCCCGACTGGGAGTGCGGCCCGACCGGCACGCAGAGCGGTATCAGCTGGGTGACGCTTTGCTCGACGTCGCCGTTCGATCCCGAGGCCGCGAACGTCGACCCGACGCTGAGCGACGACGGGCTGACGGTGTCGTTCTCGAACCTCCCCGACGCCGTCACGACCGTCGTGATCAAATACGGGAGGAAGCTGGACGTCGTCGACTCCCCCACCGGGACGTCGATCACCGTCGGCGACGACGGCGCGACCACCTACGACCAGGCGACCGCCGGCTTCACCGGGACCGATCGGACCAACCCCCAGCCGTGTCCGGCCGCCTTCGGCTGCAAGTACGAATTCCCCGGCTGGGAGTGCAAACCCGGCACGGACGGATCGACCGACGACTCGGTCCCGGCGGACTCCGACGGCGAGCGACGAGGGGGTGGGGACTGATCATGGTGGGTGACGAGTGGCCCTCCTGGACGCCCGCCGTCGGCCTCGTCGTCGCGTTCGTCGTGGTCGCGTCGCTCTCCGGCGGGGCGACCTACACCGTGCTGTCCGACGAGGAGGGCGTCTCGGGGAACGTCACGATCGAGCCCAACTACCGGAACGGGATGTTCCACGTCGAACCGGTCTCCTGTGACCGGATGCGGTACGGCGTCGATAGCAAAGCCGACGTCGACGAGCTAAAGCCGATCAAGAACTTCCACGTCTCCGGGACCGACGGGTGTGCCAGAGTGTCGTTCTGGCTCGCGCCACACTGGTTCGGCACGATCTCCCCCGAACGGGCGAAGATCGGCCACAAGTCCAACGGCCGATGGAGGATACTCGACACCGACGTGCGGATGCAAACCGACGAGACGGTGGTTCTCGGGGCCGTCACGGACGGCTTCAGCCCGTTCGCGGTGTTCGTCCCCAACGAGTCACAGCCGGCGCCGGTCGGCGTCGCGAACGTGACGCCGAACGGGACCGCACCGAACGGGACGACCCAGAACGGGACGACCCAGAACGGGACGGCGCCCGCTGGGCCGGCTTCGGGCAACGCGACCCAGAACGGGACGGCGCCCGCTGGGCCGGCTTCGGGCAACGCGACCCAGAACGGCACGGCGCCCACCTCGACGCCCACCTCGACGCCCACCTCGACGCCGTCCGGGAACCAGTCCACGACCGACGCCGGCACCGGAGAGTCCGCGACGGGCAACGAATCCACCACCGACACCGGTGCGGACGACGGGACGGGACAGTCCGAAAGCGAGTCGGACGACGGCGGATCCGGGAGCGGCGACGCGCCCGACGACGAGAACGCGTCCGACGACGAGAACGCGTCCGACGACGAGGATGCGTCCGACGACGAGAACGCGCCCGACGACGAGAACGCGTCCGACGACGAGAACGCGCCCGACGACGAAGACTCGTCGAGCGGCGAGTCGCCGACCTCGAACGACCCGTCCGGCACCGACGATGGATCGGACGACGACGGTGCCGACAGCAGTACGGACGACGGATCGAGCGACGACTCGTCCGGAAGCGATGACTCGTCGAGTGACGACAGCAGTACGGACGACGGATCGAGCGACGACTCGTCCGGAAGCGATGACTCGTCGAGTGACGACAGCAGTACGGACGACGGATCGAGCGACGACTCGTCCGGAAGCGACGGCTCGTCCGAAAGCGACGATTCGTCGAGTGACGACAGCAGTGCGGACGACGGGTCGAGCGACGATTCGTCCAAAAGCGACGACTCGTCGAGTGACGATAGCAGTGCGGACGACGGATCCAGCGACGACTCGTCGAGTGACGACAGCAGTACGGACGACTCGTCGGGCGACGACAGCGGTACCGACGACGGATCCAGCGACGATTCGTCGACTGACGACAGCAGTACGAGCGACTCGTCGAGCGACGATTCGACAGGTACCGACGGCAGTACCGACGATGGGACGACGACCGACGACGGCACGGACGGCAACGCCGACGATGGGTCCAGCGACGGCGGATCGACCGACGGTGATACCGGCGACAGTTCGACCTCGGACGACTCGTCCACCGACGACTCGTCGAGCGACGACGGCACGGACAGCAGCACCGGCGACAGTTCGACCTCTGACGACTCGTCCACCGACGACTCGTCGAGCGACGACGGCACGGACAGCAGCACCGGCGACAGTTCGACCTCTGACGACTCGTCCACCGACGACTCGTCGAGCGACGACGGCACGGACAGCAGCACCGACGACGGTACGGACAGCAGCACCGACGACGGTACGGACAGCGGCACCGACGACGGTACGGACAGCGGCACCGACGACAGTTCGACCTCGGACGACTCGTCCACCGACGACTCGTCGAGCGACGACGGCACGGACAGCAGCACCGGCGACAGTTCGACCTCGGACGACTCGTCCGGCGACGACGGCACGGACAGCAGCACCGACGACGGTTCGACCTCTGACGACTCGTCGAGTGATAGCGGGTCCAGCGGCGAGTCGTCCGGAAGCGACGACGGTGGCTCTTCGGATGGGGACGGGAGTTCGTCCGGCGACTCGTCGAGCACTGACGGCGGGTCGGGAGCACAATGACCGTCGGAAAATTCGATCTTCCCCGCGCGATCAGCCGATTCGTGCGGGCCGTCCGTGGCTCGCCGACGTCGCTCTGGACGGTGGCACTCGTCGCGGTGGGGTTCTGGTTCGTCCGCCTTCCCGGGATGCGACCGCGGGCGCCGAAGCGGAACGTCATCGTCTGTCTCGTCTACCTCTACGCGCTCGTCGTTCTGCTGTCGGCCGGGTCGATCTGACCGACGTTGTCGTAACGCCTAATAGTCGAACACCCCTTTTTTCGACAATGAGAGACGCACGAACGCAATGGAGGTGGGATCGTGGGGGTTGAGATCAAGGAGTCCGCCGTCTCCGACGAGGAGTTCGAGGAGATGAAGCGGTTCGTCTCGGATTACCTCTCCGCGAGCGTCGAGAACGAGCGCGACGGCGGACGGATGCGGTGGTATCCGTGGCACAGCGCCGAGTACCGCTTCAACCACACGTTGAACGTGGTGGATCTGTCGACCGAGATCGCCAGCCGCGAGGGTGCCGACGTCGACGTGGTTCGCGTCGCGGCGCTCTTTCACGACATCGCGAAACTCGAGGCCGAACAGGAGCGTCACGCCGACGAGGGCGCTCGCGTCGCCCGCGAGTATCTCACCGCGCACGGCGAGTATCCCCAGTCGTTCGTCGATCAGGTGACCCAGTCGGTTCGGGACCACTCCTATCAGGGACCGCTGGAGGACGTCTCGCTGGAGACGCGCTGTCTCATCGAGGCCGACATCCTCGACAAGGTGGGCGCGAACGGCGCGGTGTTGATGCTCCTCCGGATGGGCTACGAGTCGCGGACCCACATGGACGCCGGCGAGATGATCGACCGGGTTCTCGAACGCGGCCGCGACGCGTCGAAGCGCGTGGAGAGCGACGCCGCGGAGGGCATCGCCCACCAGCGACTCAAGCGGGTCACGTGGTTCCGCGAGTGGCTCGAAGAGGAGGTCCCGGGGATCGAAGAGCGGAGCGACGACCCGGACGGGTCCTAGTCCCCCTACGGCGCATTGTCCGTCAGTTCCGGTGGGTCGCCAGACGTTCCGGCGACCCACCGGGAAGCGGTAATCGTCTCAGTCGTCGCCGGTCTGCACCGTTCCGGCGCCGATTTCGCCGCCCCCGGCCGCCGACGCCGGTTCGGGCAGTTCGTTGCGCACGTCCTCGCGGCTCTCCTCGGCGATGACCTCCGCGTAGGCGTCGGGCATCACCTTCGTGAAGTTCCGCACCTCGGTCCCCCAGTCGGAGAGGAGCGCCGCCGCGCGGTCGCTGTCGGTGTACTCCGCGTGGTTCTCGACGAGTCGGCGGAGCATCGCCTCGTCGGCGTCCTCCAGGTCGTGGTGGATTGTCACCATGCCCTCGTTGGCGCGGTCCTCGAACTCGCCGTCGGGGTCGTAGACGTAGGCAACGCCGCCGGACATCCCGGCCGCGAAGTTCCGCCCCGTGTCGCCGAGGACGGCCACGACGCCGCCGGTCATGTACTCACAGCCGTGGTCGCCGACGCCCTCGACGACGGCCTTCACGCCGCTGTTGCGGACGGCGAAGCGCTCGCCCGCCAGCCCGTTGACGTAGAGTTCGCCCTGCGTGGCGCCGTAGAGGGCGACGTTGCCGACGAGGATGTTGTCCTCGGGTTCGTAGGCGGCCGTCTCGGGCGTCCGGACGATCACCTTACCGCCGGAGAGCCCCTTGCCCACGTAGTCGTTGGCGCCGCCGACGAGCTCCATCGTCACGCCGTTCGCGAGGAAGGCGCCGAAGCTCTGGCCGGCGATGCCGTCGAACGTACAGGAGATGGTGTCCTCGGGCAGGCCGCTCTCGCCGTAGCGCTGCGAGATGCGGTTCGAGAGCATGGCACCCACCGCGCGGTCCCCGTTGGAGATGTCCTGCCGGAGGTGGACGGGTTCGCCCTCCTCGATGGCGTCCGTGGCCGCTCCGATCAGGTCGTGATCCAGGTGACTGTCGACGTCCGCGTGTTTCTGCTCGCGGACCTTGTGGCGCTCCCCGCCCTCGGGTTCGGCGATGATGGCCGAGAGGTCGAGGTGTTTGGCCTTGGGGTGATCGGTCTCGACCTGTTCGAGGAGCTCCGGCCGACCGATCATCTCGTCGACCGTGCGGAAGCCGAGGTCGGCCATGATCTCCCGCAGTTCCTGCGCGAGGAAGACCATGTAGTTGATGACGTGATCCGGCTGGCCGGAGAAGCGCTCGCGGAGGTCCTCGTCCTGCGTGGCGACCCCGGTCGGGCAGTTGTTGGTGTGACAGATGCGCGCCATCACGCAGCCGGAGGTGATGAGACTGGCCGTCCCGAAGACGTACTCCTCGGCGCCGAGCAGCGCCGCGACGGCGACGTCGCGACCGGTCATCATGCCGCCGTCGGTGGAGACGCGGATGCGGTCACGGAGCCCCGTCGCGCGGAGCATCTGGTTGGCCTCGGCGACGCCGAGTTCCCACGGGAGGCCCGCGTTCTTGATGGACGTCTTGGGCGACGCGCCGGTGCCGCCGGAGTGGCCCGAGATGTGGACCACGTCGGCGTTGGCCTTCGCGACGCCGGCGGCGATGGTGCCGATGCCCGCCTCGGCGACGAGTTTCACGTTGATGTCCGCCTCGGGGTTGGCGGTCTTCAGGTCGTGGATCAACTGCTTGAGGTCCTCGATGGAGTAGATGTCGTGCAGCGGCGGGGGCGAGATGAGGCCGACGCCCGGCGTGGAGTAGCGGACGTGCGCGATCATCTCGTTGACCTTCTTGCCGGGGAGGTGCCCGCCCTCGCCGGGCTTGGAGCCCTGGGCCATCTTGATCTGGAGTTCGTCGGCCGAGGAGAGGTAATTGGAGGTGACGCCGAACCGGCCGGAGGCGACCTGCTTGATGTTGCACTCCTTCTCGGTGCCGAACCGCTCCGGCGGTTCGCCGCCCTCGCCCGTGTTGGACTTGCCGCCGAGGCGGTTCATGGCGATGGAGTTGGTCTCGTGGGCCTCCGGCGAGAGTGACCCGAGCGACATGGCGGCCGTCGAGAAGCGCTCGACGATTTCGTGGACCGGCTGGACCTCCTCCAGCGGAATCGACTCGCGGTCGCTATCGAACTCCAGCAGCCCGCGCAGGGTCTGGAGGTTCTCCTGCTGGTCGTTGATGAGCTCCGCGAACTCCTGGTATTTCTCGTAGCTCCCCGAGCGGACCGCCTGCTGGAGCGTGCCGACGGTCTTGGGGTTCCACTGGTGGTGGATGCCGTTCGACCGGTGTTCGTACTCGCCCTGGCGCTCCAGTTCGGGGTCGTCCTCGAAGGCGACCGCGTGTCGCGTCTCCAGGTCGTCTTCGAGTTGCTCGATGCCGATGCCCTCGGTTCGGATCTCCGTCCCCTCGAAGTACTCGCGGACGAAGTCCGAAGAGAGGCCGACGGCCTCGAAGATCTGGGCGCCCTGGTAGCTCTCGACGGTGGAGATGCCCATCTTCGCCATCGTCTTCAGGAGGCCGTCCTCGAGGGCCTTCTTGTACTGGCCGATGGCCACCGACTCGTCGGCGCCGTCGGGACCGGCGACGATGTCGGAGATGCTCTGGTAGGCGAGATAGGGGTTCACCGCGTCGGCGCCGTAGCCGACGAGGGTCGCGAGGTGGTGGACCTCGCGGGGGTCGCCGGACTCGACGGCGAGGCCGGCGTGGTTGCGGAGGCCGTTGCGGACGAGCGCGTGGTGGACGCCGCCGGTCGCGAGCAGGCTGGGGACGGGCACCCGATCCGGTCCCGTGTTGCGGTCCGAGAGGACGACGATGTCGGCGCCGTCCTCGATGGCCTCGCGCGCGTCGCGGCGGAGGCGCTCGACTGCACTCTCCAGGTCGCCGCCCCGCTCGTAGGTCATGTCGACGACGGTCGAACTGAACTCGCCGTCGAGGTCCTTGATCTCCGCCGTCTGGGCGTCGGTCAGGACCGGCGAGTCGACGACCAGCTGGCGGGCGTGTTCCGGCGTCTCGTCCAGCAGGTTGCGCTGGGGGCCGAGCCGCGACTCCAGGCTCGTCACCAGTTCCTCGCGGATGTAGTCGATGGGCGGGTTCGACACCTGCGCGAACAGCTGTTTGAAGTAGGTGAACAGCGGACGGTTGAAGTCGGAGAGCACCGACAGGGGCGTGTCGTCGCCCATCGAGCCGACGGGGTCCTTGCCGTCCTTGGCCATCGGCTCGACGAGGTGGTCGAGCTGGTCGTAGGTGTAGCCGAAGGCCGACTGCTGGGAGCGCAGCGACTCGATCCGGTCGCGCGGTTCGTAGTCGGTCTCGGCCGACTCGTCGAGGTGGCGCTGCTCGCGGCCGACCCACTCGCCGTACTTCTCGTCGGTGAGTTCGTCGAACACCTCGTCGTCGGGGACGACGCGTCCCTCCTCGGGGTCGGCGACGAGCAACTGGCCGGGCTGGAGCCGGTGGCGCTCCTCGATGTTCGAGGGGTCGATGTCGAGCGCGCCGGCCTCGCTCGCCATGATGAGACGGTCGTCCTCGGTCACGTCGTACCGACAGGGCCGGAGGCCGTTGCGGTCGAGGGCGGCGGCGACCTGGTCGCCGTCGGTGCCGACGACGAGCGCCGGGCCGTCCCACGGCTCGACGAGGCTCGCGTGGTAGTCGTAGAAGTCCTTGCGCTCCTGGCTCATCGCGTCGTCCTTGCGGAAGGCCTCGGGGATGAGCATCCGGAGCGCGTGGGGGAGGTCACGACCGCCCTGCACGAGCAGTTCGAGCGCGTTGTCGACGGAGGCGGTGTCGCTCTGGTTGGGGTCGTTGATGATCGGCTTGAGCGTGTCGATGTCCTCGCCGAAGTCGGGGTGTTCGAGGTCCGTCTCCCGGGCGCGCATCCAGTTGATGTTGCCCCGGATGGTGTTGAACTCGCCGTTGTGGATGATGTTCCGGTAGGGGTGAGCGAGGTGCCACGCGCCGAGCGTGTTCGTCGAGAAGCGCGCGTGGACGAGCACGAGCGTCGACTTCACGCGCTCGTCAACGAGGTCCGGGTAGTAGGTCGGGAGTTGCGTGGCCTTCAGGAGCCCCTTGTAGACGAGGGTCTTGCGGTCGAGCGAACAGATGTAGAACCGGCCGGCGCCGGCCGAGTCGAGTTCCTCGATGGCGTTCTCGACGGCGCGTCGGGCGACGTAGAGCGCGCGGTCGAAGTCGTCGTCGTCCATCTCTTCGGCCGGCCGGACGAACGGCTGCTGGACGTACGGCTCGGAGTCCAGGGCGGTCTGGCCGAGTTCGTGGTTGTCCGTCGGCACGTCCCGCCAGTGGAACACTTCGAGGCCGTGTTCGGCCATCGTCCGCTCGAAGATGGTCATGAGGCCCTGTCGGGCCGCCCCGTCCTGGGGCATGAAGACCGACCCGACCGCGTAGGTGCCGGACAGGTCCGCGTCGACGACGTCCTCGAAGAACTCGTCCGGGCGCTGGATCATGATCCCGGCGCCGTCGCCGGTGGCCTCCTCCGCGCCGGTCGTCCCGCGATGTTCGAGGTTGATGAGCAGGTCGATACCGTCGGCGACCGTCTGGTGGGAGTCACCGCCGTCCAGGTCGAGCACGACACCGACACCACAGTTCGATCGCTCGTCGGTGGGGTCCGCCAGCCCCCGCTGATCGGCGTGGGCGTCTCTCCGCGGCTTGGTCATAACCGCCATACCACGTACCCACTTATTAGCTTGTTCCTGTTACCGTAAGGCTTCACTAATCACATACAAGGCAATATATATCATACAAACATGGGCAAAGACCTTAGCGAAGGTAGATAACGATTAATTCGGTCGAACCGGCGGTACCGCCGGGCGATCAGTACGACCGGGCGAAGTAGGCCGTCTCGACGGCGTCGTCGTCACAGAGCGCGCAGGTCTCGCCGTCGTGGATCGGTTCGGTGTCGCTCTCGCTCCCCTCGAAGGGGACGAGGACGATCTCCGCGGCCACCTGCTCTTTGACCGCCGCCTCGCAGTCCTCGTCGCCACACCACGGCGCCTTGACGTAGCCGCCGTGCTGTCCGATGGTGCCGAGGATCCCCGCGCGATCCGACGCCTCGCGGACGTTCTCGGTCAGGTTCTCCTCGGCGGCGGCGTAGAGTTTGGCGTAGACCGTGTCGAGGTGGTCGGCCACGGTGTCGGCGATGCCCTCGCGGTCGACGCCGGCCGACTCGCCGTCCGGTCGGTGGACGAGCGTGGCCGTCCCCTCCGCCTCCTCGTTGGGACCGATCTCGATCCGGAGTGGGACCCCCTTCAGCTCCCACTCGTTGAACTTGAAGCCGGGGTTGCGCTCGTCGCGGTCGTCGAGTTCGACGCGCACGCCCGCGGCTCGCAGGTCGTCGGCGATGCCCTCCGCGTACGCCAGCACGTCGTCTTTGGTCTCCTCCTGCCAGATGGGGACGATGACGACCTGTTCGGGCGCCATCGTCGGCGGCAGGACGAGTCCCTGATCGTCGCTGTGGGTCATGATGAGCGCGCCGAGCGCCCGCCAGGAGATCCCCCACGAGGTGGTGTGGGCCACGCGTTCGTCCTCGTCCTCGTCGGTGAACGTGATGTCGAAGGCGTCGGCGAAGCTCCGCCCGAGGTAGTGGCTGGTCGCGCCCTGCACCGACTTGCCGTCCGGCATCAGCGCCTCGACGGTGGTCGTCGTGTCCGCGCCGGGGAACTTGTCGTGTTCGGGTTTCTTCCCGCGAAGAACGGGGATGGCCAGCACGTCCTCGTACAGTTCCTCGTACTGGTCGAGTCGGGTCGTCGTCTCCTCCCAGGCGTCGGCCTCGCTCGCGTGTGCGGTGTGGCCCTCCTGCCACAGGAACTCCTTGGTGCGGAAGAACGGCTTGGTCTCGGTTGCCTCCCACCGCACCACGCTACACCACTGGTTGACGCGCATGGGGAGGTCGCGGTGGCTCCGGATCCACCGGCTCAGGTACGGCGCGATGATGCTCTCGCTGGTGGGGCGGACCGCGAGTCGCTCCTCCAGTTCCTCGTAGCCACCCTGCGTGACCCACGCCACCTCGGGGTCGAATCCCTCGACGACGTCCTTCTCGCGTTCGAGGTACGACTCCGGGATGAGCATCGGGAAGTAGGCGTTCTGCACCCCGGTCGACTTGAAGCGGGCGTCGAGTTCGTTCTGGATCGTCTCCCAGAGCCCGTATCCGCGCGGGCGCGTGACGATGAATCCGCTCATCCCCTCCGGCCCGTAGTTCGCGAGGCCCGCCTTCTGCACGACTTCGGCGTACCACTCGCCGGTGCTGTGTTCCTTCGACTCGGTGATCCCGAGTTCCTGATCGTCGCTCATTACCGGGAGGTGGCGGAGATGTGGCTTAAAACGAACGAAGCGCCCGCGACTACTCCTCCGCCAGGGCCGCCTTGCGCTCGTCCGCGTACGCGTCGGCCAGCCGCGTCGGCTCCGGGAGCTTGTAGCCGTCACGGAGTCGCTCGACGAGGCGCACCGCCGTCTCGGCGCTCACCCGATGCCCCGGGCTCACGTACAGCGGGTTGACGACCGGGTTCGAATCGTACTGCCGCGACTGGTAGGCGTAGCCGAGGACGGTCCCCGCGGGGGCGTCCACGTCCTCGTCGGCGACCACCGGCGCCCGCCACCCCGCCGGGCGGCCGTCGGTGTCGGCCTCGACGCGTCCACAGAGCAGGTTCTTCGCGACGCCGACGCTCGGGACGTCGAGGACGACGCCGAGGTGCGTCGCGAGGCCGGCCTGCCGGTAGTGGATCCGGCCGCTCCCGTCGAAGACGACGAGGTCCGGCACCGACGAGAGCGCCTCGAACGCCGCGAGGATCGGGCCGCCCTCCCGGAAGGAGAGCAGTCCCGGCACGTACGGAATCTCCAGGGGCGTCACCGCGTGCGCGCGCTCGACCACCTCGCCGCCGCGCAGGCAGACGACGGCGCTGACCGCCCGGTCGTCGAGGAAGGCCTGATCCACGCCCGCGACGATGGGCCGGTCGCCGTCGAGCGACGCGTCCGGGGCGAGCGAGACGGCCGACGGGTCGAACGCCACGTCGTCGTCGAAGCGGGCGGCCTCGGCCACTCGCCGCTGGAGCGCCTCCATCTCCGCGCGGGACTGCGAGGGATCGGGAACGAACTCGGGACGGACGGGGGTCACGCTCTCACCGCCGTCCGGGGCCGCCGGGCCCGCCGGGACCGCCCGGTCCGCGTCCCCCGCCGAAGGTCAACTGGTCGGGGACGCGCCGTGGCTGCTTGATCCGCTTGCCGTACGCCAGTCCGATCACCAGTCCGATCAGGTGCGCGAGGTGGGCGACGTTGCCCTGTCCCACCGACGCCGCGGACTGTGGCGAGAGGAAAAACAGGACGGAGATGACGGTGAAGCCGGCGGTGAACAGCCACAGCGGGATGGGGATGATGAAGTAGAGGTAGATCCGCAACCCGGGGTTGAGGACGGTGAGGACGCCGAGGACGGCGAAGATGGCGCCGCTGGCGCCGACGACGCTCACGCCCGTGGGTCCGACCGACCCGAGGACGACGCTGGCGCCGACGAACCCGAGGCCGGCGAGGGCGCCGCTGATCAGGAACAGGGCCGCGAAGCGCTTCGACCCGGCGTAGCGCTCGACCAGCGGCCCGAAGAAGTACAGCACGATGCTGTTCCCGGCGATGTGATAGAGGCCGCCGTGGGCGAAGATGGAGGTGAGCCACGTCCAGACGTAGGCGAGGTGGTCGGATCGGAGGACGAACAGCGTCGCCATCGTCTCCCGCCCGGCCAGGCCGCCGACGATCAACTGGAGGGCGAACGTGATCCACATGAGCGCCAGAAACAGGTACGCGACGTTGCCCCTGAAGTACGCGAGGACGCCGCCGGTGCCGGTTACCGATCCGCCGACTCCGGGGAGGCGGTCGAGGATCCCACCCGACCCGCCCTCGTCGCGAACGCTGTCGTCGAAGCCGCTGTCGAACACGCCCGACGGGTCGTCCCACTCGTCCAGCCCCGGACAGTCGTGGTTCTCCGGGAGGCGGTGTTCCGCACAGAACGTCCCGCCGCAGCGCCGACACTGATACGGCAGGTTCTCGTGGCTGCCGCACTCGTCGCACTGAGCCATTGTCGTTGCGTAGTGGCGGGGCCGACAAAAAGGGGGGCGGTCGCCGCTCCGCCCGCGGCCGCTAGCGACCCGCGGGATCCGGCCGCCGGCGATCCGTCGCCGCGCCGCCCGCCGAGTCCGACCCCTCCTCGTCCCCGTCGTAGTTCGACGGCACGACGGTCACGTGACTGAGGCCGGGATGGGTTGTGTCGGTCATACGACCGCATACGGAACTCTCGGACAAAAGATTACCCATGCGCATAATTCATCGGCGGCGCCGGGCGGATAACTGACGGGTATCTCGCCGTCAGGCGAACTTCTCGTCGTAGAGGTCGATGGCGTGTTCGATGGCCTCCTTCGCGGCCGCCTTGTCCTCCCAGCCGAGCGTCTCGACTTCCTTGCCCTCCTCGAGGTTCTTGTAGGTAGAGAAGAACTCGTCTATCTCGTCGAGGGTCTGTTCGGGGATGTCCTCGAGGTCCTGGTAGTGATCGAACCGCGGGTCCTCGGTCGGGACGGCGATGACCTTGTCGTCCTGTTCGCCGTCGTCGTCCATCTTCATGAGGGCGACGGGGCGGGCCTCGACGATACAGCCCGGGAACGTCTGATCCTCGACGAGGACGAGCACGTCGAAGGGGTCCTCGTCGTCGTAGTACGATCGGGGAATGAACCCGTAGTCGCTCGGGTAGTGGACGTTGCTGTGGAGCACCCGGTCGAGGACGACGCCCGGGACGTCCTTGTCGTACTCGTACTTGTTGCGCTCGCCCTTGAGACACTCGACGACGGCGGTGATCGTCTCGGGCGGGTTCGGGCCGGGTTCGAGGTCTTCCCACAGGTTCACCATACCAATACGACTACCGAACCGCCAAATAGGCCTTTCGGGACCGCTCACGGGAACACGAATGAAAAGGTACATGAATCCCCGCGCCTGAGTCAACGTGACACGGACGAGTAGCCTCGGTGGATCCGGTCCGCCGGACCACCCGTGTCTTCCGGGCGAAGCACTCGGTCGACGACCGGGCAGTCGTCGTCGCGATGCGGACGATCGCGAACCGGTTCGAGGAGCGATATGTCTCGAACCGATAAGGTCGCATTCGGGCGATCTACGGCCTGATTCTCACGTTCAAGAACGAGTTGAGAAAGGTTAAATATCCCCGTGACATGTTTCCGGGTATGTCAGAGGCACAAGCAGTAAGCAGCGACCCCGGCATCGTTCGCGACCTGACCGCGTTCCAGCACAACATCCTCGTCATCCTCTCCGAGGAACCCATGTACGGGCTGGCGATCAAACGCCAGCTCGAGGAGTACTACGGCACCGAGGTGAACCACGGCCGCCTGTACCCCAACCTCGACAACCTCGTCGAGATGGACCTCGTCGAGAAGAGCGAACTCGACAAGCGGACGAATCAGTACGAACTGACCGAGGAGGGCCACGAGGCGGTTCTCAACCGGCTCAACTGGGTTCTCTCGAAGTTCGTCACGGGCGACGACCGCGCCGACGCGGTCCGTGACCTCATCGACGCGCAGAACTGAACTCGGGCGTCTCCGTTTCCGTCGCCGCGAACACGTGTTCGAGCGACCGCTCCACCGCGTCGCGTTGTGCGTCGCTCGGCCACGCGTTCCGCGGGAAATACTCCGTCAGGAACTCCCGTAGCTCCGCCGCCGTCGCCGTCTCCACCCGCCGGCCGTAGTGGTTCTCCATGAAGTCGGCGAACGCGCGGGCGTTGGCCGCGTGGACGTCGTCCGCTCGCTCGCGCACCCGCTCTACGACCTCGGCGTTGTGGGTCGCCACCGCGTCCCACTCCCCCGGGTCGCCGCTCCCCGAGAGCGGAATCTCGACCGCCCGATCGGTGTCCTCGATGCGATCCACTCGTGCCGTGTCGCCCTCCATCCACTCGGTCGGGTGGAGGACGAGCGTGTCGTCGGACTCGCGGACGCGTGCGACGTAGTCGTGCGCCGCGAGGCGCTCGTCCCGGTCGCGCTCGTAGGCGGCCGCCTCCTCCTCGTCGACCGCCCGACGGGCCAGGCGGGTGAGCCGTTCGGCCTCCTGCTGGAGGTCCTCCGGTAGATCAGTCATCGTCGAGTGCCTCGTTCGCCAGTCGGTCGGCCCGGTCGTTTATCTCCCGCGGTACGTGCTCCAGCGACCAGCGGTCGAACCCCGAGAGCAACTCCCGGACCGTCACCCGCCGCTCGCGGAGGCCGGGGTCGTTCGCGTCCCACTCCCCGCGCACCTGCTTGACGATCAGTTCCGAGTCGCCCCGCACGTCCACCTCCTCGAAGCCGTGATCCCGGGCTGCCTCCAGGGCGCGGATCAGCGCCTCGTACTCCGCGCGGTTGTTCGTCGTCTCGCCGATCGTCTCGCTCCCCTCGTCGACGATTCCGTCGCCGGAGACGATGACCCAGCCGACGGCGGCGGGACCGGGGTTGCCGCGACTCGCCCCGTCGAAGTAGACGTGTGCCCGCCCGCCCGCCTCCGACAGGAGCGCGGTCAGGTCCGTCGGGCGCGCGCCCTGCACGACGACCGTGTCGTCGTAGGCGACGGCCACCGCCTCGCCCCGCTCCGCCCGCCAGCGTTCGTGATCGGTGTTGCCCGCCGCCACCTCGACGCCGGCCGCCTCCAGCCGTCGCCGCGCGTCGTCGGGATCACAGTCGATGGTCGGCATCGGCCCCACTTCGGGCGACCGACTGATAGGGGTTGTCGTCACGGCCGGCGAACGCTCGCGGGTGGCCGTTCCGCCATCTATTTCGCGTCCCCCCGTCGACCCCGCGTATGGTCGACGAGTCCCCGCGACCACCCGCCCTCCGCACCGTCTCGACGGCCGACGACCGCCGGGTGGCCTACGCCGAGTACGGCGACCCGGACGGCGCCCCCGTGTTGTTCCTCCACGGCACGCCGGGGTCGCACGTCCTCGGCGGCCTGTTCGACGCCGCGGCGACGCGGGCGGGCGTCCGCCTCCTCGCGCCCGACCGTCCCGGCTACGGCCGCTCGTCCCCGTGGCCGGCCCGCGAACTCCCCGACACCGACGCGTTCGTCGCGCCCGTCCTCGACGACGCCGGCGTCGGGACGGTGGGGGCCGTCGGCTTCTCCGGCGGCGGCCCCCACGCCCTCGCCCTCGCCGCGACGCGCCCGGACCGGGTCGACGCCGTCGACGTGGTCGCCGGCGCGCCGCCGCCGTCGCTCGACCACCGCCCTCCGGCGGCCCAGCGCCTCCTCGTCGCCCTCGCGGGGACGACGCCGCGACTGCTCGGAGGCCTCCTCGGCGTGCAGGCGTGGGTCGCCGAACGGCTCCCTCCCCGAGCGGTCGTCTCGCAGTACACCGCGGACGTCGCCGACCTTCCCGACGGCGTCGCCGAGCGGGTCAGGCGGGATTTCGTCACCGCCCTCGCCCGCCGACGGGGCGCCGTCACCGAGTTCGCCCTCCTCGACCGGGACTGGAACGTGCCGCTCGCGTCCGTCGAGCCCCCGGTTCGCCTCTGGCACGGCGACGGCGACACGAACGCGCCGCTCGCGGGCGCGCGTCGCCTGCGTGACCGCCTGCCGGACGCCGACCTGACCGTCTTCGACGGCGCGGATCACCTGTCGACCCTCCTCCGGGCCCGGGCGCCCGTCGTCGCCGGCCACGCCAACGGCGACGCCTCCGGGGGCGCGTGACCCCGGTGCCGACTCGACCAAGGGTTTAAGTAAACGCCAACTACGACTATAAAAACGCGATGACACGGCCCACCCGCCAGCGGGAAGACCGGACGCGATGGCAGGGCGAGGAAGAGGGGGAAGCCGACGAGGACGTCGATCTCGACGATCTCGATCCCGAGGACCTCGTCAGGACGGCCGACGGTGAACTGATTCACGAAGAGACCGGGCTCATCATCGAGGAGGAGCAGATCGATCCCGGGCCGGAGTGGCGGGCGTTCAACCACCAGGAACGCCAGGAGAAATCGCGGGTGGGCGCCCCGACCACCCAGACGATGCACGACAAGGGGTTGACGACGACCATCGACTGGAAGGACAAGGACGCCTACGGCCGCTCCATCTCCTCGCGGAAGCGCTCGCAGATGCACCGCCTGCGCAAGTGGCAGGAGCGGATCCGGACGAAGGACGCGGGCGAGCGCAACCTCCAGTTCGCGCTCTCGGAGATCGACCGCATGGCCTCGGCGCTCGGCGTTCCGCGCTCGGTCCGGGAGGTCGCCTCGGTCATCTACCGGCGCGCGCTCAACGAGGACCTCATCCGCGGACGCTCCATCGAGGGCGTCGCCACCAGCGCCCTCTACGCCGCCTGCCGCAAGGAGGGCATCCCCCGATCGCTGGAGGAGATCTCGGAGGTCTCGCGGGTCGAGCGCAAGGAGATCGGTCGGACCTACCGCTACATCTCCCAGGAACTCGGCCTGGAGATGAAGCCCGTCGACCCCAAGAAGTACGTCCCGCGGTTCTGCTCGGAACTCGAACTCAGCGAGGAGGTCCAGTCGAAGGCGAACGAGATCATCGAGACGACGGCGGAGAAGGGCCTGCTGTCGGGCAAGTCGCCCACCGGCTACGCCGCGGCGGCCATCTACGCCGCCTCCCTGCTCTGCAACGAGAAGAAGACCCAGCGCGAGGTGGCCGACGTCGCCCAGGTGACCGAGGTCACCATCCGCAACCGGTATCAGGAACAGATCGAGGCGATGGGCATCCACAGTTAGCTTCAAGCCCCGCCCCCCGCTAGATCCGCCATGCGCCTCGACGAGTTCGTCGACATCGAGGCCAACGAACGCGCCGAGCGACGGCGCCTCGCGAAGGAGAAGTCCTACGCCATCCTCGACCACGTCCAGTCGGTGGCCGACCGGGTGGAGCGGACCGTCTCGGGTGACTCGGTGGTCGGCAGCGTCTCCCCCTCCATCTTCGTCGGGCGGTCGAACTACCCCGAGGTGTCGACGGGCATCCTCTCGCCGGTCGGCAACGAGGGCCAGGCGGACAGGTATGCCACCAGCGGCGAGTGGTACGAGGAGGGCGTCGATCTGACGGAGGTGTTCCGCCGGCGGACCGGGCTGTTGAACTCCAGGCGGTCGGCGTCGGTCGACGTCTCGGACACGTGGGACGGGTTCGTCGGCGTCGGTCGCGAGGTGGCCATCGCGGACCGGCCCGTCGACGTGGAGATCGGTCTCGACGGCGACCCGACCGTGAACTTCGACGCCGACGGCGTCTCGACGCCGACCGGTCCGAGCGCCCCCGCCCGGTCGGCCCACCTCGGAGAGAACCCGCACGTCCCCCGGCCCGTGAAGAAGACCCTGGAGGACGACGACTGGCGCGCCGAGGGCGCCATCAACTACCTCTACCGCCGCGGGTTCGACGTCTACGACGTGAACACCATCCTCTCGGCGGGGGCGCTGGGGCAAAGCGAGAACCGGCGTCTCGTCCCGACGCGGTGGTCGATCACCGCCGTCGACGACACCGTCGGGAAGTTCCTCCGGGGGTCGCTCCGCGACGAGCGGAGCGTCGGCGGCGTGGAGATCCACCGCAACGACTTTCTCGGCAACGCCTACTGGGTGATCCTCGCGCCCGGCCAGTGGGAGTACGAACTCGTCGAACTGAAGGCGCCGGGGAGCGTCTGGAACCCCGACCCCGAGGCCGGGATGTGGCTGGCCGCCGACCGCGAGGGGTACGAGGGCCGCACGGGCTACGTCGAGGAGACGGCGGGCGCCTACCACGCCGCCCGGCTGGCGGTCCTCGAACACCTCGACGAGCGCGGCCGGACGGCGAAGTGTCTCGTCCTCCGGCACGTCTCCGACGACTACTGGGGGCCTGCGGGCGTCTGGCAGGTCCGGGAGGGCGTCCGCCACGCCTTCGAGGGGGACCACGCCACCGCGGAGACGCTCGCCGACGCGGTGCGGGGCGTCGTCGACTACCTCCCTACCTCCCTCGCGGACCTCCGGCGGAAGTCGACGATGGTCGCGGGGCTCCAGACCACCCTCGCGGACTTCTAGAGCGCGGCGAACGCCGCGTCGACCATCTCGCCCGTTCCCGCGACGACCTCCGCCATCTCCTCGTCGTCGGGCGCGAGGCCGACCAGCCGCCCGATGCGCATGATGCTGACGTGATAGACGGTCTGGACGCCCGGCTCCTCCTCCCACACGACGACGTTACAGGGAAAGAGCGCGCCCATCCGGCCGTCGCTGGCGTCGAGGACGCGGTCGGCCATCGCCGGGTTACACGCCCCGAGCACGTAGTAGGGGTCGCGGTCGGCGTCGACCTTCTCGTTGAGCAACTCCGAGGGCGAGAACTCCACGGGAACGCCGAAGCCCGCGGCCTCGAACGTCTCGCGGACGTGTTCGACGGCCTCCTCGTGGTCCATCTCCAGCGTCGCGCGCTGTTCGCCCACGTCGGTCGCGTCGAGTACGGAAGGATCGATGGGGAGCGACATGTTCGGCCACACGCGTCCCGGCGAAATAAAAGGCGGCGCGGACGGGACGGATGACACCGACTCGCCCGTCCGTGGGCGGGTCCTTCGGCCGCCGTCACAGCGGCACGGGCAGCCACGACAGCACCCGCACGACCGTCGCCGTGGGGACGAGCGGCGGGTGAAGCACCAGCCAGTCCAGCAGCGCGAGGCCGAAGCCGTGGGCCACCACCGAGGGGAGGATGGACTCGCTGTGGTAGTCGACGGCACCGAAGAGCACGTCGGTCGGCGCGGACAGCAGCAGCTCTATCGGCGGTTTGTGGACGTGGTGGAAGGCGTAGACGACGGGGCTGATGAAGACGCTCTTGAACCCGAGTTCGCGCACGCCGACACAGAGCAGCCCCCGGTAGTACGTCTCGGCGGCGGCGGCGACGACGAACTGGGCGGCGGCGTGGGGGAGGAACCGGACGAGCGCGGTGTCGGTCGCCCACATCGGGTAGTACGCCCGGATCGTCGGCAGCGACGCCCCGACGACGTAGAAGGGGGTGACGAAGGCGGCGAGCGCGACGGTGTTCCGGAGCACGCGCCGGTCGACGCGCCACCCCAGGTCGCGGCCGCGAGCGAGGGCCAGCGCCCCCGGGACCCCGACGAACAGCGTCACGTCGCGGACGACGCGCGCCGAGAGGCTGGTTGACGGGACGCTCCAGAGCGACCAGAGAACCGCGAGACAGAGACCGACGAGCAGGGAGAGTTGCACCCAGGAGAGCCGGCGGTCGGTCACCTCACTCCTCGGCCGTGGCGACCGGCCCCGTTCCGATCACCGATCGGACCGCGGACAGGAACGTCTGTCGGGTGTCGAAGTACGTCTCGTCGACCTCGTCGAGGACCGAATCGAGCGTCCGCGGCCCGTCGGGCGTTCGGATCGTCGCCTCGCCCTCCTTTCGACGCACGTTGCTCGCTTCCTGCGGCCAGGTGAGCCGCGAGGCCACCCGCGCGAGCGGCGCGCCCTCGACGGGTTCGCCCTCGCCGAGTTCGACTGCCGGCTCACCCTCGTCCGCGTCGTCCGCGTCGTCAGCCATGACCGGGACTACTCCGTCCCGGGAGTTAATCCCTTCGAACCACTCGAGGCGCCGAGACGCCGTCACACGCCCGTCTGACGTAGCGTTTTGTGGGTGGGTAGTGTAGTCGTGGGCATGACCAGTCTCGGGGAGGTCTACCACGGGGACGACCGGAGCGGTCCGAGTCTCCGGCAGATCTACGCGGGGGCGAGCCTGTTCGTCGTCGGCATCGTCCTCGTGGTGGCGGGGATCGTCGTCGCCACGACCGACGTGTTACTGGGCGGTGGAACCACCCTCCTCGACGTTCGCGAGTACGGCGGCATCCTCGCCGGCCTCGGCGTGCCGGCCGTCTTCCTCGGCATCTCGGCGGTCCTGCCCGCCGAGCGCTCGACCCGGGCCGCCGCGGGCATCGGCGCCAGCGTCGCCGTCCTCGGCGTCGCCCTGTTCGCGCACGCCTACCCCTGCCGGTGGTCCGGCGCCAACTGCGCCCCCGGCATGGTCGACCTGACGCTCCCGACCGCCGGCGTCTACTTCCTCGGCGCGCTCACGACCTTCTGGTGTCTGTTCGTCGGCATCGCCAACTTCAAGACGCGCAACGACCCCGGCGGCACCGTCACGATGGAGGTCACCCGCCAGGGCGAGACGAAGGTGATCGAGGTGGACCGCTCGCAGGCACGCGGCGGCGTCGGCCTCGGCGGCAGCGCCTCCGGCCCGACGCCCACCGTCGGCGCGCAGGTGAGCGACGGCGGCGCCGACGACACCGACATCCGCGAGGTGACGAGCGTCCCGTCGTCCGACTCGGAGGGCGGTGGCGCGACGACCGACCCGGCCGGTCCCCAGTCGCCGCCCTCGCCCTCGTCCTCGGCGGACGGGACGGCCGAGACGTGGAAGTCGACCGCGGCGACCGACGCGTCCACCGACGCCGCCGACCGCTACTGCGGCAACTGCGAGCACTTCGAGTACGTGCGCACCGAGCGCGGCATCCAGCCTTACTGTGGCTTCCACGACGGCGTCATGGCCGACATGGACGCCTGCGAGGAGTGGGACGGTCGGTGAGCGCGGGACGTCGCGGTTCGGCCGGCCGCCGGCGCCCCGGCACCGACTGACGGGGCCGTCGATACCGCTCCGTGCCGTCTCTCGAACGGGGAGCGACCGCTCCGGCGTCCCCCTCCCCGGCGCTCGCGCAACGACTCCTCACCCCCGGTCCGCGGACCGCCGTTCGAACGCCCGTCCGTCGCAGGGTTGAATACTATGGCGAAAAAACATGATGGTTGGGTGGGGTTCCGACTGGGAACTCGGTGGGGGAGTCATCGTGTGCCACACTGCCGCTCCGGGAGTGGACCATCTCCGACGGGGTGATCCCCCGTGACGGCCCTCTCTCGGGCGACGCTTCCGGCGACCGGATTCGAGTTGGGGACGGTCTTCCGGACCGACGTGGAGCGGGTCGTCGAGCTAGCGCGACTCGTTCCGCTCGACGACCGGCCGATCCCGTACTTCTGGGTCGAGGCGGCGGACCTGGACGCGTTCGAGGCCGAACTCCGCGCGGACGAGCGCGTCGAGCGGCTGTCACGCTGCGGTAGTCGGGCGGGGACGGCGCTCTATCGCGTCGGCTGGGCCGTCGCGTTCGACGACTTCCTCCCCCTCGTCCGGACGCACGGTGCGTCCATCGAGCGGGGGGTCGGTGCGAACGACGAGTGGGCGTTTCGGATCAGGGGGCCGGATCGCTCCGCGCTGCGGGCGCTGTACGCGGACTGCCGGGCGCGGGACCTCCCCCTCAGCGTGGAGTCGACCTCGGCGTCGGCCGCTTCCCGCCGGAGCGTCGACGAGTGGGCCGCGGAGCGGATCCCGGTCGGATCCGCCGACACTACCGGGGACGAGACGTCGGGAGGCGTCCCTGGCGCAGGGGAGTCCGCCGGTAGCTCGGCCGGCTGTCGGTCGTTCCGCGGGATCGTCGGAACCCTCGGCGAGGTCGTCTGGATGACCGATCCGGACGAGGGGGAGCTACTCCACGTCGACCCCGCGTACGAAGGCGTGTGGGGGGAGCCGCGGGAGCGACGCCACGACGAACCCCACCCCGTTCTCGACGCGATCCACCCCGACGACAGGGAGCGGGTCCGTACCGCCTTCGAATCACGGCCGACCGGCGCGTACGACGAGGTGTACCGGATCGAACCGTCGGACGGCACGCGCCGGTGGATCCACGACCGGGCGGTGCCGATCCGGAACGCGGACGGGGAGGTGTCTCGGATCGTCGGCATCGCGGAGGACGTGACCGACAGAGTGGAGCGCGAACGCGAACTCGCCCGGACGAGTCGGCTGCTCGATGCCCTCTCGGCGAGCTTCCCCGACCTCGTCTTCGTGATCGACGAGGACGGCTACTACAGGGAGTATCTGGGCGGAACCGAGACGGAGTCGCTCCTGTACGCGGACCCCGAGGAACTGCTCGGCAGTCGACTCCACGACGTGTTACCGGCCGACGTGGCCGATCGGATCCGCTCGACCGTCCGCCGGAGCCTCGACGCCGACGGACTCCGGACGGTGGAGTACCGACTCGACGTTCCGGCGGGGCCACGCTGGTTCGAGGCGCGGGTGACGCCGATCCGACAGCCGGGGGACGTACGGTCGGCGGTCGTCGTCTCCAGGGACATCACCCGGCAGAAACGGCGGGAGGACGTCCTGATGGCCGTCACCGAGGCGACGCGGGCGCTCCTCGAGGCCACCACGCCCGAGGACGTCGCCGACCTCGCGGCACGGACGGTGGGCGACGTTCTGGAGGCTCCGCTCGTGGGCGTCTACCTCCTCGACGACGCCGCCGGCTCGCTCCGTCCGGTGGCACGGCTGGCCGACGGCGAGAGTCCGGTCGGAGACCTGCCGTCGGTCGTCGGGACCGGAAGTCGGATCTGGAAGACGTTCGTCGACGGCGACACCCGGGTTTCCAGCGACACTCGTGCGCGAACGCGGACGAGCGACCCCCCGGTGGAGAGCGAACTGATCGTGCCGCTCGGGGACTACGGCGTCTTCGTCGTCCGATCCCCGGAACCGGGCGCGTTCGACGACGTGGCTGTCGAATTCGCGGAGCTGCTGGCGGCCAACACGACGGCCGTCCTGGGTCGGGCGGAGTCCCAGCGGAACCTGCAACGCCAGAACGAACGGCTGACCGAACTCTCCCGGCTCAACGACACCATCAGAAGCATCAACCGGGCCATCGTGAACGCGACGACCCGGGACGCCATCGTCTCGGAGGTACCGGACCGGCTCGTGGAGAACGACGCGTATCCGGCGGCGTGGATCGGCGAATACCGAACCGACGACACGATCACGGTCCACGCGGCGGCGGACGCGACGGACGCGGCGGTCGGAGACGAGTCCATCTCGGTGGCCGACGGCGGACTGCTCGATAAGTTACTGGAGACGGCGACCCGGACCCGTGCGGTCCACGTGATCGGGAACCTCGGCGACGTGTCGGCGACGGACCCGTGGCACGAGGCGCTCCTCGAACGTGGCACGCGCGGTGCGGCGGTGGTCCCGCTCACCGCCGGCGAGGCCCAGTACGGCGTGTTGACGCTGTACACCGACCGCGGCGACGTCTTCGACGAGGAGAAGGTCGCGACCCTCCGGGAACTCGGACAGACCATCGGACGGGCGATCAGAGCCGCGGAGATCCGGCGGGCCCTGACCGCGGGGACGGCCGTCGAACTCGAGTTCGAGATCGCGGATGCGGACTGGTTCCTCGGCACCGCGTCCGAGGCGCTCGACTGTCGGCTCACCCTCGACGGGGTCGTCCCCACCGGGGACGGGGAGTTGCTCTACTACGTCGAGACGGAGGGGGCGTCCCCGGAGGCGCTCACCGAGCGCGCGGGCGACGCGCCGCAGGTCGACGCGTCTCGGGTGATCGGCGGGACCGGGGACGGCGGGCTGGTCGAATGCCGGCTCTCGGGCCCCTCCCCGATTCGGACCCTCGTCGACTACGGCGCGACGGTCCGTTCGGCCACGGCCGAGGCGGGAGTCGGCCGTCTCTCCCTCGAGATCACGCCGGAAGCGGACGTCAGAACCGTCAGGAACGGGCTTCGCGACGTGTGTCCCGGCGCGGAACTGGTGAGAAAGCGGGAACTCGACAGGTCCGTCGGACCGGTTCGAGAGGTCCGCGAGACGCTGACGGAAGCGCTCACCGACAAGCAGTCACACACCCTCCGAACCGCCTACTTCGCCGGCTACTTCGAGTGGCCCCGGGGGAGTACGGCCGAGGAAATCGCCGACTCCATGGGCATCGCCTCCTCCACGTTCCACTTCCACCTCCGGCACGCGATGCGCAAACTGTTCGTGGTCCTCTTCGAGCGCGAACACGGCCCGTGACGCGGCGTCGTGTGGCCGCGACCCCGGCCGCTCAGAGCGGCGCCGCGTCGTCCGCCGCGAAGTCCCGCTCGGCCGCGCGCTCCAGATAGGGCCGGAGTTGCGCGGCGTTGCGATCCAGTTCGACCGTGTCCTGATGCTGGTCGTACGCGACGACGCCGACGTCGGCACATTTGGGGACGTGCGTGTGGTAGAGGTCGGTGTACGTGTGCAGGCGCTCGTCGAGTAGCTCATCGGCCGACGATCCCTGCTCCCACTCGGTCACCTGGTCGGCGACGTCCGGCAGTTGCATCGGGTTCGCGTACCGATACAGGCAGTACAGCATCCGTCGCCGGCGTCGGTTGGACAGCAGGTCGTGGACGACGTCGAGCGACAGTCCGTCGTCGGCCGTGGATCGCTCCCCCGTCATCGCCGTCGGCGACTCCCTCCGGCCGGCCGGGCCGCGAGCGCGCTTCTCCGTCCGCTCGTCGTCCGCGTGTCCGGGCCGGCGGCCGTCCCGGTGGGCGAACTCCTCCACCGGTCGTGGCTCACTGGCTGTCCCCGCCGCCGCGGGACGGCCGTCCGGCATCTCGCTGTGGCGTGCATCGTCGGTTCACTCGCACGTTTCGGCCGGGTGTCCGTCCCTCGACCGGAGCGTCGCGAGACAGTCGTCGACGGTTCGGACTCCCCCGTCCGTCGAACGGGGAACCACGCTCAGCAGGTCGTCGCCGTCGTACACCGCGAGACACACGACCGGAAACCGGATGACTTCCGTCGGCTCGTCGCCGACGATCGATCCGTACGTGTGGGTCGAAAACGCCGGTTCGAGGCGGCTGTCGTTGCGTTTCGCCCACGCTTCGAACTCCTCGAACGCGGCGCGGGCGGGCTCGACGAGCGCGTCGTCGGTCGGGTTCCTCGGCGTCCTCGCGCGCACCTGCTTGCCCCAGACTTCGACGGACACGTCGGCTATCTCGCCCGCCCGATGGAGCTTCGCGAGCCGTTCGTACACCCGTCGCTGTCGCTCGTCCACGGACGAGTGCGTGGGGTCACGAAGACGGAGTTCGACACGTGGTGTGGACTGCTCGTCGGTCACGTCTCCTCCTCTGCCGTGACGACGTACCTGTCGTCGACCCGTTCGACGAGGCCGCGGTCGATCAGCAGTTCCAGCACCGGATACAGGGCCAGCGCTCGCATCCCCAGCGAGCGCCTGAGCTCCGCCAGCCGGGCCTCCGTGACGGCCCGGAGGTAGAGGTAGACGAGTTTCGCCGGCGACGAGTCGAGTCGCTCCGGAAGCGGCTCGACCCCCAGCGCGTCGCGGGTCCGGCTCCCACCGTTTTCCCTGTCCCCCGTCGCGGCCGTCTCCGGGTCGTCGGTCACAGGTTCAGTCCCCCGTTCAGGTTGAGGACCTCCCCGGTCATGTACGACGACCGTGGGCTCGCGAGGTATCCCGCCAGGTGGGCGACCTCCTCGGGGTTGGCGAAGCGACCGACGGGGATCCGATCCCGGAGTCGCTCCCGGACGTCGTCACGAATCTCGGTCACCATGTCCGTCCGCGTGTAGCCCGGCGCGATGCAGTTGGCCGTCGAGCCGTGGGACGCGAGTTCCCGGGCGAGTGATCGCGTGAAGCCGGAGAGCGCACTCTTCGCGGCCGCGTAGTTCGCCTGGCCGTAGTTTCCCTGCTCGCCGACCACGCTGGAGATGTTGATGAGGCGACCGTCCGTGGCGTCCCGAACGTCCGCGAAGAACGCGTTCGTGCAGTTGAACGTCCCGTCGAGACAGACCGACAGCACGCGGTCCCACTCCTCGGGCGTCATCTCCTCGAACCGTCGGTCTGCCGTGATGCCGGCGTTGTTCACGAGCACGTCGACCGGGCCGAAGGCGTCGTGGACGCGCTCACGCATCGTCTCGATCCGGTCACGGTCGGTGACGTCGCCCTGGAGGGCCAGCGCGTTGCCCACCGTCGCGTCGATCCCGTCGGCGACGTCGCGGGCGGCGGCCGCCGAGGACCGATAGGTGACGACGACGTTCGCACCGCGCCGTCCGAACTCCTCCGCGATCGCCCGCCCGATCCCCCGGGACGACCCGGTCACGAGACAGACCGTCCCCTGGAGGTCGTTCTCGCCTTCCCGGGTCCGCGTCCGCAGTCCCTCAGCCATCGTGGGGACGCGTCGTGGCGGCTGTCGGTCGGTCGTCGCTGCCGATGCGACGGGTCGATACGATCTCGCGTCGAGCGTGTGGGTTCCCTGTCATCGTTCGCACCCCCACAGCCGGACGAGGTGGCCGTCGAGGTATCTCGGACAACGCGCGATTGCCATAGAAAACCTCTATCCAAGTGTCTAGAGGGATACCATTCATAACGAACGAACACGAACGATTCCCGGCCGGCGGAGCGCCCCGTCGAACGGGCTGACCGTCCGGACACCTTCACTCGGGGAGCCGTCGCCGCACGTCGTCCCAGTGGCTCCCCTTCCAGAAGTGGCCGCCGCACCGCTCGCACCGCCAGACGTCCGTTCCCGACGGGTCGGGGGCGCTCTCGGGGGTCGTCGCCCCCGCTCCGACCGGGTCGAGCGGGCCGTTGCACCGCCCGCACCGCGACGGCGTCTCGGGGAGCGAGAGGTCGACGCCCGCCTCGCGGAGTTCGCGCAACTGCTCCGTCACGTCCCGGGCCGTGAGTCGGATCGCCCCTTCGGTTCGCGCCGCGAGATCCGCGTCCCGGGTGAGGAGTCGTCGCCCCTCCTCGCGGGCCAGGTCGCGGACCGCGTCGTCGGCCTCGACGCCCCGATCGAGGGCGTAGGCGGCGTCGTGGCCACACATCCGGAGGTACGTCGACAGTTTGCCGAGCATCGCGTCACAGAGGAACCGCATCAGTCCAGAAACGCCAGCAGGTCGTCGGCGGGGCGGGCGTTGAGCACGTCCCCGCGCTCCGCCCACCCGCGGCGGGCCGTGTGGACGCCGTACCGCCGGAAGTCGAGTTCCCCGGTTCCGTGGGCGTCGGTGTCGACGGCTATCGTCGCCCCGGCCTCGACGGCGAGTCGGATCGCCTCGTCGTTCAGGTCGAGGCGGTGCGGGTTGGCGTTCACCTCCAGGGCCACCCCGGCGTCGGCCGCCGCCGCCACGAGACGGTCGAGGTCCGGATCCAGCCCCGGGCGGTCGTTGATGAGGCGGCCGGTCGGGTGGCCGAGCACGTCCGTCTCGGGGTGTTCGACCGCGGCCACCAGCCGGTCGGTCGCCGTCTCGCGATCCGCCCCGAGGCCGCTGTGGGGCGAGGCGATCACCAGGTCCAGGGCCGCGAGGACGTCCTCGCCCACCGAGAGGCCGCCGTCGGCGTCGACGTTGGCCTCGACGCCGTGGAGGACCTCGATTCCGGCGTCCGCGGCGGCGTCCTCGACGGCCGCCATCTGCTCGCGGAGGTCACCGTCGTCGAGGCCGACGCCGCCGACCATCCCCGGACCGGTGGCGTGGTCCGTGATCGCGAGGTAGTCGTCGCCCCGGTCGGCGGCCGCCGCGATCATCGCCTCGACCGACGCGGTGCCGTCCGACCAGTCGGTGTGGGTGTGCAGGTCGCCGCGGACGTCCCCCTCCGCGAGGAGGTCGGGGAGGGCGCCCTCCCGGGCGGCCTCGATCTCCCCCCGGTCCTCCCGGAGTTCCGGCGGGATGAGCGGCAGGTCGAGGGCCTCGTACATCTCCGCCTCCGTCGTGCCGGCGATCCGGCGGCCGGTCCGCTCGCTCGACGGGTCGTCGGCGTCGCTCTCCTCGCCGGACTCCGTGCCGTCCGCGGCGCTCCCCGCCTCGCCCGCCTCGAACATCCCGTACTCGTTCATCTTCAGGCCGCGGTCGATGGCGAGGTTGCGCAGGTGGACGTTGTGGTCCTTGCTGCCGGTGAAATACTGGAGCGCCGAGCCGAACTCGTCGGGGACGACGATCCGACAGTCCACCCGCATCCCCCGGGCGCGGACGCTCGCTTTCGTCGTCCCGGACTCGATCACGTCGTCGACGGCGTCCCAGTCGAGGAAGGCGTCGACGGCGGCCGGGGCGTCCTCGCTCGCGACCAGCACGTCGACGTCGCCGATGGTCTCGCGCCACCGGCGGAGCGACCCCGCGACGTCGGCGCGGACGACGGGGTCGGCGTCACGGAGGCGGGCGAGGATCGACTCCGCGACGGGGCGGGCGTCGCCGAGGAGTTCCCGCTCCTGGGCCTGCCGGGCGAAGGGGATGTTCTCCAGGATGTTGGCTTCGGTCTTCTCGCCGAAGCCCGACACCTCGCGGATCTCCCCCGCCTCCGCCGCGGCCTCCAGTTCGTCGAGGGTGGTGATCCCGAGCGCCTCGTAGAGCGTCCCCACCGTCTTCGGGCCGACGCCCTCGACGCTCGTCAGCGCCGCCATGTCGACGGGGAGGTCCTCCCGCAGGTTCTCCAGTTCCTCGATCTCCCCCGTCTCGACGTACTCGACGATCTTGTCGGCCAGCGCCTCGCCGACGCCGTCGATCCCCTCGACCGCGTCCCGTCCCTCCGCGACCAGTTCCTCGACCGGCCGCGGATGGTCGCGGACGTTCTCGGCGGCGCGGCGGTAGCTCCGGGGTTTGTACTCGACCCCGTCGGCCTCAAGCAGGTCGGCCATCTCCTCGAAGCGATCCGCCACCTCGGCGTTCCGGCTCACGGCCGCCCCCGGGTGTTGTGGCTGGTGTCGTCGTGGCCCAGCGCCTTCCGCAGGAACTTCATCCACCGCTTGCGGTCGGCGGCCTCCTGGGCCTCGGCCTCGCGTTCGAGGTCGGCCGGACCGAGCGCCTCGAGGGCGTTGAGCGCGCGGTCGATGCCGATGATGCTCTCGACGAGTCGCTCGCCCTCGGCGTAGCTCACCTCGCCGTCCTCGATGCGCTGGAGTCGCTGGAGTCGCTCGCGTCGGAGGTTCTTCTTCGCCTGCTCGACCCGCTCGCGCTCGCCTTTCGGCACCGTGTCGCGGCGCTTGATCTCGAAGACGAACGACTGGAGGTCAACCTCCTCACCCTGCACGTCGATGGTCTCGGGGATGGACGCGCCCACCGTCGCCCCCTCGCGGTTGACGCGTTCGAGGAGCTGTTTGCGCTCGAACTCTTGCACGCCCGGCCGTTGGCGGGCCGCTCACTTCGCTCCTTCGCCCGTGTCCGTGTACGGCTCCTCGATGTCCGGGTCGCCGCCGAGGGCGACGCCCGCCCGGCGGGTGACGAAGTCGAAGACGGCGACGGCGGGCAGGAGGACGCGCTCGACGACCCGGACCGGCCGCGCGGCCCGGAGCGCCCACTCCTCGGCGTTGCCGAGGCCGTAGGACTTCGGCAGGATCTCGCCGAACACGAGGACGACGCTGCTGGCGACGACCGTCGTCAGGGCGACGGCGACGCCCTCGGGGAAGTGGTTCGCGAGCAGCACCGCGAGGATGCTGGAGATGGCGACGTTGACGACGTTGTTGCCGACGAGCAGCGTCACCAGCAGCCGATGGGGGTCCTCGCGGAGGTCGGTCAGGATGGCCGCCCGGCGGTCGCCGGCGGTCACGCGGTCGGCGAGCCACTCCCGCGAGAGCGAGAAGACCGCGATTTCGGTGCTGGAGAAGAAGGCACTCGCCGCCAGCAACGCCAGCACGACGAGGGCACTCCCGACCGTCGAATCGAGCGCGTTCATGGGCGTGGTCGTCCCTCGCGGCGCAAAAAACCGCGGCCGCCGAGACAGAAAGTTCTTGAGCGCGGCCCGACCATCCCCGGCAAATGGATCGTTCCGGCGACCGGCCGCGAACCGAGGTCAGCGTCGTCCTCCCCGCGTACAACGAGGCGCCGACCATCGAGGCGACGGTCGAGACGACGCTCTCGACGCTCGGCGACTTCCTCCCGCCCGGAACCTTCGAGGTGCTCGTCGCGGAGGACGGCTGTGACGACCGCACGCCGGAGATCGTGGATCGGCTCGCCGCCGCCGACGACCGGATCCGTCACGTCCACAGCGACGAGCGACTGGGCCGCGGGGGCGCGCTCGAACGCGCGTTCTCGGCCGCCCGGGGCGACACGCTCGTCTACTTCGACACCGACCTCGCCACGGACATGCGCCACCTGGAGGAACTGGTCGGGCGGGTCCGCTCCGGCGGGGCCGACGTGGCGACCGGGTCGCGGTGGATGCCCGGCCGCGTCGCCGACCGCCCGGCCAGGCGGGGCGTCCCCTCCCGGGTCTACAACGGCCTCGTCCGTCTGGTCTTGCGCTCGCCGCTCCGCGACCACCAGTGCGGGTTCAAGGCGTTGAGCCGCGACGCCTTCGAGCGCCTCCAGGGTCGGATCGAGGACGAACACTGGTTCTGGGACACCGAGCTACTGATCCGCGCACAGCGGGCCGGTCTGGAGGTTGCGGAGTTCCCCGTCGAGTGGGAGCCGAAGGGCGACACCAAGGTGGACCTCGTCCGCGACGTCTTCGGGATGGGGAGTCAGATCCTCCGGCTCTGGTGGCAGGTGTCGGTGAGCCCCCGGATCACCCGCCGGGTGAGCGTCGGCGCGGGGGCGCTCCTGACGCTGCTCGCGCTCGCCCTGATGACGCTGTATCTCGACCCGCAGGCGGTGCTGGACGAACTGGAGGGTGCCGACCTCCGACTGGTCGGCCTCGCGGGCGGCGTCTACCTCCTGTCGTGGCCGCTCCGCGGCGGTCGGTACCGCGACATCCTCTCGGAACTCGGCTACCGCGAGCGCCTCGGCTTCCTGACCGGCGCGGTGTTCATCAGCCAGACCGGCAATCTCGTGTTCCCGGCGCGGGCGGGCGACGGCGTGCGCGCGTACGTGATGAAGGCTCGCCGAGGCATCCCCTATCCGACCGGCTTCGCCTCGCTGGCCGTCGAGCGAGTGTTCGACCTGCTGACGATCACGTTACTGGGGGGAAGCGTCCTCGTCGGCTACGTCCTCACCGGCTCGATGGGAGCGGTGGTAGCGACGCTCTCCGGGAGCGTCCCCGGCGTCGATCCGCGGAGCGCCCGGGTCGCGCTGACGGTGGCCGCGGGCGTCGCCGCCGCGGCCGTCGTCGCCGTCGCGGCCATCGTCGTCTCCGCACGCCGGGAGGGGAGCCTGATCCGCCGGGTCGTCACCCGCGTCAGTTCCGACTCCTACGCCGACTACGTGGCGGGCGTCCTCGAGTCGTTCGTCGCGGACGTCCAGGCCGTCGCCGCCGACCGCGGTGCGTTCGGCCGGATCGGTGCGAGCAGCCTCGTCATCTGGGCGCTGGACGTCGTGACCGCGATTCTCGTCCTCGCGGCCTTCGACGTGGCGCTGGCGACGCCGACGCTCGTCGCCGTCGGCTTCTTCGCGGTCAGCGTCGGCAACCTCGCGAAAGTGTTACCCCTCTCGCCGGGCGGCATCGGCCTCTACGAGGCGGCCTTCACCCTCCTCGTCGCGGGGCTGACGCCCGTGACCGGCGCCACCGCCTTCGGGGCCGCGGTGCTGGATCACGCCGTGAAGAACCTCGTCACCGTCGCCGGGGGCCTGGTCTCGATGCTCGCGCTCAACGTCTCGCTGACGACCGCGGTGGACGAGACGGGGAGCGCGGAGCCGGACGCGGACCCCGAGACGGTCGACTAGAACAGGTCCGCCAGCCGCTCGGCGCCGTCGATCAGGTTCGGACTCGGCTGGTTCAGGAGGGCGTCGTCGACGACGTGGACCGCGGGGCCGACGTCCCAGTCGCGGTCGGTGATCGTCGCGGGGTCGACGTCGGTCCCCCGCCCGCAGAGGTGGAGGACGGCGTGGTCCGGATCGGCCGCCTCGACCGCCGACCGCTCGACTCGCCGGGAGCGCTCGCCGGGGTCGACGAAGGGGTAGCGGCCGCCGGCCGCGGCGACCACCTCCGGCACCCAGTTGCCGGCGGCCATCGGCGGGTCGGCCCACTCCTCGCAGTAGACGGTCGGTCGCTCCCCGGACGTCCGCTCGCGGAGTCGGTCCAGTCGCTCCCGACTCCGGGCGGCCAGCCGCTCCCCGGCGTCGGGACGGCCGACCGCCCGCCCGAGGGCGGCGAAGCCCTCGATCACGCCGTCGAGCGTCGTGGCGTCGGTGTGGTGGACGTCGAGGCCCCGGTCCCGGATGGCGTCGCGCACCTCGGCCTGCAGGGCGTCGCCGGTGCAGACGAGGTCCGGATCGAGCGCCGCCAGCCGATCGAGGTCGGGGTTCAACCACCCGCCGAGGACCGCCGGATCGCCGTCATCGACCCGGCAGTGGCTCGTGACGCCGACGAGGCGGTCGGCGGCGCCGAGTTCGCGGAGCGTGGCGGTGGCCGCCGGGGACAGCGAGACGACGCGGCGTGGGGGCACGCCCGTAGCCACGGCGTCGGGGTGCATGAACCTCCCGCCCGTGCCGCAACCGACACCATTTACGTGCCGGGCCCGGGGAGTGGGTGTGATGCGGACCACGCACGAACTCCACGTCGGCGACGCGGCCGCGATGGACGACGTCGCCGACGGGTCGGTCCCTCTCGTCGTCACGTCGCCCCCCTATCCGATGATCGACCTCTGGGACGACCTCTTCGCGGCGCGGGACGGGGACGTCCGCGCGGCCCTGGAGGCCGGCGACGGCGACGCCGCGTTCGAACTCATGCACGCCCAACTCGACGCCGTCTGGGACGAGGTCGAACGCGTCCTGGCGCCGGGCGGCATCGCCTGCGTCAACGTGGGCGACGCCACCCGGTCGGTCGGCGGCGACTTCCAGCAGTTCCCGAACCACGCGCGGATCGTCGACGCCCTCCGCGCCCGGGGGTTGACGCCGCTGCCCGACGTGCTCTGGCGCAAGCCCACGAACAGCCTCGCGAAGTTCATGGGCTCCGGGACGCTCCCGCCCAACGCCTACGTCACCCTCGAACACGAGTACGTCCTCCTCTTCCGGAAGGGGGGGACGCGCTCGTTCCCGCCGGGCGACGACCGCCGGTACGAGAGCGCCTTCTTCTGGGAGGAGCGCAACGAGTGGTTCTCCGACCTGTGGGAGGTTCGGGGCGAGGAGCAGGGGCTGGGCGGAGGCGACGAGCGCCGCGACCGCTCCGCGGCCTTTCCCGTCGAGATTCCGCTCCGCCTGATCCGGATGTTCTCGGTGTACGGCGACCAGGTGCTCGACCCCTTCGCCGGAACGGGGACGACGGCGCTCGCGGCGATGCTCGCCGGCCGGGAGTCGGTGGGGTACGACCTCGACGGCGACCTCTTCACCGCGCTCGACGACCGGGTGACCGACCTGCCGGCCGCCTCGCGCCGGCGCGTCGCGGAGCGACTGGAGCGACACCGGGCGGCGATGGCCGACCGGGACGGCGGGTACGACGCCGAACACTACGACTTTCGGGTCGTGACGAAGGGAGAGCGACGGATTCGGCTGTACGCCGTCGCCGACGTGGTCGAGCGAGCGACCGCCGAGGGTCGGCGCTACGTCGTCGACCACGACCCGGTCGACGGGAACGACTTTACCGACGACGACGGTGGGTGAGGCATGGAGTTCGACTCGTTCGTACTCGCGGCGGCGACGGCCGACCTCGACGACGAACCGGCGGCCAGGCCCCACGCCGACGCCGTGGAGTTCCGGATGGACCTCGCGGACGACCCGCTCGACGCGCTGGCGGCGTACGACGGCGACCTGCCGCTCGTCGCGACGAACCGCGACCCGGCGGAGGGCGGCGAGGCCGACGGGACGGAGGAGGAACGCCTCGGCGCCCTGACGGCGGCGACCGACTTCGCGGCGGTCGAGGCGGTCGACGTCGAACTGTCGAGCCTGCGGGAGTCGGCCGGCGCGGCGGCCGCGGCGACGGCCCGGGAGCGCGACGTCCGCGTCGTCGCCTCGGTTCACGACTTCGAGGGGACGCCCCCTGAATCGCGGCTGGACGACCTGCTCGCGGACGCGGCGGCCCGCGGCGACGTGGGGAAGGCGGCGGTGACGGCGACCGACCCGGGCGACGCGCTGACCGTCCTCTCCGCGACGCACGCGGCGACGGCCCGCGGCGACCGGGTGGCGACGATGGCGATGGGCGAGGCCGGACGCCACACGCGCGCGGTCGCGCCGCTCTACGGGTCGAAAATCGGCTACGCGCCGGTCGATCCGACCGAGGCGACGGCGCCGGGGCAGTTCGATCTGGCGACGCTCTCGACGCTGATCGAGCGCCTCGGCGGGCGGTGAGGGAGATATAAGCGCGTGGCGCCACCACTTCCGAGGGAGGATGGTCGACACGGAACGGCGAGCCCTGATCGCGGTGGCGGTCAGCGTCGCCGGCGCCGCGTTCGGAATCGGCGGGGCGGGCCACGCCTACCTCCGGGAGTGGGGGCGCGCGTTCGTGTGGTTCTCGTTCGTCCTCGGCGCGGGACTGGTGCTGGTCGCCTCGTTCGCGGATCCGGAGACGGCGACGCTGTCGACGCTCCCGCTTCGGGTGACCGGCCCGGTCCTCCTGTTGCTCGCGTTGAACACGGTCGACGCGTACGTCGTCGCGCGGCGCGGCAGCGGCGGGTCCGCGATGGGGACCGCGGAGCGGGCCGAGGAGCCGACCGTCTCGTGTCCCTCCTGTGGACGGGACCTGGACCCGGAGCTATCCTTCTGTCCGTGGTGTGCCGGGTCGACTGAGGAGGAGTAACTACGTGCGCAGGTAGTAGACCTGCTTGCGGGCGTCCTTGAAACTGTAGCGGGAGCCGACGATGTCCGACTCCTCGAGTCGGTTCAGCGCGTAGCGCACGGTCCGGTCGGGCAGCAGCGACTCCTCGGCGAGTTGCCCCTGCGAGAGCGGCGACTCGCTCTCGAGCACCTTGGCGACCAGTTTCGCGCTCGGGGGGAGTTCGCGCAAGCGCTCGCGGTATTCGGTCGTCGTCAGCCGATCGTCGCCCGTGGAGTCCGCCGCTGTGGTGCTCATACCCGTCCCTTCCGGTCGATAGTGGTAAAGGTTATCTCCATATGCGTGCATACACCGGAGACACCTTATATGTCATTAATCACAACGAGTGGTGGCCGTGCCGACGGCCGAATCGGCATCCAGTACGGTTTTAATCTTCGGGCCGAGAGACGCGAGACGTGAAAGGAGAGGAGTGGTATCAGACGGACGAAGTCGCCCAGGAGTACGACGCGAAGCGGTTTTCGCGTGGTGGGCGACTGATCGACCGCCGGGAAAAGCGGGCCGTCCTCGAAGCCATGAATCCGATCGAGGACCGGACGGTGCTCGAGATCGCCTGCGGGACGGGTCGGTTCACCGTCATGCTGGCCGAGCGCGGGGCCGACATCGTCGGTCTGGACATCTCCTCGGCCATGATGGCGCAGGGACGGGAGAAGGCCCGGGCGGCCGGGGTGACCGACCACATCGAGTTCCTCCGCGGCGACGCGGCGCGGCTGCCCTTCCCGGACGACCACTTCGACACCGTCTTCGCGATGCGCTTTTTCCACCTCGCGGACACCCCCGCGAAGTTCCTCGCGGAGATGTGCCGCGTCTCGAAGGAGCAGGTGTTCTTCGACACGTTCAACGACCGCAGCACGCGGGTCCTCTACAACTGGCTGCTCCCGATGGGGTCGCGCCTCTACGGTCGCGAGGAGGTCGAACGCCTCATCGACGGGGCGGGCCTGACGCTCGACGACGCCAGCCACGACTTCGTCCTCCCCTACGGCTTCTACCGGAAGATTCCCAATCGGCTCGCGGGCGCGTTCCGGCGCCTCGACACCGGGATCGGCGACACCCCCCTGGGAACCCACCTCGCCTCCGTCTCGTACTGGAACGCCCACGTGTAGAGTGGGAATCGTTATGGTGTCGGAGTCGGTGTGGTCGGGTATGGAGCTCTCGGTAGTGATACCGACCCTCAACGGTCGGGACCACCTCGCGGCGAGCCTCGACACCCTCGCCGCCCACGCCCCGGACGCCGAGGTGGTCGTCGTCAACGGCCCGTCGACCGACGGCACTACCGGGATGGTTCGCGACCGCGACGACGTGGACGTGCTGGTGGAGGTGTCCACCCGCACCGAGAACGTCGCCCGCAACGCGGGGCTGGAGGTCGCCACCGGCGACGCGGTGGCCTTCCTCCGATACGACCTCGTGATCGAACCGACGTGGCTCGGCGCCCTGACCGACGGGCTGGCCGACGCGTCGGTCGTCACCGGCCCCACTCACCGCACCCTCGGCGGCGGGATGACCACCGAGCAGTCGGAGCGACGAACCGTCGGCTCCCGCGAGGTCGCCTACTTCAACGGCGGCAACGTGGCGTTCCGGCGCGCGGCCCTCGACGCCCTCGACGGCTTCGACGAGTACCTCGAAACCGGCGGGGACCGCGACGCCGCTCACCGCCTGGCCGGCCTCGACTACGACGTTGCCTGGCGCCCCGAGATGTGCGTCCGTCGGGAGTACTCCGCCGACGGCGGCATCACCGACGGCGACCGCGGCGCGGAGTTCCGGGCCCTGGCCTACCGACTCGTGAAGAACTACGGGGTCCGACCGGCCGCGGCGGCCGGCACGACCCGACGCGCCCTCGGGGACGCCGTCGCCGCCGGCCGGGACGTCCTCCGCGGTGACCTCGACCCGACCGAGTGGTTCGCCACCGGCCGGGCCGTCGTCGGGGGCGTCGCCCGCGGCGGCGCCGACGGGCTGATCGCCCGCGTCAAGGACCGCTCGCCCGCCCGCAACCCGCACGGCGTCTCCGACCGGTCGGATCGCGCCGTCACCCGCTACGACTGGCGCTGACGCACTCTCATCACTCGTTTCACATATGGAAAGCGATATATAGGCCTGCAAGCCTCCTTCTCAGCGTCTATGAGCGCTCGAACCAACCAGCCGCTGTTCATCCTCACCGAGGACACGCAGCGAACGCAGGGCCGAAACGCCCAGGAGTCGAACATCCGTGCGGGCAAAGCCGTCGCGAACGCGGTACGGACCACGCTCGGTCCCCGCGGGATGGACAAGATGCTCGTCGACGCCTCGGGCACCGTCGTCGTCACGAACGACGGGGCGACGATCCTCGGCGAGATGGACATCGAACACCCCGCCGCGGAGATGATCGTCGAGGTGGCCGAGACCCAAGAGGAGGCCGTCGGCGACGGGACGACCACGGCGGCCGTCCTCGCGGGCGAACTCCTCGTGCGCGCCGAGGACCTGCTCGACGGCGACGTCCACCCCACCGTCGTGGTCGAGGGGTACGACGAGGCGGCCGGCATCGCGCTCGCCACCATCGACGACCTGATCCTGGACGCGGACCTCGACGACGACCTGCTGGCACGGGTCGCGGAGTCGAGCATGACCGGCAAGGGGACGGGCGACGTGGAGGCCGACGCCCTCTCGGAGCGGGTCGTCGCCGCCGTCCGGCACGCCACCGACGCCGACGGCCGGATCGACCGCGAGAGCGTCCACATCGTCCCCCGGACGGGGGCGAGTTCGGGGGCGACTCGCCTCGTCGAGGGCGTCGTCGTCGACAAGGACCCCGTCGTCGACGCGATGCCCCGCTCGGTGAGCGACGCGACGGTCGCCGTCGTGGACGTGAAACTCGACGTGCGCACGGGCGCCGTCGACACCGAGTACTCCATCACGAGCGTCGAGCAACTGGACGCCGCCATCGCGGCCGAGGAGTCCGAACTCCGCGGCTACGCCACGACCCTCGCTGACGCCGGCGTCGACGTCGTCTTCTGCACCAAATCCATCGACGACCGGGTGGCGAACCACCTCGCCCGCGAGGGGATCCTCGCCTTCGCCAACGTGACGGGGAGCGACGCCCGCGCCGTCGCCCGCGCCGTCGGCGCCCGGCGCCTCGGCTCGCTGACCGACTTCGACGCCGACGACCTGGGCCACGCCGACGCCGTCGACATCGAGCGCTACGGGACCGACGACCTGGTGGTCGTCGAGGGCGGCGCGGCCGCGACGGCCGCGACTCTCCTCGTCCGCGGGAGCACCGAGCACGTCGTCGACGAACTCGAACGCGCCGTCACCGACGCGGTGGACGGCGTCGTCGCCGCCGCCGAGTCCGGCGGGGTCGTCCCCGGTGCGGGGGCGACCGAAATCGCCGTCGCGGACGCCGTCCGGAGCGCGGCCGCGGGCGTCGAGGGCCGGAAACAGCTGGCGGTCGAGGCCTTCGCCGAGGCGGCGGAGGCGCTGCCGCGCACCTTGGCCGAGAACGCGGGCATGGACCCCATCGACGCGCTGGTCGACCTCCGCGCGCGCCACGAGCGCGAGGGCCGGGCCGGCGTCGTCGCCGGCGGCCGCACGGGGACGGTCGCCGATCCGGTGGAACACGGGATCGTCGACCCCGCCGCGGTGAAGCGGGAGGCCGTCGGCTCGGCCACCGAGGCCGCGACGATGATCCTCCGCATCGACGACGTGATCGCTGCCAACTGACGCTGCCGCCCGGACGTCGCCACCACGGGCGACGATTTCGAAACGGGCACGATCGGACGCCTTTTGCCTCTCAGCTGTCAAGCGTCCCCGATGCCGACGACCCGGCTCGGGGGCGTGTGATGCGGCCACGGCGCCACCTCGAAGCGACGCTCCGCGAGGAGTCGCGCGCCTACGGCTACTCGCTCTCCATCTGGGGGGCCGGCGCGCTGCTGATCGGTGACCTCGGCGTCCCGTCGACGGCCGAGGTGTTCGCCTTCGCGGCCGGCGCGGTGGCCGGGTTCGCCGCCCTGGCGCTCGCCGCCTTCGGGAGCCCCCTGGACCGCACCGACGACGACCGCCCCTCGACGGTCGTGGTGTCGATGATCCACGTGTTGGCGACGCTCGGCTCGCTCGGCTGTGCCGAGGCCCTGCTCCGGGGCGGGACGCGACTCGGCGCTCCCGGACCCGCGGTCGCCTTCCTCGTCGCCGCCGCCGTCACCGTCGCCTACTCCCTCCTGTTGCTCGTCGAGGAGGGCATCGCGGAACTCGTCGCCTGATCACTCGATCCGCACGGCGTCGCCGACGGCGAGGCCGAACCACTCCGTCCCGCGACCCCGGTTCACGTCGCACTCGACGTAGCCGTGACTGCCCACGGTGACGAGGGGGTCGCCCGGATCGACCGACGCGAACGTCTCCGCGACGGGCACCCGGTCGCCGTCGACCGTCACCGCCTCCCGCCGGTCGAGGACGCTCCCGGGAACGTTCGTGACGACGTTCCCGAAGTCGTCGACGGCGAGGACCTCGCCCGACGCGGCGTCGCCCTCGACGGTCGCCTCGGGGAGGCACAGATCGGTCGGCTCGGCCGGCGACAGGCGGCCGTGTGCGTCGAGGGCACCGACGCCGCGTGACCGGACGGCCTCGTGGATCGCCGCCGCGAGGGGGGCGAACACGTCCCGCCCGTGGAACGTCGTGGAGTCGGGGTCGCCGGGGTCCGCGTGGAACCAGTCGACGCCGTCGTCGGCGACCGCCCGAGCGGCGGGGACGAGGAGGCCGTTGTCCGGACCGACGAACGTGTGGCCCGCCGCCCGGCCGACCAGGACGCCCCGATCGGTGCCGACGCCGGGGTCGACCACCGCGAGGTGGGTCGCCGGCGGGAAGGTCGGCAGGGTCTCCCGGAGCCAGAACGCCGACTCCCGAACCGCGCCGCGGGGGAGGTCGTGACTCACGTCGACGAGGCGGGCCTCGCACTCCCGGAGGAGCACGCCCCGCATCGCGGCCGGGTAGGGGGAGCCGAAGTCGGAGGCGAGCGTGATCACGTGTCCGTCTCGCTCACGCGCTGGATGCGTTCGATGCCGTCGATCTCCCGGATCACGTCGATCACCGGATTGGGGACCAGGTGGCGCCACTCGCCGCCCTCGATCATGCGCTCGCGGAGTTCCGTCCCCTCCAGGACGTCGCGGTTGAACATCGGCGACTGCCGCACGTCGACGCCGGCCTCTTCGAACAGCTGGATCACCAGCGGGTTGTTGGAGTAGGCGACGTCGAAGGAGGGGGCCATGCTCCGGACGTGACTCACCCAGACGGAGTTCCGATCCAGGTCCTCGATGGGGACGACGTAGGTCGTGCAGTCGAACTCGGCGACGGACTTGGTCACCATCATCACGCGTTCGCCCGCGGTGAAGGGGTCGCGGCGCGTATGAGAGTGGCCGGCCGAACCGATGCCGAGGACGAGTTCGTCCACCTCCGTCACGATTTCCTCGACCATTCGGTGGTGGCCGTCGTGGTACGGCTGGAACCGCCCGATGTAGAACCCCCGCATGGCCACGACTTCCGCGTGCGCGTTTATAAAATCGACGAGTCGTCGCACGTCCCGAATTCCGGCGGTAGACTGGACTCAGCGGGGAGTGCTCGCACTTCGTTGCTGAACTCGGGGGGAGAAAGTATATCAGTTGCTAACCCCTCAGTTCGACCAACGAAACCGTTCTATGAACGACGACACGAACACGGACGAGCGCCCTGCCGACGGCGAGGAACGAGGTTCCTCGGACAGTCGGACGCAGTCCGGCGACGACGCGGAACGGGTCGACGGCGACCCGCCCCGCGACGACGGTGGGGCCGACGAATGGGAGGACGACGCCCCTGCTCCGTCCGGCGACGGGCAGGCCGTCGACGACTCGGACGACCGGTCCATCGAGGACCTCGGGAGCGACGTCCGGATCGACGCGGAAATCGACGAGGACGCGGAGGACGGCCTCCTCGGCGGCCTCCAGATCGATTCGACCGCCGAGATCAAGGTCCCGGACCGACTCGTCGATCAGGTGATCGGACAGGAACACGCCCGCGACGTCGTCATGAAGGCGGCCAAACAGCGCCGCCACGTCATGATGATCGGCTCGCCCGGGACCGGCAAGTCGATGCTCGCGAAGGCGATGAGCGAACTCCTCCCCAAGGAGGAACTGCAGGACGTTCTCGTCTATCACAACCCCGACGACGGCAACGAGCCGAAGGTGCGGACGGTCCCCTCGGGGAAGGGCGATCAGATCGTCGAGGCCCACAAGGAGGAGGCGCGCAAGCGCAACCAGATGCGCTCCTTTTTGATGTGGATCATCATCGCCATCGTGCTGGGCTACTCGCTCATCATCGCCGGCAACATCCTGCTCGGCATCCTCGCGGCCGGGATCATCTACCTCGCGTTCCGCTACGGCTCCCGTGGCTCCGACGCGATGATCCCGAACCTGATCGTCAACACGGCCGACCAGCAGACCGCGCCGTTCGAGGACGCCACCGGCGCCCACGCCGGTGCCCTGCTGGGCGACGTGCGCCACGACCCGTTCCAGTCCGGCGGCATGGAGACGCCGTCCCACGACCGCGTCGAACCCGGCGCCATCCACAAGGCCAACAAGGGCGTGCTGTTCATCGACGAGATCAACACGCTCGACGTCCGGTCACAGCAACACCTGATGACCGCGATTCAGGAGGGCGAGTTCGGCATCACGGGCCAGTCCGAGCGCTCCTCGGGTGCGATGGTCCAGACCGAACCCGTTCCCTGTGACTTCGTGATGATCGCCGCGGGGAACCTCGACGCGATGGAGAACATGCACCCCGCGCTCCGCTCCCGGATCAAGGGGTACGGCTACGAGGTGTACATGGACGACACCATCGAGGACACCCCGGAGATGCGCCGGAAGTACGCCCGCTTCATCGCCCAGGAAGTGGAGAAGGACGGCCGTCTCCCCCACTTCACCGACGACGCCATCGAGGAAGTGATCCTCGAGGCGCGGCGTCGCGCGGGCCGGAAGGGCCACCTGACGCTCGAACTCCGCAACCTCGGCGGCTTGGTCCGCGTCGCGGGCGACATCGCCCGCGCCGAGGACGCCGAGTACACCACCCGAGAGCACGTCCTGCAGGCGAAGGGTCGCTCCCGCAGCATCGAACAGCAGCTCGCGGACGACTTCATCCAGCGCCGCAAGGACTACGAACTCCAGGTCAGCGAGGGCTACGTGGTCGGCCGCGTCAACGGCCTCGCCGTCATGGGCGAGGACTCCGGCATCGTCCTCCCGGTGATGGCCGAAGTGACCCCCTCGCAGGGTCCGGGCGAGGTCATCGCCACCGGGCAACTGAAGGAGATGGCCCAGGAGGCGGTCTCCAACGTCTCGGCCATCATCAAGAAGTTCTCCGACGAGGACATCACCCAGAAGGACATCCACATCCAGTTCGTCCAGGCGGGCGAGGGCGGCGTCGACGGCGACTCCGCCTCCATCACCGTCGCCACGGCGGTCATCAGCGCGCTGGAGAACGTGGGCGTCGACCAGAGCCTCGCCATGACCGGCTCGCTGTCGGTCAGGGGCGACGTCCTCCCGGTCGGCGGCGTCACCCACAAGATCGAGGCCGCCGCCAAGACCGGCTGTGACCGGGTCATCATCCCCGAGGCCAACACGCAGGACGTGATGATCGAGGACGAGTACGAGGAGATGATCGAGATCATCCCCGTCAGCCACATCAGCGAGGTCCTCGACGTGGCGCTCGAAGGCGAGCCCGAGAAGGACTCGCTGGTCGACCGCCTCAAGCAGATCACGGGCTCCGCGCTCGACCAGCAGAGCGTCAGTCAGGGTCCGAGCAGCCCGAGTCCGCAGTAGACGTGCCACGGTGGGCGGCGTTCGCCGGCTTCGTCGGCGTCGTCCTCGGCGGCTTGCTCCTTCTCGCCCGTGCGTCCGCGGACGCCCTCGATTCGTCGACCGCCGAGTTCCCCGCCACGCTCTCGGATCGCGTGGTCGATGCGCCGGTCGCGGCCGAGCGGCCGCCCCGCCGCGGCGACACGCCCTCGACGTCGGCGCTCCTCGTGAACGTCGTCGTCTCGCAGGGCGCGTTCGCGTCGCTCCTGGTGGTGGGCGCGTGGCTCGCCGCCATCCCCGCCGCCGCGTTCGGCCTCTCGGCGGCGGCGTTCGCGCCCCGATCCCTGGCCGCCGGCGTCGCCCTCGGCGTCGGCCTCCACGTCGTCAACGCGGTCGGTCAGCGGCTGAGCGACCGGCTCGGACTCGGCGACTCGACGACCCTCAGGCGGGCGATGACGCCCGAGTCGGCGGCGGGGTGGGCGGTCCTCCTCTTGGTCGTCCTGCCGCTCGTCGCGGGGTTCGAGGAACTCCTCTTCCGGGGCGTCCTCGTCGGCGTCCTCGCGGCGGGCTTCGACGTCTCGCCGTGGCTCCTCGCCGCCCTCTCCTCGATTGCCTTCGCGCTCGGTCACGGCGCCCAGGGGCGGGCGGGCGTCGTCGTCACCGGCCTCCTCGGGTTCGTCCTCGCCGTCGCCTTCCTGCTCACGGGGAGTCTGGCGACGGTGGTGATCGCTCACTACCTCGTGAACGCCCTGGAGTTCGTCGTCAACGAGCGCTATCGTAGCGATTGAACGTTCACACGGCAGATCGCATACGGCGTGAGAGCTGCTGTGTAGTGACTTTCAATCGCTACTACTGGACTCGAGCGAGCGGAGCCGTTCGGCCACGGCCGCGGGCGTCGCCCCCGGGCCGGCGATCCGGTGATCGGGGATGAAAAGCGGCACCGGGTTCTCCCCGAGGGCGGTCCGGACGGTCTCCAGGTCGTCCGCGTCCTCGTCGTCGAGGCCGGCGAGTCGCGCCAGTCGCGCCACGTCCACCGTCTCGCCGTAGGGGACGTTGCGGACGGCCTCGAGCACGGTCCGCCGCTCGGTCGGGACGGTGAGCGCCACCTCCACGTCGTCGAAGTGGTCCTCGGCACCGTCGAGGTAGGCGAACACCCGGTCGAGCAGCGGGTGGTCGGGGTCGGCGTCCGCCGGCGCCGACTCCGGGAACGAGACGCTGATGACCCGGTCGCCGGCGATACCTACCTGGATCGCTCGCCCCAGGACCGGGGCGTCGCGCGCGTAGAGTCCCTCCATGGTCACCCGGAGGAGTGGCCGACTCATATGGGTTGCCGTCGGCCGCCGGTGCGCGTGCGGGCGGGACGCAAGGCTTATGTGCAGATACGTCCGTTAGTGTACAATGATGGACGCTAATGGTGAAGAACTGGCGCCCCCGGTGCGGTCGATACTGTCGACCGCCCGCGAGCGGTCGGGCGGCGAGGAGCGCGTGTCGGTCGACGCCCGTTCCTTCCCCGACGCCGTCGCGGCCGCGGAGGCCGACGGTCGGGTGCCGGTGATCGCGGAGGTAAAGCCCACCAGTCCGACCACCGAGGGCCGGCGGGACGACGACCCAGTCGACCTCGCGGCGGCGATGGTCGAGGGCGGGGCGACGGCGCTGTCGGTGTTGACCGAACCCGAGCATTTCGGCGGGTCGCCGGAGGCGCTGGAACGGGTCCGGGCGGCGGTCGACGTGCCAGTGCTTCGCAAGGACTTTATCCTGGCGGAGTCGCAACTCGACCTCGTGGCGTCGGACCTGGTCCTGCTGATCGCGCGGTTCGTCGACGACCTGCCCGGTCTCGTCGCGGCGGCCGAGGAGCGCGGCTTCCAGCCGCTGGTCGAGGTCCACACCCGGGCGGAACTCGACCGGGCGGTCACGGCGGGCGCGGACCTGATCGGCGTCAACAACCGCGACCTGGCGCACCTGGAGGTCGACCTCGACACCTTCGAGTCGATCGCGCCGGGCGTCCCCGACGACGTGACGCTGATCGCGGAGAGCGGGATCGCGACGCCCGAGGACGTCCGCCGGATGCGCTCGGCGGGCGCCGACGCCCTGCTGATCGGGAGTGCGATCATGGACGGCGACGTGACAGCGAACGTGCGGCGATTTACCACAGCATGAGTTCCGATACAGGAAAATTCGGCGAGTACGGTGGACAGTACGTTCCCGAGGCGTTGATGCCGGCCATCGAGGAACTGGAGGACGCGTACGAGCGGTACGTCCTCGACAACGAGGACGGGTTCATGGACGACTTCCGGGAGCGACTGGCCGATTTCGGCGGTCGACCGACCCCCCTCCAGCGCGCGGACCGGCTCTCGGAGCGCTACGACGCGGAAGTGTATCTCAAACGTGAGGATCTGCTCCACGGCGGCGCGCACAAGTTGAACAACGCGCTCGGGCAGGTCCTGCTGGCGAAGTACATGGGCAAAGAGCGGATCATCGCGGAGACGGGCGCCGGCCAGCACGGCACCGCGACGGCGATGGCGTGTGCCCACCTCGGGATGCCCTGCGAGGTGTACATGGGCCGGCGCGACATCAACCGCCAGCGCCCCAACGTCTTCCGGATGCGCCTCAACGGCGCGGACGTGAACCCGGTGACCGTCGGCCGCGGCACGCTGAAGGAGGCCATCAGCGAGACGATGCGCGACTGGGCGGCGAACGTCGAGGACACTCACTACGTCATCGGATCGGTCGTCGGTCCCCACCCCTTCCCCGCGATGGTGCGTGACTTCCAGCGGGTGATCTCGGAGGAGGCCCGCGAGCAGGCACGCGAGCAGGCGGGTCGCCTCCCCGACTCGGTGGTCACCTGCGCGGGCGGCGGGTCGAACACGATGGGCGTCTTCGCGGAGTTCGTCGACGACGCGGACGTGGCCCTCTACGCCGTCGAAGCCGGCGGGAGCAGCCTCGAAGTGGACGAGGAGGCCGGCGTCGCGCCCAACTCGGCGACGCTCTCGACGGGCACCGAGGGAGTCCTCCACGGCTCTCGAACCCGCGTCCTGCAGGACCGCGACGGGCAGATCATGGAGTCACACAGCGTCTCGGCCGGCCTCGACTACGCGGGCGTCGGCCCCGAACTCGCCGCCCTGGTCGACCGGGACCGCGTCACCGCGGTCACCGTCGACGACGACGGCGCCCTGGAGGGGTTCCACCGGCTCTCGCAACTGGAGGGGATCATCCCCGCGCTCGAATCCGCCCACGCCCTCGGCTACGTCGAGGACCACCACGACGACCTGGGCGACGTGATCCTCGTCAACGTCTCCGGCCGCGGCGACAAGGACCTCGAAACCGTGCTGGAGGAGACCCACGGCCGCGACATCGAGGGGGCGCCGGACATCGACACCTTCGAGACGACGGGGGGGTTCCAGTGAGCCGTATCGCCGAGGCGTTCGCGGACGGCCCCGCGTTCGTCCCCTACCTCGCGGCGGGCGACCCCGACTACGAGTCCTCGCTCGCCTACGTCGAGGCGCTGGAGCGGGGCGGCGCGGACGTCATCGAACTCGGCCTGCCGTTCTCGGAGCCCATCGCGGAGGGACCGACCATCCAGAGCGCCATCGTCCGCGCGCTGGAGGCGGGGATGACCCCGACGCGCTACTTCGAGTTCGTCGAGGACCTCGACGTCGACGTGCCGCTGGTCTGTATGACCTACTACAACCTGATCTACCAGTTCGGCGAGGGCGGCGGCCCCGCGGACTTCGTCCGCCGGGCCGCGGAGGCGGGCGTCGACGGCTTCGTCGTCCCCGACCTCCCCGCGGAGGAGGCCGGGCCGCTCCGCGAGGCGTGTGACGAACACGGCTGCGAACTGATCTTCATCGTCGCGCCGACGACGAAAGGCGAGCGCCTGGAGCGCATCATGTCGCAGGTGTCGGGCTACGTCTACGTCCAGGCACGTCTCGGCACGACCGGCGCGCGCGCCGACCTCTCGGATCGGACCGCGGAGAGCCTCGAACGCGTCGCCGACTGGGACGTTCCGAAGGCCGTCGGCTTCGGCATCTCGACCGGCGACCACGCCCAACGGGTGATCGAGGCGGGCGCCGACGGCGTCATCGTCGGCTCCGCCCTCGTCGACATCGTCGCCACGGGCGCCGAGCGCGGCGACCCCGCGGTGACGGTGGCGAGCAAACTCGAGGGCAAGGCCCGCGAACTCAAGGAGGGTGCGCTCCGCGGCGCGTCGGGGAACGAACGTCCGCATCCGGAACGTACATAAGCGCCACTGGTACAGGGTAACATACTGATGAACACGGGAACACGCGCGCGCCTCCGACGCATCTCCACGGACGACCGATACCTGATCGTCCCGATGGACCACGGCGTCACGATGGGGCCGGTAAAGGGACTCGTCGACATCGAATCCACCATCGACGCCGTCACCGACGGCGGCGCCGACGCCGTCCTCACGCAGAAGGGGGTCGCCCCCCGCGTCCACGACCACAAGAACGGCTCGGGGTACATCGTCCACCTCAACGGGTCGACCAACATCGGCCCGGACGAGGACGACAAGCGCCGCACCGGCACGGTCGAGGCGGCGCTCCGCGCCGGCGCCGACGCCGTCTCCTTCCACATCAACGTCGGCTCCGAGTACGAACCCGAGCAGATGACCGACCTCGCACAGGTGACCGAGCGCGCCGACGAACTGGGCGTGCCGACGCTCGCCATGGCCTACGCCCGCGGCCCGGACATCGAGGAGGACGACCCCGAGGCCCTCGCCCACGCCGTCCGCCTCGCCGAGGAACTCGGCGCCGACGTCGTGAAGACGGGGTACAGCGGCGACGGCGACAGCTTCGCCCCCGTCTGTGCGGGGACGCGCCTGCCCGTCGTCATCGCGGGCGGGAGCCGCGGCACCGACCGCCAGACCGTCGAGATGGTCCGCGGCGCGATGGACGGCGGCGCCGCCGGCGTCTCCATGGGTCGCTCCATCTTCCAGCACGACGACCCCGGGGCCATCACCCGGGCCATCTCGGCGATCATCCACGACGACGCCGGCGTCGACGAGGCGCTCCGGCGCGGCGGGCTGCTCGAAGCGTAGCATCCGCCACGTTGAAGCCCGGCCCCACCGAGGTGGGGACAATGACACGGAGCGTGTGGCTGAAAGCCGACGGGACGGTTGGCGACTGGGAGTCGCGAAAGGAGCGCATCACCGCCGGCCTCGAGGCCGGCGTGGACTGGGTGCTGGTCGACGAGACGGACGTCGCTCGGGTGCGCGAACTCGGCGACGTGAACGTGGCGGCCTTTCGCTCGGACGCCGACCTGGTGGAGGACGCCGAGAGCGAGGGGGCCGTCGCCGACGCCTACGTCGTCGGCAAGAACGGCGAGGGCGACGGCACGGTCGACCTCCCGCCCGACTTCTCCGGATCGGCCGACCTCTCGACGCTCCGGCGCGACGACGACCGGGCACAGGGCGCCTACGTCCGCATCCTGAGCGAGGAGTACGAGCGCTTCGCCGAGGCCGCCGCCGCGGACGCCGAGTACACCATCGTCGTCGGCGAGGACTGGACGATCATCCCTCTGGAGAACCTCATCGCCCGCATCGGCGAGGAGACGGACCTGATCGCCGGCGTCACCTCCGCCGAGGAGGCCCGGACGGCCTTCGAGACGCTGGAACTCGGCGCCGACGGCGTCCTGCTGGACGCCGGCGACCCCGACGAGATTCGCTCGACCTGCGAGGCGCGCGACGCGGCCGAGCGCGAACACCTCGACCTGCAGTACGCCGAGGTGACGGCGGTGGAGCGCACCGGCATGGCCGACCGGGTCTGCGTGGACACGGGGTCGCTCATGGAGCACGACGAGGGGATGCTCGTGGGGTCGATGTCCCGCGGGCTCTTTTTCGTCCACGCGGAGACGGCCGAGTCGCCGTACGTCGCCTCGCGACCCTTCCGCGTGAACGCGGGCGCCGTCCACGCCTACGTCCGCTCCCCCGGCGGCGGCACGCAGTACCTCGCCGAACTCGCCAGCGGCGACGAAGTGCAGGTGGTGAACACCGAGGGCGACACCCGCGAGGCGGTCGTCGGGCGCGTCAAGATCGAGAAGCGGCCGATGTTCCGCGTCCAGGCCGAAGTCGAGACGGAGGAGGGCACCGACCGCATCGAGACGCTCCTCCAGAACGCCGAGACGATCAAGGTCCACACCCGCGAGGGCCGGACCGCCGTGACCGACCTCGACGCCGGCGACGAGATGCTGGTCTACTACGAGGACGTGGCCCGGCACTTCGGCGAGGCGGTCGAGGAGAGCATCATCGAGAAGTGACGTGTCGATCCGTCGCCGTCCCGACCGAGACGACGGCCGCCGGCGGCGAGACGAACGCCTACCTCGTCGACGATCCGGCCGGGTCGGTCCTCGTCGACCCCGCGGGCCGCACCGACCGACTCGACGCCCTCGTCGCCGAGGGCGGGGTGGACCACGTCGCCGTCACCCACGCCCACCCGGATCACGTCGGCGGCGTCGCGGCGTACGCCGCGGCGACGGGGGCGACCGTCTGGGCGCGTCGCGGCCGCGAGGCGCGGTTCGCGGCCGCGACCGGCCGTCCCCCCGACCGCACGTTCGTCGAGGGCGACGACGTGGGCGGCCTGACCGTCCTCGATACCCCCGGCCACGCCCCGGATCACGTCGCCTTCGAGGCCGACGAGGGGATCCTCTCGGGTGACCTCGCCGTCGCCTCGGGCAGCGTCGCCGTCGCCGCCCCCGAGGGCGACGTGCGGGCGTACCTCGTCGCCCTCCGGCGACTCCGAGCGCGCGACCCCGACCGCCTGTTCCCGGGCCACGGCCCCGTCGTCGACGATCCGCGGGCGGTCCTCGACCGCCTCTACTTCCACCGACTGGACCGCGAGCGCCGGGTCGAACGCGCCGTGCGCGGCGGCGCGGCGTCGGTGGATGCCGTCGTCGACGCGGCCTACGACCGAGAACTCGGTGACCTGCGGGACCTCGCGGCCGCGACGGTCCGCGCCCACCTCGACAAACTCGACGTCGAGGGGCGGGTCCGCTTCGACCGCGAGAGCGGACGGGTCACTCCGGCGTAGCCGACGACGTTTTTCCCCTCGGCCCCCCAGCGGGGGTATGGACTCGCTCGAAACCGAACTCGACCGGGCGCGGGACCTCGACGTGGGCGACCTGGCCGACGCCATCGAGTCCATCGGCTTCGAGTGTACGCGCTGTGGGGCGTGCTGCAAATCGGGCTCCGAGGATCCACACACCGCCACCGTCTTCCCCGACGAGGTGCGCGACCTGCAGGCGGCGACCGACTACGACTGGCGGGACGTCGCACGACCGACGCCGTACGGCCTGACCGAGGGTCCGGACGGCCCCGAGGGCGAAACCTTCGAATGGGCGCTGGAGACCGACGCGTGTGGCGACTGCACGTTCTACGAGGAGACCGAGGGTGAGGGGCGGTGTACCGTCCACGACGACCGGCCGCTGATCTGTGCGACCTACCCGTTCAGCGTCGCCCTCGGCGGGACGAGCCAACCCATGGGCGAGGCCGTCGACGAGGCGGGGATGGTCCGCGCCCACGAGTGCGAGGGACTGGGTCGGGACATCCCCCGGGAGGACGCGGAGGAACTGGCCGCCGCGCTCAAAGAGCGGGCGATCAGGGAACTGGAGGAGGCCATCGGCGTCCGCGACGCCTACACGCCGGTCGAGACGGAACCGGGAGAGGTGATCGTCCACGACTCCGAGGGTCCGAAAACGCCGGACGGACGCCCCCGATAGGGGCGATACACCTTTAACGGTCCCGACACAGGTTGGCATGGAGGTTTAGACTGTGGAGATCTCAGATAAACTGCTGTGTCTGTTCAGCGAGCGTGTTCGGGCGGAAGATGGAACGTACGTGATCGAGGTACCGCAACGCGAGATCGAGACGGGGTCGATCGACCCCGACGAGACCTACCGCGTCGCACTCATCTCCCGTGAGCGGTCGGAATCGACCGAGTCGGCCGAGTCGGAGCCCGACACCCCGTCGTCGGAACCCCAGCCTCCCGTCGAGGCCGGCGAGATCCGGTACGTCGAGATCGAAGACATCGGCAAACAGGGCGACGGCATCGCCCGGGTCGAGCGCGGCTACGTCATCATCGTCCCCGGGGCGGAGATCGGCGAGCGCGTCAAAATCGAGATCACCGAGGTCAAGTCCAACTTCGCGGTCGGCGAGATCATCGACGAGGACTTCTAGTCCGGCACAAGAGCCTTGGCGTCGTGTGCCGGACGCCCCGGCATGTACCGCCGTGCCCTCCTCTCGACCGGGGTGGCGGTCGCGACGACCGGCTGTCTCGGCCCCACCCTCGGCCTGGGAAGCGACTGTCCCCGTGGGACGGAGCTTCGACTACGGCCAACGACGGCCGACGACACTGCCGCCGGTGCCAGCGACCCCGTCGACACCCTCTCCCCGCCGGAACGCGACGCCATCGCCGCCGCAATCGGCGGCGACCGACCGACGATGTGGGTGCCGGAGTCGTCCTCGGCACCGTTCTCCGGTTCGGCGTCCGTCGCCGACGACGGGACGTACTACGCCGTCGAGGCGCCGGTCGTCTCGACGACCCGCCGCACCGGCTACGGGGCCGAACTCGACGCCGGCCCGGACGTGGACACGGGCGGTCGAGCCGTCGCCTTCGAGGACCTTCGCGACGTCGACCGGTTGGCCCTGTTCGCCCTCCTCGGCTATCCGAACGACCGCGTGATGCGGCGGTTCGCGGCTGGCCGCGCCATCAGCGTGGGTGGGACGCTCGCCTACCCCGACGACGGGACGCAGGCCCGCTCCGAACTCGTCCCCGAACCGGCATACGACGTGATTCGGATCCGCGGTCACGACTTCCGGTTCCGACTCGTCGAGACGCGGGACGCCGCGATCGAAACCCGTCGGATCGCGGTCGACCCCGTCGCGACGTCGGCGGACGAGTTCGCGGCCCGCATCTACGACCGGCGCGGGATCGTCCTCGACGGCGACCTCCCGCCCGAGCAACGCGACATCGTCGAGGCGGCCGTCGAGGACGGCTACGACGAGTGTGCGCCGTACTCGGAGCCGTACGCGGACCTCCAGCGGACGCTCGGGCGGCCGGTGACCCGCGTGACCGACGACGGTGACGGCGTCGCGACGACGCCGACCGGGGAGATGCCCGAGCGCGTCGACTACGCCAACTACGAGAACGAGTGGTACTTCGTCCAGCTCTCGGAGTACGTCGTCTAGTCCGCCGACCCAATCGAGCCGACCGCCGCGAACCGCGAGAGGTCGACGTCGAGGTCGACCTCGTTCAGCGAGCCGTACGGCCGGTCGACGACGATGTCGCCCGCGGTCGACTCGCCGACGCCGGGGATGGCTGTCAGTTCCGCCATCGACGCCGCGTTCAGGTCCAGCGGGTGCGGGACGCCCGTCACCGACCGGTAGCCGTGGTCGACGACCGCCACGTCCAGCGTCGCCCCGAGTTCGCGCTCGCCGGGAACGGCCACGAGCAGCGGATACGTCCCCACCTGCCGCCCGAAGGTCTTGCCGTCCTGGTGGTACTCCAGGTGGACGTCGGGCAGGACCGTCCCTGGGGGGACGACCCGGCGGAGCATGGGGCGGTCGATCTCCTCGCGCACCTCGCGCTTGTACTCCTTGAACAGCTTCTTGTGGTCGCGCGCGACCTCGGCGCCGGTGTCGCTCATCTCCGTCCCCGCGAAGGCCATCACCTGCCGGATGTTGATGCGCCGGAGCATCAGCCCCTCGTCGTAGACGTCCTGCAGGAAGCGCTTGTTGTGCTCGAAGGTCTCCTCGCGCTCGCCGGCGAGGCCGTGGACGAGGTTGATCCCGGGGAGGAGCTTCGGCAGGCGGTCGGCCGCCGACTCGCCCACGGTGGGTGCCGCGTCCGGGTCGTCGCCCGGCCGCCATCCCCCCTCCTCGTTGACGACGCGGACGGCCTCCAGACACTCCTCGGCCGACACGAGCAGGTTGTTCTCCTCGCGGACGACGGGGTCGGCGGATTCGAGGCCGAACGCGGCGGTGTCGCCCGCGGTGTTGTGTTCGGCGATGATCCGGATGGCCTCCCGCGACTGCTCCGGGTAGTCGACGATGGTGACCGGGTTCATGTTGTCGAGGTGGAGCGTCTCCAGGTCCGGCGCCACCTCCCGGATCCCCGAATAGAGCCGACGGAGTGCGTCGGGATTCGGCGCCTCGCCGTCGCCCCCGAACGCCAGGATGTCGGCCTGTCGACCCAGCCGGAAGTGCCGAACGCCGCGCTCGTACAGCGCCTCGACCTCGCGGACGACCGACTCGGCGCTCCGAAACCCGGGGTCGCCGTACAGCGGTTCGGTGCAGAACGAACACCGGTAGGCACACCCTCGGGACGTCTCCAGTTCCGCGATCAGGTAGTCGGGGTGGTTGGGGTGGTCCTCGACGACGAAGGCGCCCTTCGCGGCCCAGCGGTCGAGTTCGGCGTTGTCGCGCATCCGGTCCCCGAACCCCTCCAGCCCGCTCGCGACCAGGTCGTGGGCCGCCGCCTCCACGTCGCCCTTGGCGACGAAGTCGTAGTCGAGGTCCTTGCGCTCCATCTCCTGCCCGCCGGCGTTCTCCTCGCCGACGCCGAAGCGGACGGGGCCGCCCATCAGCGTCGTCCCGTCGGCGGTCCAGGCGAGTTCCCGAACCTCGTCTGGTTCGGCGGGCGTCCCGCCCACGTACTTCCCGGGGACGGTCATGCCGCCCAGGTAGATCATCAGATCGGCGTCGGCCACGTCGCCCCACTTCATCCGGTCGTCGCGGAGTTCGTCGATGGTGTGGTACGCGATGGCGTCGGCGGGGACGCCGGCGTCGACGAGCGCGCCCGCGGTGAAGCGGGGGTACGTCGAGACGTACGGCGGGACCCCGAAGTGTGCCGGTTCGTCGACGTAGCCGTCGACGAGGGTCACCGAGAGGTCTGCGGGGTCGGTCATGGGGGCGAGTTCGCGGCCGACGCGTAAAACCGTGTTCGTGTGGGGCGTCGGATTTAAGGCGTCACTCGCGGGAGCTATGGCAAATGCGACTCGTGTCGGATCGGGTGCAGTTCGGGGTGGCGACTGTCGTGGCGGTGGTGGGATGGCTCGTGGTGACTTTCACGGTGCGCGGACCTGCACCCCTCTACGGTTCTGCTTTCGTGGCGTACGTCTTCCTGAGACCGGCTCTGCCGATGCTCGCCGCCGGGATGCCGTTCCTCCTCGCTTGGGTCGTCTTCAACTGGAGTCGCTCCCCGCGTCGGTACGTCACGCTCTCCTCCGGCGTACTCGGGTTTCTCGTACTACTGTACCCCTTCTTCGCGGCCGCCTCCAATATCAGTTTCATCACTCACGGTGTAGTGGTCTTCACCTTCACGGCGACGACCGCTGTGTCCGTGTTACTCGTCTCCGAACCGTCGCCCGACGACCCCGTCGGATCCGTACGTCCATATCTACAGTTGGTGGGCGTGTTCGGCGCTGTTCTTTTCATTTTTGCCGCTCAGGTGTTCCTCCACAGTTCGGTGAGGGTAAACGACTCCCTCTCTCAGACGCTGAATGCTGCTCCGGGAACGTTCCTTTTCGCCCTGAGTCCGCTCTCCACGCTCGCGCTCTTTCCCCTCTCGTGGCGACACTTCTCGTGGACCGGCACCCCGACCCCTATGGTCGTCGGGTGGTCCATACTCCTAGGCGGTCTCGCCGTCGCCCCGCTACCTTTCCTCGTCACCGTGAACAGTCCGATATTCCGGTTTTTCGTTATCCCGTTCGGCTTCCTCGTACTCTGTGGCGCCGCCGTCGGCATCGGCTACCCGGAGTGGGTTCGCCGACCCGAAGTCGTCCCCGACACGGGGACCACCGAGTCCGAGCCTCACCCGGAACCGGCCCCCGACGCCGGGGCGACGGATAGCTCTCCCGACCTGACGCCGACGAACGGCGGAACCGACGCACCCACCGACGACTCGTTCGCCGCCGCGTCGCCGTCGTCCGGCGGGCGGGCCGCGATAGAACAGTCGGTCGAAACTTCTCTAGCCGAACAGTCGAGTGAATCCGCGTCCACCCCTGCTAACGCTCCCCCGCTCGGCCCACCCGACCACGTCCCCCGCGCCCCCGACCTCGCTGTCGACTACGCCGACCTCACTGACAAGGAACCCATCGGCCGCGGCGGCAACGCCGACGTGTACCGGGCGACCGTCCGTGATGGCCAGACGGTCGCGGTCAAGGAACCCCGGATGAGCGGCACCCTCCACAGCGACGCCGTCGACCGGATGCTCGCGGAGGCGGAGACGTGGGACAAACTCGACGATCACGACCACGTCGTGGGGGTCGTCGACTACGGCGCCGACCCGTTGCCCTGGATCGCCATGGAGTACATGGACGCCGGCGACCTCTCGGCGCGGGCGGGCGACCTGCCCTTCGAGCAGGCGCTCTGGACGGCCGAGGCGATCACCGAGGGGGTGCGCCACGCCCACCGCCGCGGCGTCGCCCATCTCGACCTGAAGCCCGGGAACGTCCTCTTTCGCTCCGTCGACGGCGCCTGGGACGTTCCCAAGGTGGCCGACTGGGGCCTCTCGAAACACCTCCTCGACCACTCCCAGAGCGTCGAGGGCCTGTCCCCGCAGTACGCCGCCCCCGAGCAGTTCGACACCGACCGCGGTCCGGCCGACGACCTGACCGACGTCTACCAGTTGGGTGCCGTCCTCTACGAACTGGTCACCGGCCGACCGCCCTTCGAGGGCGACCCGACGACGGTGATGCACCGGGTGCTACACGAGGATCCGGCGCCGCCGAGCGCGGTGGCCGACGTGCCCGAGGCGCTGGACGACGTGCTCTTGACCGCGCTGGCGACGGAGAAGGCCGACCGATACGACTCGGTGCTCTACCTGCGGGACGCGTTCCGGGACCTCGCGGAGCGGTGATCGCCGCTCCCGGACGCCGTCGCGGTTGCAGGCTCCACGCCACTTATGCCGGTCGCGGCTCTATCTCCACCCATGCCCGCCACGAAGGAACTCAAGTGTACCAGCCCCGGCTGCGAACTCGACATGTTCGAGAACCACTACACGTACGACATCGCCGACGATCACGCGGTCGGTGACCTCTCCTGTCCGCTCTGTGGCGGTACCGACTGTCTCGAAGAGATCGAAGTATGACCGGGTTCAAGGAGTTCGGCAAGTCCGCGGCCAACGCCGTCCTCGAACGGGTCGGCCGCGGCGTCGGGAAGGTCCAGGAGCGAAAGCCCCTCTCGTACGACGTGCTGGAGTCCGAGGACGCCTACCTCGTCGTCTTCGACGCGCCGGGCGTCACCCGGAGCGACGTCCAGGTGCGCTACGTCGAGGGCGAGGTGCAGGTGCGTCTCGACCGCTTCCGCGACTTCCACGAGGGGTTCGAGATGCGCTTCCCGGGCCGGGGCCTCTCGCTGGACGGCCGCGCGCGACTGCCGCCGGACGCCGACGTGGACGCCGGCGAGGCCACGGCCACGCTGAGCGACAACGGGACGCTCCGGATCGAGGTGCCAAAGCGGGCCGAGGGGACCGACGTCGAGGTTCGGGAGGAGAGCGAGGCGGCGGACGCGGACCTCGACGGCTCGGAGTGAGGCCGACCGCTCAGACCGGGAAGTCGGCGTCGGGGTCGACAACCCGGTCGACCTCCGGCGGCATCTCCCAGTCGGTCGCGAGTTCGAGCAACTGGACGAGCATTCTGCCGGTCGCCCCCCAGACGGTGTAGCCGTCGACGCGGAAGAAGTGCAGGCGGATCTCGCCGTAGTGGGGGTGGTCCCGGCGCTCGGACTCGTAGTTGTCGAGGTCGACCAGTTCCGCGACCGGCAGGACGGCGATTTCGGCCACCTCGCGTTCGTCGGGGACGTAGGTCCGATCCGGGATCCGGGAGACGAACGGGCGGACGGCGTAGTCGCTGACCGTCGGGATGTCGTCGAGTCGGCCCACCACCTCGATCTCGTCGGGTTCGAGACCGATCTCCTCGTTGGCCTCGCGTTTCGCGGTCGCCTCGAGGTCGGCGTCGCTCGGTTCGCGGCCGCCGCCGGGGAAGCTCATCTGCCCGGCGTGTTCGCCGAGGTGGTCGGCCCGCTTGGTAAAGAGGAGGGCGTCGCCGTCGTCGCGGTCGACGACCGGCGCGACGACCGCCGCTTCGCGCTCTGCGTCGTCGATGGACCCCGGGACGTGGCTGGCGACGGCGGACAGATCCATGCGCATGGTGGGTCGGGTGGTGTGGTGTCGGTTTCGGTCGCGGCAGTCGCTGGCCTGTCGTACGGTCCGGGGGGTGGTTTCAGTTGCGGTTCTCCATCGCGTCGTCGAGGCGGGTTCGGACGTCGCCCACGTCCGCCCCGCCCCACGTTTCGAGGTCGTAGCTCACGTCCAGCAACCGCTCGATCCGGTCGGCGTCGCCGTCGGCGGCGGCGCGGGCGGCGTCGGCCCGCAGGCGGCGTTCGGCGGCGTCGGCGAGCGCCGCCCGATCCACCTCTCGCTCGGGCACGTCGAGGATGTGCGGGAGGTCCTCGGCGCCCTCGGGGAGCGCGGGAAACGCCGTCGGCCCCGGCGCGAGCAGCGTCCGGTCGTCGCGCTCGACGGCGACGAGGTAGTAGTTCTCGACGGCGGCGTCGACGGCGTCGGCGACCGCGTCGGCGTCGACCTCCTCGCCCCGCTTGAAGGCGAGTTCGCCGAGCGCGGATTCGAGTTCCCCGCGGGTCAGCGCCCCGAAGAGGTCGACCACGCCCGCGAGTTCGTCGCCCGTCGCGTCGGCGATCATCGCGCCGCCTCCAGGTCCGCGGCCGCCGTCTCCGCCACCGCCGCCGGCGACACCGGCGCGTCGCGCCACGCCGGCAGCCGCCGATCCGGTCCCGGGGGACCGATGGCCGACGCGTACGTCGCCACCTGCTCGAGTTCGCCCGCCCGGTCGTACTCCAGTCCGTTGAACCCCGCGTCGAGTTCGTAGCTCCGGACGAGCGAGCGGGCGGCCTCGCGGTAGCGATCCGGGAGGGTGTCGTAGTCGGGGTCGACGCCGTGGTCGGTGACCGCCCGGAAGAGCGCCGTCGCGACGTGACGGCTCATATCGGAGAGGCCGGTCGGGCCGCTCACCGCCCGGTGGTCGTGTTCGTAGGTCCCGAGGTCGACCTGCGCGCTCCCGTCGAAGCCGGCGTACTCGAAGGCGTCGCCGAGCGTGCCGACTTCGAGCCCCCACGACCGCTGGGTGCGCAGGCGCTCCGCGAGCGCCGTCGTCGCCGCGAACTCCCCCGCCAGCGCGTAGCGAAACGCCTCCAGATACCGCAACACGGGCGCGTCGCGCTCCGCCCCGAGCGCCCGGACGAGCGGGACGAAAAAGAGGCGAAACAGCCGCCCGTAGAGGCGGTCGTTCTCGACGCGCGCGTAGTAGCCCTTCGAGAAGTCGTAGCCCCGGGAGAGCGGATAGAGGAGGCGTGCCACGTCCGCCCGGCTGTAGCTTTTGGTGTCCGCGTCGTGGACGACGACGTACTCTCGGTCGAGCGCCTGACCGAGGCCCAACCACACGTCCCGCCCCTTCCCGAACTCGCCGTCGAGGCCGTGGTCGTCGAGCAGGGCCTCCAGCCGCGGCCCGTTACACCAGAGGACCGACAGCGAGAGGTCGTAGCCGGCGAGCCAGTCGTGGAAGTCCGCGACCCGGTCGGGCGAGGCCCGCAGGGGAACGACCACCTTCGCGGGGTCGACCCGCTCCAGTTCCGAGAGGACGCGGTCCGGCGCCAGGCCGGCGTACTCGCGTTCGGTCATCGGGACGACCACCGAGGCCCGATCCGTCGGCGCGGCGGGCGTCGGATCGGTCAGGTCGTGGAGCGTCGTCACGCGTTCCTGGACGTACTCCATCGTCCCTCCCTGTGGGCGGCGCGGACAAAAGCCCGCGGGTGACGGAACGGCCGGACTGTTTTTTAAACCGGGACGCACAATGATGGCACATGAAATCGACGCGGAAGGGGCTCCGTGACGGCGAACTCGTCAAGGATACCTACGAGCGACTCACCTGCGCGGAGTGCGAGAAGGTGCTGAAAAAACGGGACGACCCGGACGAGGTGTTCGCGGTTCGGATCTGTCCCGAGTGTGGTCGGGAGTGGAAGGACCTGCGGTAGTCACTCGAAGACGGCGTCGAACGCCCGCGCACCCAGCGGGTCGAAGGTCCCCGCGGCGACGTTCTCGGCGACGTGATCCGGATCGCTCGTCCCGACGAGCGCGCAGGTCACGCCCGGCGCGCTCCGCGCGAAATTGAGCGCCCGCTGGGCGGGAGTGTCGCCCGCCAGTTCGGCGTCGACGGCCGCCGGCAGCCCCTCCACGAGCTCTCCCTGTGCGAGGCTGGCGCTGGTGAAGACGTCGAGGTCGAGCCCGTGAGCCACCTCCAGTGCCGAGCGCCGCTCGCCCTCGAACTCGTGGGCCGGTGTCGTGAACGCGTCCGCCATGACGACGTTGAAGGGGAGCTGGATCGCTCCGAACCCCGTCTCCTCGCGGCCGACCGTCCCGGCGGCGCGTCGCGCGCGCTCGACCACCGCCGGGAGCGACAGGTGCGCGTCGTGGTCGGGCGGCCGGCGGAACGCCTCCCACGTCGCCACGCCGTAGGCGCCCACGTCGCCGGCGGCGACCCGGCGCTCCAGTCGCTCGAACGTCGCTTCGAGCTGATCGTAGACGGCCTCGCGGGAGCGGACACGGAGCTGCGTCTCGGGGTTGTGGACGTAGTAGCAGTCGACCGTCTCGACGCCCAGTCGGTCGAGCGACCGGTCGACCATCGCGTCGATGGCGTCGGGCGCGATGCAGTGTTGCCCGGCCGCGAGGTCCGCGGGGTCGACCGGGCCGTTCTCGACGAAGCGCGCCCGGAGGTCGGCGGCGGGGTCCTCGGGGCGCTCCCCGTCGAAGGGCAGGAACCCGCCCTTCGTGGCGACGACCACGGCCGACCGGTCGACGTCGGCGCGGTCGAGCGCCCGACCCACCACGCGCTCGCTCCGCCCGCAGCGGTAGTTGGCCGCGGTGTCGACGACGTTGCACCCGCCCTCCAGGCCGGCGACGAGCGCCCGCTCGTACCCGTCGTCGACGGCGTCGGTCGGGTCGCCGAGATACGTGCCGAGGCCGACGCTGGAGACGACGCCGGGGCCGAACCGCCGGAAGTAGGTGCGGCCGAAGCGGTCGCCGAAGCGGTCGCGATACCCCCACGTGGCGCGTGCGGTCGCCATGGACGCGCTACGCGCGACGGCACCAAAAGGGCTACACGTCGCCTTCCAGCGCCCGACGCAGCCGGTCGGTGAGGGCGGCGCGCCGCGCCGGCCAGACGAAGTCGCCGTCCTCGATGGAGATCTGCCCGCCTCCCATGCGGGCGTGGCCGCCGCCGCTGGCGCCCGGCACCTCCTCGAGCGCCGACTCGATGGCACGGCCCATGTGGACCCGGTCGTCCCGTGACCGCCCCGAGAGGTAGAGGGTGCCGTTGCGGGTGCCACAGACGATGGCGGCGGTGACCCCTTCGAGACGGATGAGTTCGTCGGCGGCCTGTGGGATCGCGTCCACGTTCGAGATGTCGCCCACGTCGCTGATCGCGAAGGCGCCCTCCACGTTGCGTTCGCGGATCGCGGTCGCCTTGATCTCCAGTACCTCCGCGCTCACCTGTGGGTTGGCGATGCGGTCGAGCAGGTTCTCGTCGACGCCGGGCGAGAGGTAACTGCTCGCGTCGAAGTCGGCGGGGTCGATGCCGCCCGTGAGCCGGTTCGTGTCCGTCAGGATGCCGAAAAAGAGGCCGGTCGCCACCCGCGAGGGCACCACGTACTTCGCGTCGACCTCGCTCTCGTGGTTCTCGGGCGGTACGGGCGTGGCGTCCAGGTTCTGGAAGTACTCCGCGATCACGCTCGAACAGGCGCCATACTCGGTGCGCACGTCTGTAAAGGACTCGCCGCGTCCGTCCCCGGGGTGGTGATCCACGACCGCCAGCGGGCGGACCCGCTCGGAGTCGGTGAACCCCCGCGGCTGGTTGTGGTCGACGAGGATCACCGCCTCGGAGGCGAGGTCGTCCGCGCGCTCGATGGGGTCGAGTTCCACCTCCAGGACGTTCCTGAACGCGCGGTTCTCCTGGTGGCGGATCTGGCCCGGAAACTGGATGGTCGCCGTCGTGTCCACCTGCTCGGCGAGCGACGCCACGCCCATCGCGGCGGCCATCGCGTCGGGGTCCGGATTCGGATGGGTCAGGACCGCGACGTCGTCGTATTCGGAGAGCAGCGACGCGAAGCGGACGCCGGAGGGGCGGGTGAACTGGTGGAGGACGTAGCCGCCGCCGACGAGTACGGCGACGCTGACGAGCAGCGCGGCGAGCAGTTCCGGGTGCGTCCGGGCGAACGCCACCGCCCGCTGGACGATCTCCTCGGCGGCGACCGACATACCCACTCCGACAGAGCGGAGCGGCAAGAGTATTCTCCTATTGGGTCGTCGCGGCCCCGACGGAATGACGGGCCGTCAGTCGGCGCGAAACGCCTCGATTGCCGGCCGAAACCCCTCTCGAACCGTGGGGTATCGAAGCTCGTAGCCGAGTTCGTGGAGTCGGTCGTTGGCACACCGCTTGCTCGCCCGGACCCGTCGGCTCACCGATCCCTCCGCCGCCGCGCGTTCCTCGACCGTCCGCTTCTCCGGCGGCGAGACGTCACACTGCTCGGCCAGCCAGTCGGCGAACTCCGGCTTCCAGACGGGGTCGTCGTCGACGGCCAGGATCACCTCGCCGCGGGCGACGTCGGCGGTCAGGACGTGGGCGACGACGCCGGCGGCGTCGTCCCGGTGGATCGAGTTGAGATACCCCGCCGTCACCGGGCCGTCGAGGTAGCGATCCAGTCGGTAGCGGTCCGGCCCGTAGAGGCCGCCGAACCTGACGACCGTTCCGTCGATCCCGCGGTCGGCCGTCCCCTCCAGCGCGATCCGTTCGGCCTCCAGGAGGACGCGCTGCCGATCCGTCGCGGGGTCGGGCGTCGTCGACTCGTCCACCCAGTCGCCGCCGTGGTCACCGTAGACGCCCGTACTCGACGTGTAGACGAGTCGGTCCGGCGGCGACGGCCGGTCGCCGAGCGTCTCGACGACCGTTCGCAGGCCGTCGACGTAGGCGGTTCGGGCGGCGTCGACGTCGCGGCCCCCCGCGCTCGCCGCGTACACGGCCCAGTCGGCGTCGGGGACCGCGGCGAGCGACGCCGCGTCGGTCAGATCCGCACGGACGGCCTCGAAGCCCGCGGCCTCGATGGCGTCGAGACCGGCGTCGGATCGACGGACGCCGACGACCTCGTGGCCGGCCTGGGTCAACTGCCGGCCGAGTTCGATGCCGACGTAGCCACAGCCGAGAACGACGACCTGCACGGCGATCAGCGGGCGTTCCGACCCGCGACGTAGCTCTGGATCGCGGCGAGTTCGTCGAGCGTCATGCGGGTGCGGCCCTCGATGGCCTGCTGGATCTCCTGGCCCGAGAGGTCGAGGTCCACGTTCGAGGCGATGGTGTCCACGTCGAGGACGCCCGTCGTCATCCCCATCAGCAGGTAGTCCCGTACCTCCTGGACGATTCCCTGGGCCTCCCGACCGTCGAAATCGGTCGCGAGGATGGCCGCCGCCTCCGAGAGCGTCACCGTCGGCGAGTCGCCGCTGGCGAGGGCGGCGACCGTCTCGGTCGGGACGTCGGCGTCCGTGGCGACCGTCTCGATCCCCTGGGCGTCGATCACCGCGCGGAGTTCGGCGTCGTAGGCGTCGCGGAGCTGTCGGGGGGACAGCGCTTCCGGTTCGTCGACCGCTTCGTGGAGCATACGTTTGCTGAGAGGCGCGCCGACAAAAGGCTTCACTCCGACCGGGGACAGGCGCTCGCCTCCCAGGACGTACACTTCGGCTCCGGCCAGGTGCCCGAGCGTTCGTCCGCGTTGCCGTCCACGTCGCCGACGCCGGTCCGATACGGCGGCACCGCCACGGCGACGACCGTTCCCGTCTCGAAGTCGACCCGCTCGTCGCGGCCGAGACGCTCCCGGCTGCCGTCGCCGTCCACGTCCAGCCGGACGACCGACCCGTCGCGGACGTACCGGGTCGCCCCTCCAGGGGCCGGCGCACCCCGGTCCGTCCGGAGGGTGAACCGGGCGTAGGCCCCACGCACCTCCACGTCCCAGACGTTCACCGTCGCGTACCAGTACCCGGGGACGGGCGCCACCGGCAGTCCCGCGGGGACCGCGCCGACCGTCTCGTTCAGCCGCTTCCGGTAGAGCCGCTTCGTCGCCACGTCGCTCGCCCGGCCCAGGACGCGTCCCCGCACCCGCTCCACCACCGATTCGACCCGCTCCTGTGCGACCGACGTCGAGGGGGAGCGGAGGTCCTCGGCGAAGGCGGCCGCCAGTCGTGTCTCCAGTCGGTCCCTCCGGTCGGGGTCCCGACCCTCGGCCCGGCGGTCGGCCGCGACGGCTATCGCCCTCGCCAGCGAGCCGTTGGCGGCGGCGAGTCCCCGTCGTCCGGGATCCTCCCACCTGGCGAAGCCCTCCGCGACGGCCGCTTCGGCCGCCGTCCGCGTGAGCCGCGTCTCGTCCGCGACGACGTCCCGTGCGCGCTCACGCAGGCCGTCGAGCGACGTCGAAACCGCGTTCCCGAGGCTCGCCCGCCCGTCGACCGAGCCGTTCACCCCGTCGGACGCGACGAGGGTCCGCGCGGCCGTCCGGAGTCGGACCGCCGACGATCCGTCGCTCGCCGCCCCCGACACGGCGTCGGCGGCGTCGCCGTACGGGGCGGTGAACAGGTTGACGTTCTTCGCGGACAGCGGGCGGTACGGCCGATCCGGCGGCACGCCGCGTGCCCGCTCGTGACTCACCGAGGTCACCGTGAGGTAGGCGGGCGAGCCGTCCGGTACGGGGCTCACGTTCCCGCCAGGCGGCGTCCCGTCGATCCCCGCCCGCTGGGTCGGCACCGGCGTCGTCCTCGTTTCGAGAGTTCGCCGCAGGGCTCGCGGGGAGTCGATTCCGACTCGGCCGAGCACCTCGTCGAACGCCCGCCTGGTCTCCGCGTGTCTCGCCGCACGGCGGTCCAGCCGGCGGATCGTCTCGTCGACCAGCGCCGCCCGAGCGGCGACGCGGGCACGATCCGCGGCACCCCGATAGCGACCCGGCGGGTCGATCAGCGCCCCGCGCCGCTGGCGGAGGGTGGCCGCCAGCCGTCCCGGCGGGTTCGTGGTGTACGTCGCCACGGCTCCCGCCCGGACGCCGACGGTGACGTTCGACAGCCGGTTCCGGAGCCCCCGCAGGTCGCGGTCGGTCCACGACCGGAGGTCCGACGGCCGGTCACCGTAGACGGGGCGCTCGGTCACTTCGAGGGCGTCGGCGGCGACGGCCGCCGCCACCGCGTCGCGGCCGCCCTGCCTATCGACGAGTGTCGTCACCGCCTTCTCGGGTACGCCGGCGAGGTTCGGCCCGCCGAGCGCCCCGCCCCGTTCGAACAGTGGTCCGGTCGGCCGATCCGGTGCCGGCCCGTCCGGGGCGTACTCCCCAACGAGCGTCACGCCGACCCGGTACCGCTCCCGCCAGCCCCCGCTCGACACCCGGGTGTCGTTCCCGCGCTGCCACGTCCAGCGGACCCGGTGGTCGAGGACGACGAGTCGACTGAACGAGTCGAATCGGCGCTCGTTCGCCGCGGGCGTCGGCGGCTCGGCGACGGTCGCTTCGACCTCGTCGTCGGTCGTTACCGTCGTGTTGGCCAGTTCCCACCCGTCACCCGGCGGATCGGGCTCCGGACGGGGTTCGTGATACGTCCGCCGGCTCCGCGTCAGCAACCTCGCCTCGACCCGATAGGCGGCCCGGGTGACGCCGTCGAGCGACCGGTTCGACCGGATGGACGTCGTTCGGAGACCGGTCAGGGAGCGGCCGGCGAGCGGGGCCACGTCGACGTCGATGCGGTGGTTCGGAGACGGCGCCGACGTTCCACGGCGGGTCGGGAGGGCCGAGGACGGATCGACCCGAGCGTTCGGTCGCGGAACGACGCGCGTCGCCCGATCCGATCCGATCGGCGTCGCCGCGGTCAGGTCTTCGACCCCGAGTTCGAGGGCCGCCCGTCGCATCGCCTCTCGACCTTCCGGGTCGCTCCGCCCGAAGACCGCCCGTTGGGTTTCGAGGAGGGCGCCGTTGGTCGTCGTCTCGACGTGCCGGTTCGCGACGACGTTGGCGATGGGTGCACCTCCGTACTGAGCGTACCCCCGTGCCCACGCGACCGGATAGAGCCGTGCGGTCAGCCGCCGACCCAGCCCCGAACCCTCCAGCGGGCTCCGGTTCAGCCGCCGTTCGAACGCCGTCGCGCGGTCGTGAAGCGCGAGTACGGGCGTCGAGACGGTCACCGTCCGGGTCCGGTGTTCGCGGGCGACGATCCGCTCCCCGTCGCGGACCGTCACCGTCAGGTTCCGAACCGTCACCCGAAGCGCCGTTCCGTTCTCGACGCCCGCCACGCGCACCCGATCCATCGCCCGCCGGAGTTCGGACGGCGTCGTCGCCCCGGGGAGGGCAGCGACGGCACGGACGGATCCGCGCCGGTAGCGCGTCGCCCGCAACCGCTCGCGGAGGGTGAGGTAGATCCGGAGTCGCAGGGCGTCCCGGAACGGACGGTCGTCGCTCAACAGGCGTCCGAACGGCGTCTCCGCCGGCGCCGTCACCGGCTCGGCCGCGGCCGCGCGTGCCGCCTCGCCGACGGCCGAACGCAGGGCGGCGGTCGTCCCCGCCGACGCCCGCTCCATCGCCACCGCGGCGTCCCTGTCGATCCGACTCGGTCCCTGCGTGGTCACCGTCGCCGCGTACGTCGAGGCGCCGACCAGCAGGAGGACGCCGAGCAGGGCGAAGGGAACGCGCCCGCGACGGTCCTCGGCGAGGCGGGTCACGGCCACGTCCTCACGACGATCCGAACCCGACCGACGCGGACCCCCTCGGCCGCCGCACGCGGCGGGACGTCCGCCTCGCGAAGGTCCCGTTCGATCCGATCCGAGAGCGCGGCTGCCAGCCGCTCGTTGGCGGCGTCGACGCCGTCGTCCGTCAGGCTGGCGTGTTCCTCGACGCCGAACCGGCGCTCGGCGAGGCGATAGCGGTGGCGCAACACCGCCCCGTCCCGTCCGCCGGCGGCGACGCGCGTCCGCGTCGGCGGGAACAGGCCGTCGACGACGCCCCCCGCGACGGCGTCGGCGACCCCCTCGATTCCCCGCTCGTCTGCGGCGGCCCGGGCCGCACTCCGCTCGTTCGGGAGCCCGCTCGACGCCGTGATCGTCGCGGCGTGGACCGGCACGTCCGGCGGCGGCCGCCCGCCGACGACGACTCGTCCGCGCACCGAGGCGTCGGGGGACGGCCGCCAGACCGCGGTGATCCGCGTGTGGTTGGTGCGGATCGCCCCCCCGACCGCACGGACGACCGACCGAGTGAGACCGTCGCGGGCGTGTGACAGCCGCCGCCCGTCGACGGCGAGGCGGCCGACCGCGGCCCGCGCCAGGAGTTCCGCCAGCGTCCCGTGGGCGGTTCGGTCGAGTGCGCTCGCCCGGGTCGGCACCTCGACGCTCGTCGCCCCGGAGCGTGGCGTGAGCGTGTAGTTCACCGTCGCCGTCGTCGTCGCCAGCGTCGAGGCCACGTCGGGGGCGCGTCCCTCGCCCGTCGGCTCCCGCGGCGTCGCCGTCGACACCGTCACCACCGCGGCGCTGATCAGGAGCAGACAGAGTACCCCGTCGAGGACGGTACTCGTCACGTCCACACCTCCACCCGGAGGCGACCGGGACGGACCCGTCCCGGCTCCAGGCGGACGCCGATCGACCGACTCGCCGCGTCGGCTCGCCCGTCCCGTGGCGGGGCCGGTCCCGCCGTCCACCGCCGACCCGCCGCGGCGACGGTGACGTTCAGGCGGTACCCCGACGGTCCGGCACGGTGGGCGCGTCGCGTCCGGTTCGGATCGGCGACGCCGCCGGTTCCGAGCGCCGACGCGACGCGGTCGAGTGTCGGCGTCGCGAGGTCCCTGTCGGCCTCTCGACCGACGCCATCGAGCGCCGCAGCGTACGTCGTCACGGCTCCGGTCACCGCCAGGAGCACCACGAGTGCGGCCAGCGGTTCGACCTGCCCCCTACGCGACGAGCGTGACATCGCACCCCTCCCAGACGACGCGGCGGACGATCAGCGGGCCGTCGACCTTCCGCCATCGAGCGGGGCGGTCGCGTGCCGTCGAGGCGGCCGCACAGAGCGCCCCGGCCGAGTCGAACCGCGAGGATGGCGGCGCGCCGCGGAGCACGGCGGTCAGCCCCGGCCTCCTGGCGGCCGGCGTCACCGGCCCGAACGCGAACGTCGCGTGCGTGGTGCCGGCGTCGTTTCGGAGGCCGAGACGGGTCGGCTCGATCCGGACCTCCCGTGCGTCCAGCGGGTGTTCCGCGGTCACGGGTGCGGCGGCTCCGGCCGCTCGGTCGACCGTGTCCGCCGCGTCCGCGGCGGCCGGCGGCGGCGACGTCGGGAGCGTCACCCCGACGCCGAACAGCGCGACACTCGCGAGCGACAGGCCGAGCCAGGCGTACCAGGCGTCGACGGGAACGTCGAACATGGGTCGGGGTGACCTCGTCACCGCACTTGAATCCTCACAGGAACAGGCCGGCGCCGACGTACGCCGAGCAGTACGCGACGGTCGCGAGACACAGCGCCGCGCCGACGCGATAGCCGACGAGCGTCCGGTCGAGTCCGCGCGTCAACCCCGTCGAGAGAACCGTCAGCGCGGCCGCGAGCCACAGGACGTAGGCACCGACCGCGACGCCGAGAGCGGCCGTCGGGAGCGGGCCGGCGCCGAAGCCGGCGCTCGCTCCCGTCCCGGCGACGCGATCAGAGAGCGCGACCGTCGCACCCCCGACCAGCGGGCCGAAGACGGCCGCGGTGTTGGTGAGCGTGTCGGTCACCCGCGACAGTTCCCGACGCGCCTCGCGCTCGACGCGCCGGAGTTCCTCGACGTGTTCCGCCGTCGCCACGAGTGCGTCGCCCGCCGGTCGACCCTCCGTCGCCGCGAGGCCGAGGAGGGTCGCCATCCCCTCGACCCGACGACTCGGCAGGGTCGACAGCGGTCCCGCCTCGCCCCGGAACGCCTCCCTCACCGGGAGCCCGAGGCGTCGCTGCCGGCCCGCGGCCTCGTCGAGGAGGTCACCCGTCGCGCCGTCGACCCGCCCGGCCGCCTCCGCGATGGCCACCTCCACGGCTTCGCCGGCCGCGACCCGCCGCCCGACCAGATACAGGGCGTCGTGGAGGCCCTCCTCGGTCGCGCGCACTCGCTCCCGGACCCGCTTGGCCGAACGGAAGTGGACCACGAGCGCCGTGCCGGTCCCGAGGCCGAGGGCGGCGACCGGCGTCGCCCACGGCGCCACCGCTCTCGCAGCGACGACGGCCCCGACGGCACCGGCGCCAACGCCGGCGGCGACCCCGCCCAGTCGACGGTTCGGGGTGTCCGGGTGATCAGCCCCGATTCGCGGCGGCGGGAAGGCGACCGGCCGGCGGGCGAGCAGCCACGTCCCCGCACCGACGACCACGACGGGGAGCGCGACGTCGTAGAGGCCGACGACGAGCGGGAGGGAGACACGCACGCCCGTCGCTCGCGCCGCCGGAAGGACGCCGACCAGCGCCAGCGGCAGGAGGACGCCGAATGCGTACAGCCCCGTGACGGGGCCTCTGATCTCGCTCGTGAAGGCCGCCAGTTCGTCCCGGGCGCCCTCCAGAGCCGCCGCGACGGCGCGGTCGAGGTGCCGGTCGCGCTCGTCGGCGGGCGCCGCCGCCGCGGCCTCCAGCCGCGAGGCGGCGCGGGAGAGCGCCGGGAACCCCTCGCTCCACTCGTCGGCGAAGCGCTCGAACCCGCTCCGGGGCGTTCCCTCCGCACGGCCCACGTGCTCGTCGAGGCTCCGGGCGAGCGCGCCGTTCCCCGTTCGGGCGGCGAAGGCAGCCGCCCGCTCGACCGTCGGATCGATGCGCAAACACATCGCGGCCCGTCCGACCAGCGCCGCGGCCGATCCGAGCGCCCGCGTGCGGGCCAGTCGCGCCGCCAGTCGCGGGAGGCGGTTCGCGGCGAGTGGCAGTCCCGCCCCGAGCGCCGCCCCGGCGGTCGCGACGACGGCGCCCCACCGAGGCGTGGTCGCGACGCTCACCGCCGCGCCGAGGGCCACGGCGGCGGCACCGAGCAGCGTCCCGACGACCCGCGCCGCGCCGTCCACCGTCGCGGCGTCGGTCGGGAGGCCGAGATACGCGAGCGCCCCGTCGAGGGCCGGATCCGCCGTCGTCGACCACGGCCACGCCGCGGCGAGAGTCCGGAGGAGCGACGACGGGTCGCTCATTTCGCCACCCGTTCGCGGTGGGCCGCATCGACCGCCTCCGGGTCGGTGCGGTCGGTCTCCGCGAGGTCCGACAGGAGCGCTGCGCGCCCGTCGAGCAGGTCCAGCACGTCCGCGTAGGACTCGTCCGGCCGAGCGAGCGACGCGACGAGGCGGCTGTTCCCCCGGTCGACGACGCCGGTCGGTTCGGTGCCGTCGGCTCCGGGTTCGAACAGCGACTCGAAGGCGACCTCCGACTCGGCGTCGCGAACCTCCTCGATGCTCGCCACGTGTCGGCGCTCGCCGGCGGCGAGGGTCACGAGGAAGTCGGTCGCCGCGAACGACGACGCGGGCACGCCGAGGTCGGTCACCACCCGCTCGAAGGCAGCGTCGGCGCCGTCGCCGTGGATGGTTCCCAGGACGGCGCTGCTGGCCGCCCCGACCCGCATCGCCTCGTAGAGCGTCGCGGCCTCCTCGCCCCGAACCTCGCCGACGACCAGCGCCCCCTCGCCGAGGCGGAGCGCGGTCCGCAGCGCCTCCGCCGCGGAGAGCGCCGGTCCGTCGTCGGCCTCGACGCGGATCGGCTGCACGTCCCGGCCGGCGTCGCAGAGCCTCGCTGCCGGGAGTTCGGGCGTGTCCTCGACGACGACGGTCCGGGTCGACGGCGGCAACTCCCAGAGGAGCGCCGAGAGGAGCGTCGTCTTCCCGGCGCCGCGCGGCCCGGCGACCAACCCCGCGCCGGCGCGCTCGACGGCGACCGAACAGAGGGCCGCGGCGTCGGCCGGGAGCGTCCCGTTGGCGACGAGCGCCGGAAGCGTCCACACGTCCCGCCCACCCGTCCGGAAGGCGAACCCGTAGCCGTCGCTCGCCGGGTCGGTCACGCCGGCGACGCGGACGCGCTCGCCCTCGGCCTCCGTCGTGGCGTCTATCGTCGGGGACGCCCGCGAGAAGGCGCGCCCGCTCTCCCGCCGGAACCGGGAGGCCAGCGCCGCGGCCCCGCTCCGGGTCAGGTGGACGTTCGTCGGCAGTCGCGTTCCGTCGACGGATACGCGAACCGGGTTGTCGGCCACCGGCGCGGTGACCAGTACCTCCGACACCCGCGGGTCGGCGAACAGGTCCTCCAGCAGCCCGTGGCCGCGGGTGTGCCGTCTGAGGACGCGCTCCACCGCCGCCTTCGACACCGTTTCGTCCCGGGCGTCCACGGCCCGGACGGCACGGGCGACCGCCCGGTCGTCGCCCGCTCCCGCCCCGGCCGCCAGTCGGTCGCGGGCGTCGGCCAGCGTCGCCAGTTCGGCCGCGTCCAGTCGCCACCCCGGCGGGTCGAGGTGGTAGTGGCCGCCGCGAGCCGTGCGGTATCGCCGCACCGTCGCGCCCGTATCGAGGTCACGCCGCCCCACGAGCGACGCGTCGGGCGGCGGACTCGCCGTCAGTCGCGCGTCGGCAACCGCCGGCCCGACGGTCGCCCCGAGCGCCGCCTCGTAGCCGTCGACCCGGTCGGCGCCGGCGGCCAGTCCCGTGTCGGCGGCCAGCCTCGACACCGGTCCGGCGCGGCCGGTCGCGGCGCGCGCGGCGCCCAGCGGGTCGCGTCGCGCCCGCTCGGCCAGCGTCTCGTCGTGGACGGCGACGCGGGCGGCGAACCGCCCAGCCGCGACCAGCAGCGCCACCGCGCCGTCGTCGTAGACGCGCTCGCGGCCGTCGGTCGTGACGTGGACGGCGTCGACCGCCCGGTCGGCGAGCGCGTCGATCACCGTCTCCCGACAGTCGGGACTCGTCGCCAGCTCGCCGTCCTCGGGGCAGTCGTCGGCGTCGACCGCGAGCGTGGCGCCGCCCTCGGGGTCGCTCCCGGGCGGCGACCGCACCGTCGGCTCGCAGCGGCAAGCGGTTCCGTCGCCGTCCCCCTCGTTCCGCAGTCGGTCCAGTACGCGCATGCGGCGGCTTGGCCCCCCGATCACCCTTGAACCTCAGCCCCGGGAGACGACGACCCCGACGCCGTCATCGCGGACGAGCGAGACGACGAGCCGGTGTCGCCCCGGGCGCTCGACGACGACGGGTCCCGAGGGGGTCCGGAGGTCGACCCCGGGGAGCGGCCGCCACCGTGGGGGCCGATCGCCGATCCGGTAGCCGATGCGGTCCCGGTCGCCGTCGATCCGCAGGGTCGCGCCCGCGGCCACCCAGGATCGGGACGGGAGGCGATAGCGGACGATCCGTCGCGCGCCCGTCACGCCCGGTCGGGTGGGGTCCTCCCGCGCCAGCAGCGAGCGGACGGCGCGTTCGACTCGGTCCGTGACCCCACCGAGTTCCGTCGCCGTTCGCGCCCGTCGTCCCTCGTCGACGCCCGGAACGGCGACGGCGAGCAGCGCCACCGCCAGCAGGACCGAGAGGACGACGCGGATCACAGCAACCGACGGATCCGCTCGGCCAGCGTGGCCTCCGACGTCCCGTCGTCGGGCTCCGGGGTCGATCCCTCGGCCGCCAGTTCGGCCCGCGCCGTGTCGGCGGCGGCCGCCGCGAGCGTGGCCCTCCCCGGGTCGTCGGCCCCGCCTCGCGCCCCGTTCGCGGCCGACGGGGCCTCCGCCCGTTCCCCGGCGTGCCGACCGTCGGCCGTCCCGGAGTCGGGGTTCGGCGACGGCCGGTCGCCGTCGGGACGCGTGGGATCGGGGTCGGAGTCGCCGCGGCGGGTCGCGCGCTTCCCGGGCGCGATCCGGCCGTCGGTGTCGCGTTCGCCCGGCCGGGTCGGCGTCTCGTCGGGGTTTCGGGGGCGTCCTCGCTCCCCTTCCCGAACCTCGGCTTCGAGGCGTTCGACGCGGGCGATGGCGGCGTTCGCCCGCCGCTCCACCGCCTCGTCGACGGCGTCGACGCCGCCTGCGAACCCGCGGAGGGCCTGCACCGCGGCCTCCAGTTCCGCCAGTCGGTCGTCCAACTCCTCGACGGTCGCCTCGAGTTCGTCCACCCGGGACGCCGTTCGGGCGGCCTCGGGGAGGCCGTCGGCGGCGTGACCGTCGGTCAGTGCGCGTTCGAGTGCGTCGACGCGTTCGTCGAGGGCGTCGTCCATGGCACGCGGTGGCCGCGGCATCGCCCCTAAAGTCTCGGCCCGGGCGCCGCGCGACGACGGTTCTCGCCGCCGCTCGTCGGAGACTTCAAGAGGACGCATGACACACGTCGGACGTATGAAGTCCGTCCTGATTGGTGTCGGACAGGCCGGCGGCAAGGTCGTCGACGCCCTGTCCGATTTCGACGCGCGGAACGGGTTCGGTGCGATCATCGGATCGCTCGCGGTCAACAGCGCGCGCTCCGACCTCCAGTCCCTCCCCCTCGATACGGTCCTCATCGGTGGCTCGCGGGTGAACGGCCACGGCGTCGGCGGCGACAACGAACTCGGCACGGAGGTGATGCAGGAGGACATCCAGGAGGTACTGGGTGCCATCGACGGCCGGGTGACCGCCCACGCCGAGGCCATCTTCGTCGTCGCGGGCCTCGGTGGCGGCACCGGGAGCGGCGGCGCACCCTACCTCGTCAAGGAACTCAAGCGGGTCTACGACGTCCCCGTCTACGGTCTCGGCATCCTCCCCGGCCGCGACGAGGGCTCGCTCTACCAGGTGAACGCCGGGCGGTCGCTGAAGACGCTGACCCGCGAGGCCGACGCCACGCTGCTGGTCGACAACGACGCCTGGCGGTCGTCGGGCGAGAGCCTCGAATCCGGCTACGAGGCGATCAACGAGCGCATCGCCCGCCGGGTCGGCCTCCTCCTCGCGGCCGGGGAGGCCGTCGACGGCGTCGGCGAGTCCGTCGTCGACAGCTCCGAGGTGATAAACACGCTCCGCGGCGTCGGTGTCGCGACCCTCGGCTACGCCGCCGCGGAGGCGTCGGGCGACGCGGGCGCGAACGTCAACGTCGTCACGAGCACCACCCGTCGGGCGATCAGGTCCGGCCTGAGCCTCCCGGACACGACGAGCGCCGAGCGCGGACTGCTGGTCGTCGCCGGCCGCCCCGAGGCCATCTCCCGGAAGGGCGTCGAGCGCGCCCGCTCGTGGCTGGAGACCGAACTCGACACCATGGAGGTCCGCGGCGGCGACTTCCCGATGGCCGACGACCGACTCGCCGCCCTCGTCTTGCTCGGCGGCGTGGCGGACTCCGATCGCCTCGACGGCTTCCTCGAACGCGCCCGGCAGGCCGCCCGCGAGGAGGAGGCGAACGAGGAGCAAAGCGCCGCGTCGGCGTTCGAAGAGGAACGGATCGACGGCCTGCTCTGAGGCGGTGCGGAGGCGGTGCGGAGGCGACGCGGAGGCGACGCGGAGGCGACGCGGAGGCGACGCGGAGGCGGTGTGGAGGCGGTGCGGAGGCGACGCGGAGGCGGTGTGGAGGCGGTGCGGAGGCGGTGCGGAGGCGACGCGGGGCCGAGGCGACCCCGGCGCGACGACCCCCGCTCGACGGATCGTCGACGGTCGGCGGCTACTTCGACGTGACGAGGCTGCCGCCGTCGAAGTCGGTGCGGCCGTACTCGACGTCCATCAGGTCGAGGACTGTCGGCGCGATGTCGAACAGATCCGCGTCCGCGATGGACGCCGCGGGGTCGTCGACGAACAGCGTCGCGTTGTCGAAGCTGTGCATCCCGTTCCGGGGTCCGACGTCGAACACCTCGTCGTGACCCTTGAAGCCGGATTTGAGGTCGAAGCCGTGGTTCGGGATGGCGACGAGGTCCGGCGCGATGTCGTCGTGTTCGCCCCGGAAGGCGTCCTCCTTCTCGACGACGCGGGCACACACCGGGTTCCCGTCCGGACCCTCCAGCCCTTCGAGCGCCGCCTTCAGTTCGTCGCGAACCGCCTCGTACTCGTCTTCGGGCACCGACCCCCGGGGTTCGCGCCCCTCGAGGTTGATGTAGAAGCGGCCGGGGATCAGCGAGTAGGCGCGTGACTCCTCCGCGATGTCGGTCAGGTCGTCGTGGTCGTCGTCCTCGAAGGAGAGCCAGCCCTCCTCCTGGAGCCACGCGTTGCAGTGGACTTCGTAGTCGAGCGACGTGAAGCCGTGGTCGCTGGCGACGACGAGGGTCACGTCGTCGGCGAGGGTCTCGCGAATCCGCCCGATGTAGTCGTCGACCTTCCGGTAAAACTCCATGAAGGCCTCTTTGTTCTCGCCGTCGCGTTCGTAGTCCTTGAACAGGAAGTGGTTGACCCGGTCGGTGGTCATGAAGACGCCGAAAAACAGGTCCCAGTCGTCCCGTTCGAGGTAGTGCGTGAACGCCTCGAACCGGGTGTCGAGGGTGTCGTGGGCGTCCTCGACGAACTCGCTTTTGTCGTCTTTGTGCCCGAGTTTGGCGTTCACGTCGATGGCGTAGTCGATAGACTGCAGATAGTCGCGGAGTTCGTCGGGGTGGGCTGCCTTGTCGACGCCGGGCGAGAGGAACCCCGACACCATCCGCTGGACGTTCCGCTGTGGCGGGAAGGTCACGGGGACGTTCATCACCGTCGCCGTGCGGTCGGCCTCCTCCAGTCGGTCCCAGATGCGTGGCGCCTGGACGTCCTGTCCCATCGGCACGTACGTGTCGTAAGAGCCCGCCTCGCGGTCCTGAAACCCGTAGACTCCCGTCTCGCCGGGATTGACGCCGGTGGTGAGCGCCGGCCAGCAGGCGCTCGACTCCGGCGGCACGATGCTGTCGATGGCGCCCGCGCTCCCCTCCTCGGCGAGCGCCGCGAAGTTGGGGAACTCCTCGGGGTGGTTCTCGAGGAGGCTATAGGGCACCCCGTCGATGCCGACGAACGCGACGCGCGGATGGTCCTCACCGCGCAGTCTATCGAACAGACCCATACCACCGCATACCCGGGACGCCAATAAGAATCTTCGTTTCCGGCGGGTACGGGCGGTATCTACGACGCCGGACGGCTGTTAGGTAACCGTACCTCACCGCCCGCTCTCGGGACGGGTCGACTCCCGTATTGCGGCGCTAATCGACGGACGGAGCGGTGTTAACCGCGCGTACCAAACCCCCTATTACCGCGTCGTCCCTCCACCGTGATATGAGCACGAGTGCCGCGGGCAACGACCTCACCGACAAACAGCGCCGCATCCTCGCGTACCTCCGCGAACGAGCCGCCAGCAAGACGTACTTCAAATCGCGGCTCATCGCGTCGGAACTCGGCATGACCGCGAAGGAGGTGGGGGCGAACATGACCGCCATCCGAACCGGCGACTTCGACGTGAGCGTCGAGAAGTGGGGCTACTCCTCGGGGACGACCTGGAAAGTCGACGTTCAGGGGTCGTAGGCGACGAGGGAGTCGGCGTCGGCCGCGAACGCTCGCGTCTCGGCGTCGAAGGAGTCGGCGTAGCGGACCACGAGCGTGATGACGGTCTCCGGGCGGGCGACGGCGTAGCCGTCCGTCCGGTCCAGCAGCCCCGCGTCGTCGAGCTGTGAGGCGTACGTGCTCACCGTCGCCCGCGACACGTCGAGGGCGCTCGCTATCTCGCTGCCCGTCGCGTCGGGGTGACGAAGGAGCGTCAACACCATTCCGCGGGGCGTCTCGCGGCGCAAGTAGCCCAGCGCCACCTGTTCGAACGTCGAGAAGCGATCCGCGAGGAAGAAACGGCGGTAGTCGCCGTCGCGACGGGAGACGATGGCGCCGTCGTCCAGCAGTCGACGGAGGTGGTGTTGGGTCTCCCCCGTGCCGAGTTTCAGGTCGTCGCGGAGCTTCGAGAAGTGGGCACCGGGCGTCGTGCTCACGTAGCCGAGGATGGCGTCGCGGGCGTCGGTACTCCCCGTCTTCGCCCGTGCCTCCCCGGCACTCAGGCCGGCGAGCGGCGTCGCCGCTCCCAGCGCGGCGAAGCGTCGCAGCGTAGCCCGCTTGTCGGTGTCGACCCCCCGGTCCCCGTCCGGCATTTCCACCTGTACCGTCGTGTCGCCTCGGCAAAAGCGTGTCGCCAAACGCGTCCCAAATCTTTTTAATTTAGGTATGCCTAAATCGAGTCGGTATGTCGCCCCGCAGCCAGCCATCCGATGCCACGAGTGTCGAACCGTCGGCGGACGGTCCAGCCGACGACACCCCCGGACTGAACCTCCACGAGGTCACCTCGGACCGGACTGTTCTGACCGAACCCGGAAACACCGATGGCTGGATCGCGACCGATACGACGGTCCCGCTCCTCGAGTAGGTCCCTTCGTCGCGTTCGATCAGTCGGACGAACGACGCTTGACCAGCGTATCGTCGGCGAGATATCTCTCGAGTACGTGTGCGTCCGATTCGAGCGTCTTGAGGTGTTCGCGCAGTAGTTCCCCCGTCGCGGCGTCACCCACCCGCTCGACCAGTTCGATGTGCTCACGCATCTGCACCGCGAGCGCCGCGTAGCCGTCGAGATCGCGGTCGAGCGAGGAGCGGATGTCGTAGTGGTGCGGGGCTTCGATGTAGAGGGGTGCGTGCTGTCGGATTCCCATCGGGCCACAGACGGGCACGCCGCCGAGTGCGTCGACGCGGATCGCGATGTCGTCGGTCACGTCGGTCAGCCGGCCCGCGGCCTCTTGGAGGAAGGTTCTGATGTCGTCCGATTCGGCGCCCTCGACGAGCCAGTGGTGTTTGCGGACTTGGTTGAACAGGATGTAGAGCCCGGAGAGCTCGGAATTCAACGCTTCGACGATCAGTGCCGCCGATGCTCGGTCGATCCGCAGCTCGGTCTCCTCGACCGTATCCCACTCCCGTCGGACGTGGTCCGCCTCGGGTTTCCGGAGATGTGGCGTACTCGTCATCGTTCGGTCGTCCCCGCTCGAACGAGCGTGTCGTCTTCGAGAAACTGTTCCACGTCGTGGGCGTCCGCCTCGAGCGCTTCGAGGTGGGTCCGCAGTAGCTCCCCAGTTCCGTCGTCCCCGCGTCCCTCGACGAGGCGGACGTGTTCGCGCATGCTCGCGACCAGCGTCGCGTAGGCCTCGAGATCCCCCTCCAGCGACGCTCGGAGGTCGTAGAGGTCCTCGGCTTCGAGACGGACCTCGGCCCGCTCCTGAATCGTCGGCGGCGTGTTCGGCGGGATGCCGCCGAGTTCGACGATTCGTCTCGCGAGGCCGTCGTTGATCCTCCGCACGCGCTTGTACGCCGCTTCGAGGAAGTCGGCGACCTCGTCGTGTTCTGCTCCCGCCGCCGTCCAGTAGTGTTTCCGCAGGAGGTAAAACAGGTTGAACGATCCGGCGTGGTCGACGCTGAGTGCGTCGACGATCACTTCGGCGTCGTCGGGGTCGATTCGGAGTTCGGTCTCCTCGATCGTTCCCCACGCTTGGCGTCGGTCGCCGCTGTCCGGCTCCCTGACCAGCCCGATCTGTCTCTTCGCCATCGTTCTTACCCCCTCAGTGGGTCGCGTCCGCCAAGACGAGCGTGTCGTCCTCGAGGAAGTGCTCGGCCTCGTGGGCGCCCTCTTCGAGGTCCTCGAGGGTCTCCCGGAGCAGTTCGCCCGTCGCGTAGTCGCCGAGGTCCTCGGCGAGCGAGACGTGATCGCGCACCGACTCGATGATGTCGCCGTACATCTCCATGTCGTTCTCCATCGCCGTCCGCACGTCGTAGACGTCCTCGCCCTCGAACTCCACGATGGAGTGATCGTCGAGCGCACTCGGCCCGCTGATCGGCACCCCACCGAGCGCTTGGACCCGCTCCGCGATTTCGTCGGCGTTCTCCTCGGCCTCCTCGGCCGCGTCGCCGAACCAGTCGTGGAGCTGTCCGAACTCCGCGCCCTCGACGGTCCAGTGGTGCTTTTTCAGCTGGTGGTAGAGGACGTACGTGGCCGCGAGGTCGGTGTTCAGCGCCTCGATAACCTGTTCGGCCTTCCCGGTATCGATGCGGACGGCGTTGTCCTCGACGCTGCCCGCCTCACGACGGATGGATTCTTTCGCGCTCATCCCGTCCCACTTGACGCTCCATGCAGATAAACATTATCAGAAATCTAATATTTTAGGCGTGCCAAAAAGTACCAAACTCCCCCGAGAGCCGAGTTCCCCCCGATTCGGACCCCCTCGAAACGACGGCCGCGTCTTCCGAAATGTTGGCACGATTTGATATGATGGGGATCGAGGCAGGTCACGAAACGCGCCGTCTCCGTGGCCGAGCGGTCGGCCGACCGCTGTCCCGTCTCACTCGGCGTTCGACTCCGTCTCCGGCTCTTCGCCCGCGAACTCCGCGCCCTGATCGGCGTCCTGAACGACCTCGTCGGCGCTTTTGATGTCCGTGCCCGCCCCCGATTTGATCGCCTCGGCCTCCTGTTCGAGTTCCTCGATGTCCATCTCCGCGGCCTCGTCGATCTGGCCGAGGATCTCCTCGATGTCGTCGAGGCCGATCAGTTCGCGGGTCTCCTCGTCGAAGTCGAGCGAGTCGAGCGCCTGCGAGTCCTGCACGTCGCTCCCGGTCAACTGCTTGCCGTACCGGCCGACCAGCGACGTGAGTTCCTGCGGGAGGACGAAGGTGGTGGACTCGCCCTGACCGATGCGTTCGAGCGTCTCCATCCCCTTGTCGATGACCGCACGCTCACCCATCGACTCCGCCGACTTCGCCCGCAGCACCGTCGAGATGGCGTCACCCTGGGCTTCGAGGATCTGGCTCTGTTTCTCACCCTGCGCGCGGATGATGTTCGACTGCTTTTCCCCCTGGGCCGTCTCGACGGCGCTCCGCCGTTCGCCCTGGGCTTCGAGGATCATCGCCCGGCGGCGGCGCTCCGCGGAGGTCTGTTGCTCCATCGCCTGCTGGACGTCCTTCGAGGGGTTCACTTCCCGCACCTCGACGCTCTCGACGCGGACGCCCCACTCGTCGGTCGGTTCGTCGAGTTCCTTCCGGATGCGGGCGTTGATCTCCTGGCGCTTGTTCAGCGTGTCGTCGAGTTCCATGTCGCCGAGGACGGCTCGCAGCGTCGTCTGGGCGAGGTTCGACACCGCCATCTTGTAGTCGTCGACTTCGAGGAACGCCTTCTTCGCGTCCATCACCTTGATGTAGACGACGGCGTCGGCGGTCACCGGCGAGTTGTCGCGGGTGATGGCCTCCTGGCGCGGCACGTCGAGGGTCTGGGTCCGCATGTCGAAGGCGTACGTCCGCGAGACGAACGGCGGGATGAACGTGATGCCCGGTTCGAGCAGCCGGCGGTACTCCCCGAACACGGTGAGCGCCTTCTTCTCGTACGCGTCGACGATCTCGACCATCTGGTAGACGGTGACGATGGCGAGCAACAGGACGAGCACGCCGACGAGAAGCGGTCCGATTCCGGGAATCGACTGCAGTACGACGGGGGCCATGGCGGGACTTAGGGTGTGGCCGGCAAAAGGGTTCGCACGGGATCGACGGTCGCGTTAACTTTGGCATCGATTCCACCAGACGGCGAGGGCTTGGAGCCACGATTCTGCGGTCGTCGGCTCCACGTGGCTAAACGTATTTGAAAACGAAGAGGTTCGTCGTTTTACTTCTCTAAAGATACGTTCGACAGCATTCCGATTGCCATGGAGTTCGTATCTGCAATCGAGGCCGTGTCGATTGAGAGCAGTTTGGAGATGTTTGGCGCCATCGACGAGAAACACGGCGGTTTCGACATCGTGTTTCTCGCGTAATTCGCTCAGGAAAATTTCGGTTAGACCGGTCGTATACGTGCTAAAGAGCCGGATATGAAGGAATGTGTTCGTTTCAGGATCGATGGCGGCGTACAGCCAGTATTGCTGATCGTTGATTCGAATCACAGTTTCGTCGAGTGCAACGTGATTCGGGCTCGCACCGCCTTCGGGCTGTAGATCGGCCTTCTGCACCCAGTTGTGAACGGCCGTTCGAGATCGTTCGACACCCAACCTTTCAAGAATCGAGATGGTATTCGAAAGTGATAATCCCGCCACATGCATCTGAATACCGAGCCGCATCGCGAACTCGGGTGTCCGCTGACGCTCCACAAAATCTAATTCGATCCAGTCGCTACCATCGCTGAGGCGGCTGATTTCGGGCATGAACAACTTAGAAATCAGCACGCCTCACTCTTCACGCTAACTTAACGCGACCGGATCGACGCCGGCGACTCGGCTGTCGGCCGCGGCGTTCGCCTGGGAACTAGTGACAATCCATTACTGCCTCCGGCGGCTTCGACGGAACGGGCGCTCACGATGGCCGAACGTCACCGCCGACTCCTCGGATCGCTCCCGATCCTGGTGACGACCCACGCCACCGACGGCGCGGGGACGTACACCGGCGTATACACGAGTCTACAGGTCAAGAGTACCGAATCGCCGAAGGACTTGGTCGGGAAGCGTCTCGACGAGGTGCTCAATCCGGAGGCGACGGAGGCGCTCCTCGACGCCTTCGACGAGGTGATCGAGACCGGCACCCGTCGGTACGTCGAGTTCTCCGTCGAGTTCGCCGACGAGGAGTTCCGGCGGGGAACGTACGTCGCTCCGCTTCCCCCCGACTCCGCGGACACCCCCCAGGAGGTCGTCACGGCCGGCATCGACGTCACCAGATACGACGAACGCGACCGGGCGCTCTACGACGTGTTCGACGCGCTCGAATCCCAATCCGTCCGCAGCGACCTCGAACGCGCGTTCTGTGACCGTATCGTCGAGGGGCGCCGATACGAGATGGCGTGGATCGGCACGGCTGACCACGCCGGCGACCCCAGCGTGCGCGCGTCGGCCTACGCGGACGAGTACCTCGACGACCTGCGCGCCGTCGGTGGCCTGGACGCCACGGCCGACCCCGGCGTTCGGGCGCTGCGGTCGGAGGAGGCCGTCTCCGTGGCGTCGATCGCGTCGCGGAACCGCGACTGGGCGGCGGTCGCGACCGATCACGGTCTGCAGGCCGCCATCGCCCTGCCGCTCTCCCACGAGGGCGTCGAACACGGCGTCCTCGCGGTGTACCTCGCCGACGCGGAGTACCTGGTCCCGTGGCGCGAGGAGGTCCTCGTCGATTACGCGGACGCCGTCGGCTACGCGTTGAGCGCCGCCATGTGGCGGTGGGCGCTCGCGTCCGACACCGCCGCCACGCTCACCGTCGCCGTCCCCGACGGCCTGCCGCTACTGGCGCTCCCCGACGCCGTTGGGGGTCCGCTCGACGTCGTGTCGGTCGTCCCGCGGTCGGGGGAGACGGTGTACTACCTGCGCGGCGACGACGGGTGCGATCCGGAGACGGCGGCGGCCCGCTGCGACGGGGTCGAACCCTACGGCGTCCCCTCCGAGGGGCAGTCGGCCGTCGTCGTGGGGACCGAGACCCCCGAGAGCCGACTCGTTCGACTCGGCGTCCGGTTCCACACGTTTCGGGTGACCACCGACGGGGCGACGATGACGCTGATCGTCCCCGACTCGGGGACGGCCCGGAGCGTTCGGGAGACCCTCCAGGAGGGGTATCCGAACGCGACGATCTCCGTCGAGTGGGGGGACGCCGACCCCGACGCCACCGACCCGATCACGGGGAGCGTCCGGTCCGTGTTGACCGACCGGCAGTACGAGATGCTGGAGGCCGCCTATCGCCACGGCTACTTCGACCGGGACCGGAAATGTAACCTCTCGGAACTGGCCGACGAACTCGGCCTCTCTCGGTGGACCGTCAGCGAACATCTGCGGCTGGCACAGCGCACGCTGTGTTCTCACCTGCTGGATTGAATCCCCACATGTGGGCACCGTCTTTATTCCGTTCTCACCTCGTCATTCGGGTAGTGATGTGTCGACACGCCAGTCGGATCCCGGGATCCACACCGCGTCGGTCGGTCACCGCGGACGGTCAGATATCGGGGAGCGGCGGCCCTCGGATCGGCCGGCCCGCACCCGGCCTCTCCCGGTCCAGCTCCGGAGGTGTCTGATCCCGTGTCGCGCCGATTCCAGTCCAGTTCGCTCGACGACTGTCTGCGAGCGCTGGAACACGACCGTCGACGCGACGTCCTGACGACGCTCTCGGCGACCGAGACGCTCGACCTGGCCGACCTCGGGACGGCCGACCGGGACCGCCTCTCGCTGGTCCACCACCACCTCCCGGTGCTCGACGACCTGGGGTACGTCGAGTGGGAGAGCGAGACTGGGCGCGTCGGCCGCGGGCCGCGGTTCGACGAGATCGACGCGCTGCTCGAACTCCTCCGAAGCCACGAGGAGGACCTTCCCTGGGCCGTCACCTGAGTGACCGTGGATCGACGGGGACGCCGAGCGGTGTCCGCCCCGCCGTGCCCGACCTACCGGTGGAAATCGACCGCGCTCGTCCCGTCGGCGCGGTGGACCGTCGCGCTCGACGGCTCCGTCCGCGCCACGACGTCGCCCTCCCGGAGCACGAGCGTCCGGGGCGCGCGGGTGCGCAGGGCGTTGAACCCGTCGGGGCTGTCGTACACGACGAGCGACCCCTCGTTACCCTCCCGGAGTCCGTACTCGCTCGCGCCGAACACTTCGGCGTTGGCCGCGGTCAGCATCTCCCACAGGGTGGACACGTCGTCGCGACCCGCCATGTGCGCGTAGTGGAGGAGGACGAAGGCGGCGTCGAGCGGGTCGGCCTGCCCGTAGTGATACCACGGGTCGAGGACGGAGTCGTGGCCGAGGCCGACGGTGACGCCCGCCTCGTGGAGTTCGTCGATCCGGGTGTGTCCGCGCCGGCGCGGGTAGTCGTCGTAGCTCCCCTGCAGCACCGAGTTGTCCGGCGGGTTCGTCACGACGCCCACCCCGCTCTCCGCGAGCAGCGAGATCACCTTGTCCGCGTACGCGTTGTTGTAGGAGTGCATCGCCGTGGCGTGGCTCGCGGTCGTGCGGTCGCCGATCCCCCGCTTGAGTGCCTCGCTCGCCAGCACCTCGGTGAACCGCGACCCCGGGTCGTCCGTCTCGTCGATGTGGAGGTCGAGCGGCCGGTCGTACCGTTCGGCCAGGTCACAGACCGTCCGCACGCTCTCGACGCCGTCCTCGCGGGTGTGTTCGTTGTGGGGGATGGCGCCGACGGCGTCGACGCCCATCTCGACGGCCTCGCGGAGCAGGTCCTCGTGGGACTCGTCGGTGAGGATGCCGTCCTGCGGGAAGGCGACGACCTGCAGGTCGACGACGTCCGCCACTCGCTCGCGGAGTTCGAGGAGCGCCTCGACGGTCGTCAGCGACGGCTCCGTCGTGTCGGCGTGGGTCCGGATCCGGGTGACGCCGTTGGCGGCGTACCACTCGACCGTCCGGGTCGCCCGGTCGAGGACGTCCTCGACGGTGATGTCCTCCTTGTACGCCGCCCAGACCTCGATCCCCTCCGCGAGCGTCCCGCTCTCGTTCCAGGTCGGGTCGCCCGCGGTCCCCGTCGCGTCGAGGTGGACGTGGGGTTCGATCAGCGGCGGCGTCACCAGCCGCCCGTCGGCGTCGTACCGGCGGTCCGCCGGGAACGACGACGGATCCCCCTCGCCCGCTGGGACGAGACGCCGGATCGTCCCGTCCTCGATTTCGACGTCGACGATGCCGCCGGCGAGCGTCCGCCCGCGGGTGACGATGTACTCGGACATACCCGTCCCCGAGGGGGAGCCGACACAAATTCCTTCGCACTCCCGGTTTCGCACGAACGTGCGCGTAATGCCAAATTTTATCAACAATACCTGTGCGACAACGGGTAATGGCAACGGAAGACGAATCGTCGGCGTGGCGAACGTTCGTGTTCGGGGACGAAGACCTCCCCGATCCGGACTACCCCATCGATCACGTCCCTCGGGACGAACGCAAAGGCCTCGTGAGTATCTCCGCGGTGTTGCTCGGCTTCGTCTTCTTCGCCGGGACGCTGTGGTCCGGCGCCGAAGTCGGGGCGGCGATGGGATTCGGTCCCATGCTCACGGCGACCGCAGTGGGCTACGCCATCCTCGGCGTCTACGTCGCGGCGCTGTGTGGCATCGCCGCCAAGGCCGGCCTGACGACCGTCCTCCTCGCCCGGTACAGCTTCGGGCGGTGGGGGGCGAAGTTCGCCGACCTCCTCCTCGGCGGCACGCAGGTCGGCTGGTTCGGCGTCACCATCCCGATGGTCGCCATCCCGACGGCCACCTTCTTCGGCCTCGACTCGCCGACGTTCACGCTCGCGCTCATCGTCCTCTGGGGCGTGCTCCACCTCGCGACGGCGTACTTCGGCTACGAGGGCATGGAGAAACTCTCCCTGATCGCCGTCCCGATCCTGGTCGTCGTCGGCCTGCTCTCCGTGTTCATCGCGGTTGGGGACGCCGGCGGCCTCTCCGGCCTGTTCGCCGGGAGCGGCAGCGGGGAGATGGGATTCGCCGCCGCGGTCACCATCGTCGTCGGCACGTTCATCAGCGGCGGGACGCAGGCGCCCAACTGGGCGCGGTTCGCGTCCTCGACCCGCGTCGGCTTCTGGGCCGGCCTCGTCGCCTTCCTGATCGGCAACGGCTTCCTCTTTCTCTCCGGGGCCGTCGGCGGCGCCGTCTACGACGTGACGCCCGCCGGCGACCTCTACGAGGTGCTCGCGGCACAGGGGCTCGCGGCCATCGGCCTGATCGCCCTGATTCTCAACATCTGGACGACGAACGACAACGCCGCCTACGCCTTCGGCGTCGCCGGCAGCGAGGCGTTCGAGTTCGACCGCAAGCGCCCCTTCGTGCTGGTCGGCGGGACGGTCGGCATCCTGCTCGCACTCGCCGGCGCCGAGAGCCTGCTCATCCCCTGGCTGTCGACGCTCGGGCAGTACGTCCCGCCCCTCGGCGGCGTCATCATCGCCGACTTCCTGCTGTGCTGGCGGCTGAGCGTGCCGCGGATGGAGGACGTCGACTTCACCGGGGTCCGCTGGATCGCGGTCCTCGCCTACGCCGTCGGCGTCGTCGTCGCCGTCCTCACCGCCGGACAGGTCGTCCCCGGCGTCCCCGCCCCGGCACCGTTGCCCGGCCCCGGCGGCGCGGCGCTGAACGGCCTCGTCGCCGCCTTCGTCGTCCACACGGCGGCGTACCACCTGCTGGAGGAGACGGGCGTCCTCGCCGGTCACGACGTCGACGCCGCGGCCGAACGGCTCTAGTCGTCGACCTCCTCGACGCGCTTGCCCGTCGCCTGCGGGACCACCCGCCGCTCGGCGTCCTCCCACTCGCGGTCGAGTTCCCGCCCCTCGAACAGGCGGTCGAGAAACACCGCCAGCGCCGCCACCTCGGAGTGGGGCTGGTTCGTCACGCCCACGTTCCAGTCGGCGCGGTCGTACACCTCGAAGTCGACCTTTCCGGCGCCGACGACGACGAGCAGTGGCGCTTCGCGATGGCGGTCCCGGATCGGCGCGATCACGTCCGCGACGGGTTCGCCGTACATCGTCAGGTGGACGACCGTCCCCTCCCACTCCCGGAGGAGCGGCCGGTAGGAGTCGGTCACCGTCACGTCGAAGGGGCCGCCGAAGCGGTCGGTGATGTCGGCCACCGTCTCGCCTGCCTGCGAGGCGTCGCCGACGAGGACCGCCCGGTCGGCGCCGAGCGCCCGCGCCGTCAGGGCCACGTGTGTCGTCATGCGGTCGTCGCGGCCGGGCCGGTGGCCCAGTCGCAACACGACCACCTCGGGGGCGTCCTGCATACCCGACGGGAGGGGGTCGAGGGGGTAACGGCTTTCGGAACGGCCACACCGGGGACCGCCCGCCGTCGCCGGTGCCGTCGCCGGTACCGTCGCCGTCGTCGGAGAGACACGCCTTTACTCGCCGCCCCCGAAGGGGTCGTGTGCAGATCGTCGGCTACGACGCGACCGACGGCGGCATCCTCGTGAGCGACGGGGACGACGCCCTCGACGACGCCCCGCCCCGCCCCGTCGAGTACGTCCCTCTCGACCCCGGAACGGACCTGACCTACCGCCTCGACGACCGCCACTGCGCGGGCGTCGTCACCGACGACGGTCACCGCTCCTGTGACGACCCCGACGCGCCCCACTGTCCGGCCCACACCTCGACGTGGGTCTGTGCCCGGTGTACGGGCACCTGTCTCAAAGACGAGATGGACTGTTTCGACGACCACGCGGTCTATCTGGCAGCCTTCGCCCCCGACACGTTCAAGGTTGGCGTCACGAAGGCGTGGCGCCTGGAGACCCGCCTCCGCGAACAGGGGGCGGACCGTGGCGCCCACCTCCGCACCGTCTCGAACGGGCGGATCGCCCGCGAAATCGAGGCGGAACTGGCCGCCGGGATTCCGGACCGGGTGCGGGCGCCGACCAAGCGCGCGGGGCTCGGTCAGTCGGTCGACGAGGCGGCGTGGGACGACCTGCTGTCGGGGTTCGACCCCCGCGACCGCTTCGCGTTCGACTACGGCCTCGACCTCTCGGAGCGGCCGGTCGCCGAGACGGTCGCCACCGGCCGGGTTCGCGGGACCAAGGGCCGCCTGCTGGTGCTGGATCACGCCGGAAGCACGTACGCGGTCGACCTGCGGGACCTGGTCGGCTACGAGGTGACGCCCGACGGCACCGACCGCCGCCTGCAGTCGAGTCTCGGCGCGTTCGGATAGACGGCAACCCTTTTCGGCGTGGGTTTCGAACCCCGTGGCATGGCAGACGACGACACCGCCGACGAGTCCGAGACAGCGGGTGGCGAAAGCGAGGAGGGCGAGGAGAAGTCCTTCCGCGAGCGGGTCGAGGAGATCCGCGAGCGGCGCGCCGAGGAGCGCGAGGAGGGCGAGCGCCCCGACCCCGAGGAGATGATGGGCGGCGAGGGCGGCCCCGGCGGCAACCCCTTCGCACAGATGATGAGCGGCATGATGGGCGGCGGCGGTCCCGGCGGCATGGGCGGCGGCATGGGTGGCGGCCCGCCCGGCATGGGTGGCGGCCCCGGCCGCGGCGCCGAGGAGGAGTCCGGCGGCAACGAGGAACTCGTGCGCGAGGTCCGACAGCTCCGGGACGAGGTCCGCGACGCGACCCGACAGCTCCAGCGGATCGCGCAGGCGCTCGAAGACGACTGACGCTCTAGCTCACTCGGTCGTACACGTCCGCCAGGCGGTCGACCGCCCGGTCGACGCCGTGCCGGTCACGCCGGGCAAGACACCGCACCCCGAGTTCGTCGCGCTCCGCGAGCGTCCGCCGTATCGACGCCCGGAGCCCGTCGACGTCGCCCGTCTCGAAGTGGTACCCCGTCTCCCCCTCGACGACGGTGTCCGCGAGGGCGCCGTCGTTCGCGCCCACGACGGGCGTCCCGCAGGCGTTGGCCTCCAGGGCGACGAGCCCCTGCGTCTCGATGGGGCTCGGGAAGACGAAGGCGTCGAGGGCGCTGTAGAACGCGGGGAGCTCCTCGCGGTCGAGGAAGCCGAGAAAGCGGGCGTCGACCCCGCGCTCGGCCGCCCGGGTTTCGAGGTCCTCGCGGGCCGGGCCGTCCCCGCCGAAGACGAGCGTCACGTCGAGCGCCGCCGCGGCGTCGACGGCGTCGCGCAGGCGCTTCTCGTAGCCGTGGCGCCCGGTGTAGCCGAGCAGCGTCCCCGCGTCGTCGAGGCCGTGACGGGCCAGGAAGTCGCCGGGGTCGACCGGGCGGAAGCGCTCGGTGTCGATGCCGTTCGGGACGACGGTCACCGGCGTCGAGACGCCAACCTCGTCGGTGAGGTGGGTCGCCGTCGCCTCGCTCGGCGCGACGACGGCGTCCGCCCGGTCGAAGAACCACCGCTCGTACCCCTTGCTCGCCCGCTCGACCAGCGCCTCGACCGCCTCGCCGGGGGCGACGTAGTCGGCGTACTCCGCGGTCGGGGTGTGATACGAGGCGACGAGCGGGCGGTCGCGCCGGCGGGCGAGTCGGAGGCCCGCGATGCCGATGGCGAAGGGCGTGTGGGCGTGGACGACGTCGACGTCGCGGACGCGGCGCGGGATCACCGGCACGCCCAGCCTGAAGCCGGGATAGAAGGGGAACGGCAGGCTCCGAACCGGGTACTCGCCGGCGCGGGCGGCGTAGCCGTCGGTTCGCGGGTACACCACGTCCATGCGGCCGCCGCGGTCGGTCCAGCAGTCACGCCACGCCTGGACGGTGTACGTGACCCCGTTGACCGTCGGCAGGTAGGTGTCGGTGAAGGCGGCGACCGAACGCATTGGCGGCGATTCGGCGAGGAGGGGTTAATCGCTTGTGACTTCGTCGCCCGCCCCCGCGTCCGGCCGGCCGCCCACTGCCCGGTAGGCGTCGACCAGTCTCTCGCCCACCCGCTCCAGCGAGTGCTCGGCGGCCGTCGCCGTCGCGTTCTCGCCGAGTCGGTCGCGCAGGTCCGGATCGCTCGCCAGCCGGTCCAGCGCCGCCCGAAACTCGGCCCGCGTCTCGCATTTCAGGCAGTCGTGGCCGTGGGTGTAGAACTCCTCGAAGACGGGGATGTCCCGCAGGACGACCGGCTTGCCACAGGCCATCGCCTCGAGGACGGCGATGCCCTGGTTCTCCGCCTTCGTGGGGAACAGGTAGACGTCGCCGGCCGCGAAGGCGCCGCGCTTGTCGTCCACCCAGCCGGTGAAGGTGACGTTCTCGGGGGGGTTCGACGTCCAGCGACGCACCGCCTCCGAGGCCTGGGGCCCGGAGTCGTAGGGACCGAACCACGCGAACTCGTAGTCGGTCTCCTGAGCCAGCCGACAGAACGTGGTGAGGCCCTTGCGCTCGAAGACGTTGCCGACGGAGAAGGCGACGAGGCCGTCCAGGTCGAAGCGGTCGCGGTACTCCTCGCGGAGGGCCTCGAACCCCGCGAGCGACGCCGTGTCGACGCCGTTGGTGATCGGCCGGATCGGCGCCTCGACCGGGTAGGACTCGAGGATGCGCTTCGTGTACTCGCTCGGGCAGAGGACGAGGTCGGCCTGCGAGTAGAACCACCGGAGGTAGCGGCCGAGGGGGCCGGCGAGGTGGGTCGACCCCCGGAAGCTCTCGGCGAAGTCCTCCCGGGTGACGTGGGCGTGGAGGACCAGCGGCGTCCCCGTCCGCTCGGCGTGTCTGGCCACCGCGACCGTCCCGGGGCCGATCATGTTGCAGTGGGCGACGTCGTACTCGCGGAAGGCCCCGTTCCCTCGGAGCGCCGACCCGACGGCCCGTGGCGGCGAGCCGCCCGTCCACGGCGAGGTGAGCACCGACACGTCGGTCGTCGCCAGCGCCGCGCGCTGCTGGTCGGCGGCGGTTCCGATCCCGCTCCGGTCGAGTCGGCTCTCCAGTTCGAGGTAGTTCAACACCCGCACGGGCGGCGATTGCGCGGTGACGCTCTTCACGCTGTCGGAAGGCCTTTCTTGCCTCCCGGCCGGGTTCGGGTATGGGCATCGCGGAGGAGCGGATCGACCGACTGGTGGCGCTCGCGGACGAGGCGGTCGCCGCGGGCGACCCCGACCGGGCCCGGAAGTACGTCCGCCGCGCCCGCCGCATCGCCGAGCGCAACCGCCTCACCCTCCCCCGAACCGTCCGCCGGTTCACCTGCGACGCCTGTGACGCCTACCTCCGCCCCGGGCGGAACGCGCGCGTCCGGTTGCAGGAGGGGCACGTGGTCGTCAGGTGTGACTGCGGCGCGACGGCCCGCTACCCCTACGAGTAGCTCCCTGTGACGGCCTGTCGTTGATATAAACTTTCAAACCGATTCGGTGCCAGTGACGGGTATGGATACGCAAGCGCTGCGCAAACGGGCCCACGACCTCGACGTGACGGTCTGGGTCGGGAAGGGGGGCGTCGACCCCGTGGTCGACGAATGTGACGATCAGTTGATAAATGAGGAGCTGGTGAAGGTGAAGTTCCTGCGGTCGGCACAGGGGGGGACCGACGTGGAGACGCTGGCGGCGACCCTCGCCGACCGGACGGACGCGGCCGTCGTCGAGACGCGGGGTAACACCGCCGTGCTTCACCGATGACCGGCGTGGCGCTCCAGAGCGGCGCCATCGCGCGCTTCCTCTCGGAGAGCGGCGTGCCGTACGCCGACGCCATCGGCTCGGCCATCGTCTTCGTCGTCGTCCTCGCCGTCGTCTACGTGGTCGGGCGGGCGGCGATCATCCCGCTGGTGGACCGGGTGCTCGACTCCCGGGGGCTGGAGAAACACGCCCGGAAGCCGCTCCGGAAGCTCACGCTGCTTTTGGTGGTGTTCGTCGGGGTCGCCGTCGCCTTCGGGTTCGCGGGCTACGGCGACTTCCTGCAGTCGCTGGCGACCGTCGCGGCGGCCGCGACGCTCGCCATCGGCTTCGCCATGCAGGACGTCATCGCCAACTTCGTCGCCGGCGTCTTCATCTTCACCGACAAACCCTTCAAGATCGGCGACTGGATCGAGTGGGACGGCAACTCGGGCATCGTCGAGGACATCAGCTTTCGCGTCACGCGGGTGCGCACCTTCGACAACGAACTGCTGACCGTCCCCAACTCCCACCTCACCGACGGCGTCATCAAGAACCCCGTCGCGAAGGGCCAGCTTCGCCTCCAGGTACCGTTCGGCATCGGGTACGACGACGACATCGAGCGGGCCAACGAGATCATCCTCGAGGAAGCCAACGCCCACCCGGACGTCCTCGACGACCCCGCTCCCTCCGTCCGGCTGACCGAACTCGGCGACTCGTCGGTCGTGCTCACCTCGCGGGTCTGGATCGACGACCCCAGCCGGTCGGACTTCGTCAAGACCCGCGGCGAGTACGTCACCGCCGTCAAGGAGCGCTTCGACGAGGCGGACATCAACATCCCCTACCCGAACCGCACGCTCGGTGGCTCGCTCGAACTCGGCGGCGTCGACGAGGCGGTCGTCTCCGACTAGAGTTCGATCCGTTCGACCAGCCCGCTCTCCTCTTTCGTGTTGATGGCGACGATGCGGACGTGATCCTCCAGGGTCGAGTCCCGGAGTTTCGCCTTCAGCAGGTTGTCGACCTGGTAGACGCCCGCGGCGTTCACCATCTCGATTTCGACCAGCACCGCCGCGTCGTCGCCCTCCTCCAGCGTGACGTTCCGGATCGCCCGACTCGACAGGGTGTTGATGCCGCGCCCGCCCTTCTCGTAGGGGATGCGCGAGCGCCCCCGCTCCATGTCGAGGGCGTCGGCGACGCGGATGACGCCCGCCTCGCGGGTCAACGGATCCTCCTCGGTGTGGTGACAGAGGATGGCGTGCAGCGTCTCGGCTTTCACCCGCACCGCCTCCTCCGTGTCGTAGAACTCGGGGAGGAGTCGATCGAGCAGGTCCGAGGCCAGCGGGATGGAGTAGTAGGCGTGTCGGTCGCGGTGGACGACGTGACCCACGTCGTGGAGGGTCGCCGCGAGGGCGACGATGACCGGTTCGTCGGCCTCGCTCAGCCCCTGATCCGTCGCGCCGTTGAACGCCACGCCGGCGCGCTTCAGGAGTTCGTACAGGCGGAGGGCACGGTTCCGAACGATCTCGATGTGTTTCGGGCCGTGGTCGTTGTACCCCTTGCGCGTGACGGCGTTGACGTTCTGGGCGTCGAGGTAGGTTCGCACCTCGGGGTCCTCGACGACGGCCGGGAGGATCCGGTTCAGCTTCTCGTCGGGGTAGGCGTGCGGGGCGTCGGGGTCGTACTTCCGGCCGTCGGGGTCGTCGTCGTCCATACGACCCCGTTGACCCCGGCAGGGAAAAAGCGCGCCGACCGAGGCTCAGGCCGAGGCGTCGGCCGCCGCCTCGCGAACCGCCTCGTAGTCGGGTTCCTGCTTCGGGTCGTCGCCGACCCACCGGTAGGTAATCGTCCCGTCGCCGTCGACGACGAACACCGCACGCTGGGCGACCCGCATGTCGACCGGCGAGAACGTGTCCGTGACGCCGTAGGCGTCGATCAGTTCGCGGCGCTCGTCGCTGAGGAGGCCGAAGTTCAGGTCGTTCTCCCGGCGGAACTCGTTGAGCGTGTAGGGGAGGTCGACGCTGATGCCGTACACCGTCGCGCCGACGTCCTCGAAGTTGGCCAGACGGTCACGGAACGTACACATCTCCGTCGTGCAGGTGCTGGTGAACGCCGCGGGGAAGAAGGCGAGAACGATGGGTGCCTCGTCCAGGTGTTCGGAGAGGGTGAACGACTCCACGTCGCCGTTCGCGAGCGGAACGGTAAAATCGGGTGCCGCGTCGCCGATGTCGACCATACCGTCCGTTCGGCGGTGGCGGACATTATACTGTCGACTGCGGTCGCTGATCGCCCGCAGTCGGGTGGTTCGGATCGCATCGGGGGGCGCCCCCGGGGGGTGGACGGTCCAAAAAGCCTATAATCGCGAATCGGCTACCCAGAGGTAGTGATGTACGACTCAATCGTTCCACTGTTTCCCGGGTTGCCCGGCGGGCCGGAGCTACTCATCGTCCTCTTCGTCCTCGTCTTGCTGTTCGGGGCGAACAAGATTCCCAAGCTGGCCCGGTCGACCGGTCAGGCGATGGGTGAGTTCAAGCGCGGTCGCGAGGAGATCGAAGAGGAACTGCAGGAGGGCAGCGAGTCGTCCGGCTCCGAGTCGTCGGGCGTGTCGACCGGATCCGAATCCTCGGGCGTGTCGGCCGAGGAGTCGACCGAGACGAGCGCCGAAACCGAGAAGAGCAACTGAGAACTGCCGCCGACGACGGGCCCGCCCCGACGTCGCGACCCCGCCCGCCGGTCACCCGGCAGGACGCGGCCTTCGGTCGCGTCGGTCCCCACCCTCGTTTTCCCGTCACCTACGCAGAAATACATTAGTCGATCCCGCGCGACTGGGCGGACATGGACGACCGTGACGACGCCGCCCGGACGGTCCGGCAGTTCCACGAGGAGACTCCCCACGCGGTCAGCGTCTCGGTGACGCTCTCGACGCACACCCGGGAGGTGTTGAGTGCCGTTCGGGACGACCTGAACGACCGCGCGGGGGAGCCGATCCTGGACACGAACGACGTGGTTCGACTCGCGCTCGAAGGTGCGGCGCGGTACCACGACCGCGCCCCCGACGACGGGTCCGACGTGCACGCCCTCACCGCGGCGGTGCGCGACGCGGTCGACGACGGATAACAGGGGGAGCGGCGGGATCAGCCGAGCGGTTCGTCGGTGACGAGGAGGTCGCCGCGGTCCTCGGCGTTGCCGAGACTGCCCGGCGAGATGTCGAACTCGAAGGCCCCCGTGGGGAGCGCGAGCGTCGAGCAGGCGTTCGGCACGTCGACGACGCCGCTCTGGCGGCCCTCGACCGGGACGGTTCCGAGGATGTGGAGGGCCTGTTGGCCCGTGTAGCCGAACTTCTTCAGGTAGTCGATGGCCTGGAGACACGCGCGCCGGTAGGCGGTGTGGGAGTCGATGTAGTGTTGTTCGCCGTCCTCGGTGACGGAGTAGCCACAGAAGGTGACGTAGTCCTCGAAGTTCGGGCCGCGGTGGCCCGGTTCGAAGATGGGGTGGGTGACGCCGTGGTCCTCCATCCCGTTCTTGACGACTTCGAACTTCAGGTCGACGTAGGCGGCCATCTCGATGGCGCCACAGAAGGTGATTTCGCCGTCCCCCTGCGAGGCGTGGAAGTCGCCGATGCCGAACTTGCCGCCCTCGACGTAGACGGGGAAGTAGACCGTCGACCCGATGGAGAGGTCCTTGATGTCGTGGTTGCCGCCGTGTTCGCGCGGCGGCACCGTGCGGGCGGCCTCCTCGGCGGCCTCCTCGGCCGCGTCGGGGTCCATCTCGCCCATCTGGGCGCCGTCCCTGGTCGGGGGGTTGGCGACGCCGGGTTCCTCTCTGCCGGTCGGGTGGTTCTGGATCGATTCGGGGTCCTCCTCGAACTTGTCGATGAGCGCCTGTTCGCGCTCGTTCCACTCCGCTAAGAGTTCCTGGCTCGGGGCACAGCCGGCGAGGCCGGGGTGGATCTTCCCCTCGTAGCGTACGTCGGGGACGTGTCGGGAGGAGACCGTGTAGCCGTCGAGGTCCCAGATGGACTTGGCGGCGGTTGGGAAGTGGTCGGTGAGGAAGCCCCCGCCGTTCTGCTGGGAGAAGGTGCCGGTGAAGCCGAACTCCGAGCGGCCGTTGAGCGGCCCCATGTCGAGGAACTCGACCTTCAGGAGGTCGCCGGGTTCGGCCCCGTTGACGTGTACGGGGCCGGCCAGATAGTGCACCTGATTCAGGTCGACGTCGCGCACCTCGTTGGGGTCGTCGCTGTCGGTGATCTGACCGCCGGTCCAGTCGAGGGCTTCGAGGCGCGCGGTGTCACCGTCGTCGACTTCGACCACTGCGGGGATGTCGGGGTGCCACCGGTTGAACGGGTTGGCACCGGGTTGTTCGTCGGGCGGACTGTCCACGTCGACTTCGAATTTTACTTCGGGCATTGGTATCAGGGGTCCTGAACCCACGAACAAATGTAACTCAAACACACTTAATCCTATTGTAACAAATCAGACCGACATGTCACTGTATTCAATTTCGGAGAGGGGAGGGGAAAACGGAGTTCAGGCCCAGGGCCAGAAGCCCGCAGCCATCAGATAGCCGCCGATGGCGGTGACGACGCCGGTGACGGCGGTGAAGCCACCGACCGGATCGGTGAGGTCGTCGCGCTCCAGTCCGAGGAGGACGAAGAAGGCGGCCCAGAGCACCGCCCACAGGAGCCACAGACCGGTGAGGCCGACGTCCCCGGTGAGGAAGACCAGATACGCCGTCGGGAGCGCCGTCAACGCGACGAAGGCGCAGTACCACCCGAAGGATCGCTGGTCCTCGATGCCGCGGTAGGCGTTCGCCGCGATCCAGAGGTACGTGAAGGAAAACAGCATGGTGCCGGCGGCGTTGAACGGCGTCCCGTCCGAGGCGTCGCCGCCGAACCCCCACCAGAGGACTATCAGGAACGTTATCAATCCGGTGAGGAGGTTGAACGTCGCGACGTCCCTGTTCGACCCGTAGCCCAGGAGCCACATCCCGTTGACGAAGAGGACGCCGCCGACGAACAGCAGTCCCATCCCGAGGATCTCATACAGTGGCATGATTCTCCGTGATCGCCTCTCGTCCGTTCCTTCGGCGCGTGCTAGTCGGCCACATGACACGTGAATCAACGGCGAACCGAGACTTATAATTTACTTATAATTAACTAGATAGAATTTCAGTTAATTCAACACGAATTGGGAGGCAGCGTCGACGCGGAAATTAATGCCGTCCCGACGCGAACGACGAACCGGTACGCCATCGAACATGACTCGAACGACGGCGGAACGGCTGCGGACGCTCGAAATCGTCTTTCTCGTCGCCGTCGGTGGCTTCGCCGGCGCGAACCTCCGGTACGTCTTCTCGCTCGCGATTCCCGGGCTCGGGGGCACCTTCGCGGCGAACGTCCTCGGCTGTCTCGCCCTCGGCTTTCTGGTCTACGAGGCGGAACTCGTCGGCCTGCTGGCCGAGGAGACGGGGTTCGTCGCCGCCACCGGCTTCCTCTCCTCGTTTACCACCTACAGCACCTTCGCCTTGGAGGCCGTCCAGTCGCCGACGCTCACGGCCGTCGGCTACGTCGCCGCTACCTACGTCTGTGGCTTCGGTGCGGTCCTCGTCGGCCGCAGACTCGCGCGACTGCTGGAGGGGGTCGTGTAGTGGTCGACCCCGCCTATCTGGTCGGTGCCGGCGCGGCCGTCGGCGCGGTCCTGCGGTACGCCACCAACCGCTACGTCGACGGCCTCGCGGCCGACCGCCGGTTCCCCTACGGCACCTTCACCGTGAACGTCGTCGGCTCCTTTGTCCTCGCGCTCGTCACCTTCCTCGGCGCCGGCGCGGACGTGCTCCACCTGGTCGGCACCGGCGCCTGCGGCTCCTACACCACCTTCTCCTCCTTCTCGGTCGACACCGTCCGCCTCTGGGAGACGGGGGACCGTCTCGTGGCCGGGTGGTACGCCGCCGCGAACTTCCTCGGCGCGCTGGCGGGCATCGGGCTAGCCTTCGCGCTGTCGACCCTCTAGGCGTCCAGATACAGCCGGAAGACCAGTTCCGCGTCGGGCGTCTCGCCCTCGACGACGGTCGACCCCGCCTTCGACCACGAGTGATCCGCGGCGAGGCGGTCGGCCACCCGCTGTGCCAGGTCGGCGTTCGTCCCCGGCGTGGTCAGCACGGCGCCCCGGTGGTCGGCGTCGACGGCGGCCAGCGCCCGCTCGACGGCCGCCCCGACGGAGTCCGACGGGTCGATCCGGACGACGCCGTAGGTGCCCCCTTCCCGTGAGAGCGTCCGCGGCGCTCCCTCGTCCGCCGCGAGCGCCGAGAGGAGTCGCCGGCGGACCGCGTCGACGTCGACGCCCCCCGCAGTCGCCAGTTTCTCGGCGGCCTCGTCGGGGTCGGCGGCGACGCGGTAGCCGTCCGCATCCGCCGTCACGACGCCGGCCTCGACCAGCCACGACAGCGACGCCGCCGGCTCACCCGTCGCCGAGACGTACTCGTGTTCGCCGCGCTCGACGAGGCGGCGACCGAGCGCCGTCGCCTCGAAGGGGCGGTCCCGGAACAGCGACCGGATCGTCACGTAGAGGTCGATCCGCTCGTCGACGGTCGGCTCCCTCGCGTCGGTCATGGGCCTCCCCACAGACGTGTCGGCGAGACTTAAAGTTCTCCCCGCATCGGCCGACGCCGACGAGAACTGACAGTAGAGCCAATTTATAAAAATAATTATGTTGGTGTGATAACAATAGGCGTGACGGACCATGCCAGAGACCGTCTTCGAGGTAGACACCGACGCGCCGCCCGACGAACAGCCGGACCCCATCGTCAACCGGTGGCATCCGGACACGCCGCCCGCCGCGAGCGTCGAACCCGGCGAGAAGTTCCGGGTCGAGTGCCTCGACTGGACCGGCGGTCAGGTCGTCAACGACGACAGCGCCAACGACATCCGCGACATGAAACTGGCGCCGAACCACCACCTGAGCGGCCCCATCGAAGTCGAGGGCGCCGAACCGGGCGACGTCCTCGTCGTCGACATCCTCGACATCGGCGCCTTCCCCGACCACGAGTGGGGGTTCACCGGCATCTTCGAACTGGACAACGGCGGCGGGTTCCTCACCGACCACTTCCCGAACGCGCGCAAGGCCATCTGGGACCTGGACGGGGTGTACACGCGCTCCCGACACGTGCCGGGCGTCGACTTCGCCGGCCTCACGCATCCGGGCATCCTCGGCACCGCGCCGTCGCACGAACTCCTGGCGGAGTGGAACGAGCGCGAGCGGAAGCTCATCGAGGACGGGCCGACCGTCGAGACGGCGGTCAACCACGAGACCCGCGAGGACGAACCGCCGCTGGCGCTGCCGCCCGAACCCGAGGACACCATGCTGGGGTCGATGGACGGCGAGGAACTGGAGGCGGCGAGCCGGGAGGCCGCCCGCACCATCCCGCCGCGGGAGAACGCGGGCAACTGCGACATCAAGAACCTCAGTCGCGGCTCCCGGGTCTACCTCCCGGTGTTCGTCGAGGGGGCGAACTTCATCACCGGCGACCTCCACTTCTCGCAGGGGGACGGCGAAATCACCTTCTGTGGCGCCATCGAGATGGCCGGCTGGATCGACTTCCGGGTGGACGTCATCGAGGGCGGCATGGAGCGGTTCGGCCTCGATCACGCCATCTTCAAGCCCGGCAACGTCGAACCGCAGTTCACCGACTACATCACCTTCGAGGGCTACTCCGTCGCCGAGGACGGCACCCAACATTACAAGAACGCCAACGTCGGGATGCGGCGGGCCTGCCTCGACGCCATCGACTACCTGAAGAACTTCGGGTACACCGGGGAACAGGCGTACATCGCCCTCAGCACCATCCCGGTCGAGAGCCGCATCGCCGGCATCGTCGACCTGCCGAACACCTGCGTCACCGTCTCGCTCCCGCAGGAGGCCTTCGACTTCACCATCGATCCGGACGACCTGGGCGACGTGGAGAGCGGGTCGAAGGGGACGGCCGCGCGCCCCTCCTGACGCGTCAGTGACCGATGGCCCAGGGGTAGCCCCCGGGGTCGCTCCGGAAGGCGGCGCCGCCGTGGTCGTGATCGTGGTCGTGGCCGCCGTGCCCGTCCGCGTCGGCGGACCCCGCCGTCTCGATGATCCCGTCGATGCGGAGGACGAGCGAGGCGGCGTCCGTCGCGTTGGCGACGACCCGCTCTTTGAGGTGGGCCGGTTCGACGACGCCCCGGTCGACGGCGTCGACGAGTTCGCCCGCGTCGCCGTCGATGCCGACCCGCACGTCGCCCGCGGCGTGTCGCCGCCGCAGTTCGAGCAGGGTGTCGACGGGGTCGAGTCCGGCGTTTCGGGCGAGCGCGACGGGGATCGTTTCGAGGGCGTCGGCGACGGCGTCGACGGCGAGGGACTCCCGCCCGGCGACCCCTCGGCCGTGTTCGCGGAGGTCACGGGCGAGTGCCACCTCCGTCGCACCGCCGCCGGGGACGAGGCCGGGACGGACCGCGAGCGTCTCCAGCAGGGCGATGGCGTCGGTCAGGATGCGCTCCGTCTCGTCGACGACGTGGGGCGTCCCCGCGCGGAGCAGCACCGACACCTGTTCGGACGACGCCTCGCGGACGACGACGAACGACCCGCCGCCGAGTTCGACGCGTTCGACGCCGTCCGCGCGGCCGACGGCACTGCGGTCGAGGGCGTCGAGGCGCATGACCGCCCGGGCACCGGTCGCGCGTTCGAGTTTGTGGACCTCGTCCTGTCGGGTGCGCTCGAAGACGAGGATCCCAGCCCGGGCCAGCTGCGTCCGCAACCGGTCGTCGACCGACTTCTGACAGAACAGGACGTCGACGTCGTGGGCGGCCAGCGTCTCGACGTACCGCCGATACTCCGCCTCCTCGTGGTCCCGTGCGCGCCGCAGGTCGTCGGCGGATTCGAGCGAGTACCGCGAGACCGACTCGGGCGACTGGACGGTGAGTTGGTCGTCGACGACGGCGACCCGCGCGTCGCGGACGCGGCGCGGAACCGGTGCCGGCACGTCCGAGAGGCTGGTCGACGAGGCGTCGGTGTCGATGACGAGGCCGTCGAGCAGTTCCGAGTCGGTCGTCTCCCCGCCGGCGACGCCGTGGATGGTCACGTTCTCCAGGTGGACGTCGCCGTCCGGCCCGCGGGCGGCGCGGTACGCGCGGACGGCGAGGTCGGCCAGAAACGCCGTCCGCTCGTCGTCCCAGCGGCCGGTGATGGCCGTCGACACGACGTCCCGGAGCGACCCGTCGTCGCCGTCGACGGCCATCCCGTCGAGCGTCCCGTGGATCCGCCGCGCCGCCTCGTGGTACCCCCCGACGACCGTCGTCGGGTGGAGGCCGTCCTCGAGGAGCGATTCGGCTTCCTCCAGCAGCGCGCCCGCGAGGACGATGGCCGACGTCGACCCGTCACCGAGTTCGCCGCTCTGGGCGCGGGCGACGTCGGCGACGAGTTTCGCCGCCGGCGACGCTATCTCCATCCGGTCGACGATGCTCGCCCCGTCGTTCGTCAGGACGACCGTCCCGTCGTCGACCATCATCTTGTCCCGCCCGTTGGGCCCGAGCGTCGACCGGAGCAGGTCCGCCAGAGCGGTCCCCGCCGCGACGTTCAGTTCGCTCACTGCCGGCCCCTCCGCTCGCCGCGTCACGTTCGCGATGGCGTCCGTTCCGTTCATAGCGTTGACACTCGTCGGAACGGACGGCCGGTCGGGACATAAATGTACGCTCGGTGACGTGCGGTCCCCGGAGGCGGGTCGGGGCCGGTTACTGCGGTTCGCAGGGGAGCATCTCCTGGTCGTAGTCCTGCTCACCGACGACGACGGCCGCACAGCCGCCGATGTGACCGAAGTCGTACGAGCACTTGTACTCGTAGACGCCCGGTTCGGGGAAGTAGTGGCTGACCGGTTCGCTGCTGAGGTCCTGGTCGAAGCTCCACTCCTCGGCGATGTCCTCGTGGAACTGCGTGGACGTGACGCTGTGGGAGCCGATACCCTCGTAGGACCACTCGACGACGGTGCCCGGTTCGACGTCCGCCACCATCGGGATGAACGTCTTGTTCTCGACGGTGACGCTCTGGACCGGCGCGTCCTCCGGCGGCCCGGAGGGGGTCGGCGTCGCCGTGGCCGTCGGCTCCGGCGTGGCCGTGGCCGTCGACGTCGGCGTCTCCTCTCCATCGCCGCCCCCGCCTCCGCCTCCGCCGCCGCCGGAACCACCTGCACACCCCGCGAGCGAGCCAACGAGTCCGGCAGCGGCTGCAACAAATTTCCTGCGACTGACTGTCATGGTTCGGTCGTGGAGTCCGCTTAGTGAGGCCCCTTCAAAAAACATTCGAGGTCGGGTGAGATCCGGATACGCTCCGATTATCAGACGCCTAGATCGGCCACCAGAGTTTATATTCGGGAACACCCTGAAGTGGTCAATGGCTATCGACGACGCCGAGGGCTCCGAGTCGGGGGGGCTCGACGGCGCGGCGCCAGTCGGCCCGGGTCGCGGGGAACTCGGATCCGCGACGCTGCCCGAACTGCTCGCCGCGGGCGCCACCGCGGCGACGCGGCTCGACGGGGCGATTTCGCGGGCACGGGCGGACGGGACGCCGGTCGTCAAGGACCTCTGGTCGTGGGCGGACTACAAGGAGGAGTTCTACTACGACGCGGACGGGACCCCGCCGACCGACGAGGACGGGGAGCCGATCCCCTTCGATCCCACCGACACGCTCGGGTTCGACCCCGACCGGACGGAGCACGTGCTGTCGGGGGCCGCCGACCGCGCCGCCGAACTCGCCGACGTGATCGAGGAGCGGACCGTCTCGGTCGACGACGAACTCGACGAGGACGCCTTCTTCACCACCGAGTTCGGCACGACGACTGTCGCCAACCGCTACGACTTGGAGAAGACCGTCCCCCTGGAGAAGAAGACGCACTTCGTCGAGGTGGACCGCTACTGGGTGAACAAACCGTACGCCTTCGTCGTCATCTTCCGCTCGCTGAAGGAAAACGAGCGGAAGTACTACGTCGTCCAGCCCCACACGACGCCGATCGAGGACGACCTGGTCGACTTCCTGACGGCCAAGCTTCAGAACGCGATCAAGTACGCCGACGTGGGGGTCGCCGGCGGCCTCGAGGAACGCGAGCGGGTGATCCGCGACGAGACGTACGCCCTCCTCGAACGGTACGACCTCTACGCCCGCACCTCGGGGTCCGGCCTGCTCGATACCATCGCCACCCAGCTCGGCGTCGAGGACGCGGACGGCACCGCCGGCCGACTCCTCTCCAGGCTCGGCTGGCAGCCCGAGAGCGAGGCCGACGAGGAACTCGCCGGGCTCGCGGCCCGGCCCGAACCCGCCGTCGTCGAGGAGGACCCCGAGAACCTCTCGGAGTACCAGGTCGAGAAGCTGCTCTACTACCTCAAGCGGGACTTCATCGGCTACGAGCGCATCGACGCCATCAAACACGACATCAACGTCGAGGACATCTCGTGTGACGGCTACCACTCGCCCGTCTTCGTCTACCACAGCGACTACGAGCAGATCATCTCCAACGTCTACCACGACGACGACGAACTCGACGACTTCGTCGTCAAACTCGCCCAGCGGTCGGGCAAGGGCATCAGCAAGCGCCGTCCCCAGGTCGACGCCACGCTCCCCGACGGCTCCCGGGCGCAACTGACCCTTGGGGAGGAGGTCTCGGACCACGGCACCAACTACACCATCCGCCAGTTCAAGGACGTCCCCTTCACGCCCGTCGACCTCATCAACTGGAAGACGTTCTCGCTGGAGGAGATGGCGTACCTCTGGCTGGCCATCGAGAACAACAAGTCACTCATCTTCGCCGGCGGCACGGCGTCGGGGAAGACGACCAGCCTGAACGCCGTCTCGCTTTTCATCCCCTCGAACTCGAAGATCGTCTCCATCGAGGACACCCGCGAGGTGGAACTCCCCCAGCGCAACTGGGTGGCCTCGGTCACCAGGCCCTCGTTCTCCGACGACGAACAGGGCGAGGTCGACGAGTTCGACCTGCTGGAGGCCGCGCTCCGCCAGCGCCCCGAGTACATCGTCATGGGCGAGATCCGCGGCGAGGAGGGGCGCACCCTCTTTCAGGTCATGTCGACCGGGCACACCACGCTGACGACCTTCCACGCCGACTCCGTGGGCGAGGTGCTGAAGCGCTTCACCACCGAGCCGATCAACGTCTCGAAGACCATGTTCACGGCCCTCGATCTGGTCTCCATCCAGACCCAGACCAGGGTCGGAGGGCGGAAGGTTCGCCGGAACAAGAACCTCACCGAGATCAACTTCTACGACGCCGAGAACGACGAGATCAACGTTCAGGACGTCTACCAGTGGCAGGCCGAGACCGACGAGTTCCTCCGGATGAGCGACTCCAACACCCTGGAGGAGATCCGCTTCGACCGCGGGTGGACCCGGGCCACTCTGGAGGAGGAACTGTTCAAGCGACAGGTCGTCCTCGCGTACCTCATCGAGAACGGCCTCAACACTTACACGCAGGTCGCCGCCACGGTGCAGGCGTTCATCAACGACGAGGAGACCATCCTCGCGCTCATGGCCGAGGGACGCCTCGAACGCAGCCTCGAGGACCTTCGGGAGATGGAGTCGGTCCTGATCGACATCGACCCGGAGAAGGAGGCGATGGTGCCCCGTCCCGACCCGAACGAGGCGGCCCTGGACCTGTGTGCGGACATCCTCGACCGGGCCGAGTCCGAACTGTTCGAGGCGTACCGCGGCGAGGACGTGGCGGGCATCGACGCCGCGCTGGCGGGGATGGACGCGGCCGCGGACGTGACGCCCCGGTCCGAGCCCGGGGGACCCCCGGCCGCGGAGTCCGACGCCGACGCCGCGGGCGACGACGACCGGACGACGGGCACCGACGACGCCGCCCCCGACGGGGACGACCCGTTCGCGGACGACGAGTTCGGCATCTCCTTCGACGACGGGGGCGGCTCGCTCGACGACGAGTGGGGGGAGTCCGCCGACGACGCCGACGTTGACGGCGTCTCGCTGGATTCATCTGGCGACGCCGACGGGGCGTCCGGGGGCGCCGATGAGTCGTCCCCGGACGCCGGTGAGAGCGGGAGCGCCGGAGCGCCCCCCGGCGACGACGCACCGGATGCGGACGCCGAGGCCGACATCGACGAGTGGGGCTTCGGCGACGTGACCGACGCCGAGGGCGGGGGCGAGGAGGACTGACGTGAGCCTCGACGCCGGCGCCGGACTGGATCGGAGCGTCGACAGCCTCGGAGACCTGTTCTACCCCCTCTTTCGCTGGCTGTTCGACGAGGACGGCGACTTCGTCGACGACGTCGAGACGAAACTGGCGCAGGCGCGGATGGCGACGACGGTCGAACTCTACCTCTCCCGCGCCCTCGCCGTCGGCGCCCTTCTCGGCCTCGTGTTGTGGGTCCTGGGGACGTTCCTCGGGTACAGCCTCTTCGCCCTCGGCGTGTTCTCGGCGGAGACGTTCTCGACGGGGGCACACATCCCCAACGAGGCGGTCGTCGCCTTCATCGAACGGATCAAGATCCCCGCGGCCATCGCGCTCACCGGCCTCGTCTCCGGGTCGGTCGGCTTCGTCTCGGGGTTCGGCGTCCTCGTCGCCGTCCCCTACTCGCGGGCCTCGGGGCGGGAGCGGGAGATCAACATGCTGCTCTCTGACTCCATCTCGTTCATGTACGCCCTCTCGGTCGGCGGGCTCAACCAGTTGGAGATCCTGGAGGCGATGGCCCGCGCCGAGGACACCTACGGCGAGGTGGCCCGCGAGTTCCAGAGCATCGTCCAGGAGACGGAGTACTTCGGCACCGACTACCGGAACGCCATCCAGGAACAGGCCGCCGAGACGCCGAGCGACGACCTCTCGCAGTTCCTGACCGACATGCTCTCCATCGTCAACTCCGGCGGGAACATGCAGGCGTTCCTCTCCGACAAGAAGGACAAGCACATGCGGACCGCCAAACAGCAACAGGAGGTCACGCTCGACACACTCGAACTGTTCGGCGAGATGTACATGACCCTCTCGCTGTTTCCCCTCCTGTTGATCATCATCCTCGTCATCATGAGCATGCTCGGCGAGGCTCAGGAGTTCATGCTGTACGCGACGGTGTACGCGCTCATCCCCATCACCGGCGTGATGTTCCTCGTGTTGGTCTCGACGGTGAAACAGGACGAACCCGGCGACGGCTACCTCGAACCGTCGGGCGGGGTGGCGGACCCCGTCGCCGACGCGGAGCGGGGCGGCCTCCGTCACCTCGGCATCGTCGAGGGGTTCGTCGGCGAGTTCGGGGTCTTCGACCGCATCAAGTCCCGCGAGGGAACCTTCCGCACCAAGCAACTGCTGGCCAACCCGCATCACTTCTTCCGCGACAACCCGACCTACACGCTCGCGCTGACCGTCCCCGCGGCGCTCGTGTTGCTGGTCGTCGCCGGCGCGAGCGGCGCGGCGCCGACGACGTGGGACGGCATGGTCGCGGCGCCCGTCTGGGGCACCTTCGTCTGGGTGTACGTCCCCCTCTACCTGCTCCTCGTTCCGCTCGGCGCCTTCCACGAGTGGAACGTCCGTTCCCGGGCGGCGATCACCGGCAAACTCTCGGACAACCTGCGGAAACTGTCGAGCGCGAACGACACCGGACAGACGCTGCTGGAGTCGGTGAACACCGTCGCCGAGACGTCCTCCGGAAAGCTCGCCGACGAGTTCGACGTCATCTACGCCAAGGTGAACTACGGGATGAGCCTGCGCAACGCGCTGGTGGAGTTCAACAACAAGTACCACATTCCGCGGCTGGCGCGGACGGTGAAGCTCATCAGCAAGGCACAGGAGGCCTCCAGCCAGATCACGCAGGTGCTGACGACGGCCGCTCAGGCCAGCGAGAACCAGGACGACATCGAGCGCGAGCGTCGCTCCCGCACCCGGATGCAGGTGGCGATCATCCTGATGACCTACCTCACCCTGCTCGGCGTGATGGCCATCCTGAAGACGCAGTTCCTCGACGTGATGGCCGGGCTGACCGAACAGGCCTCGGGAAGCGGCGGTGGCGGGGGCGGCCCCGCTCAGTTCGGCGGCGGCATCGACACGCAGCTCCTGTCGCTGCTGTTCTTCCACGCCGTGACCCTGCAGGCCATCCTCTCGGGGATCATCAGCGGCTACATCCGGACGGCGAAGCTGATGGCCGGCATCAAGTTCGTGGTGATCCTCCAGACCATCGCGCTTGCGGTGTGGCTGGTGGTAGGATGAGCCGCGACCGCGCCCAGACCCAGCAGGACTTCGCCGTCGGCGTGAGCATCTTCCTCCTCGCGACCCTGTTCGTGTTCGCGTACCTGCCCTCGACGCTCGCGTCGAGCGACGCCGAGATCGAACAGCAGTCCTACGCGGCCGACCGACTGGTCGCGTCGATCTTCACGAACGTCACCGCCGAGGACGGCGCCAACCAGTTGAACCGGACGCGGACCCGTCGCTTTTTCGTCGGACACGACGACAGCACGGCCATTCGAGCGAACTACAGCCTCCCGACGACGATGAGCGCGAACGTCACTCTCGAAACGCTCCAAGGACTCACCGTCGACCTCGACGCCGGTGGACCGACGATCACCGCCGCCGCCGGCGACGCGTACGCCGAACAGGTCGGCGCGACGACGACGCGGATCGTCCGACTGGGCGGCACGCGCTACCGACTCGTGGTACGGGTGTGGTAACGTGGCGGGGATATCTCGTGGACAGGCGTTCACGCTCGAGGGGTTCGTCGCGGCGGCGGTCGTGTTGACCTCGGTCGTGCTGGCGCTCCAGACCGTCGTCGTCCCGCCGGACGCGGGCACCGCCAACCAGGACGATTCGCTTCGGACCCAGGCCGAGGACATCCTCCGGACGCAGGCGAGCGCCGACGGTCGTGACCTGACACACGCCGTGCGGTACTGGGACCCGCTCAGACGGACGTTCGACGGGGCACAGGACCGAGAGGTTGGATACGGCAACCAGTCGCTGCCGGGCGCGCTGTTCGGCGGCGCGTTCGAGCGGACGTTCAGCGCCCGGGGACTGACGTACAACGTCGTCCTCGTCTACCACCGCCCGGGGAACGCGTCGGCACGGGCGGAGCCGCTGCTCTACCAGGGAACGCCGGGCCCGGACGCCGTGACCGCCAGACACGCCGTCACGCTCTACGACGATATGACGCTCACGTCCCCGGGCGCCGGCCCGCGCCGACTCGATCAGTACGACGCCGACCCGGACGTCGACGGCGCCAGCTTCTACCCGATCCCGGACGTGGTCGACGGCCCCGTCTACAACGTCGTGGAGGTGCGTGTAACCGTATGGTGAAGCGTGACCGCGGCCAGATCATGCTGATCGGGGCCGTCGCCATCGCCTTCATCTTCCTCGGACTGGCGGCGGTGTACACCGCGCAGCTTTCGGCACGCCCGGCGACGACCGGCTCGGTCGGGGATCAGGGAGCCGACGCGACGGAGTTCAACAGGGAGGCCCGCCGGAACGTCAGGGCCATCGCGGTCCGGGTGAACCACGCCGAACCGTACTACGCGAGTCGCGGGGCACTCAACGACAGCGTGGCCCGGGAGACGACCAACTACAGCCGGCTGCTGGCCGAAACCTACGCCGGCGGGACCGGGTCGATGGTGGACGTACGCTACGACGGCGCGACCCGGGTCGGCACCCGGACCACCCTCTACGACGACGGCCTGCTGACCGACGACGCCAACGCCACGACCTGGCGGCCGGTCGAGGATCCGGCCGACGTCGGCTGGTTCGTCCTCAACCTCAACGTGACGGCGATGTCGGAGGGGGACCCGTTCGTCGTCCGGATCGAGAACGCGACGGGGGCCGACACCACCTACACGTTCACGCGGAACACGACGGGGCAGTCGGTGCTCACCGTCGAGGTCACGTCCGAGACGGAGATCTTCGGCCAGGGCGGGACCTGTAACCCCCGGGGGAACCGGTCGGTTATCGACCTCACATCGGGGGAGTCGTTCACGTCAACCTGCAGCGTCGAACCGGCCATCGAGGACCTCGACGGCCCGTACACGGTCGAGTTCGAGAACGCGGACAACGCCGCCGGGAAGTTCAGCGTCGTCACCGACACCCGCGAGGCGAACCGGGCGAACGGTCTCGGCGCCTGTCCGCCGACCGGTTCCGATCCGCAGCCGTGTAACACGTACGCCGCGTGGAACGTGACGCTCACCACGCGATACGACTCGGGGGAACTCTCCTACACCAACACGCAGAACGTGACCGTCTACGAGGGGGTGTGACCCGTGTCCGACCGTGCGACGGCACCCGCTCTCACCTACGTCCTCGCCATCGGCATCACGACGATCCTGGTGAGCGGCCTCCTGATCTCGGCCTCCGGGTTCGTCGACGACCGGCGCGAGCGGACCGTCCGCGAGGAACTGGAGATCGTCGGCGAACGACTCGCGGCCAGCATCGCGGCGCTCGACGCCGCGAGCGACAGCGGCGGAACGGTGTCGCGTCGGATCGAGGTTCCGGCGACCGTCCTCGACGCGGCGTACTACGTCGACGTGGTCGACTGCGGGGGGAACGCCACCTGTCTGGAACTCACCGCCCCCGACCCGTCGCTCGATCTGACGGTCACCGTTCCGGTCCGGAACCGGAGTGCAATCGACGTCGAGCGGTCCCGACCGCGATCGGTTACGATCACCGCCGCGGCGGGGAGCGACCCGCCGCCGAGCGCGGACGCGGACGTGTCCGTGGCCCCGGACGTGGGCATCGCTGACGGGGTCGACCCGGGCTTCTCGACCGGCGGCGCGGTCCTCGGGAGCCAGCAGTCGCTCGTCGTTCCCGGATTCGACTACCGCCCGTCCCCCCCCGCGATGAACGAGACGATCACGTTCACCGCCGACGTGGGCGGGAGCGGTGCCGGGAACCTCACCTACAAGTGGGATTTCGACGGGGACGGATCCTACGAGACGACGGGCAACGCGACGGTCGCGGAGACGGTCACGCACACGTACGCGAACCCCGGACGGAAGTCGGTCGAACTCTCCGTCGAGGACGCCGCCGGAACCAACGACTCGGTCACGCGATCCCTCCGGGTGTCCGGACTCGTCTTCGACGGGAACAAGCAGGTGGTCGACACCGACGACGCGGACGGGGACAGCACGCGGGCGACCGTCCGGTTCGACGTCAGGAACAACTTCGCGGACGAGGACGTCACGATCACCGACGTTCTCATCGATCCCGAGGACGCCGCCATCGAGGAACTGGAAACCTCCGGCCGTGAGATCGAGATAACCAACGAAGCGGGCAACACCGGCCACTACGACACGTGGGGGAGGCTGCGGATCGCGGAGGACGGCAGCATCGCCGACCTCGACGACGACGTCACGCTGTCGGACGACGAGTCGGCGACGGTCGAGATGGGTAAGTTCCGGGACGGCGGCGGCGATCAGTTCGACATGACCGACCAGAACGTCTCGGTCGCCTTCCGGTACCAGATCGAGGGGACGAAGCGAAACTACGTCTCCGAGTTCGACATCAACGCGGGCGACGACGGTGGGGACGTGGGCGGCGGGGGCGATCCGCCGGTCATCGAGTCGGCCGAGCCGACGACGTTCATCGAACTGATCTTCGGCGCCGACACCGCCATGGATCTGGAACTGTCCGACCCCGACGGCGACCTCGATACGGTGGAGTTCGAGGTCGTCGACGACGACGGCACGACGTTCTACACCGAGACGAACGACGTGTCCGGGGGCGATCTGGACCGCGAGTTCCTGATCGGCTACGACGACGAGGAGGGGGACGCCGACGAGGTGCGCGTGATCGTCACGGACGAGAACGGCAACTCGGTGTCGACGACAGTCGGGGTGTCCTGGTGGCCATGACGCCCGGTGGTCGCTCTCCGGACGGGTCGCCGGCCGCCCGCGCGGTCAGTAACACGGTCGCGTTCGTGCTCGTGTTCTCGCTCATCGTCACCTCGGTGGGGCTCGTCACCACCGTCGGTCTCGGGTCGCTTCGCGACGTGCAGACGAGCCAACAGGCGGAGCTCTCGACGGGGGCGCTCCGGGCCGTCGGCGGCGAGATAGACGAGATAGCGGCCGGCAGCCGCCCGGCGTACCGTGACTCGATAGAACTCGGCGGCGGCCGGATCACGGTCGTCGACGAGACGGCCGTGGACGTGACCGTCGCCAACGCCACCGGGACGGTGTTCGAGGAGACGTATCGCCCCCGGGCGCTCACCTACGCGTACGAGGGGCGGAACATGTCGTACGGATCGGGCGTCCTGGCCCGCGGGAGCGACCGCCAACCGGCGGTGCTCGTCTCCGGACCGTCGACGATCCGGTGTGTGCCCGCGAGCGACGTCGCCGTCGTCACCGTGGTGCAGTTGGTCCCCGACGACGGGAGCGGGGCCAGCGGCGGCCCGGTGACCGTCGAGGCACGCCGGATTCGCTCCGCGCCGCCGACGAACGTCTCCCGTCTCGACTACCCGACGACGCGCCCCTCCCCGACCGCGACGAACGTCTCCGTGACCGTCTCGGGGCCGTGGCAGGCGGCGTGGATGGAGGCGCTGACGGCCCGAGGGTTCACCGCGACCGGCGGGGGGACGGCCACCTGTCCCGCCAACCGCGTCTCGGTCCGGCTGGTTCGCGTCGAGATCGCCCTGCTTACCTGAGCCCCCACACGGACCCGTCCCGGATCAGTCGCCGACGCTCGCGTGGACCTCCCGGACGTCGAAGATCTCGGTGACTGACCCTGATTCGTCCAGCCCGATCTGATAGAGCAGGACGATCCGACTGGTCTCGCCGTCCGCGGTGTACTCGAAGACGATCACCGCCTCGTTGCTTTCGAGTTCGAGTTCGCCGTCGGAAATGTACGGCGCCAGCGTGTCGTTGACCAGGTCGGCCTGGTACCACGCCTCGTCGTCATCGGGCAGTTCGCTGACGTTCGCCCCGTCGAGGAAGACCTGTGCCTCGTCGGGGCTCACCACCTGCCTGGACGAGTTGTCCACGTCGGTACACCGGACCCGTCGGTACGGCTGGTTCGTCGTCTCGTTGGTGACGAACACGTCGGTCAGTTCGTAGGCGTCGGGTTCGCAGTCGTACGAGACGGCGGTGACGTTGATGAGATTCCCGTCGGACGCCGAAGCGGAGAACTCGAAGCCACCACGGTACCGCGGGTCGTTGATGTCGTACGAGCCGTTGATCCGGTTGATGTCCGGGTTCGAGTAGCCGAGTGCGGGCTCGATCCGTCGCCCGCCGATGGATAACTGCGCCGTGGTCGGCCGGTGGACGATGGCGCTCACGCTCGTGATGTTCGACAGGATGTTCTGGAAGACGTCGTTGAGCTCGGTCGCATTGTCGGCGAACCGATAGGTGCCGCCGGTGTCGTTCGCCACGTCGCGCAACAGCTCCTCGTCGGGGTTGCCGAAGCCGATGGTGAAGACGGTGACGTTGTTCTCGGCGGCCCGCTCGGACTGATCGAGCGTCCGGTCGTCGTCGGAGTCGTCGCTGTTCTCCCCGTCCGAGAGCAGGATCACCACCTTCTGCGCACCGGCGCGGGCGCGGAAGTCGTGGACCGTGTTCGCCTTGTCGAGTCCGGTGTTGATCGCGGTGCCACCGTCGGCGACGTAGGTGTCGATGGTCGCGTTGGCGTGTGCCGTATCGTTGGTGAAAAAGTCGTTCTCTCCCTCGATGCGGTGGTACGTGGAGGAGTCGTTGAATCCGACGAACGCGACGCGGTCGCTCGATGCGTTGATCGCGCCGACGAAGTTCCTGGCGGCGTCTTTCGTGGCGTCGGCCTTGTCGCCCGCCATCGACCCCGACTCGTCGATGACGAACACGACGTCGATGGGGCGTCTGTAGACGGTGTCGCCGTCGACCTCGCGGATGGAACTCGACTGCGTCCCGTTGCCGAGCGGTAGGGCGACGGCGGTGTAGTTGTTCCCGACGCCCTTGTCGACCTGGAGGGTGTCCGTCGTGGTGCTGTAGGTGTACGACGGGGCGCTCGTCGGTGCGCCGTTCGACGTGACTGACGCCATCGAGGCGTCGCTCAGATTGACGACGTGGTTCGTGGCGTCGTTCGCCCGCGACGGCAGCCAGGACTGGTTCAGATACACGCGCGCCGTGCCGTTGGCTGGGTCCGTGGTCACCGGCCGTCCCGTCTCGTCGGCTAGGTGGTCCGCCCACGCCCCGTAATACCGGGACTCGACGGTGACGGTCACGTTGTCCGGACGGTTACACGACGGATGGCCGTGCGTGAGCCGTTCTCCGACCGTGCGGCTCCGCGTCTCGGACAGGTTGGTGTTCTTCGTGAACCGAACCGTTCGGTCGTCGATGTGGCCGGTCACGTCGTACGTCGTGATGTCCAGCGTCCCGTTGTCGGCCGTGAACGACGGCGGTTCGACCACGGCGCTCGACTCGCCGTCCGCGCTGCGCGTGAACTGGCCGCCGGCCTGCAGCCCGACGGAGCCTCGGGCACCCTCACGGTCGTACTCGATAGTCGACAGCGGGAGCGTCGCAGTACACCGGCCGCCGTTGACCGACAGTTGGATGTGGCCACTCGACGCGTTCGACCTGACCCGAACGTCGGTCGGGTTCTTTCCCCGGAGTTCGAACCGCGTCGAGTTCACACGCGTCCCCGAGAGTGCCGAGAGGCGTTCGTTGGCGCTCCCGAGCGAGACGTCCGTGCTCTGGTCGTCGATATCGCCTTTGATGTCGTCGACCAGCGACCCACCGAGCAACAGTATCGAGACGATACCGACGGTGACCACCCCGATGAGCAGTACGTAGCCGACGACCTCGGAGACGCCCCGGTCGTCGAGGCGGGTCAACGGCGGCCGCATCCCCCGGCATCCCTCCCGTGGCAGTCGGGATCACGACGCCCTGCGAGGCGGGCCCCCCGGCTCCCCGTCGCCTCCGCCACCGAGTGCCCGTCCCCGTCGATCATATCCCCTCCTACCCCGGTGAGAGACATAAACGCTTCATTCAATTCTCATACGTGATATTTTGAAGGTCGCTCGGGACGACAAGTCCTTTGGTTCGGCCCGAGTAGGGGCAGGACATGCACCACGACACCACCTTCCTCGACGACCTCGGCCTCGCGGCCGATCAGGTCTCCGTCGGGGACGCCGACCGCGAACAGCGCTCCCACGACTGGGGGACGCCCCGCGAGGAGGGCGTCCGCCCCGACGTGGTGGTCTGGCCCGAGTCCACCGAGGACGTCGCGTCGGTCCTCCGGGCGGCGACCGACCACGGCGTCCCCGTCACGCCCTACGCCGCGGGCACGAGTCTGGAGGGCAACGCCGTCCCCATCCAGGGCGGCATCACCCTCGACATGACCCGGATGGACGCCGTCCTCGACGTGCGCCCGGACGACCTGCAGGTCGACGTCCAGCCGGGCATCCTCGGCGACGACGTCAACGAGGCGGTGGCGAAACACGGCCTCTTTCTGCCGGCGCTCCCCTCCTCGGGCGCCATCTCGACCATCGGCGGGATGCTCGCCAACGACGCCAGCGGCATGAAGACGGTGAAATACGGCGAGGTGAGCGACTGGGTGCTCGGGATGGAGGTCGTCCTCCCGACCGGCGAGGTCATCACGACGGGGAGCAGGGCGGTCAAGACGTCGAGCGGCTACGACCTCGGCGACCTGATCGTCGGCAGCGAGGGGACGCTGGGCGTCATCACGCGCGTGACGATCAAGTTGGCCGGGCGCCCCCAGCAGATCCGTGGCGGCCGCGCGCACTTCGAGACGCTCGACGACGCGGCGGAGGCGGTGTTCGACGCCGTCCGCTCCGGCGTCGACGTGGCGAAGATCGAACTCATCGACCGCCTGAGCGCCGCGATGTCGAACGCCCACCTCGACACCGACCTCCCCGACGTGCCGATGGTGTTCGTCGAGTTCCACGCCGACCACGGCATCGAGGACGAAATCGAGTTCTGCCGCACGGTGTTCGACGCCCACGGCGTGACCGAGTTCGAGGTGGCCGAGAACGACCGCGGGATGGACGAACTCTGGGCGGCGCGACGGGAACTGGCCGAGGCGCTCGAACCGTACGAGGACGACCGCTCGCCGCTGACCCCCGGCGACGTGACCGTTCCCATCAGCGAGTATCCGGGCATCATCCGCTACGCGAAGGAACTCGGGGAGCAGGAGGGCTTTCCCATCCCCTGTTTCGGCCACGCCGGCGACGGCAACCTCCACTACGCGGTGATGGTCGACCCCGACGACCCCGAGGACGTGGCCCACGGGAAGGAGGTGTCCCGAAAGATCGTCGAGCGCGCCATCGAACTCGGCGGGACCTCGACGGGCGAACACGGCATCGGCCTCGGCAAGCAGGACTACCTCGTGGCCGAACACGGAGAGGCCGCGGTCGACGCGATGCGGTCGGTCAAGAAGGCGCTGGATCCGGCCGGGATCATGAACCCCGGCAAGGTGTTCGACGGCCCGGACGCCTGAGTCCGGGCGACGGCGATCCGATCAGGGCTCGGAACTCGTGTACAGATACAGGGTCGCCACCGCGAACAGCACCTCGGCCGCCTTGGCGACGACGGCCATCACGTTGAGTTCGCCGCCCATGTAGAACGCGGAGACGAACCCCTCGAACCCGCCGAAGAAAAAGAAGGCGAGGAAGGTGACGAGGGCGTACCCGGCGGCGACCAGGTACAGTTCACGGCGCCAGTATCGCGTCAGGTAGACGACGATGCCGCCCGCGAAGCCGAGGCCGTTGAGCGCGAAGAGGATGGCGAGGGTCTGACTGAATCCGATCACTCGCGGCGCCAACACGAGGTGGATGACGCCCGTCACCGCCGCGAGGAGGATGGCGACGTAGCCGACGGGGTTCTCCGGCAGGTCCACGAGCGACCCTCCACCGCTCGCGGTCGTGTTGCTCACGCTCATCGCACCGCCCCCGGTCCGGCGGACTCCCCACGGGTCGGTGGGCGCGCTGTCTCTGTCGCTCGCGTGTTGGTTACTCGCATCGACGGGGGCGTCGACACTCCGAATTCGGGTCGTACCATACACCGGACTGTCAACGGCGCGAGGCAAATGTCGATTGGTACGATCCTCGAAACGCGTCCCGAATCCGTTAGACGACGCGGCTGTGGCGACGCCCCTCACAGATCGACCCGGTCGAAGTCGTAGAACACGGCCTCGAAGTCCTCCTCGGTCATCTCCGACTCCAGTTCGTCGATCCGGTCGCGCGCCCGCTCGAACTCGGCTCTGAGTCGGTCGTACTCCTCGCTCTCGGCGAGTTCCTCCTCGGTCTTGTGGGAGTCGAGGGCGGCCAGTTTCGAGGCGGCGGCGAACAGATCCGAGAGGGTGCGGTCGTACTCGTCGCGTTCGAGGAGGCCACGGACGAGTCGGCGGATGTCCTCCCGGAAGAGCGGCTTGACGACGTAGTCGTCGAAGCCCAGTTCGAGGACGTCGAAGTCGGGTTCGACGGCCGTCACCATGGCGACCCGCACCGAGAGGCCTCGGTCGCGGATCCGTTCGAGCACCTCGTCGCCGGAGATGCCGGGCATCAGCCGGTCGAGCAACACCACGTCGACGTCCTCGTCGACCCGTTCGAGGGCTGCCTCGCCGCTCGTCGCGACGCGAACGTCGTAGTCCTCCGAGAGCCACTCGGCGAACAGTTCGGCCAGTTCGGTCTCGTCTTCGACGACGAGGACGCAGGGTGGTGACGAGGTCATTGGAACGTCTCTCCGGGACGGTTACGGTACCTTTCGGAGGCTCCCTCAAATCAGTTCTCCCGCACGGGACCGGTCCGCGGGGATCGCTCCCGGCGACTCGCCGTCAGGACTCCGACCGGGAGCGTCGCTCCAGCGTGAGCGTCCCACAGACCGGACAGAGGTAGTGATCGTCGTCGAACGTGGACTCGCATCTGGAACAGACGTAGGTGGATCCCTCCTCCGGTCCCAGATCGAGCATCCCGTCGTAACTGTACGGTGCGGTCACGGGTTCCACACCTCGCGGCTGTGTTTACCGGCTACTCCCACGTGCATGTTGGGGTGGTCCGTACCGATCCGTACCACTCCATAGTACCAAAAGTTACCGGTCGTCGGTCCCCCGCCTCCCCGCGGCGGCCGACCCGTCCGTCGGCACCGGTCGGAGGGCCTACGCAGGGCTTACCTGTCTTCGCGCTCTCGGACGATGTATGTCCAACCGCGTCGTCCAGGGGCGCATGGTCACCCCCGAGCGCCTGGCCGAACTGATCGAGGGCGAACCGCCGATGGAGGCCGACGGCATCGAGGACGCCGACCGGCAGTGTCCGGACTGCGGCGGCGACGTCCTCGCCGTCTCCTACATGCCGTCGGTCACCGAGTTGATCACCGGCTACAAATGTCAGGACTGCGACTGGGCGGCCGACGACCGATAACCGAAATCCCTTTACCGTCCTTCGGGTAACGGAGTAGCGAGGGGTTGTGGCCAAGCCCGGCATGGCGACTGACTCCAGAGGCCACGCCCGGTGACGACACTCCAGACTGATATACCGAGCGCGCGACTGATCATCGCCGCGCGACGACGACCCTCTGGAGTACCGAGGCGCAACCGGAGATATCAGTCGATCGGGGGTTCAAATCCCTCCAACCCCACTCTGAAAATAAGTGTTTCGGGGGGTTTTACGGCCTCTCGAACGCGCTTCACTACCGAAACGTGAACGCGAGCGGCTGCTCTGCCCGGTTCCAGTCTTCTACAGAAGAGACGAGGCGAGTGCCTCGGGGCTTGACCCCGAGGCGGTTCACGCCGGGCTCCGGCGTGGGTGACCAGGTCGAGGAGTGTGCCGGCTCTCCTCCCGTCGTACTCCCTCGGCTCGTACCACGTGAGAAGACGTTCTTCCCGTTCTCCCTGACGTGATCCCCGTCAGATTGACGACGTGACACTCGTCGAGACCGTCGGCTCGGCCCGAGTGCGAGCAGATCCAGTAGCCGTCAAGTTCGCCGAGTGCGTCGACGTCGCGATCCTCCAACGCCGACGGGGCTTCGGGTCGCCGCTGGGACCTCCCTGCGACGCCCGGCTAGAAGACCGCCGCGATGGCCTCGTCGAGTGCGTCGACCGCCGTGTCGATCTCCGCGTCGGTCACCGGGAGCGGCGGCGCGACGACGACCTGGGTGCGCGGCCGGCCGCCACCGACGAGGACGCCCCGCCGTTCGGCCTCGTCGATCACGTCGTCGACGGGGTTGTCCCCCGACTCGATCCATGGGTGATGGAAGGGATCGCCCGTCTCGGGATCGGTGAACTCGACGGCCCACAGCAGGCCGCGGCCGCGCACGTCGCCGACGGCGTCGTGGGCGTCGAGGTCCCGCAGGCGCGATTCGAGGTGGGCGCTCCGGGCCCGCGCGTTCTCGATCAGGCCGTCCGCGTAGACGTCCATGGCCGCCACGCCCGCGGCACACGCGAGCGGGTGGCCGGCGAAGGTCTGGCCCACGTCGATCCCCGAATCGTGGAGGTGAGCGGAGAGTTCGGGGCTCGTGATCACGCCCGCGAGCGGGACGTACGCGCTCGTCGCCCCCTTGGCGAAGGTGAGGAGATCCGGCACCACGTCCTCGGTCTCGATGCCGAACCACTCGCCACACCGGCCGAAGCCGGTGATCACCTCGTCCGCGATCAGGAGGACGCCGTACTCGTCACACACGTCGCGCACGCGCTGCCAGTAGTCCGCCGGTGCCGGATACGCGCCGCTGGTCCCGCCGACGGGTTCCATCAGGACCGCCGCCACGGAGTCCGGCCCCTCGTTGTGGATCACGTACTCCAGGTGATCGGCGGCCTGTCGGGCGACCTCCTCGGGCGTGTCACCGTCGAACGGCGAGTGGTGAGTCAGCGGCGGCAGGAACTTCGCCGCGCCGGTCGTCTCGGCCTGCCGCCCCATCGCGTTCCGCGTCTCCGGATCGCCCGTCAGCGAGGCCGCGCCGTAGGTCGCGCCGTGGTACGACCGGTAGCGCGTGAGCACCTTCCGCCCGCCGGTGAACTCCCGCGCGAACTGGACGGCGGACTCGTTGGCCTCGCTCCCGGAGACCGAGAAGTAGACGTCGCCGAGGTCGCCGGGCGCGACGTCGGCGATCCGGGCGGCGAGCGCCGACCGCGCGTCGTTTCCCTTCGACGAGGCGACGTAGGAGAGCTTCGACGCCTGTTCCGTGATGGCGTCGACGATCCGGTCCTCGCCGTGGCCCGCGTTGACACAGTAGAGCTGTGAGATGAAGTCGAGATACGCGTCGCCCTCGTCGTCGTAGACGGTGACGCCGTCGCCGTCGACGAGCGTCAGTACGTCGTCGTCGCCGTACCAGTGCGGGATCGCGTCCGCACGGGCCTGCGCGGGTGGGTGTGCCATACGGCCCCGTTGGTGACGGCAAAAATAAACGTTCGCCCGTTACTCGTGGGCGAAGTACGCGACCGTCCCGTCGTCGGCGTGGTCGTCGACGCGGGCGAAGCCCACACGCTCGAACTGCACGACGTCGTCGACGGCGGCGTCCGCGATGGCGGGTTCGGCGACCCCCGTCACGTCGCCGTCCATCGTCCGCAGGCGCAGGGGGACGCCCTCTTCGGCGGGCGCCCAGTGGACCACCGGCACGTCCTCCTCGCGGACGGCGGCGATGTCGTCGCCGACGTACTCGAACCGGTCGTCGACGCGGCGGACGCAGCCGTAGCCCTTCAGCCAGACGCGGTCGCCCGGAGCCGGGAGATCCGCGGGTTCGACGAGCACGGCGCCCGACATCGGCACGTCCCGGCGCCCCCGCTCCTCGTGTTCGGGGTGGACCGGCGGGTGGCCGGCGTCCGGGCCGCCCTCGACGGTCACCTCGACCCCGTCCCGGACGAAGAAATAGCGGTTCGCGTCGTCGTCGATCAGGTCGCGGTTGTTCGCGTAGACGGCGCTCATCGACAGTTCGACGTTGCTCGTCGAGGTGCCGAGTTCGATCATCGCGTCGACGATGGCCTGGCCGCGGATCCCCCGACGCCGGAGGCTGGCGAGGGTGGGCGCCCGGGGGTCGTCCCAGCCGTCGAGTTCCCCCGCGTCGATCAGTTCCTTGATCGTCGAGGTGGAGAGGGTCACGTCGTACTCGTCGACCTGGACGTGCCCCCAGTGGACCACTTCGGGGTACTCCCAGTCGAAGTAGTCGTAGACGAACCGCTGGCGCTTCGCGGAGTCCTGCAGGTCGATGCCGCGGATGATGTGCGTGACGCCGGTGAGGTGGTCGTCGACGCCGGACTGGAAATCGAGCATGGGCCAGCAGCGGTACTCGGCCGCCTCGGGCCGGGGATGCGGGCGGTCGATCATCCGGAAGGCCACCCAGTCGCGCAACGCGGGGTTCTTGTGGGTGATGTCGGTGCGGACCCGGAGGGTCATCTCGCCCGCCGAGTAGTTCCCGTCGACCATCGCCTCGAACTCTCGTTTCGTCTGCTCGGCCTCTTTCTCCCGGTGCGGGCAGGCCTCGCCAGCGTTCTTCAGGTCGGAGAACTCCCCCTGCGGGCAGGAGCAGGTGTACGCGCCGCCCCGGTCGATCAGTTCGCGGGCGTGGTCGTAGTAGGTCTCCAGGCGGTCGCTGGCCCGCAACACCTCGTCGGGTTCGAAGCCGAGGTACTCGATGGCGTCGAGGATGGCGTCGTAGGCGTCGAGGTCGGGGCGCTTGGTCTCGGGATCGGTGTCGTCGAACCGGCAGACGAATCGGCCGTCGTAGCGCTCCTTGTACGTCCCGATGACGGCGGGCATCCGGGCGTGGCCGAGGTGCCACGGGCCGTTGGGGTTCGGCGCGGCGCGCATGACCACGCCGTCGTCGACGTTCGGCAGGTCGGGGAGGGGGTGGTCCTCGCCTTCGTCCTCGCTCTCGATTGCGGCCAGTTCCTCGGGTGCGAGTTCCTCGAGTTCCGCCCGCCGCTCCGCGGGCGAGAGGTCGTTCACCTCGGCGACGACGCTCCCGACGACGCCCGGAATCTCGTCGGCGTGGTCGCGGAAGTCGGGGTTCTCGCCCATCAGCGGCCCCATGACCGCACCCACGTCGGCGTCGCTGTCGTACTTCACCGCGTTGAGGAGCGCGTGCGTCCGCGCGGCTCGTTCGACGCGGTCGCGAAGTTCGGAGTCCATTACCTCCCGGTTCCGGCCGACGGGTAAAAACTGGCGTGGATCGGGGGCCGCGGGTAGGGGTACGTCCATCGTTACCGTTTGTCATACAAAACCGTTTCGCCGCCGTTCCACAAGCGGTTTGTCGGTCGGCCGGGACGGGGGCGTATGAAACTCGCACGCATCGCGGTCGATGGCGAGGTGTACACCGGCGAGTACCGGGACGGTGCCGTCGAGACGGACGCGGGACGGTTCGTCGTCGGCGAGGACGGCGCACTCGCCGCCCCCTGCGATCCCTCGGCGCTCTACTGCGTCGGCCGGAACTTCGCCGAGACGCTCGACCAGATGGAGTACGACGTGCCCGATCAGCCGGCCTTCTTCATCAAGCCGCCGGCCTCCGTCGTCGCTCACGGGGAGCCGATCCCCTACCCGACGTTCTCCGAGGAGGTCACCTACGCCGGCGAACTCTGTGCCGTGATCGACGAGCGGTGTCACCGCCTTGACCCCGAGGAGGTCCCCGAGGTCGTCCGGGGCTACACCATCATGAACGACGTCGACGCCCTCGATCAGCCCGGGCGGACGGCCCGCAAGGCCTTCGACGGATCCGGCCCGCTGGGGCCGTGGATCGAGACGGACCTCGACCCCCACGGGATCGACATGCACACCGACGTGAGCGGCGAGCGCCGGCAGGAGGCCAACACGGAACTCATGCTGTTCGACCCCTACGAAATCGTCTCTTTCCTCTCGGAGCGGTTCACCTTCCGCCCCGGCGACGTGATCGCGTTCGGCAGTCCGGCCAACCCCGGCACCGTCGACCCCGGCGACACGGTCGAGATCACCTACGAGGGCGTGGGGACGCTTCGGAACGACGTGGCGCCGCCGGAGCGCTAGACGACCTGGTTCTCCAGTTCGTCGATTCCCTCCTCGATCCGCCGCAGGTTCTCCACGAGGATGTCGGCGAGGCGGTCGTAGTACTTCGGCGTGTTGCCGGCGTTGTGCGGGGTTATCTGGACGTCGTCGAACGACCAGAGCGGGTGGTCCGCGGGCAGCGGTTCGGGGTCGGTCACGTCGAGGGTCGCCCCGCGGATGTCCCCGTCCCGCAGCACCGTCACCAGCGCGTCGGTGTCGACGACGGGGCCGCGGGCGACGTTCACGAGCAGGGCGTCCGCGCGCATCGACGCCAGGGCGTCGGCGTCGATCAGGCCGCGAGTGGTGTCGGTGAGCGGGCAGGCGAGGATCACGTAGTCCGCGCGGGCGAGGGCGGAGTGTACCTCGTCGAAGCCGACCACTTCGTCGGTCGGGCCGCCCTTCTCGGGGGTGTAGCGGACGCCGATCGTCTCGACGCCGAAGGGGTGGAGTCGCTCCACGAGGGCGGAGCCGATGGCGCCCAGGCCGACGACGGCGGCCGTACTCCCGTGGAGTTCGCCGACGGGGTAGGCCTCCCAGTGGGCGCGCTCCTGTCGCTCCCGGGCGAGCCTGAACCGGCGTTCGTGGCCGACCAGGGCGCCGACGACGTACTCCGAGATGTTTGGGCCGTGGACGCCGGCCGCGTTGGTGACGGCGACTCCGGCGGCCTCCAGCGCGTCCACGTCGAGGTGTCCCGTGCCGGCGAAGGCGCAGGCGAAGAGGTCGAGGTTCTCGGCCACCTCCAGCCACTCGGGGTCGAAGCTGATGCCGGTCGCCACCCGAGTCCGGCGAAGCAGGTCCCGCTCCTCGTCGGGCGTGGTCGCGACGGCCACCTCGTGGTCGGGGAGTCGGTCGCGGAGTTTCGCGCCGTACGCTTCGGGGGCCATGCCGTGAACTTTCTGCCGCAGGACGACGACGTCCGGATCGGTCATGGAGGGGGTTGCTCCCGCCTCCGTTATAGTCCCTCGGGGGACGACCGCGGGACGGGGCCCCGGCCGCCGGGCCGCGTCGCGTTCCGGGCCATTAATACAGTCGCCCGCCAGGACGTAGGGTATGGAACACGTCGACGTAGCCGTCGTCGGCGGCGGCCCCGCCGGGTCGGCGGCAGCGCGCGCGGCGGCGGCGACCGGTGCGTCCGCGCTCGTCCTCGAGAAGGGGGTCCCCCGCGAGGATCGGACAGGCCTCGGCCCGGACTCGACGGACGCCGCCGGCATCCTCGACTACTGGGTCGACATCATGGGCATCCACCCCGACGAGTTCCCCGACGGCGTCCTGCTGTCGGAACTCGACCGCGCGGAGTTCGTCGGCCCGTCGGAGTCCTGTACCCTCCGAAGCACCGGCATCGACTCCTCGTACGACAACTTCGGCTACACCTTCCACCGCGCCCGGTTCGACGACTGGCTTCGGGAGCGCGCCGAGACGGCGGGCGCCGACTACCGCGTCGGCGTCTCCGTGCGGGACGTGGAGACGACGCTCGACGCCGACCCGCGGCACACGCTCCGGCTGGCCGACGGCGACGCGGTGACCGCCGACGTCGTGATCCTCGCGGACGGCCCACAGCGAACCGTCACCAACCGCGTGCTGGACCGCTACCTGCCCTACCCGGTGACCGACCGCCTCGGGACGACGACGGCCAACCACATCGCGTATCAGGAACACCGAAAGCTGCCGCCGGCCGTCGCGGAGGACCTCCGCGGAGCCATCACGTTCTGGTGGGGGTACATCCCCGGTCACACCGCCTATCCGTGGATCTTCCCCAACGACGACGACGTGGCCCGGATCGGCCTCACCATGCCCATCGGCCTCGACCTGGACGACGTGACGGATCCGGCGTCGTACGCCCTCGTCCGGCCGGACGACGAGTCGGTTCCGGGGGGGAGCGAGTACCTCCGTCGCCTCCTCGAACACGAGTACGGCGACGAGTACGACGTCCCCGAGGACTTCCCGCTGGTCGAGGACCGGGGCAAGTCCGCGGGCACCGAGACGTATCCCATCTCCTCGACCAGACCCGTCGACTCCCCCGTCGACGCCGGCATCGCGGTCGTCGGCGGCGCGATGGGCACCACCTCCGCGTTCCACGAGGGGGGCGACCACGTGGCCGTCCGCACCGGGAGCATCGCGGGCGAACTGGCCGGCTCGGGCGACCTCTCCGGCTACAACGACGCCTGGAAGGACGCCATCGAGGACGAGATTCTCCGGAACGTGACGATGGCCGACATGACCGCGGCGTACGGCCCCGACGACTGGGACCGGGTCTTCCGCACCGCACGCAAGATGCTCGCCGAGGAGTCGGGCTACCGGCTGTTCGAGCGCAAGTTCGCGGCCGGGTGGGACGCGATCAAACTCCTCGTGGGATACCGCTGGCGGAAACGGCGACTCCGAGGCGGGTACGTCAACGTCCCCGAGTCCGACTACGTCTACTGACCCGACCGGTCCGCAAGACGTTACCGCCTGGGGGGCGTACCCCGCCGTGCGTGCCTTCAGTCCCCGCCCGAGCACGCCCATCAGGGCGCGATGACCGCGCGGCGAACCCGGGCACGCTACACGTGGCGCCGTCCCACGCATCCGACGGCCGCCCGGCACGAGGGTTAGCCGGCCGACACGGCACGCTGCCAGGGATGAGGCCGGACGTTAGTGTTCCGGGCGTACATTTCGGTCCGAGTGTTGTCCTTAGCGTGGAGAATCAGCGAATTACAGCCAGCTTCGGCTCACGTATTCGAGCGTCACGTCAGACTGATCGATATACCCGGAGAGTTCGTGTACGATGTCCCCTACTTCTCGGGCCGAAAGCGTCTGATCTTTCTGAAAGAGAATCCCAGCAGTATCTTCGACATCCATCTGGGTGAAGAAGTCGTCATCCTGTGTGAGAATGAGACGGGTCGTTTCGCGTCCGTAGGCAGCGATCGATTCGTCGTCAGCACCGAGGCCGAGTTCCTCGACATCGCCGATCCACTCGACATCGTGATCGAGTTTCTGCAGATAGTTGATCGTCGCCTGTTCGACGTTTTCGTCAGCTAGAATGCGATACCCCATTAGTCTCGAACGTCGTCGGGGTCGGTCGTCAGGTGGTCGTGTTCGTCGGTCACGGATTGACGCTGGCGTTCGATCGCCCGCATCTCCCCGGGGTGATCGTGGTAATAGGTGAGTGCCCGGTAGACATCAGCCACGTCGAGCTCATGGCGATCTGCGACCGTTCTCGGATCGAGTCCACGCTCCTCGACTTGTTCTTTGATGAACTGAACAGTAATCCGCCGCCCTTCGAGGTGTGGCTCGTCGTGGAGTTCCTGCACGATACGTCTCGTCACCTGGCTCATACTGTAAGCTACGGCGCCACCATACTTGAACGTCCGGCCGGGTTCGTACCCAGATCACTTCCACCGAGCCTACTAGTAGAAACTCGGCCGGTAGTGTTCCGGGCGTACACTTTCACTCGCTCAGTCACTCGTGGAGCCAGTCATACCACTCGTCGAGATCAACGAGTTCGTTCTCGATATCCCGCGAGCCGTACTGATTGAACACCTCGTCTACTGTCCGGGCAAGCCCCTCGGGATCACTATCGGGAAGCTTCTGATCGTAGTACAACAGCATTCCGGCGTGTTCTGTGGTCCGGTGGAGCGGTTCGAAATCCTTGGCGTTGTTCGTGACCAAGACTACCCCCTTCGCTGTCACACCACCGAAGTAGTTCGACGTCATCGGTCTACTCTCCGAACTCGTCTTTGGCCTGAACCACATCGTATCCTCGCTCACGGAGTAACCGCTCAAAGATGCGGCCAACGTGTTCGTCTAGGAGAATCCGGGCACCCGTCACTGGATAGTCTCTTTCGGCTTCAGCGAGGACTCTCGAACCCGATCGAACGCATCTTCGTTTTTCTGTTCGAGTTCACGCATCTCCTTGATGTGGTCATAGTAGTACGAGAGTGCCTCGTACACCGCTGCGAGCGAGACATCGAGTTGGTCAGCGACGTACGCCGGCGACTGACCGGAGTCTATCACCCGCGCAGCAACGTGACGAACCCCGACTCTGGTCCCATCGATACGCGGCTCTCCTCCGAGAATATCCTCGTCGCGGGTAATCGTCATGCTACGATATAGGGCCGTCTTCGTTTATACTTCTTTGGCGCCGTCGCGCAATCGGTCGAAATCCGACCCGAGCGGAAAAGGAGACAACCGACGCCTTAGCGCGTTTCGACCCCGAATATTATATTCCACTTTCACTGCGCCTACTAGTAGATTCTCGCCCGGTAGTGTTCCGGGCGCACATCGATCTTGTACGCTGCGCGAGTGAATCCACGATCTACCGGATCCTTCGGACCGATCGGCCGACGGACGCGGTATCTACGTCCACCGGATCTGCGGGTAGATTCTCGACCGGTTCTGTCGTCCTCTCGATACCCCCCGGTCTGTTCACGGCGACCGGCGGCGTACCGCCGGGCTTCGGACCGTCGTAGAGAGAAAAGAACAGGTCCGTCCAGCACGAGACTCCGGCGATGACCGTCTGGTATCCGTCGGTCGGGGACGTTCTCGACATCCACGAGGACATCGTCTCGGAGTATTCCGACACCAGTCCGGGAGTCCGGAGCCGTGGCGATGTCGAATTCGCACTCGAGTACGTCGGCGGACGGAGCTTCGGGTCGGGTCCCGAGACGATTCACGAGACGGCGTTCCAGTCGCTTCGACTCCTCGTCGCCAATCATCCGTTCGTGGACGGCAACAAGCGCACCGCACTCAACGCGACGGCCGTGTTCTACCTGCTCAACGGGTATCGGTTCGACTACGACGACGAGATCAGAGGGATACTGAAGCGGTTCGGAACGGACGAGACGACGGTCGACGAGGGCCACTATCTCCGGACACGGACGACGGCGGTCGATTTGGCGGCCGTCGTCGAACGGTGGCGGGACGACCTGGTTGCGGACGGACTGGATCGACCGGCCGACACCCCTCCCGACGACGTGATGGCGGACGTTCGTGGGGAACTCGTCTCGCGGGTCGCCCGGGCTGACAGGGACGAACACCGCGAGATCTACGACGCTCTCGAAACCGAGTAACTCCCTCGTCCGTCGAGGTCCGGCCCACGGACGTTCGGCTTTCAGCCCACCCGAGTCTATCGGGAGGTTCTCGCCCGGTAGTGTTCCGGGCGCACACTCCGGGACGTCTATCGCGGCCACGACCGTCGATCACTCCCGCTCGGGATCCAGGAGGGACGATGCGACGAGTCGCCTGATTCCACGTCGAAGGAGACCACTGGCCGCAGGTTGAGAGATGTCCAGTTCGGCGGCGACGTCGCTCAGGGTTGCGCTTCGCGGTTCCTCGAAATACCCCGCGTCGAATGCGACGAGGAGTGCCTCTCGCTGGCTATCGGTCAACCCAGCCTCCGTCTTCCCCAGACTCGCGTATTCGTTCACCCGCAGCAGTTCGATCCCGATGTCGTTCCGTTGTGCATAGTCCCAGAGGTGGACCAGGTCCGTTCGGTCGGGCATCCACACTGTCAACATCCAGGCGCTCCCGTCGTTCTCCATGTCGAGGGTGACGCCGTTCGCGGCCGAAATCACCGGTGAGACGACCTTCGCTTCGTCCGTATACTCGAAGGTGTAGATCGCCGTCTCGTCTCCGGTTTCGGTGACGCGCTCGAATTCGCCGACGGTGTCGTCGTTGCGCAACCCGTCCTCGAACCGGTCGAGATCGGCCGACGCGATGTGATAGAAGAACTTCCCCGACGTCGGGTCGGTTCCTGCCTCCGACACCGACTCGACGGTCGAACTCCGGTCGTGCGCGACCGTCTTCGTGAGGACTATGTCGGGGTGTTCGACTCGGACGACCGCTTTGATATCCGCCATTGTTCTGTCGGGTGGTGATTTCGGCGTGTCGAGCCCTGCGATCGGACGGCCACGCGACGCGCAGTGACCATCTTGCGACGTCTGCTACCGGGATCGTAGCAATGGCGGTGTGGTGGCTTAACTGAGTCGGTGAGTCGTGTGGGTCGACTCCGGGACTCCGGTTCGATCTTGCACGGTTCAGACGCGACGGTCGAACAGCGTCGCCCAGATGGCCGCGACCCGACTGGCCTCGAACGGCGGGGCGACGCCGGCTGGGAGGTAGAATTTCGATTCGGTAGCATTGCTGCGGTCGTCGGTACGGTTTCGCCGTGCCATACCCGAATAGGGGGCCCGTAACCGCATTGTTCTGTAGCTTAATCGTATAATCCGTTTATCCCGTGGCCGGGGGCTATCGCCCATCCCGGCCCCAGTTCGTCGTCGGCTGGTGGGGCGGGAACCTTCGGTCGTCGAATACGACGGCCGCTACGACGACGGGCTATTCTCGGCCCTCGAATAGCTCTCGGAGAGCGTCGCGGAGGTAGATCACGTCGTCGTACCGGTCGTCTTTCTCCTTTGCCAGCGCGGTCAGCAGTATTCCGTCGAGCGCCTCGGGGACGGAATCGACCTCGCTCGGCGGCGTGGGTGACTCGTTCAACACCTGATGCATCGCCCTCACCGGGGCGCCTTCGAACGGCGGTCGTCCGGTGAACAGCTCGTAGAACACGGCCCCCAGCTGGTAGATGTCGGTCGCGTCGTCGGTCGGCCCGTACTCCTCGGAGAACTGTTCGGGGGCGGCATACTGCGGTGAGAGCATCTCGTCGCCCGTGGAACGGTCGAGCAGGTGTTTGGACACTCCCCAGTCCGCGACCTTCGGCGCGTCCCAGGCGTCCTCGACGGTTCGAAAGAGGATGTTCTCGGGCTTGAGATCGAGATGGGCGACGCCTCTCCGGTGAGCGTACCGGACCCCCTTCGTCACGGCGAGAGCCGTCCACAGGGCCTGGGGCAGGCGCATCTCCCCGCATCGCTCGCCGAGGTGGCCGCCGTCCATGTACTCCATGGCGATCCAGGGCAGCGGTTCGGCGCCGTAATCGACGACGTCGACGACGTGATCGTGGTCGTCCAGTCGTGCCCACGTCTCGGCCTCGTCGAGCATCCGCTCGACCTGGTCGGTGTGGAGCGTTCCGGAGGCGCGTGACTCCTTGATCGCCAGCGTGACGTCCCCATCCGAGGTGGGCAGTATCGCTTTCCGCACGTCGGCGTTCCCACCAGCACCGATGGGTGCCTGCTCCGTCAGCGCCCCGTACCGAACCGACAGCGTCGGCGCACCCGGAACCTCGTCCGGAATTCGCGTCGTCTCGACTCCTTCGACGGCGGTGGTACTGCCCGGACGACTGCCGTCACCGTCTCCTCGTGTGTACCACCACGCGCCGGCACCGGCACCCCCGAGGCCGATCATGCCGGCCAGTACCGGAAGCACTCCCGAGTCGTCCCCGCGTCCGCCGCCACCGGTCGTCCTCCCCCCAACCGCGGTGGTTGCCGTCGGTGACGGCGTGAGCGGTTCGGTCGGTGTCGCAGTCTCCGTCTCGGTCGGGGCTGGCGTCGACGACGGCGTTGCGGTCTTCGCCGACGGCGTTGCGGTCTTCGCCGACGGCGTTTCGGTGATCGCATAGACGCTGTCGTCCCAGCTTCCGATGTAGACGGTTCCGTTCACCACCGCCGGCGACGAGCGAATCGCGTCACCCGTCTCGTATCTCCACCGTTCGGTCCCGTCCGCCGCCGACAGCGCGTACACGTTGCTGTCCTTGTTCCCGACGTAGACGCTCCCGTCTACCACCACCGGTCCGAGCATGATGTGATCGCCGTCCCTGAACGACCACTGCTGGCTCCCGTCGCTCGCGTTCAGCGCGTGGACGTTGCCGAAGCTATCTCCGGCGTAGACGGTTCCGTCCGCCACCGCCACCGAGCCGAGTGCGTACCCGTTCGTCTCGAAGCGCCACCGTTCGGCCCCGTCCGCCGCCGACAGCGCGTAGACGTACTCGTCGTTGCTCCCGACGTAGACGGTTCCATCCGCCACCGTCGGCGCGGTGTACACGTCGGCACCCGTCTCGAAGCGCCACCGTTCGGTCCCGTCCGCTGCCGACAGCGCGTAGACGTTGTCGTCGGCACTTCCGACGTAGACGGTTCCATCGGCCACCGCCGGCGCACCCTGAATCAGAGCAACCGAATCGCCGTCGGAGGGAGCAGCGCTCCACTGGCGGCTCCCGTCACTCGCATCGAGTGCGTAGACGGTCCCGTCGCCACTCCCGAGGTAGACGGTTCCGTTCGCGACGGTCGGTGATGGATGACTCGTTCCCGTCTGCTCGGCGACCCACCGCTCAGTTCCGTCCGACGCCGACAGCGCGTACACGGACCCGGAGAGGTTCCCGACGTACACGGTGTCGTCCACCACCGTCGGTCCGCCGCGCACCCAACCGTCCGTCTCGAAGCGCCACCGTTCGGTCCCGTCCGCTGCCGACAGCGCGTAGACGTTTCGGTCGTTGCTTCCGACGTAGACGGTCCCATCCACCACCGCTGGTGACGAAGACACTTGCCCCCCCGTCTCGAAGGTCCACCGCGGGCCGACGCCGTCGGTCGGTCCGGTGTTGTCGGGCGCGTGCCCGGTGTTGGCGTCGTCGTAGCCGAACTGTCGCCACGCCTCTCCCGACTGGGCACGCGCGGGCCGTCCCGTCTCCGAGAGAAGGGTCCCCCCGACGCCCATCACGCCCACCGTTCGGAGCACTCCCCGCCGCGTCGCTCGCATCCCTGTCACAACCTCGCAGAACACGGCGTTCTCGAAAAAAGATTCCGTCGCTCGACACTGCGCCGGCACACGGACCAGGGCGACACGCCGGGATTAGCGGTCGCCGAACAGCTCTCGCAGGTCGTCGCGGAGGTAGATCACGTCGTCGTACCGGTCGTCCCGCTCCTTTGCCAGCGCGGTCAGCAGTATCCCGTCGAGCGCCTCCGGGACGGAAGCGACCTCGCTCGGCGGCGTCGGTGACTCGTTCAACGCTCGCTGCATCACCGTAGCGGCCTCGCCCTCGAACGGCGGTCGGCCGGTGAACAGCTCGTAGAGTACGGCCCCAAGCTGGTAGATGTCGGTCACGTCGTCGGTCGGCCCGTACTCCTCGGTGAACTGTTCGGGGGCGGCGTACTGTGGCGAGAGCCCCTCGACGCTCGTGGAGTGATCGAGCAGGTGCTTCGAGAGCCCCCAGTCCGCGATCTTCGGCACGTCCCACGCGTCCTCCACGGTCCGAAAGAGCACGTTCTCGGGCTTGAGATCGAGATGGGCGACGCCACGCCGATGGGCGTGCCTGACTGCTCTGGCCAGGACGACTCCCGTCCACAGGGCCTGGGGCAGGCGCATCTCCCCGCATCGCTCGCCGAGGTGGCCGCCGTCCATGTACTCCATGGCGATCCACGGCGTCGGGGCGCTTCCGTAATCGACGACGCCGACGACGTGGTCGTGGTCGTCCAGTCGCGCCCACGTCTCGGCCTCGTCGAGCATCCGCTCGACCTGGTCGGTGTGTAAGGTGCCGCTCATTCGCGGTTCCTTGATCGCCAGTCGGACGTCACCGTCCGGGGTCGCGAGTACGGCCCTCTTGACGTCCGCGTTGCCACCGACACCGATGGGCTCCATCTCCCGCAGCGCCTCGAAGTCGACGGAGAGGGTCGGTGCATCCGGAATCTCGTCGGGGACCATCGCGGCGTCGATGCGCTCGGCGCCGCCGGTCGGGTCGGCGGCCCCTCTCCCGGACGGGGACGTCCTCGTCCGGGGTGTCGCATCCGACCGTGTTGTCGACTCCCCGCCGTCCGGGCCGTCGACATCGCTGTCTCCCCTGCGTCGCGTGTACCACCACGCGCCGGCACCGGCACCGCCGAGTCCGACCATGCCGAACAGCAGTGGGAGCATTTCTCGGTCGTCCCGGCTCCCGCTCCCTTCCGCCGGATCCCCGCCCCCGCCGGTGGGCCCCGCCGGCTCCGGGGTCGGCGACGGCGTCGGCTCCGGAGTCGGCGACGGCGTCGGGGAGCGGCCGGTCAGCGCGGACACGTTGAAGGCACCGCTCGTGACGTAGACGGTGCCGTTCGCCACCGCCGGGGACGCCCGCACGAACCCGCTCACCCCGAGGCTCCATCGCTCGGTCCCATCACTCGCGTCCAGCGCGTACGCCGTGCCTTCGCCCGTGGTTCCGAAGTAGACGGTCCCGTCCACCACCGCTGGGGGCGAGGGTGTTCCATCGGCTTCGAAGCTCCACCGTTCGGTCCCGTCCGCCGCCGACAGCGCGTACAGCTGCCGGTCAGTACTCCCGACGTAGACGGTGTCGTCCACCACTGCCGGCGACGACGTCACGCCACCACCCGTCTCGAACCGCCACTCCTCCCCTCCGTCCGCCGCCGACAGCGCGTACACGTTCGCCTCGTTGACGACCGAACAGCCGACGTAGACGGTGCCGTCGACGACCGCGGGCGACGACTCCACTTCCCCGCCCGTCTCGAAGCGCCACCGTTCGGTGCCGTCGCCCACGTCCAGCGCGTAGACGTTTCGGTCGTTGCTTCCGACGTAGACGGTGCCGTCGACGACCGCGGGCGACGACTCCACTTCCCCGCCCGTCCCGAAGCGCCACCGTTCGGTGCCGTCGCTCGCGTCCAGCGCGTAGACGTTTCGATCGTTGCTTCCGACGTAGACGGTGCCGTCGACGACCGCGGGCGACGAAACGTACCCGCCAGTATCGACGCCCCACTCGTCGGACCCGTCGCTCGCGTCCACCGCAAAGACGGCGTCTCCGCCCCCGACGTAGACGGTATCGTCTACCACTGCCGGCGACGAACGAACCGTGCCGCCCGTCTCGTACTCCCACTCTTTGGCGCCGTCGCCCGCGTCCAGCGCGTGCAGCGTGCCGTCCCAACTTCCGACGTAGACGGTGCCGTCGACGGCCGCCGGCGACGAGGACAGTCCGCTCTGCTCGTCGAGGTCGGGATGGTCGGCGGTATAGGTCCAGCGCTCCCGAATATCGTCGATGGGGCCGGTGTTGTCGGGCGCGTGCCCGGTGTTGGCGTCGTCGTGGCCGAACTGTGGCCAGGATTCCCCCGGTTGCCCGTGGACCGGTCGACCCGTCCCCGACAGGACTGCACTCCCGACGACACTGCTGCCCGCTGCGCGAATCACCCGCCGCCGAGTCACTCCGTTCGGTGACACTACCGCCCATCGAGTGGGGTTACTGGCAAAAAGATTTCCGTGATGCGAAGGATCGCTCCGGGAACGGGTCGAGTTCTCGACTCCGTCGGGCCGTCGCCGCCGGAGCCTTCCGCCACCGCCGCTGTTTCTCCGGGAGGCGGTCGCGGGGAACACGTATCGGACCGGGAGCCGGTGCGTGGGGGCTCGAGCGACGAGAACCGCCGCTCGGTACACGTACGGGAGCGGTGTCGCACCGAACCCAACCCCTATGTCCTTCCGTCCGATACGGTGGATACCAGTGAACCACCTGATCGCGAAATCGGAACGGCGCCGGACCGACGCGATGAGCCGAGGGATCGAGTCCGCCCGGGCCGGGGGCGGATAGCATGCCGTGGGGCGTCAACACGGAGTTCACCGACGACGAGGGGCCGGAAGTCGAGATCGACGAGGAGGGGGAGTCGGTCGACCGGGGCGAGGAGGGGTCCGAAACCACGCAGGACTTCGACGTCGACGAGGCGATCTCGAAGCTGGAGTGAGCGAGGCGGGTCCCCGAGGCGACGGAGCGACGTGACTCACGCGTCGGCGGTTTCAAGCGGCTCGCTCGCGGAGCGGACGTCCAGATAGCGCCGTTCGATCCACCGGACGGCGTCCGGATCGCGGGTCACGATGGTCCCGCCGAGATTCCGGTCCTCGGTGTGGGTCACGACGATACCCTCCGTTCGCGACCCGGAGTCGGCGACGACGAGCGTGTAGGTTGGCCCCTCGTCGGTGCGATACCCCGAGAACAGCTCCAGCTTCCGGAGTGCGGCCATCTCCCCGGGGAAGTCGGACTGCAACGCCGCCAGCAGTTCCTCGCCGAAGACGATCTCCACCGGCACCTCCGACGCGAGCCCTCGCGCCAGGTCGAGACCGTGCGGGTTCGAGAACGCGGGCACGTACACGCGGACGCGGCCCTCGGGTCCCGGCCGCTCCAGCACCGCTTCGACGGCGTGGTACGGTTCGTACGGGCTCGGACTCCCCGGCGTGGCGACCACCGCGTCCGCGAGGACGAACGCCGGCAGGTCGGCGTCGGCCGGTAGCGGTGCGAGCACTTCGCGGGCCCGCACGACGTCCCCGACCGTCCCGACGTAGTCACGATACCGGTCGGCCAGGAGCGAGCCGAGGAACGTGGTCCGACAGCCACGCGGCGTGTCGTCGATCAGGCCGGCGTCGGCGAGGCGGGCGGTCGCCCGGTTGACCGTCGAGCGCGAGCAGTCGAGTTCGTCGACGAGGTCCCGCTTCCGGAGTCGATCCCCGTCGAGACGGGTGAGGACGTCGATGCGCGCGGCGACGAGATCGAGGACGTCCTCGACGGCCGTGTCCGAGCTCATGCGTGATGCTCGTGACCGTTCCCCATAGTTTATTTGCCCACGGGGTGAGCAGCTTCGCTCCCGGTAACGATATGCCCTCCCCCTCGCATCGAGTGATCCGAGGGGGGAACATGGAAGGGGAAATCGACTGGTCCGCGGTGTTCGGGGCGCTGGCGAACGAGCAGCGGCGACTCCTCCTGCGGAACCTTCGGACGAGACGTGGCCCGGTCGCCCTGAGCGAAGCCGTCGACGACCTGTCGGGCGGCGCCGACGACCTGTCGGGCGGCGCCGACGACCGGAGGCGGGTCGCCGTCGGCCTGTACCACGTCCACCTGCCGAAACTGGAGGCGGTGGGGATCGTCGAGTTCGACCTCGACGGGCGAGTCATCGACCGGGGGCCGGCGTTCGAGGCCGCCGCAGACCTGCTGGATCACGCGAGCCGCGTCGACGGCAGTCGCGGCCGATCCGGTGCGACTGGGGCGCGGTGACGTCGACCGGGCGGCCCCGGCTGGTGGCCCCGGGGACTATAGCGGATCGACTCCCTCGTCGCCCCGTCCTCCGTCCCCTCGACCCTGATCGTCGGGAGGGCGGCGAGCAGGCGTCGGGGGAGCCGGTCGACGAGTCGGGTCACCGGGACGGACGGATGCCGGAGGACACGTAGAGCCCGGCGACGACGAGCGTGGCGATCAGCCAGCGATCGGCGACCGGCCCCGTGGCTCGGTCGTTCGCCGCCGAACCTTCACCGCTCCTCGACGACGAACTCGGTCCCGGGCTCCATCCGGGCCGTCATCGCGCCGATCAGCGGCGGGTCGGGATCGGGGACCGGATAGTCGAGGCGGTACTCCCGGCCGATCGTCGCGAGCGCCAGTTGCGCCTCGATCAGCGCGAACTGACGGCCGATACAGCGCCGTGGTCCGCCGCCGAAGGGGGCGTACGCGAAGTCGGGCAGTCGCTCCCGGAGGTCCGCGGCCCAGCGCTCCGGGCGGAAGGCGTCGGGGTCGTCGTAGAATCGGGGATCGCGGTGGACCTGATCGACGGTGAGCCACGTCGGCGACCCCTCGGGGATCCGGTAGCCGTCGAGGGTCACGTCGGTCGCGGCCTCGCGCGGGATGGTGTACACCGGCGGGTAGAGGCGCAGCGCCTCGGTCACGACGCGGCCGGTCACGTCGAGGGCGTCGAGGTCCCCGACCGTCGGCGGGCCGTCGAGGGCGTCGACCTCGGCGTGGAAGCGCTCCCGAACGTCGGGGTTCGTCGCCAGCGCGTAGAACGCGAAGGCGATGGCCGTCGAGGTGGTGTCGTGGCCCGCGAAGATCATCGTCACCACCTGATCCCGGAGTCGGTCGTCGCTCAGGGCGCCGTCGGCCGCGACGCCCGACTCCCGGAGCGCGACCAGCAGGGAGAGCAGGTCGTCGGCCGCCCCGGGATCGGACGGCGGATCCGCGGCCGCCGAGTCGAGCAGGCGGTCGGCGACGCTCCGGAGCCGTCGCTTCCCGCGCTTGAACCGCCGGCGGGCGGGCGTCGGCACCCAGGTCGGGAGCGGGTAGGAGGTCGGCGCGAACCAGTGTTGCAGGCGGTCGGCGGCCGTTCGGATCGCCTCGTCGCCGTCGATGGCGAGTTCCCGGCCGAACAGCGTGGCGAAGAGCACGTCGAGGCTCAACTGACTCGTCTCCGCGGCGAGGTCGATCCGCGTGCCGGCGTCCCAGCGCCGCCGGCGGCGGCGGATCTGTTCGACCATCTCGTCGACGTAGTCGAGGAGCCGATCACGGGCGAACAGGGGCTGGAGTACCTCGCGCTGGCGGCGCCAGTCGTCCCCCTCGACGGCGACGAGGCCGCCGTCGAAGGCGATGCGGAAGTCCTCGGACTTCCGGAACTTCCCGCGGTCGCTCAGGAGGACGCGCTCGAAGTGGTCGGGGTGACCGAGGTGGTAGACGTCGCCCGGCCCGAGGAGTTTGACCCGGACGAAGTCACGCTCGGCCATGGCCCGGTTCCGGAAGCCGAAGACGTCGCGCATCGCGCCCACGGTGTGGGTCAGCGGGTGGCCGAGCGTCGACGGGTAGGGTGGTAACGGCGGATCGGCGGTCGCTCCGTCGGATCCCTCGTCCCCGTCCTGGCCGTCCGCGGCGCGTCCCTCCCGTGCCATACGTCGCCGTACGGCCTCGGGCGGTTAGTCCTTCGGGGACGCGTCGGTCAGATCCCCTGGACGGTGTCGATGACGCCTCCCGATTCGAGCGTCATCCAGGCCAGGAAGACGACGTACAGGACGAGCAGCGCGTACGCCTCGGGGTTCGTCAGTTCGAGGTGGGTTCGCGTGAGGACGACGAACACGATGGTCGCGAAGGCCAGGAAGCCGAGCATCGGGATGGCGACGAGGAAGTCGACGGTGACCGACCCGGCCAGCAGGACGCCCACGGGGATGGCGACCAGGAGGTTGAACGTGTTGCTCCCGAGGACGTTGGTGAGGCTGGTGACGTCGTCGTCGTCACGGGCCGCGCGGACGCTGACGAACGTGTCGGGGAGGCTGGTCGCGGCGGCGATGACGGTCAACCCCCACAGGAACGAGGGGGTACCGAAGAAGGCGCCGAGCGCGAGGGCGGCGCGGACGATGCCCTCGACGCCGACGGCGATGAGCGCGAGGGCGACGACGAGCCACGCCCACTCCCGTCGGACGGAGATGTCGGGCGGGTCGGCGGGGGTGTGGTCGCGGGTGTCCTGGTACTGCAGGAAGACGTACACCCCGTAGGTGAGCAGGGGGAAGACGGCCAGCGTCGGCGTGAGGATCGCCGCCTCGTTCGTCCCGCCGGGGACGTACGTCGCGCCGAGGGCGAACGTGAGAAAGAGGACGAGGACGCTGATGATGTAGAACTGGGCGTCCTTGTGGACGATGTCGCGGGTGGCCTCCAGTTCCTCGCTCGTGAGTGCCGACGCGGCGGGGATCACGAGGAGGTTGAAGATGGCGCTGCCGACGATGGCGCCGACGCCCAGCGAGAACTCGCCGTGGACGAGCGTGCTGATGACGACGGAGCTGAGCTCCGGGAAACTGGAGCCCACGGCGACGACGACGGCGCCGTGGACGGCCACCGGGAGCCCGTAGTACCTGCTGAGGTGGCTGGCCGCCGATTCGAGTCGTTCGCTCCCGACCCAGATGACGGCCGTCGAGACGATCGCCAGACCGACAGCGAGGAGCGGACCGAGCACAGCCGGGAACGTCGACTGGCAGGGGCATATGGTTGTCCCCTCGTCGGAAGCGAGGACCGCGCGGTATAAGTGTCGGGCGGGGGACCGTTTCGGTGTGTCCGACCGCTGGCTCTACGCTTGGGGGCTGGTCTCGCTGGGTCTCGGCGGCGCGTCGCTGATCGTGCCGCTGTACGTGGTGGAACTGGGCGGCGGGCCGGCGACGCTGGGCGTCCTCGCGGCCGCGGCCGCGGTCGCCGGCGCCCCCGGCGCCCTCGGGATGGGGTGGCTGAGCGACCGGACTGGCCGCCGCCGGAGCTACGTCCTCGCGGCCGTTGGCGTCGTGACCGTCTCGCTCGCGGCCGTGCCGCTGCTTTCGTCCATCGCCGCCGTCGTCGTCGCGAACGCGGCCGTCTGGCTCGCCTTCGCCGCCGCGGTGCCCGTCCTCACGCTCCTGGTCGTCGTCGACGAACCGGAGGCGGCCTGGAGCGACCGGATCGCCCGCCTCAACGAGGGACAGGGGATCGGCTGGGCGCTGGGCCTGCTCGTCGGCTTCCTCGTCCTCGTCGCCGGCGACCGACTCGGGCTGTCCGCGGCCGACGCCCAGCGCGCCGTCTGTCTGGCGTGTGCGGCGAGTGCCGGTGCCGGCGGTCTCCTCGCGGCCCGGTCGCTGCCGGCCGACGGCCGACCGGGCCGCGATCCGGCGCCCCGGCGACTGCGGCGGGCGATCCGGGACGCGTCACGCTTCGGCGTCCGCGGCGCGGGCTTCCCGTTCACGCCCCGGCGGATGGACACCCGCGGCCTCCATCCCCGGCGGTTCGTCCGCCGGTTCACACCCGAACTCGCCGTCTTCTTCACCGCCGTCACCCTCGTGTTCGCGGGGTTCGGCGCCTTCTTCGCCCCGCTTCCGGTCTACCTCGCGAGCGTCGGCGTCGGCGACGGCGGCGTCTTCGGCCTCTATCTCGCCCTGAACGTCGCCGCGGCCGCCTGCTTCGGCGCGGCGGCGACGCTCACGGCGCGCTACGAGGCGACGCTGGTCCACGCCGGCGGCCTCGCCATCCGGGGTGTCGCCTTCCCCGTCGTCGCGCTGTCCGGCGGCCTGCTGGCTCCCGTCGTCCTCCTCTTCGTCGTGATCGGGGTGTCGTGGGCGCTGGTCGCCGTCTCGGCGGGCACCCTCGTCACCCGCCTGTCGCCGCCCATCGTCCGCGGCGAGGCGCTCGGGGTGTACAGCGCCGTCTCGACGCTTTCCAGCGGCGTGGGGAGCGTCGTCGGCGGGTGGGTGGCCGCGAGCGGGTACGTGCGGACGTTCGGCGTCGCCGGCGGCGCCGTCCTCGTGGGTGCGACGGTGGTCCTCTTTCTCCGCCGTCGCGTGGCCCGTCGGTCGGCCACGAACGCGGAGCGGACGGTTTATTCGACCGACCGCACAGAATGAGGTATGGACACCTGGCAGCGCCGGACGCTGCAGTACGTCGTCGGCCTCGCGGCCGTGATGGTCGCCTACGCGGCGGCGTACGACGCCGGGATGAGCGTCTACGAGGGGTCGCCGATCAGCTTTCTGCACGCGCTCCAGGTCGTCGTCGAGACGTTCACGACCACCGGCTTCGGCTCCGACGCGCCGTGGACGAGCCCCGAGATGAACGTCCTCGTCATCGTCATGGACCTGACGGGCGTGGTACTCATCTTCCTCGCCCTCCCGGTGCTGGTCTTCCCGCTGTTCGAGCAGGCCATCTCGACGACGGTGCCGGCGGCGGCCGACGAGCGCCTCTCGGACCACGTCGTCATCTGCACGCTCACGCCGCGGGGCGAGACGCTGGTCGAGGAACTCGACTCGTGGGGCGTCGACCACCTGATCCTCGAACCCGACCGCGACCGGGCGCGGGACCTCTACGAGGAGGGCTACGACGTGATCCACGCCGATCCCCAGTCGGTCGACGGCCTGGAGGCCGCGCGCCTCCCCGCGGCCCGGAGCCTCGTCGCCGACGACTCCGACCCCGTGAACACGAGCACCGTCCTGACCGCGAAGGAGGTCGCGGAGGACGTCCGGACGGTGAGCGTCGTCGACGACCCGGACCGCGAGCGGTACCACCGCCTCGCCGGGGCCGACGACGTGCTGTCGCCCCGGGCGCTGCTTGGCGAGGGGCTCGCCTCGAAGGTGACCACGGGCATCTCGACGGAACTCGGCGAGGCCATCGAGATCGGCGAGGACTTCGAGGTGGCGGAACTCCCGATCCAGCGCGGGAGCGACCTCGTGGGACGCACCATCGCCGAGAGCGGCATTCGCGAGCGTGCGGGCGCGAACGTCATCGGGGCGTGGTTCCGGGGGGAGTTCGAGAGCCCGCCCGACCCCGACGCCACCCTCGACAACGGCACCGTGTTGCTGGTCAGCGGCCACGAGGATCAGCTCGAACGGCTGAAGGATCTGACGATGTCGGACGTGCGCCGGTTCGGCCGGGGACAGACGCTCGTCGTCGGCTGCGGCGAGGTCGGCACCACCGTCTCGACGGCGCTCTCGTCGGCGGGCGTCCCGAGCGAGGTGATGGACCTCCGCGACGAGCCGGGCGTCGACGTGGTCGGCGACGCCACCGACCCCGAGGCGCTCTCGCGGGCCGGCGTCGAGGACGCCCGCACCGTCATCCTCGCGCTCCCCGACGACACCCTCACCGAGTTCGCCATCCTCGTCGTCCGGGACCTGAACCCGTCGATAGAGCTGATCGCCCGCGCGGAGCAGACCGAGAACGTCCAGAAGATGTACCGCGCCGGGGCGGACTACGTCCTCTCCCTGGCGACGGTCAGCGGCCGGATGCTCGCCTCCACGATCCTGGAGGACGAGGAGGTGATCTCGCTCGACAAACAGGTCGAGGTGGTCCGGACCCACGCCCCCAACCTCGTCGGTCGGACGCTCGGCGAGGCGGACGTCCGCGCCAGGACGGGGTGTACCGTCGTCGGCGTCGAGCGCGACGGGGAGGTGGTGACGGACCTGGGTCCGGATTTCCGGGTCCGCGAGGGGGACGAACTCGTCATCGCCGGCACCGACGAGGGGACCAACCGGTTCACCGAGACGATGTCGTGACGACGAGTTTGCCGAGCGTGTCGCGCTCCTGCATCGTCGCGAAGGCGGCACCGGTCTCTTCGAGGGGGAAGGTCCGGTCGATCCGCGGCGACAGGTCGCCGCTCGCCACCAGGTCGACCAGCCGTTCCAGGTCGGCCTGCGTCCCCATCGTGCTCCCGATGACGCGCTTGTGGCCGAGGAACAGGTCCGGCACGTCGATCTCGGAGGTGGCCCCGGCGGTCCGACCGCAGACGACCATCCGCCCCCCGCGGCGCATCACGTCCAGTCCGAGGCCGGTGTAGGCGCCGCCGAGGTGGTTGAGTACGGCGTCCGGCCGTCCGACGTCGGCGACGGCCGACCGGAGCGTCTCGGGGTCGGTCCCCTTGATCGTGTGATCGGCACCGAGGTCCGCGAGCGTCTCCAGTTTCGACGCCGAGGACGAGGTGCCGACGGTCCGGACGCCTTGGAGCGTCGCGAGCTGGACGGCGGCGACGCCGACGCCCCCCGTCGCTCCGGGGACGAAGAGCAGGTCGCCGGGTTCGACCTCGGCCCGGCGGAGCATGTGGTAGGCGGTCAGATACGCCGTCGGGAGTGCGGCGGCGGTCGTCGCGTCGACGCCGTCGGGCAGGCGGAGCAGCCGCGACGCCTCGACGCGGGCCGACTCCGCGAGGCCACCGTGGTACAGCGAGTAGTCCGCACAGAGGTTCTCGGGGCCCTCCCGGCAGAACCGGCAGGTGCCACACGTCTCGTTCGGGCAGAGAACCACCCGGTCACCCGGTTCCACGCCGGTGACGCCCTCGCCGACGTCGCTGACGGTGCCCGCGACGTCGAGGCCGCTGACGAAGGGGAGGTCGGTCGGGTCGACCATCGACGACTCGCCGTTCAGAATCCAGAGGTCGTGGTGGTTGATCGAGCAGGCCTCGACGTCGACGACCGCCTCGCCGCGTCCGGGCTCGGGGGTCGGCTGGTTGACGACGCTCACGCCGTCCGGTCCGGTCAGTTCGGTGAAGGCAGCGGCACGCATCGGCCGAACCTTCGGCGCCGGGGACGTAAGGTTGCGGGTGTCGAGTCACGACCTCGCGTGGGACACGTTAGCGGGCGTCTCCGATGACTTAACCGTGCGCGACGCGAAGTACGGGTATGAGTGAAGAGACGGGGCGTCGGAACCTCCGAATGCCCGACGACGACGAGCTGTTCGCGGTGGTAACGGAACACAACGGCGGGAATCACGTCCGCGTCCGCTGTGAGGACGGCGAGAACCGCATGGGCCGCATCCCCGGCCGCATGAAGTACCGCACCTGGATCAACGAGGGCGACGTGGTCCTCGTCGAACCGTGGGACTGGCAGGACGAGAAGGCGAACATCGAGTGGCGCTACTCGGGGCAGGACGCCGAGCAGCTGCGCCGCGAGGGCCACATCGACTGAAGACGATCCATCCCGAGCGGCGGGGCACCGCGACGACCCTTCTGTAGTCCCGTCCCGTCCCGTCAGTCCTCGACGAGCGGGAATCGACGCACGGCGTCGGTGGCGAGGCGCACGATTCGTGCCCCGAGGCCGCCGTCGATCATCGCCGTCCGATAGCTCTCGGCCACCTCCGCGCCCGTCGCCAGCGGGTGGGTGCGGATCCACGTCCCCCGCGGTCCGATGGCGACCGTTGTGACGGCGTGTGGCACCGAACACGCGGGCGGCGCGACGACCTCCCTGACGCCCGTCCGTGTCGTCGCCGCGGGGACGTGGTGGTGGGCAGTCAGCGCCAGCGGGACGTCGTGGATCGCGAGCGTCCGGCGGAGCGACGCCCATCCGCGGACCGGGAACGTCGACCACCGATCGTGGCCGTCGTGGGCGTCCAGCGGCCCGAGGGTGTGATGGAGGGCGACGACGGGCGTCTCCGCCGAGTCGAGGACGGCCGGGAGACGGGCGCGCTGTGCCCGCGACACCGCGCCGCCGGTCGTCTCCCGGAGCGATCCGTCCGGGAGCGCCGCGCTGTTCAGGCAGACGAGCGTGACCGGGCCGATGCGGGCGACGAGCGGGTAGCCGCCGGGCGCGTACCGTCGCTCGAACGCTCGAATCGGCAGGCTGTCGCCGCCGTCGTCTGCCTTCGGGACGTCGTGGTTGCCGGGGATGACCACTGTCGGGGCGTCGAGGCCGGCGACGGCGGCGTCGAACGCCTCGAAGTTCCGCCGCTCGCCGTCCTTCGTGAGGTCGCCGGCGACGAGGACGGCGTCGACGTCAGCCTCGTTCAGCGTCCGCACGGCCCGCCGAAGGAACGCCGTGGTGCGGTGGTACGCCTTCCAGGTGCCGGTCGCCCGCGTCGCCACGTGCGGGTCGGCAATGACGCCGATCGTGACTGGGGGCGACGCCCGCGGCCGCCGGAGCGTGGCGAGCGTCCGCGGGGTCCCACCCGCCCGGACCGTCAGCCGGCGTCGTGCGCCCGTCACGAGTCGATGACGTGGAGGCGGTCGGTATCGACGGCGAGGTGGACGCGCTCGTCGGCGGCCAGGCTCGTGTCGTCCGGGCGGACCGTCAGGGTCGTCCCGTCGTCTGTTTCGACGATGGCCTCCCGGCGCTCGCCGAAGTAGAACACGTCCGACACCGTCGCCTCGATGTCGCCCGTGCCGACCGTGAACGCCTCGGGCCGCGCCACCACGGTCGGGTCGGTCGTCCCCTCGGGCAGGCGGTCCAGCGTGGCGAAGCCGAGGTCGAGGGCCTCACCCTCGGCCGCGGCGTCGAGCAGGTTCGTCGTCCCGATGAAACTGGCGACGAACTCGTTGGCCGGCCGCTCGTAGATCGTCTCGGGTGCACCCACCTGCTCGATCCGGCCGTCGTTCATCACGGCGATGCGGTCACACGTAGCCATCGCCTCCCGCTGGTCATGAGTGACGTACAGCGTCGTGACGCCGAGATCATCGAGGAGCGCGCCGAGTTCGGGTCGGAGCTGGCGCTTGAGCTTCGCGTCCAGACCAGTCATTGGCTCGTCAAGCAGGAGGACTCGGGGCTCGGGAGCGAGCGCCCGAGCGAGTTCCACCCGCTGTTGCTGGCCGCCCGAGAGCCGGCGGGGATCCCTGTCGGCTAGGTCGGCGATGTCGAGCATGTCGAGCAGCGTCCGGGCGCGCTCGTGCCTGTCGGGTTCCGGGACGCCCTGCATCCGGAGGCCGAACGCGACGTTCTCGACGACGCTCATGTTGTCGAACAGCGCGTTCGACTGGAACAGCAGACCGACGTTGCGCTCGTCCGGCGGGACGGCCGTGACGTCCGTGTCGCCGAAGCATACCCGTCCCTGCGTCGGCGCCTCGAACCCCGCGATGGTCCGAAGCGTCGTCGTCTTCCCACAGCCCGACGGGCCGACGAGCCCGAGTATCTCCCCGTCGCGAACCGTCAGCGACACGTCGTCGACGGCGACGTCCGACCCGAACGCCTTCGTGACGCTCTCGACGGTGACGCGGGTCACGCGTTCCCTCCCGTCTCGTGGATCCGCTGGTCGGACACCATCTGGAACACGACGAGCGACAGGACGACGATGCCCACGAACAGCGAGGCGAGCGCGCTCGCCTGTCCCACGCTCGCGGTTCTGAACCCGCCGAACAGGGCGATGGGGAGCGTCGCGTTCCCCGTCGCGTAGATGAAGAACGTGATGTTGAACTCGCCCATCGACAGCGCGAACACCATTATCGCGCCTGCCACGACGCCGCGATAGATGTTCGGAACGACGACGTACAGGAACGTCTCGACCCAGCCCGCTCCGAGGGCGCGGGCGCTCTCTTCTAGCCGTCGGTAGTCGATGGATTCGAGCGTCGACATGGTCGTTTGGACGATGAAGGGGACGGTAAACAGGACGTGCGCACACGCGATCAGCGCCGTCGATCCGGCGAGGTCGACCCCGAACCGGGGCACTCCCCACACCCGGACGATGCCGATGCCGACGACGATCCCCGGAATCGCCATCGGGAGGACGGTTAGTTCCCGCAGCAGGTCGACGAACGCGAAGTCGTAGCGGACCAGCGTGTACCCCGCTGGTACGCCGACGAGGGTCGCGACGACGGTGGTGAGGAGTGCGACCTGCAGGCTCAACAGCAGCGGGTCGAGGTTGGTGGCCAGGGCGCCGGCGTAGTGAGCGAGCGTCAGCGACCCGAGTGATCGCCCGGAGAGCGACCCGCCGACCGAGTGAAACAGGATGGTCAGGAGGGGCAACAGGATGAACGCGAGGACGGCGATACAGACGACGTAAAACGCCGCCAACCCCACGTCGACCGACTGCCCGCGACGGGATCGCTCACTCATACACCGCCCCTCCGAACAGCCGCGCGTAGCCGTAGATGACCCCCACCGTGATGGCCGTGAGGACGATGGCCATCGCGGATCCGGCGCCGTAGTCGTACGTCCCGAGGATGACGCTGTATATCTTCAGCGGGAGGATGTCGACGGTGCCGCTGGCGAGGAGGAGCGCCGTCCCGAAGGCGGCCATCGAGACGCTGAACGCCAGGACGACGGCGGAGGCGATGCCCGGAAGGATGGCCGGAAGGGTGACGTGGCGGAACGTCTGTCGGGGCGACGCGCCGAGTGACCGCGCCGCCTCCTCGACGGTCGGGTCCACCTTCTCGATAGCGCCGACGAGCGACATCGTCGTCCGGGGGAGCGTGAAGTAGACGTAGCCGATGAGAAGTCCGACGAGGCCGAACGCGACGCTGTACCCCGACGGGTCGCCGCCTGTCACGGCCGCGGCCGCCCGCGTCAGCACGCCCGTCCGGCCAACGAGAACGATGACCGCCCACGCGACGAGGATGCCGGGGAGGCTGATGGGAAACGAGATGACGGCCACGATGACCCGCTCGCCCGGCAGGTCCCGCCGGGCGATGAAATACGCCATGAACAGACCGAGGACGACGGCGACGGCGGTGACGAGAGCCGCGATGGCGAGGCTGGTGACGAGCGCCGTCCGGTAGGTGGGGTCGAGGAACACGGCGGCGTAGTTCGCGCCGATCCACGCCTCGTCGTCGAGGCTCAGCCGGACCAATCTGAGCAGCGGCAGGCCGAGAAAGAGGGCGTACAGCGCCACGAGCGGGCCGCTGAGCAGCCAGGGGAGCAGATCGTCGAGCCGCCGGCGCCACGACACGTCGGGGCGTCGCCACGCGAACGCCGGGTGGTCGTCGGCGTGATCCGACATTACAGTATCTCGCCGACGAACCGGGACCGCGCCCGCTGCTGGTTCGACTCCAGTTTCGTGTAGTCGATGGGCTCGGACGCCTCGTAGGCGCTCTGGGGGAGCTTCCGCTCTTGCACCTCGCTCGGCAGTTCGACGCTCGGCCGGATGGGATTGACGAACGCCCGCGCGAATATCTTCTGCCCTTGGTCGCTCAACTGGAAGTCGAGACACCGCTTGCCGGCCTCGGGGCGCGGGGCGTCGGCCACCAGATTCAGCGTGTAGGGGACCTGTACCGAGAGGTCCGACGGCACGACGACCTTCACCTCGTCGGGGGAGAGGTCGCTTTGGTATTTCGCCATGTAGGCGTTGAAGTCGTAGGCCAGCAGGACCGGAATTTCACCCTTGAAGAAACTCGTCACGACGCCCTGTTTCGGCATCGTCGCGATGTTGCCACGGCTCTGGAGATCGCTGAAGAACTGGATGCCGGGATCGAAGTCGTCGAGCGACCCGCCCATGGCGAGGTTCGCGTTGACGAAGTTGATGAAGCCGTTGAACGCCGAGTCCGGATTGTACAGGCCGATGCCGTTCTCGAATCGCTCGTCGAGGAGGTCCTCCCACGTCTCCGGTGGCTCGTCGACGGCGCCGGTGTTGACCGCCCAGCCGACCGTGGCGTAGTGGTTCGAGAACCAGTTACCGTCCGGGTGTTTCAGCTGATCCGGAATCTCGTCGAAGCCCGTGACCTCGTAGGGAGCACACAGTCCCCGGCTGTCCGCCTTGATGGCGTCCGTGATCCCCATGTAGGCGGCGTCGGCCTGTGGGTTGTCCTGCTCGTTTGTGAGGGCGTTGAGCGTCTGCCCGCTGTTTTTCGTGTCCTCGGGGAAGTCGATCCCCGTCTGCTCGGTGAACGTGTTCCGAATCGTCTGATAGTTCGCCCAGCCATTGACCGCGTTGTACTGGACGACGGTGTCGGCCGGACCGTCGCCGCCACTTCCAGCGCTGCCGAGACAGCCGGCCATCCCAACGACACAACTCCCCGCGAGTCCGAGCGCGGCCCGCCGCGACACGCCGCGCGAACGCGATGATCCGTACATCGTCGCCCGATTCTTGCCGGCATCCTCTCAAGGGGGTTTATAATAGGCGTCCGTAGCGTTCGTGGGGCGTACCCACCGCTCGCAACGGGTATGTAGCCGTTGCCAACGCCCCCGTGGCGTCTCGGCGTGGATGACCCGTTCACGACCAGCGGCCCGTGGACACCAAACGACTTTGTGCGCACGGGGTGTCGGTCGGCGCATGGATTCGAGGCCGGACCTCGACCGGTTCGACTCGCGCCGGTCGACAGCCTACGCACAGGGGGGGATGGTGGCGACGAGCCAGCCGCTCGCCGCGCAGGCCGGCGTGGCGGCCCTCCGCGACGGCGGCAACGCCTTCGACGCCGCGGTGACGACGGCGGCGGCGCTGAACGTCGTCGAGCCGATGAGCACGGGCATCGGCGGCGATGCGTTCGCGCTCTACCGCACCGCCGACGGCGACGTGGGTGCGTTCCGGGCGTGTGGCGGCGCCCCTGCCGACGCGACGGTCGACGCCGTCCGCGAACGGGTCGCGGAGCGCTCGGGCGGCGACCCCGACGAGGCGTCGATGCCGAACGCCGGCCCACTCGCCGTCACGGTCCCCGGGACCGTGCGCGGGTGGGAGACGCTGCTCGCGGACCACGGGACCCGCTCGCTCGCGGCCGCCCTGCAGCCGGCCATCGACTACGCGACCGAGGGATTCCCGGTCAGCGAGGTGATCGCCGACATGTGGACGGCGGCCGAGGCGCTGTTCACCGAGGCGGACGCCCGCGAGGAGTACCTGATCGACGGCCGGTCGCCGGAAACCGGCGAGGTGATGACCCTCCCGGACCTGGGTTCGACGCTCTCGACGGTGGCGACGGAGGGCGCCGACGCCTTCTACGAGGGCGCCATCGCCGACCGCATCGGGGCGGCGGTGCGGGAACGCGGCGGCCTGCTGACGGCCGCCGACCTCGCGGAGTTCGACCCCGAGTACGTCGACCCCGTCTCGACGACGTACCGCGGCGCCGAGGTGTACGAACTCCCGCCGAACAACCAGGGGCTGGTCGCCCTGGAGGCGCTGAACGTCGCGGAGGAACTCGACGCCGGCGCCTACGACTACGACGCCGCCGAGCGCGTCCACTACTTCGTCGAGGCGCTGAAGCGGGCCTTCCACGACGGCCACCACTACATCACCGACCCCGAGTACGAGGACGTCCCCGACTTGGGGTCGAAGGCCCACGCCGCCGAGCGCGCGGCGACGGTCGGCGAACGCGCCCGCTCGGTCTCCGTCGGCGGGCCGGCCGCCCCCGGCGACGGCGACACCGTCCTCCTGACCGTCGCCGACGGGGCGGGCAACGTCGTCTCCTTCATCAACTCCGTCTTCGGTCACTTCGGGAGCGGCGTCGTCGTGCCGGGGACGGGGATCACGCTCCAGAACCGCGGGAGTTCGTTCTCGCTCGACCCCGCCCACCCGAACCGGATCGAACCCGGAAAGCGGCCGTTCCACACCCTGATTCCGGGGCTCGTCCGCTTCGACCGCGACGACTGGGCGGCCTTCGGCGTCATGGGCGGCTACATGCAACCCCAGGGGCACCTGCAGGTGCTCGCGAACGTCCTCGATTACGGCATGCCCCTGCAGGCGGCGCTGGACGCGCCGCGCTGGCGCTACCTGGCCGACGGCTCCCTCGCCGTCGAGGACCGGTTCCCCGAGGGCCTGCTGCCGAAGCTCTCACGCCGGGGTCACGACGTGGTCGTGAAGTCGGCCTCGGAGTTCGGCGGCGGACAGATCACCCGGCTGGCCGACGGCGTCATTTCGGGGGCGACCGAACCCCGGAAGGACGGGGCGGCGGCGGGCTTCTAGGCGCGCCAGCGCGCGAGCGCGTGGTAGCCGACGAGGCCGACGCCGAAGGCGACGCCGACGTTCGTCAGCAGCGCGACGACGCCGATGCCACCCGCCAGGAGTGGGTCCTCCGTGTCGATTCCGGCACGGCCGAGTTCCAGCGCGACAAGGACGAGCACCACCCCGAGGACGGCCATGGGGAAGGCGGCCACGGCGTCGACGGCGACGACGGCGAGCAGGAGGTAGACGCCGCCGAGAACGAGGTTCGAGGTGGCGGTGCGGGCGCCGAAGGCGTACTTCCCGGCGACCCCGCCGCTCCCGTGACACATGGGCATCGCGCCGAAGGGGAGCGCGAGCAGGTTCATGAGACCCATGCTCGTCGAGAGCTCGTCGGGCGACGCCTCGGCGTCGAAGTACTCCTCGACCAGCAGCGAGGTGGCGACGGCGGCGTTGCCGACGGTCATGGCGAGTTGGCCGAGCGTCGCACCGACGGCGTCCCGCGAGAACGCGAGCGCCCCGATATCGAGGAGTGCGAGCGAGGGGAGTCGCGGGGTGATCGATCCGCCGGCGGTCACGGCGACGGCCGCGCCCACGCCGAGGACGACCAGCGCGGCGGCGTCGCGGTAGCCGAGGACGACGGCACCGAGCGCGACGACGACGGAGAGCGCGGCGAGTCGGGGGTCGCCGAGTCCCGTCGTCACGCCGGTCCGGAGCAGGATCAACGCGACGCCGACCTGAATCCCCCGAACCACGGGTTCGCCGACGTAGGGGGCCAGCCGACCCAGCGTCCCGGTCGTGCCGATCAGGAGCAGGACGCCGCCGGCGAGCAGGCCCGCGGCGACGTACTCGCCGCCCGAGAGGCCGCCGGCGATGACCAGCGCCGCCAGCGCCTTCATCGGCTCGACGGACATCGGGTGGCCGTAGTACAGCCCCCAGACCACCTGAAAGAGCCCGAACCCGAGCAGCAGCCGACCGAGGCCGAGGTCGGTGAGCGCCGCCACGGCCACCACGATGGGAAGGACGGTGACGGTGTCGCCGACGGCGCCCGTCACCTCCCTCCAGGCGACGTCGAACCGCGACTCGTGCCAACTGGCCAGCGACATCTCTCGCCTCCGGCTTCCCTCTCGACACCTAAACAGTTATCGAGAAACTGATATATGTCACGATCGCGGGCGGATGTGGTCGGTTTCGGTTACGGGCCGGCGTCTCGGCGGCCGTGAAGCGGTCACGGACCCGAGTTCCGGTGTCACGGGATCTACGGACTCGATAAACTCTCTAAAAATCCCTGACGACGCGATAAAACGACACGAATCGCTCGGCGGCCGGCGTTAACCGAGCGAAACGAGACGAAGACAGCCCAACGATTTGCCCCCTATATGGGGGTGGGGATCCATGCATCGGGTGGAGCCAGTCACCATGTCCCTGTCCGAACGCACCCCCCTCGACGCCACCGGCACCGAACCGCTGCCCACCCTCGGGAACGCCCTCCGCACGGCCGTCGCGTACGCCGCGCTCCCGGTCCAGTTCGTCGCCTTCTGGCTGGCGACCCTGCTCCCGCTGACGTACCTCCCGCTGCTGGCGACGGGGATGGTGGCCGGCAATCGTCTCTCGTTCGCCGGGCTACTCGGCCTGAACGCCGTCGCCTTCGTCGTCGGTCACTCCCACAACCGGCCGGAGTGACGACGCGCTTCGGACTGGTTCCACCCGCCCATATCGGAATCCCTTTTCGCTCGCCCGCGCAACGTGCGTCCATGGAGGTACGCGAAATCGAGGGGCTCGGCCCCGCCGAACGGGCGGCGCTGTTCGAGCGCGACGCGGGGATCGAAGCCGTTCGCGAGGACGTCCGCGACATCGTGGACCGCGTCCGCGACGAGGGCGACGTGGCGATCCGGGAGTTCTGCCGGGAGTTCGACGGCGTCGAGGTCGGCAACCTCGACGTGACCGACGCCGCCGAGCGCGCCCACGAGAGCGTCGACGACGACCTGCTGTCGGCCATCCGCGCCGCCGCCGAGAACGTTCGCGAGTTCCACGAGCGGCAGCTGCCGGCCGACTGGCGCGAGGACTTCGACGGGCGCGAACTCGGCCGCCGGTTCCGGCCGCTCGACCGGGTCGGCGTCTACGTCCCCGGCGGCACGGCCGCCTACCCGTCGAGCGCGCTCATGGGCATCGTCCCCGCGACGGTCGCCGGCGTCGACCACGTCGTCGTGACGACGCCGCCGGCCGAGGAACTGAACCCGGCCACCCTCGCGGCCGTCCACGAGGCGGGCGCCGACGCCGTCTACAGCGTCGGCGGCGCCCAGGCCGTCGCCGCCATGGCCTACGGCACCGAGACGGTCACGCCGGTCGGGAAGGTGGTCGGCCCCGGAAACCGCTGGGTCACGGCGGCGAAAGCCGAGGTCCGGGGCGACGTCGACATCGACTTCCTCGCGGGGCCGAGCGAGGTGCTCGTCCTCGCCGACGGGACCGCCGATCCGACCTTCGTGGCCGCGGACCTGCTGGCACAGGCCGAACACGACGACCACGCCTCGGTCGTCGCGGTGACTGCCGATCCGGACCTCGCCGAGGCGGTGGTCGACGAGGTGGAGCGTCGGCTTCCGGACGTCGCTCGCCGCGAGACGGTCGAGGCGGCACTCGACAACGACGCCAGCGGCGTCTTCCTCGCGCGCTCGATGTCCGAGGCCGTCCTCTTCGCCGAGGAGTACGCCGCCGAACACCTGTCGATCCAGGCCGACGACGACGAGGCGCTGCTGGATCGGATCGACAGCGCCGGCAGCGTCTTCCTCGGTCCCTACACTCCGGTCGCCGCCGGCGACTACGCCTCCGGCACCAACCACGTCCTGCCGACGGGGGGTGGCGCCCGGCGCTTCGGCGGGCTCTCGGTCGAGACGTTCCTCCGCTCGACGACCGTCCAGCGCCTCGACCGGGACGCGCTCGAGGGCCTCTCGGGGACCATCACGACCCTCGCCGAGGCGGAGGGCCTGGACGGCCACGCCGAGAGCGTCCGCCGCCGGTTCGAATAGTCCGCAAATTTGACAGTCGAGGCCCGTGACGTTCGGAACGCGATGCGTCCCTCCACTTCCGTTCCGACCGCCCTGAACCGAACGAAATCGTCACTCGCGCTCCTGCTCTCGGGAGCGGCGTGGCTGCTCGGCCGACTGGCCGCCGGGACGTCGTGGCTGCTCTCGCGTCTCGTCGGCGGGGGCCGTCGGCTCCGGCGTCGGGCCGAGAGCGTCCTCCGTGGCCCGGTGTCCCGGGTCGTCCGCGGGCCGCTCCTGACCTTCCTGCTCGGCCGCCGGGCCGCCGTCTCCGTAGCGCTCGTCGGCCTCGGCGCCCTGCTCGGGGCCGTGACCGCGTGGGGCGTCGCCGCGACGACGGGCTACCCGCCCCTCGAGGGGTGGCTCGCCGGGACGTGGGACGGCACCGACCCGCAGGCCGTCGTCTTCGTCGGTGGCGCCCTCCTCCTCGCCCTCGCCGCGGCCAGCGCGGCGCTGAACGCCGGCTTCCTCCCGACGACGCTGCTGGTCGCCGGCCCCCTGTTCGGTCTCGGCCTGACCCGCTACGGCACCGTCGTCTCGACGCGCTACGGCCAGCACGTCGTCTCCCTGCCCGAGGCCCTCGCCTTCGCGTTCGCCGTCGCGGCCGTCGGTGCCGGCACCCTCGGCGTCGCCGGCTACGTCCTCGGCGCGGGCTGTCGCCGCGCGGTCCGGGTAGTCCGGGCGGACGCCGCGCTCCCCGCCCTCGCCCGGCGTAACGAGGACTGATTACGTCACCCCGTCAGGGTTAACAGGCTTCGCGGTGTATCCACGCCCATGAGTACCGAGAGCATCGACGGGACGAGCGACGCGGTGGTGGAGGTCACGGCCGACGCCGCCTCGGAGGCCCTCGACCTGATGGACCGTGAGGGGATGGACCGCGACGTGGGTGGCCTGCGCCTGTTCGTCCAGCAGGGGGGCTGTGCGGGGCTCTCCTACGGCATGCGATTCGACGACGAACCGGAGGAGGACGACCTGGTGGTCGAGAAACACGACCTCCGCGTGTTCGTCGACCCGGCGAGCGCCGACTACATCGGCGGCTCCGTGCTGGACTACGAGTCCGGCCTGCAGGCGGAGGGGTTCCACGTCGAGAACCCGAACGTCGTCTCCGAGTGTGGCTGTGGCGAGTCCTTCCGGACCTGACGTGAACGCCCGTTCGACCCCCGACGACCGGACCGTCTACGTCGACCGGGAGGACGCCGAGCGCGGCGCCGACGGCCCCTTCTTCGTCGCCTACTGCTCCCCGGACCGCGACCGCCGGTGGGGCTACCTCTGTGGCAACTGCGACAGCTTCGACAACGCCATGGACGCGATGGGACGCATCGAGTGCAACGCCTGCGGCAACTACCGGAAACCGGACCGCTGGGACGCCGCCCACGAGTGACTCCTTGCCGTGGTAACACTTATCATCCGACCGGTCGTAGGGGGGCGTACATGGCCCCTGTTACCATGCCACCTGTCGAAGAGGCGCGGAGGATCTTCCGTCGCCTCGGCTACTCCGTCGACGGCGACGGGGTCGACCTCCGGGCCGAACGGAAGTGGCGCACCGTCCACGTGACCGCACTCGACGCCGACGACGCGTCCTCCCCGCGGCGACTGCGCGCGGACGGGGGACGGACGGAGTATCGACTCCGGTGTTTCGTCACGTGGATGGAGGCCACAGGGGACCTCCGTGATCGACTCGCGTCGCTCGATCCGGACTACGAGTGGGCCATCATCGGCGTCGACGACGGGAGCGACGACTACGAGGTCGTCGACCCCGTCGGGACGGCGGCGTAGGGCGCCCCGGCGCCGCAGTTTTACGTTCCCGGCGACCGGCCATCGGGTATGGCCGGCGTCGCACTCCAGTCGAACCTCCTCCGGGGCGCGCTCGTCGAGTTCCTCCACCGCCTCGTCGAGGCGCTCCCGACGGTCGTCACGGGTATCGTCTTCCTGGTGCTGGCGGCGATCCTCGTCAAACTCGTCCTCGCGGTCCTGAAGGCCGTCCTCGCGCGGACGATGCGCGGGCAGTCGCCCGTCTACCGCCAGTTTCTCACCACCATCGTCGCCGTCTTCCTCTGGTTCGGGGTCGGCCTCTCGACGCTCTCGGTCGTCGGACTCGACGACATCGCGGCGTCGCTCGGCACGGCCGCCGGCTTCCTCGCTCTGGGCGTCTCCTACGCCACGAGCGACATGATCGCCGACGCCGTCGCCGGCGTGTACCTCCTCCGCGACCCCGACTTCGAGACCGGCGACACCGTCCGCGTGGGCGACATGGAGGGGGAGGTCCGATCCATCGAACTCCGGAAGACCCGCTTCGCGGTCGACGACGACATCGTCGTCCGCGGAAACGCCGACATCGAGGCGCGGTGGGCCAAGGTCGGGGACGAAGCCGCCTGACGCCCCCTGTCACCTGTTCGCACGACGCCCGCGCAGTTTATACTCGTTGCCCGAGAATTCGGTGCATGTTCGTGGGTCACGCCGCTTTCGCGTTCGCCGTCGTCGGCGGCGTCGCCGTGTGGCGCGGCTGGACCGCGGAGCGAGCCCTCACCGTCGGCCTCTTGGCCGGAGGCTTCGCCGCGCTCCCCGACGTCGACATCGCGTACGCCCTCGTGGGCGTCGCGGCCGCCGCCGGCGGCGACGCCCTGACCCTCGCGACGGCGTTCTGGTCGACGGGCAACCTCGTCCACCGCGCGGTGACCCACTCGCTCGTCCTCGCTCCGGCAGTGGCACTGCTCGCGGCGCTCGTGGGTACCACCCGCGGCGGCCGGTTCGCCGCGGCCGCCCTCGGAGCCCTCCTCGTCGCCGTCGCCTGGACGGCGAGCGGCCCGCTCGGCGTCGTCGTCACGGTCCCCTTCGTCGTCGGTGCGGCCCTCCTCGGGGGCGTCGCCGACGCCGTCGGCCTCCCGGCGCCGAAGGTGTTCGCTGTCGGGCTGGTCGGCCTCGTCTCTCACCCCTTCGGCGACCTCTTCACCGGCGACCCGCCGGCGATGGGCTATCCGCTCGACGCGACGCTCGTGGCCGAGCGGGTCGCCCTCGCGGCCGACCCGACGCTCCACCTGCTCGCGGCGTTCGGCGCCGAACTCGCGACGATATGGGCCGCCGTCCTCGTCGTCGGCGCCGCCACGGGGCTCCGCGCCCGAACCGCCGTCGCTCCGAGGGCGACCCTCGGCGCCGGCTACGCCGCGAGCGTCCTCCTCGTTCCCGCGCCGACGCTCGACCTCTCCTACCCGTTCGTGTTCTCCGTCCTCGGCGTCGGCCTCGTCGGCGCGCTCCCGCGGGTCCGGGTGGTCGGCACTCCCGACGGCCCGACCGTCGAACCGCCGGACTGGCTGGCGGCCTGTCTGACCGGCCTCTCGGCGATTACGGTCGCCTGGCTGGCCTACGCCGTCGCCTACGTGATCGTCGGCTAGAACGCGAAACGGGGGCTCAGTACCCCCGCGAGATCAGGTACTCGGAGAGGTCGGCCAGCAGCCCCCGCGCCTCGTTGTCGGGGAGGACGTCGAGGTCCGCCTTGCTCCGGTCGACGAGCGACCGGGCCTTCTCGCGGGCGTACTGAATGCTTCCGGCCTCCGAGAGCGTCGCGACCGCGTCCTCGACGGCCTCGTCGGTGAGCGACTCGGCGTCCTCCGCGTCGACCAGGCCGTCCACGTCGACGCCTTGCTGGCGGGCGTGGAGGGTGATGAGCGTCTCCTTGTTCTCGACGAGGTCGGAGCCGCGCTGCTTGCCCAACTGCTCCGAGGGCACCGTCAGATCGAGTACGTCGTCCTGGATCTGGAACGCCGACCCGGAGTGGATCCCGTAGTCGTAGAGGGCGTCGACCACCTCGTCGTCGGCGTCGAGGAGGACCGCGGGCGTCGCCGCCGCGTCGCCGTACAGCACCGCCGTCTTGGACTCGACCATCTCGAGGTACTCCTCGGGGAGCACCTCGGTTCGGCGCTCGAACTCGACGTCGAGGGCCTGGCCCTCGCAGATGCGCGTACACGTGTTCGCGAGCATCCGCATCGCCTCCAGCCCGTTCTCCGGCGCCGCACCGGTCTCCGCCATGATCTCGAAGGCCGTCGAGTAGAGGGTGTCCCCCGCCAGGATGGCGGTGTCAACGTCGTAGGCCTTGTGGACGGCGGGAACGCCGCGCCTGAGCGCGTCGTCGTCCATGATGTCGTCGTGGATGAGGGTGAACGACTGGATGATCTCGAGGCTCAGTGCGCCCGCCATCACGTCCACGTCCCCGCCGTCGAGGGCGGGGAACTGTCGGTAGTCGACGGAGAGTGGGGGGACGTCCGCGATGGCCTCGGCCGCGAGCAGCGACACCGTCGGCCGGAGGCGCTTGCCCCCCGCCTTCAGCAGGTATCGCGAGGCCTCCCAGAGCCGTTCCGGCTCCTCGAGTGGGAGGTCCTCGTCGAGGGCCGCGTTGACCCGCTCGCGGCGCTCGCGAACCGCCGCGAGCACCCGCTCCTCCGCCGAATCGGTCGTCATTCCACCAGCTGGATCATGTTCCCGTTGCGCGTGACGTGCAGGTCGCGGCCCAGCGCGTAGCCCTGGCTCTCACACAGGTCGACGTAGGGCGCGAACCCTTCGAGGTCCTGGTGGGCGGGGATGACGTGCTGGGGCTGCAGGGCGTCCAGCATCTCGTAGTGGCCCTCCTCGCGGAGGTGGCCGGAGACGTGAATCTCGTCGTAGATGCGCGCGCCCTGCATGCGGAGCAGGCGCTCGGACTGGTAGCGCTGGCCCTCGTTGGTCGGCTCCGGGATGACGCGCGCCGAGAACAGCACCTTGTCGCCGTTCTCCAGTTCGTACGGCGTCTCGCCGCGACCCATCCGCGTCAGCATCGCGCGCGGTTCGCCCTGATGGCCCGTGACGATGGGCAGGTAGTTCTCCTTGCCCTCCTTCATGATCCGCTTGAACGTCCGGTCGACGGACTTGCGGTGGCCGTACATCCCCAGGTCGTCGGGGAAGTCGACGAAGTTCAGACGCTCGGCAGTCCCGGAGTACTTCTCCATCGACCGACCCAGCAGGACGGGCTGGCGGCCGATGTCCTTCGCGAACTCGACGAGGCTGGTGACGCGGGCGATGTGGGAACTGAACGTGGTGGCGACGATGCCCCCGTCGTAGTCCTCGATGGAGTACATCACGTCACGGAGGTGCTTGCGCGCGACGGACTCGCTGGGCGTGCGGCCCTTCCGACCCGCGTTGGTGCAGTCCTCGATGTAACAGAGGACGCCCTCGCCCTCGCGGCCGATCTCGCGGAAGCGGTCCATGTCGATGGGGTCGCCGATGACCGGCGTGTGGTCCATCCGCTTGTCGAGGCCGTAGACGACGGCCCCCTCCGGCGTGTGGAGGACCGGGTTGATCGCGTCGATGATGGAGTGGGTGACGTTGACGAACTCGAGGTCGACCTTCCCGGAGTCGCCGATGGACATCGTCTCGCCCGCGTCCATCTTCACCAGGTCGTTGCCGACGTTGAACTTGTCCTCGCCCTGGACCTGCTGTTTCACCAGTTCGATGGTGAACGGCGTCGCGACGACTGGCGCGTCGTAGCGGTGGGCGAGTTTCGAGATGGCACCGATGTGGTCCAGGTGACCGTGCGTGGGGACGATCGCCTGGACGTCCCCTTCGAGGTCGCTCATCACCCGGTCGTCGGGGATGGCGCCCATGTCGATCAGGTCGAGACTGTGCATCTGTTCGGTTTCGACGTTGTCGTGGATCAGCACCTGCGACAGGTTCAGACCCATGTCGAAGACGACGACGTCGTCACCGGCGCGGACGGCAGTCATCTGCCGCCCGACTTCCTCGTAGCCGCCGATCGTTGCGATTTCGATTTCCATTGTTAGCATTGAAACGCCACAGTCGTGGCAAGTTGCTCATGCAAATCCCGTCCTCGGGGGCCACCGGCCCCGGCGTCTTGCAGCACGTCGGTCGCTGGTCCCCGCCGTGTGGCCGCTGCCACACTTGCCCGCGGGTCGCTGGTAACGGCCTCTACACGCCGGGGTGATAAAAAGTGCGTGGGTCCGCGGCGCCGGGGACACGACGTGACACGGACACGCTTATCGGTCGGGGCGCCTCCCGTCGTGACGCATGCCGACACGACGGACGCTTCTCGCGGCGGTCGGCGGCGCGCTCGTCGGCGGCGGCGTGACGTACGCCGGCGACGCGGCGACCGAGTCCGGGTACGGCTCGATCGAGTGGGCGAACGAACTCGACGAGGAGGTTCGGGTCCGGACGGTCGTCCGCTCGGACGGTGGCCCCCTCGCCGGGCGGACCGTCGTCTACGAGAACGACACCCGGCTGTTCCCGACGGACCACTACCGCGCCGTGGAGACGAACGCCGTCCGGACCGGCACCTACGGGGTGGAGGTCGCGGTGACTATCCCGGGCCGATCAGCGCCCGTGGGTCCCGCCTCGACGACGTGGACGCCGGCCGGCTGTCACCACCAGCGGTTGATCGTCCTCGTCACCCGCGACCCGTCCGTCGAGTTCCTGCAACGCGAGTGTTGACGCGGGACGGGTGTCACCCGTCGACCCACTCGAACGCCACGCCCGCCCGCTCGGCGGTCACGGCGTCGCGCTCCGAGTCGCCGACGAACACCGTCGATCCGGGGTCGGCACCGATGCGCTCGATGGTCGTCAGCAACGGCTCGGGGTCGGGTTTGTGCGTCGCCACCGAGTCCCGGCCGACCACGGCGCCGACGTGGGAGCGCAGGCCGTGTCGCTCCAGCGCCAGCCGACAGGCCGACTCGGCGTTGAGCGAGCAGACGCCGACCGGCCGGTCGTGAGGGAGGGCGTCGGCACGCGGGAGGCGGATCGATCGCTCGGCGCCCCGACGCTCGTGGGCGGCGAGGATCGACTCCAGTTCGTCGGCGAGGCCGTACTCGGGCGCCCGCTCCAGCAGCGACCAGAGGTCGGCGTCGGCGTCGACGCCCGCGTCGGCGAAGGCCGCCGTCGCCTCCTCGGCGGCGGCTCGCCAGTCCACCGCCAGCGTGACCAGCGTCCCGTCGAGGTCGTACACGACGGCGTCGTGGTCGTCGATGCGGGTGTTCACGCCGCGGCGTAGGCGGGCGCGGATAATGGGGCCTTCGGTCGCGAGCGTCGGACCGGGGGCCGGCGCCGATGAGGTTCGTCAGAACCCTTTTCCGACCGTGCCGAATACGCGGAGCCATGCCGACGACCGTCGGTCACTCCGGACACCGGATCGCCTTCGAGCGCCCGCCGTCGCTCGCGAGGTGCCGTCCCTGCCGCTCCTCCCGGCCGACGGACCCGTCCGCCCGCACCCCGGCCCAAACGCGTCCGCCTGTCGCCACGGGCGACCGGGGATGGTCCGGCAGCCATGCGTAGCCTGGACCTCCTCGCCGCGGCGCGCCGGCGGGTCCGCGAGGACCTGGGGGCGTTCCGCGAACGCGACCCCGCGGCCGGCAGCCTGCTCGTCCTGTTGACCTGCTATCCCGGCCTGCACGCGCTGTGGATCTACCGGATCGCCCACCTGTGCTGGGCGGGCGGTCACACCGTCATCGCCCGCCTGCTCTCGCAGGTCGCCCGGCTGACGACCGGCGTGGAGATCCACCCCGCCGCGGACGTCGGCCGGCGGGTCGTGATCGATCACGGCATCGGCGTGGTCGTCGGATCCACCGCCGAGGTCGGCGACGACGTACTCATCTACCACGGCGTCACCCTCGGCAACCGCCGCCCGACCGACGGCAAGCGCCACCCGACCGTCGGCGACGACGTGATGCTCGGCGCCAACGCCACCGTCCTCGGGCCGATCGAGGTCGGCGACGGCGCGACCGTGGGCGGCGCCGCCGCCGTCGTCGACCCCGTCGATCCCGGCACCACGGTCGTCGGGAACCCCGCCCGTCCCGTCGGCACGACCCATCCGGTCGACGAGAGCACGGGACAGGGGGTCGGGGCCGGGGACGGAGCCGGGGACATCGACCGGATCGTCTGTGACGGGAGCGGTCGTCCCGGCGACCACGCCGACGACTGAGCGGCGTTCGCAACTGCCGGCGGCGTCCCGCAGTGACGCGAGCGCCGCCGCCGACTGCCGAGACTCCCGACGAGCGCCACGAGCTATTTACTGGACGACGCCGTACGCCCTCCCATGACACGTCCCCCCGTAGTGCTGTGTGTCGCTCTGATCCTCTCGCTCGTCGCTCCAGCGGCCGTCGCCCCCGTCGGCGCCCAGTCCGACGGCGGGACGGTCACGCTCACCGTCGCGGTCAGCAACGAGGCCGGCGACCCGATCGGCGACGCCGACCTCGACGTGGCGTGGTCCGGCGGATCGACGACGGCCACCACCGCGGGCAACGGCAAGGCGTTCGTGGACGTCCCCGACGGTGCCCGGGTCGAGATCACGGTGACCCATCCGCGGTACCTCCGCGACTCGCCGTACGTCGTCGAGTCGGCGTCCGAGCGCGAGGTGTCGGTGACGGTGTTCCGGAAGAGCACGCTCCGCCTCGACGTCGCCGGGCCCGACGGCCCCATCGCCGACGCCTCGGTCCTGATCGAGCGTGGCGGACTGGACGTCTCGACCGGGACGACCGGCGAGAACGGCGTCTTCGAGACCGGCGTGTTGCGTGCGGGCGACTACACGATCACCGTCACCAAACCGGGATACTACGTGCGGCGGAAGCCGATCCGCATCGATGGCGACATCACGAACCGGGTGGCGCTGCGGCCCGGGTCGGTGTCGGTGACGGTGAGCGTCGAGGACCCCCACTTCGATCCGGGACGGCCCGTCGGCGACGCGCTGGTCACGATGGAGGGGGTCGGTGACGGGCGCACCGACGCCGACGGGAACGTCACCCTGGAGGTGCCCGTCAACACGCCGACCACCCTCCGGGTCACGAAGGACGGCTACCGGACCGTCACGCGCGACCTGACGGTCGGCGAGGAGAACGCCACCTTCACGGCCGACGTCTCGCGAACCCCCGACCTCACGGCGAGTCTGACCAACGACCGCATCGTGGCCGGCACGCGAGCCGTCGTGACGGTGACGAACGCCTACGGCGAACCCGCGTCGGGCGTGACCGTCACGCTCGACGGGGAGCGCGTCGGCACCACGGACGCGGAGGGGGAGCTCGCGGTGCGGATCGACGACCCCGGCGAACACACCCTCCGGGCGTCGCGCGGGAGCGTCACGTCGAACGCGGTGACGGTCGAGGCCATCGCGGCCGGCGACGGGGTGACGCCGACCGCCGACCCGACGCCGACGGCGACCGACGCGGCCACCGAGACGCCCACCGGAACGGGCGCCGGCGGTCCCGGGTTCACGGCCGCGCTCGCGGCCCTGGCGGTGATCGCTGCCGGATTCCTGCTCGGCCGTCGCTAGCCTCGCAGCGACTCGACGACGTCCTCGGGGTCGGCGTCGAGGCCGCCGCCCTGTGCGAAGGTCGGCCCGCCGCCACCGCCGCCGCCGAACCGGTCGGTCACTTCGCCGACGGCGTCGCCGGCGTCCACCTCGCCCGTCGTCGCGACGACCACGTACGGCGACTCGGAGTCGCCGACGACCGCGACGACGTCGGCGCCGTCGCCGACCCGCTCTTTCGCCGCCTCGCCCACCTCGTTGGGGCCGAAGCCGGCGACGGTGCCCACCCGCCAGACCGCGCCGTTTCGCTCGACCGTCGGGAGCGCCGACAGGCGTGCGCCGAGTACCTCGGCCTTGTACTCGCTGGCCGCCGCCTCGGCGTCGTCGCGTTCGGCCACCAGGGCACGCACCGCGTCGTCCAGGTCGGCGACCCCCGTCCCGAGTTCGCGGGCGGCGTCCAGGGCGGCGCCCCGAACCGTCGCCCGGCGGTCGATGGCCGCGGGTCCGACGGCGAACTCGACGCGGGTGAGCCCCTCGCCGGGATTCGAGCGCTCCAGGACCTCGACCGGCCCGATCTCGCGGGTGTTCCCGACGTGCGTGCCGCCACAGGCCGCGACGTCCCAGTCCTCGATTTCGACGAGGCGAACCGTGTCCGCTCCGGCCATCACGCCCTCCTCGGTCTTCGTGTTGAACGCCACGTCCTCGCGGGCGCGGGCCTCGTCGACGGGGACCCGTTCCCACGAGACGGGACGGGAGTCCCACACCGCCCGATTGGTGAGCCGTTCGAGTTCCACCAGCACCGCGTCGTCGACGTCGGTCGAGGTGGCGAAGTCGACGCGGACCTTCTCGGCGTCGATGCCGAACCCGCCGTACCCCAGGTCGTCGAGGAGCCGTCGGCCGGCGCCGTACAGCAGGTGACTGGCCGTGTGGGCGCGGGTGCAGTAGGTGCGGAAGTCGTCGTCGATCACGCCGACCACCTCGTCGCCGGGGGCGAGGTCGGCGTCCGCCGCGAGGGTGTGGACCACGGCGTCCCCGTCGGCCTGCACGTCGGCGACGGGGACGCCGGCGAGCGTGCCGCGGTCGGCGGGCTGACCGCCGCTCTCGGCGTAGAAGTACGTCCGGTCGAGGGTCACGTCGCGGCCGTCGACGCCGCGAACCGTCGCCTCGAACTCCCGTACGTCGGGGTCGGCAGGAGCGCGCGTCTGCATGGACGTGGGTCGGGCGCCCGGCGCATAAATCCGTTCGGCTCCTACTCGTCGACCAGTTCGATCCCGAGGCGTTCCTCGACGGCGCGGACGAGCGACCCGCCGACGCCGGCACGCGTCGCTCGCCCCTGTTCGAGGGCGAGGACGTCGTCCTCGTCGGCGTCGAGTTCGGCGGCGAGCTCCTCGACGGTGAGGCCGGCGTCCTGTCGGGCCGTCTCGACGCGCTCGCCGTAGCCCGAGACGAGGTAGGGCAGGCGGTCGGCCTCGTAGTCGGTGCCCTCCTCCTCCCAGCGTTTCGTGTCGCCCCGGGAGGCGTCGTAGATGCGGGCGGTGTTCCGGGCCGCGCGCTTCCGGCGGCTGGGTTCGTCGGCGTCGGTCCGTGATCCGGATCCCGATCCGGATCCCGACTCCGACCCGCGCCCCCCGCTCGATTCGCCGTGTGGCGCACACTCCGAGCAGACCAGCAGGCTCGCGCCCGCGACGTTCGCGCGTTCGAGCGACGACGTCTCGCGACCGCAGAGTTCGCAGGCGTCGCCGTCGTCACCGCCCCCGCCGGAGCCCGTGGAATACTTCGCCATACCCCGGTGTACCGGGTCGTCCTATTTTAACTCCCTGCCCTCATACGGCTTATTGTAACTGTCTACCGGTGGGCCGCCGAGACGATCCGGCGACCCACCGGTACTGGCTTCCAATAACCCGTATCACTCCTCCTCGAACCGGAGGTCGGCCGACAGCCCCTGTGCCAGCGACACCTCCGGGTCGTTGTTCACCGTCCACGCCGTGCGCTCGGTGACCGCCTCGATCACCTCGCGGGCGGACGGCGACCCCTTCCCCGACTTGCCGAGGCCGCCGAAGGGGAGTTGCACCTCGGCGCCGATGCAGGGCAGGTTCGCGTAGGCCAGCCCCGCCGTCGCGTGATCCCGGTAGTAGTTGAGCTGTCGGTAGTCCTCGCTGACGACGGCGCCCGCGAGGCCGTAGTCGACGGCGTCGTGAATCTCGACCGCGCGCTCGATGCCGCCGCTGTAGGGGATCAGGGCGACGTGTGGGCCGAACACCTCCTCGCTCAGGACGCGACTCTCGGGGTCGAAGGGGAGTTCGTAGACGAACGGGCCGACCCAGTGGCCGGCCTCGTGGCCCGCCGGCACCGCGTCGGCGTCGCCGGACGCCCCACGGCTCCCTCCCGACCCCGCCTCCGCGCCGTCGAGGGTCGCGCGGTCGACGAGGACCGTCGCTCCCTCCTCGCGGGCGAGGGCGTTGTACTCGTGGAACTTCTCGACGGCCGACTCGTCGATCAGCGGCCCCATGAACGTCCCCTCGTCGAGGGGGTCGCCGACCGCGACCCGCGAGGCGGCGTCGACGAAGCGGTCGCGGAACTCGTCGTAGACGTCCTCGTGGACGATCAGGCGCTCCGCGGAGACGCAGCGCTGGCCCGTGGTCTTGAACGCCGACAGCACCGCCGCGTTGAGCGCGACGTCGAGGTCCGCGCGGTCGGTCACGACGACGGCGTTTTTCCCGCCCATCTCCAGACTGCAGTCCCGGCCGGCGACGCCCCCGAGCGTCGCGTCGATGTCGTGGCCGACCGCCGCCGACCCGGTGAAGAGGACGGTGTCGACCCGGTCGTCCTCGACGACGGCCCGCCCCGTCTCGGCGGCGCCCTGCACGAGGTTGAAGACGCCGTCCGGGATCCCGGCCGCCGCGAACAGTTCCGCGACGACCTCGCCACACCGGGGCGTCTGCTCCGCGGGCTTCCAGACCACCGTGTTCCCCTCGACGAGCGTCACCGCGACGTGCCAGAAGGGGATGGCAATCGGGAAGTTCCAGGGGGTGATGGAGCCGACGACGCCGCGGGGTCGGCGCCGCATGTACGCGTCCCGGCCCGGGAGTTCGCTCGGCACCACGTCGCCGTGGGGGTGGCGGGCGTTGCCGGCCGCCCACTCGACCATGTGGATGGCCTCCTCGACGTCGGCCAGTCCCTCGTCGATCTCCTTGCCACACTCCCGGGTGACGAGTTCGCCGAGTTCGGCCTTGCGCTCGCGGAGGCGGTCGTGGACCGCCCACAGGTAGCGCGCGCGGTCGACGTACGACCGATCGCGCCACGCCGGTTGGGCGGTCTCGGCTGCGCTCACCGCCGCGGCCACGTCCGTCGCCGTCGCCGTCGCGACGGTCGCGATCGTCTCGCCCGTCGCCGGGTTCGCGCTCGCGAACGTCTCCCGGTTCTCGGCCCCGATCCAGTCGCCGTCGACGTACCCGCCGCGTATCGGTTCGTCCGTCATCCACGGCGCTTGGTGACGCGGGAAGTTAAATTCGCTGTCAGGAGCGGAGCGAACTCAGCACCGCCCGCACCGCGAAGGCGAGGTTCTCGCGGCGCTCCCGAACCCGGCGGTAGAAGTAGGCGGCCCACGCCGACCCGTACGGGACGTACTGGGCCACGCGGTGCGTCGCCGCGAGTTCGCGCTGGCGCCCCTCGCGGACGCCCATCAGCATCTGGAACTCGAACGCGCGGTCGTGTCGCGCCCCGAGGTCGGCCGCGAGTTCGATCAGCGCCTCGTCGTGGGTCGCCACCGCGACGCCGACGGTGCAGTCGGCGAACAGTCGCCGGAGCAGGTCGCGGTAGGCGGCGTCGACGGCCGCCCGGTCGCGGTGGGCGAGGTCGGCCGGTTCGTCGTACGCCCCCTTCACCAGCCGGATCGCGCCGTCCGTGTCCGCCAGTCGCGCCACGTCGTCGGGCGTCCGCCGGAGGTTGGCCTGCAGGCAGACGCCGACCCCGCCCGGGTGGGTCCGGGAGAGCGCCTCGTAGGCGTCGATCGTGGCGTCGGTGGTCCCGTGGTCCTCCATGTCCAGCCAGACGAAGACGCCGGCGTCGGCCGCGGCGTCGACGACGCGGTCCAGATTCCGGCGGAAGCAGTCCTCGTCGACGCCGAGGCCGACCTGCGAGGGCTTGATCGAGATGGCGGGGTGGGGCGTCACGTCGGCGTCGGCCAGTCGCTCGACGAGGGTGAGGTAGGCGTCGGCGTCCGCGGCGGCCGCCTCGGGGGTCTCGTGGTGTTCGCCGAGGTGGTTCACGATGCCGCCGATGCCGTCGGCCGCGAGCGACCGGACGTGTTCGACGGCGCCGTCGGCCGTCTCGCCCGCGACGAAGCGGTCGGCGATCGGTGGGAGCATGGGGAGTCGTAGGCGTCCCGTGGGCATGAACCCGTCTCCGTTCCCGTCCCCGTCGCCCGCCATCGAAGCGATTAAGCCCGGACTGGCCGAAGCGACGCCCATGCAACAGCTCATCGTCAGGGGCGACCCCGGCATCCGAAAGGACGCCGTCATCGACTACGACGGCGAGGAGCAGGTCTGTTTCGCCATCCAGCGACAGGGCGACTACCACGGCCCCGAGGAGGTACAGCTCTGGTGTACCATCGGAACCCCAGACGAGCGCGAGGCCTTCGAGAAGCGACAGTACGTCCCCCACTGGCTCGACGTGGACGCCGTCGACGCCGACTCGCTCGACGTGATCAGCGCGCGCGGCGAGTGAGGGCGACGGTCGCTCACGCAACGCCCAGTTCCCCCTCGTCGACCCGATAGACCGTCACCGCCTCGTTCTCGAACACCGGCGTCAGCCCCGAGACGCCGGCGAACGTGACGTCGCCGTAGCGCGCTCGCTCGGCCGGTCCGACCCACACGTAGTCGACGCCGTAGCGTTCGAGTACGTCGACGGTGCGCTCGGGCGGGCCGGTGTACGCGTCGTCGACGTCGCGGACGCGCGTGAGGTAGGGCTCCCGGCCGCGATACCCCACCTCGTGGTGCCAGCCCGCGACGGTCGGCACGCCGGTGAGGCTGGCGGCCGGACTCGAATCCCAACTGTACATGCCGGGCGGCGCGGGGGCGTCGCGCTCGGGGCCGGGATACCGACTCGTCGCCGGCGCCGAGAGGAGCGTCGGCTGTCCCGACAGGTCGTCGACGTAGGCGATGGCGGGCGCCTCCGCGGGGTGTTCGCGCTCGACGAACCGGGTGGCGTCGAGCGTCGGATCGGCGGGGCCGCCGAAGTGCGCCGGGAGCGCCAGCCCCGCGTAGGGCACCGTCGCGAGGACGACGGCGACGGCGAGGCCGGCTCTGAGCCAGCGGGCGCGGGTGCCGGGCACCGAGGCGCCGCCCGGCCAGCGGACGAACGCCGGCAGGGCGACGCCGGCGGCCACGCCCCACAGCACCCACACCTGCGAGTAGGTCTTGAACACCGTGTTCATGCGGAGCGGCCCGGCGAGTTCGCGGACGTAGACGAGTTCGACGATGCCGACCAGCCCCGCGCCGGCGACGATCAGCACCGTCTCGAAGCCGACCGGACGGTCGGTGCGGCTGGCGGCCCACCCGACGATCAGGAGCGGGCCGACGACGAGCGCGACGGCGAGGTCGGCCGTCAGGGCGAGGACGCCGAGGGCGCCGAGGCCGAGCAGCGGCGCGAGCACCCGGTCGACGGACAGCCGATCAAGCAGGTAGGCGACGAAGACGGCGACGAACCCGCCGTGAACCAAAAGGAGCGCCGGGAGGCTGGACCGCTCGGCGGCCGCCAGGATCGCCACCTCGCGGCCGCCGGCGGCCCCGAGCAGGAAGGGCGCGGCGAGGAGGGCACCGAGGGCGCCCGCGACGACGGCGACGGCGAGCGAGCCGGCGAGACGTTCGAGTTCGGCCGTCAGCGGTCCGGGGCCGGGGTCGCGCGCCCCCCGCCACCGCGCCACGCGCGCCGAGAGGACGGTCCACGGCTCCGCGTCGTCGAGTGCGAGTGCGAGAAAGAGCAGCCCGAACAGGGAGGGGAAACTCCAGGTGTCGACGACGGCCTGGAAGCCGGCGAGGACGGGTACCGCGACGAACGCGAGGGCGCGCCGGCGGCGGACGTCGGCCGCCGGCGTCCGGTAGAGGGCGAAGGCGAGGCCGGCGCCCAGGAGGAGGAAGGGCGTGCCCATCATGTGTGCGTGGAGGTCGCCGTTCAGCCACGCGAACAGGGGGAACTCGTTGATCGTCCCGGGGATGACGCGGCTGGCGGTCCAGTAGGAGAACGATTCGAACCCGGAGAGCACGGCCTCGGTCGAGTAGCGGGTCCGGGCGGCGACGACGTCCGCGGCGGCCGTCCGGAGCGGCCCCGGGAGGACGGCGACGACGAGTCGCGAGACGGTGACGAGGTTGCTCGCGAGGCCGACGAAGAAGGCCGCGGCGAGGCCGGCGAGGCGCCACGACCCGGCGCGGTCGCGGGCGATGGCGCCGGCGAGGCCGTACGCGGCGGTCACCAGCGTCGCGTAGAAGCCGGCGAGCGAGAGGTTGTAGGCGTACCGTGGCGCCGTGCTCGTGAGGTCGGCGAGCGTCGCCGTCAGGAGGTGGCCGCCGTAGTAGTAGGCGACCGGCTCGTTCGCGAACCACATGTCTTCGGGCGGGAGCCGGGTGGCGCGGTCGAGGGACTGCAGGAGGCCGAAGTCGAGGAACTTCTCGCCGCCGATGGGGTAGACCGCCGGGTCGACGGCGCGGACGGCGACGAGGAGGGCGAAGGCGGTGACGAAGACGACGGCCGCCTCGGCGGTCCGGCGGTCGGGACGGACGCCGTCGGCGAGTCCGATCCGGCGGTCGAGGAGCGCCTCGCGGTCGAGCGCGGTGAGGAGGGCGAGGCCGGCGAGGGCGACGGCCCCCGCCGCGAGCGCGAGGGGGCCGAAGGTGAGGTGGCCGACCCAGTAGACGACGGTGCCGAGGACGACGAGCGCCGTCGGGAGGCCGAAGCCGGCGCCGCGACCGGGGAGCGTCGCGAACAGGCGGGCCGCGACCGGACGGCCGAGCGCCCCGAGGATCCCGTAGAGAACCAGCCAGCGGAGGACGAGCCCGTACTCCATCTGTCGGACGGTCGATCCACCGACACTAAACCGTTTGTGGTGTGGGTCGGGGAGGCGAAGTCGTTCGGTTTTTTACCACCGTCGCGAAAGAGGATCCCATGACCCGCTCCGTCGGGGTGGTGATCCCCGCCTACCACCCGGACGTCGACCGCCTCGAAGCCTACGTCGAGGCCCTCCACGAGGCGGTCGCCCCCGAGACGATCCGCGTCGAACTCGACGCCGCGGACCCCGGGGTCCGCGACCGGATCGAGGCGCTCCCGGTCACCCTCCACGAGGCGTCGACACGGCGGGGGAAGGGCGCGGCGATCACCGCGGGGTTCGAGGCGCTCTCGACGGACGTGGTGGCCTTCGCGGACGCCGACGGCAGCACCCCGGCGTCGTCAATCGCGGACGTGATCCGGCCGGTCGAATCGGGGGATGCCGACCTCGCCGCGGGGTCGCGCCGCCACCCCGACGCGACCGTCGAGTCCCACCAGACCGTCGCGCGCCGGTACCTCGGCGACGGCTTCGCGTGGCTGGCCCGTCGCCTCCTCGACGTCCCCCTCCACGACTACCAGTGCGGGGCGAAGGCGCTCACCAACGACGCCTGGACGCGGATCCGCCCGCACCTCCACGAACCGGGGTTCGCGTGGGACATCGAACTGATCGCCGTCGCGGACGCCGTCGGCTGTCGGATCGTCGAGGTGCCCGTCGTCTGGGAGGACCGCCCCGAATCCACCGTCTCGCCCGTGCGGACGACGCTCCGTCTGGCCCGCGGCCTCGTCGTCTCCCGCCACCGGGCGCGCCTGCTGCGGAACGACCGCCTGCACGCACTGCTGGACCGGCCACGGGACTCGACGCCCGCGCTCGTCGACCGAGACCACCGATGAACGGCGGGCTGGGCAAACTCGAGGAACTGTACTCGGGGCTTCGCTTCGGCCAGTTCGTCTCCGTCGGCGCCGTCGGCGCCACCGCCGAGACCATCGTCGTCGCGGTTCTGACGGCGGGGTACGGCACCCTCCCGCAGGTCGCCAAGGCCGTCGGCGCCGAGGTGTCCATCACCCTGATGTTCCTGATCAACGACCGGTGGACCTTCTCCGAGGCCGGCGCCGACGGCTGGCTTCCCCGCGGTCGGCGCTACCTGAAGTCACATCTGGTCCGGGCGGGCGGCCTGCTCGTCGGCTTCGCCGTCCTGACGGCGCTGACCGCGTGGACGGACGTCACGCTCTACGTCGCCGGCGCGGACCTCTGGCCGACGGTGGCCAACGCCATCGGCATCGGCTGTGGCATGTTGCTGAACTACCTGACCGAGGGACTGTTCACGTGGCGCGTCGGCGCCGACTGAACTCCCGTCCGGCACGCGAATCACAACCCTTAATGCCGCGACCGGATTCGATTCCGGTAGCGGGATGGGATAGCCAGGAGATTCCGCCGGGCTCATAACCCGGAGATCGGTAGTTCAAATCTACCTCCCGCTATATTCTGACGGCCATCACGACGGAGGAGCGTAGCGACGAGGGAGTCGGCCGTCGGACCACTCGCCCGGTCGATTCGAATCAGGGGGGAATCAAGTCGACCACCCGCGCGACCGGCGGGGTGACCTACGACAACTCGTACACCGACGTGCCCGCGGCGACCACCACGCGGTCACCGACGAGCGCCACCCCGCCGACCCCCCGCCTCGTCCGGACGGTGTGGGTCCACAGCCGGTCGCCCGCGTGGCGGTCGTAGGCACGCACCACTCCCGCGGTCCGCTCGCCGCCCGCCACCCGTTCGCCGGCGACGACGAGGGTGTCCCCGGCGACGGCGGGCGCGACGGCGTGCCACTCGACGCCGTCGTCCCAGACGGTGGCGCCGGTTTCGAGGTCGAGGGCGACGACGCGGCCGGCCCGCCCGTCGTCGGTGCCGACCGCCGCGTAGCCGCGGTCCGCGACGACGGCGGGGGTGACGACGTCCTGGCCCAGGCGGCGGGGCTCCCAGAGGCGGGCGCCGGTCCCGGCGTCGACGGCGGCGACGACGCCGCCGCCCTCGGCGTAGGTGCCCTGCACGAGGCGGCCGTCGGCGACGGCGGGAGCGTGGACGAAGCCGTCGACGGGACCGGCGCTCCAGGCCCGTTCGGGGTCGGCGTAGAGGTAGCGGTCCCGCCCCGTTCGCCGGCCGTAGGCGACGGTGCCGTCGAGGGGGGCGCCGGCGGCGTACAGTCGGCCGTCGACGAGGGCGGGCATCGTGCCGTCGGCCCGCCAGCGTCGCCCGCCGTCGACGCCGAGGCTCCGGAGCGTCCCGCCCGTCGATCCGAGATACACCTCCCGCGCCCCGACGATCAGTCCTCGTGGGTTGTCGGCGCCGACCGGCGTGCGGTACGCTTCGCGCAGGCCGCCGGTGGCGTAGCCGACGACGGCCGCGGGGTCGGTGGCGGTACCCGATTCGAGGCTGACCGTGTGGAGGCGGCCGTCGGGGCCGAACCCGGCGCGGGGCGTCGCGGCCTCGACGGTCCCCGCCGCCGGCCCGCCGTCGCGGGGGGAGGCCGCGAGCCCCGATCCGTAGACGACGACGTGGTCCGGGCCGACGAGCGGCGGGACCGAGGGGTACCTGGCGGCGGACGGTATCGAGGCGAGTTCGCGGACCGAGGGCCGCTCGCGCGGCGGCGACGCGTTCGGGTTGTGGGCGGTGTTCGCGGGGTCGTAACGGCGGAGCGGCCACGTCCCGGGCTCGGGGGTCCAGGTTTCGAACGCGGCGTCGACCGTCCCGCGGTACAGGCGGTAGGTGCCGTAGCCGCCGGCCCCGACGGCGGCGGCGCCGCCGAGCAGGTGGCGGCGTGTGATGGAGGGCATCGGTCGGCGGTTCGCACTCGCGGTACAAAAGCGTGGGACCGATCGTCGCGGCGAACCGCCGCGACCGGCCTCACCGGAGCGTCACGTCCTGCTGTTCGACCGTCGCGCGGCCCGCACGAAAGCTCCGAAGCCCCGCGGCGAGGGACAGGAGGGCGGCGAGCGGTGCGAACGACAGCCCGCCGGCGGTGACGCCGAGGATGGCGACGACGCCGGCGACGCCCGCGAGCGTCCACACCAGCCACCGGCGGCGCGTCCAGAGCGCGTACGCCGCGACGGCGGACAGACAGAGCAGGAGCGTCGCCCACGCGACGGGCTGTGCCAGCGGTGCGACCGGCGACGTCGGTGCGCCGGCGACGGCGGTCAGCGAGCGGAGGCGCTCGACGGCGGCGGGCAGCGGGCCGCGGTCGCCGAGGAGGAGCAGCGCGCCGACCCCGCCGGCGAGGACGGCGAGGGCGTCGACGAGCGGGCCGATGCGGTCGACGGTGGAGGGGGCCGCGGAGGGGAGGGAGGACCGGGCGGACATGGTCGACGGTGCGTCCGGCAGCGACAAAAATCCTTGTCACCGCGGGAGTGAGGCGGTCGCTCGGGCGGCCCGTCTAGAACTCGACGGCCGAGGACGAGGCGGGACCGCCGTCGTCGAGCGCCCCGGTGTCGACGAAGGCGTACTCCTCGTCGGTCAGGTAGACGTCACCGTCGACGACGGTGACGTCGACGGCTTCGAGGGTGGCACCCTCGCAGGGGCCGAACGTACAGAACCCGGTGTCGGCCTCGAAGTACGCGCCGTGGTTCGCACAGACGAGTTCGCCGTCGCGCATCGGGGCGCCCGAGCCCTTGTCCAGTCGCACGTCGAGCAGGTGTCGACAGTAGTTCAACCAGCCGCGCACGCCGTCGGCCGTCCGGACGAGCACCGCCTCCCGAGGCTCGTCGGTGTCGCGCCGGCGGAGGGTGAAGAGAACGGTCGTGTCGTCGGGAACCGCGTCCAGCGACGTGATCCGTCGGTCGGCGTCCATCGGGCCGAGGTACCCGCCGCCGGGATTTATAGCTCACGTCATCGGCCGCGGGTCGCGGCGACGCGGGCCGCGAACAGTTCCGAGAGCAGGTCGGTGACGGGGCCGCCGCCCACCGGCACGCCGTCGAGGCGGGCCAGGGGGCGGACCCCCGCGGTCGGGTCCGCGACGAACGCCTCGGCGGCCTCCCGCACGTCGGCGGGGGTGTAGGCGCCGTCGACGACCGGCAGTCCCTCGTCCCGGGCGAGTTCGCGGACGACCGACCGGGTGGCGGTCCGCGGCGTCCGGTCGCCGAGCGCCGGCATCCGGACGGCCTCCTCGTCGACGAAGGCGACGTCGGTGACCGTCCCGCCCACGACCCGTCCGTCGGCGTCGAGGAGCAGCGCCTCGTCCGCCGGGTCGTCGTCCGGCGGCGCGGCCCGCCGGAGTTCGGCCTGGGCCCGCACCGCGTCGAGGCGGCCGTGCGTGAGCGCCGTCGGTACGTCCCCGGAACTCGCGCGGGTGCGGACGGTCTGGACGGTCAGCGGCGGCGTCGACGCCGGCACGGGCGTGGCGGTGACGACGACCGTCGGATCGGGGTCGACCGGGGGGCGAAGCCGGGCGGCCCCGGGGAGCGCGGGCGATCCGTCGCCGCCGCGGCCCCGGGTGATCGAGACGCGGACCAGCGCCTCGTCGAGGTCGTTGGCGGCCACCGTCGCCTCGATCCGGGACCGCAGGTCGGCGGCGTCGACGTCCGGGTCGAACCCGAGGGCCGCACAGGCGTCGAACAGGCGGTCGGCGTGGGCCGGCCACGCGAACGGGACGCCCCCGTAGACGCGGACGGTGTCGGTCACGCCGTCGCCGAACGCCACCGCCCGGTCGTCGACGGGCAGGGTCGCGTCGTCGGCGTCGACGAGGTCACCGCCGACGTGGTGCTGCATCGCGCGTCAGCGGTCCTTCGCGCGGTCGATCCACCGGCCGACGCGTTTTTCCGAGAGGTCGACCTTCGGCGCGAGTTCCTCGGCGTCGGCGGCCGCGAGGTCCGTCACCGACTCGATACCGACGCTCGCGAGCCGTTCGGCGTACGCGGGACCGATGCCCTTGATGACCTCGACCGATTCGGACGACGCCGCGTCGTCGTCGTGTTCGCCGGTCGTCTCGCCGACCGACTCGGCGTCCGCCGTGTCGAGTTCGGTTTCGGCGTCGTCGCCCCCCGGCCCCGCCGCCTCGGCGGGTTCCGCGGCGTCGTCGTCCGCGTCGACGAGCGAGTCCGTCGACGCGGCCGCGTCCGCCCCGCTGGCGGCCGCGTCGCCGTCGCCCACGGAGTCGGTTCCCTTGACGGCCGCCTCCGACTCGGTCTCCGCACGTTCGCGCTCGACGCTGACGGTCGTCTCCCGCCGCTCGTCGTCGGACGACGAGCCGCCCAGTCCGAGTACCGACAGGAGCGTATCCAAGATACCCATTGGACCTTGTTACGGTCGCCCGATACTTAAAAACCTTCGAGGCCCTCAGAGGTGCGACCGGAGGGCGGCGTTCATCGCGTCGACCGGGGCGTCCCGGCCGGTCCAGTGCTCGAAGGCGACGACGCCCTGGAACAGGAGCATCCAGGCGCCGTCGATGGTGGTCGCGCCCGCCGCGGCGGCCTCCCGGAGCAGGCGCGTCTCCACCGGGGAGTACACCGCGTCGAGGACCGCCAGATTCCCGTGGAGCAGGGGCGCGGGCACCGGCGTCTCGTCTTCCTCCATCCCGACGCTCGTCGCGTTGACGAGGACGTCGGCGGCGGGGACCCGGTCGTCGAGCGTGTCGAGGCCGCCGGCGGTCACCGTGGCCGCGGGGCGGTCCGCGCGCACGTCGGCCGCGAGCGACTCCGCCCGGTCGACGGTCCGGTTGGCGACGTGGACCGACGCGCAGGCCTCCGCGAGCGCGACGGCGACGGCGCGGCCGGCGCCCCCGGCGCCGACGACGACGGCCTCCGCCCCCGAGAGGGGAACGTCGTGGTGGTCGAAGGCGCGGCGCACCCCCGCGGCGTCGGTGTTGTAGCCCCGCGGGGGCGACGTCGAGAAGTCGACGGTGTTGACCGCGCCGATGCGGGCCGCGAGGTCGTCGGGCTCGACCAACTCGAGGACGTCCTGCTTGAACGGGATGGTGACGTTGAGCCCGTCGATTCCGAGCGCCGCCGCCCCGTCGACGGCGCGGGCGACGTCGTCGGCGTCGGGTTCGAAGGTGACGTATCTGGCGTCCATGCCGAGTTCCCGGTAGGCCGCCTCGTGCATCGGCGGCGAGAGCGAGTGCCCGACCGGGTTGCCGATCAGTCCGTAGACGTGCATCGACCGCGGGTTGGGCGGGCGGGGGGAAAAGCCCACGCGTCCGCCGCCGTCGCCGGTGCTTATCAGTCACCCGCGTGTACACCCGGCCGGTATGCCACGCGCACCGAGGTTCGAACTGTACCAGGACCGGGCCGACGAGTGGCGGTGGCGACTCGTGGTGTCCAACGGCAACATCATCGCCGACAGCGGCGAGGGCTACACGTCGAAACAGGGCGCGAAACGGGGCATCGAGAGCGTCAAGAAGAGCGCGCCCGACGCGCCGGTCGTGACCGAGGACGGGGGGTGAGCGAGCGACGCCGACGCGCCGATCCCGCCCGTCCGGACGGGGATCACGGCTCTCTGCCCGCGATACGCTCGAATTCGACGCTGTGAGCGTCCGTACCGAACGATAATCGCATTCGCCGCTTCTCGGCGAATTCTCCGGGAAGAACCCACTCGGAGCGCCGATATCGGACGGAGGACCGACAACTTGTGTTTTATTAGCCGGGCGAATGCTACCGAAAGACACGACTGGTTCCATGATTCAGACACGCACACTCGCCGCGGGACGCGCCGGCACGTCCCCGGGAATCGGGGACGAACCATGAGACGGCAGGCTCTCACCGCGCTCGGCGGCGCGGGGGCGCTGACGCTCCCGTGGGTCGTCACCTACCTGTCGGGGGCGGCACACGGGCTCTCGACGCTCGCGACGGTTGCCGTGAGCGGGCTGTCGGTGCTCGGCGCGTCGTTCCTGCTCGCGTGGGGCGCCGAGACGGCCGAGAAGGACGTCCCCCGGGCCTTCGCCATCGCCGTCCTCGCGGTGCTGGCGGTCGCCCCGGAGTACGCCGTCGACGCGCTCTACGCGTGGAACGCCGGCGTCTACGCGGGGACGGAGCGGGGGATCGAAGCGGGGAACCTCGCCGTCGCCAACATGACCGGCGCGAACCGCATCCTCATCGGCATCGGCTGGGCCGGCATCGCGCTCTTTACCGTCTTCCGGAGCGGGGCGTCGGACGATCCGGCGGTGGTGACCCGCGACGGCTTCCTCGCCGACGCCGTCTCCCTCGACCGCGACATCGGACTCGAAATCGTCTTCCTCTTTCTCGCCACGCTGTGGGCGTTCCTCGTCCCCCTCAACGGCGGCATCGACGTCATCGACATGGCCTTCCTCGTCGGCCTCTACGTCGCGTACATCGCGGTCGTCCTGAGGGGCGACGTCGACCCGGACGATGCCCACGTCGGCGTCCCGGCCTACCTCCAGCGGTTCCCGAAACCCTACCGCGCGGCGACGGTCATCGGCCTGTTCGTCTACTCCGGCCTGATGATCTTCACCGCGGTCGAGCCGTTCGCACACGGCCTCGAACAGCTGGGACAGAACATCGGCATCCCCTCGTTCTTCATGATCCAGTGGATCGCGCCGCTGGCCTCGGAGTCGCCCGAGTTGATCGTCGTCGTCTACCTCGTCAACAAGGCGCGGTCGACGGCGGGGTTCAACGCGCTCATCTCCTCGAAGCTCAACCAGTGGACGCTCCTGATCGGGACGCTCGTCGTCGTCTACTCCCTCGCTCTCGGGCAGTACGGGGCGCTCCCCTTCGACCAGAAGCAGTCGGGCGAGATCTGGCTGACCGCGGCGCAGTCCTTCTTCGCCATCTCGCTGCTGGTCAACTTCGAAATCTCGGTGCGGGAAGCCATCGTCCTGCTCGTGCTCTTTCTCACACAGGTGCTCTCGGAGTTCCTGCTCATCCGGGGGCTCCTCGAACTCCCCATCTCCGACTACCAGCTCCTGCTGGTGTTCACGGGCGTCTACATCGTCCTGGGACTGGCGCTGTTCGTCGCCCGACGGGAGGCGCTGGGCAGCATCGTCCGGCAGTCCGCCGGGACGGTGAGCGACGCGTTTTCGAGTAGCAGCGATCAACCGAGGGGGGCGGACTGAGATGTTCGACGACATCCTGATCGCCGTCGACGGCAGCGACTGTGCCCGCTCGGCGGCCAAGCACGGTGTGGAACTGGCTGCCAAGTACGATGCCGCCGTCGACGTCGTCACGGTCTACGGCGGCGACGACGACGAGGGGCAGGCCGTCCTCGACGACGTCGTCGGGATGGCCGACGACGCCGGCGTCGCGGTCGAGACGGAACTCCTCTCGGGGAAACCGGCCAAGACCATCGCGGCGCGGGCCGAGCAACGCGGCGCCGACCTGGTCGTGATGGGACGGCGCGGCCGGTCCGGGATCCGGTCGCGACTGCTCGGCACCGTCACCGAACGCGTCCTGCGCCGGAGCCCCGTGCCGGTGCTGACGGTCCCGGAGGGCGACGTCGACAGCGACACCGGCACCGCGTACGGGGACGTCCTCGTGACCACGGACGGCAGCGACCTCGCCGCCGCCGCCGGCCCCTACGGCGCCGACCTGGCCCGTCGCTTCGACGCCGCGCTGCACGTCCTCAACGTCGTGGACGTCCAGGCCGAGGCGGGCGTGTTCAACGCCGGCGGCGTCGACAGGGAGTACATCGAGCGCCTGGAGACGCGCGGCCACCAGGCGGTCGACGAACTGCTCGCGACGGTGGACGCGTCCGAGATGGACGTGCGACGCGCCGTGATTCGCGGCGCCGCCCACGACGCCATCGGCGAGTACGTCGACGAGAACGACGTCGACGTGGTCGTCATGTCCTCGGAGGGGCAGTCGAACCTCGCCGGCCAGCAACTGGGTACCGTCGCGGGGCGGGTCCTCCGGACCGTCGACCGGCCGGTGCTGGTGGTCACGGAAGGCTGACCGCCGGGCCGCGAATCGAGTCCGTTTTGAGGGTCGACCGCCAGGGTTCGCCGTGATCGCTATCGTCGTCAGTCGCGCCGACAGCGCCTCCGAACGCATCGGCGAGGCGTTGCTCGACCTCGCCGACTGGACCGAACGCCGCGACGAGCGCCGCCCCGACGGCGAGGGCGGTGGCACCTACTACCGCACCGACGGCTTCGAACTGCGGACCTTCGACGACCTCCACATCCACCTCGACGAACCGGACGCCGCCTTCGACGACCCCGACCTGCTGGTCGTCGTCTCCCGTCACTCGGGGGAGACGGGGGCGCTCCTGACGGCCCACTTCACGGGCAACTTCGGCGACGCGGAGTACGGCGGCGAGGCGGGCGAGTTCGCCCGCGCCTGTCCCAACGCCGCGGCCGAAGCCGTCGCGGCGCTCGACGAGTACGCGCCGGCGGGCTACGACGTCGGCACCGAGTGCACCCACCACGGCCCGACGAACGTGGGCGTCCCGTCGATGTTCGTCGAACTCGGGAGCGGGGAGGCGCAGTGGTCGGACCCGGCGGGCGCCCGCGCCGTCGCCCGTGCCGTCCTCGACCTGTGCGGGGTCACGGCGGACCGGGACAAACAGGTCGCGGGCTTCGGCGGCGGCCACTACGCGCCCCGGTTCGGTCGGATCGTCCGCGAGACGGCGTGGGCGGTCGGCCACGTCGCCGCCGACTGGGGCCTCGAGGCGATGGGCAACCCCGCCACGAACCGGGACGTCCTCCGCCGAGCGGTCGAGGCGAGCGGCACCGACACCGTCCTCGTCGAGGGTGGCCGGCCGGGGCTGACGGACGTCCTCACCGACCTGGGCTACCGGGTCGTGACCGAGACGTGGCTGCGGGAGACGAGCGCCCACCCGCTCCCCGTCGTCGAGGCCGTGGAGGAGCGTCTGGACGACGTCACCGACGGCCTGCGGTTCGGCGAGGTGGTGCCGGCGTTCGAGGGGACGGCCGGGGACGCCGTCGTCGTCACGGACCTGCCGACCGCCCTCGTCGACGCGGCCCACGGCGTCGACGCCGAGGCCGCGCGGGCCGCCGTCGCGGACCACGCCGTCGCCTTCGAGACGACCGAGGGGGGTACGCGACCCCGCGGCCGGGTCGCGCTGTCGGCCGCCGATCCGGCGGCGGCGGCCGAGGCGACGACCGACGCGCTGTCGCGCGTCCTCGCCGACGACTACGACGAGGTGAGCCGACGGGACGGCGAAGTGGTCGCGCGCACCGAGGCGTTCGACCCGGCGGCCGCGAGCGACCTCGGCGTGCCCGAGGGGCCGGCGTTCGGCCGCCTCGCGGACGGACGGGCGGTCGAAGTCGACGGCGAACGGATCGACCCCTCGGCGGTGCGAACCGAGCGGGTCGAGCGCTTCCCCGTCGTCGAGGCTCCGGAAACGTAAGCTCTCTGACTAATGTCTGACGGGCGCAAGACGCGCTCCACGAAGCGGTTCCGCGGAGCGTCAGACGCGCGCGTGACAACGGGCGGAAAGATAATGTGGCTGCCTTCGAAACGCGTGGGCATACCATGGACTCCATCGTGGAGGATGCAATCGAAGAAGCCGAGGAGCCGGGGGATGGGGCCGCGGCAGGGGTCGACGCCAGCCGGGAGCCCGCGACCGACACGTCCGCCGACACCGGGAATCGAACGGGAGAGATGACCGACGAGGAACTCCAGGACGTCCTGGAGGACCTCCAGACCGATATCACCGTCGTCGGCTGTGGGGGCGCCGGCGGCAACACGGTCAACCGCATGGCCGAGGAGGGGATCAAGGGCGCCAACCTCGTCGCCGCCAACACCGACGTGCAACACCTCGTCGACGTGGAGGCCGACACCAAGATCCTGATGGGGGAGGAGAAGACCGGCGGCCGCGGCGCCGGTTCGCTCCCGCAGGTGGGGGAGGAGGCCGCCATCGAGAGCCAGGAGGACATCTACGGCGCCATCCAGGGCTCCGACATGGTGTTCGTCACCGCGGGTCTGGGCGGCGGCACCGGCACCGGGTCGGCGCCCGTCGTCGCCGAGGCGGCCCGCGAGTCCGGCGCGCTCACCATCGCCATCGTGACCACGCCCTTCACCGCGGAGGGCGAGGTCCGCCGGACCAACGCCGAGGCCGGCCTCGAACGCCTGCGCGACGTTGCCGACACCGTCATCGTGGTGCCCAACGACCGCCTGCTGGACTCGGTCGGGAAACTCCCCGTCCGGCAGGCGTTCAAGGTGTCCGACGAGGTGCTGATGCGCTCGGTGAAGGGCATCACGGAGCTCATCACCAAGCCCGGCCTCGTCAACCTCGACTTCGCGGACGTGAAGACGGTCATGGAGAAGGGCGGCGTCGCCATGATCGGCCTCGGCGAGAGCGACTCCGAGCAGAAGGCACAGGACTCGGTGCGCTCGGCGCTGCGCTCGCCCCTGCTGGACGTGGACATCTCCGGTGCCAACTCGGCGCTCGTGAACGTCACCGGCGGCACCGACATGGCCATCGAGGAGGCCGAGGGCGTCGTCGAGGAGATCTACGACCGGATCGACCCCGACGCCCGCATCATCTGGGGCACCTCCATCGACGAGGAACTCGACGGGACGATGCGGACGATGATCGTCGTCACGGGCGTCGAGTCGCCCCAGATCTACGGCCGCGGCGACGACGAACCGGCGCCGGAACCGTCTGGCGGCGACGACATCGACTACGTGGAGTAGTCGGCGCTCGCGCCGTCGAGGCCGTCGCCGAAGCCGTCGCCGGGGGCGCCGCCCGTCGACGACCCACCCTGTTATCAATAGATAGAAAAAGCCGGCTCGTCTAGACCACCCCATGGACGTCAAATACGACCTCTCAAGCTACGTCCGCGTGCTCAAGATGGCGAGCACGCCGTCGTGGAACGAGTTCTCGCAGGTTGCGAAAGTCGCCGGCGCCGGCGTCTTTCTCGTCGGCCTCCTCGGGTTCATCATCTTCGCCATCATGACGTTTCTCCCCGGAGGGGCATAGATGGGCATCTTCGCGGTCAAGACCACGGCCAGCCAGGAGCGCACCGTCGCGGACATGATCGCCAGCCGCGAGGAGGACGAGGTACACGCGGTGCTGGCCCCCGACTCCCTGACGAGTTATGTGATGGTCGAGGCGGACAACAGCGCCGTCCTCGAACGCGTGATGGACGAGATCCCCCACGCCCGGTCCATCGTTCCGGGCACCTCCTCGCTCACCGAGGTGGAACATTTCCTCTCGCCCACCCCGGACGTGGAGGGCATCGCCGAGGGCGACATCGTCGAACTCATCGCCGGGCCGTTCAAGGGCGAGAAGGCCCGCGTCCAGCGCATCGACGAGGGCAAGGATCAGGTGACCGTCGAACTGTACGAGGCGACGGTCCCGATCCCCGTCACGGTCCGTGGCGACCAGATTCGCGTCCTCGACTCGGACGAGCGCTAACCCGCCCGAGACTTCTCGCCGTGCCGACACGCGGCCACCCGAATAGCAACCACTAACTGCGGCGTCCGTCCAGTTGGTCCCGTGACGTCGGCAGGGTCGACCCGAATCGACATGCACGTGAAGGTACTCGACGACTCCGTCGTCGACCGGGCGAAGGCCCGCGGACTCGACGCGCTCGTCTACGCGCCACACTTCACGCGGTTGCCGACCATCCGCGAACGCGCCGACCGGTTCTCCGACGACGAACTGCTCGTCGTGCCCGCGCGCGAGGTGTTCACCGGCCCGTGGCACGCCCGCCGACACCTCCTCGCCGTCGGCCTCGACGACCCCGTCCCCGACTTCGTCACCTTCGAGGGTGCGCTCCACGCGTTCGATCGGCAGGACGCGGCCGTCCTCGTCCCCCACCCCGAGATGCTGAACGTCAGTTGCTCCCGCGAGGACGTGGCCGACCGCCCCGGGGCCGTCCACGCCGTGGAGACGTACAACGCGAAGTGTCTCCCCCACCAGAACCGCCGGTGTCGGGCGGTCGCCCGCGAGACGGGCCACCCCGGCTTCGGGTCGTCGTACGCCCACCTCCGGCGGACGGTGGGGGAGGCGTGGACCGTCTTCGAGACGGACGTCGACTCCGAGGATGCCCTCGTTGCCGCGCTTCGCTCGGGCGCGCCCCGGCGGGTCGTCCACCGGGGTGGCCCCGGCCACCGTCTGCAGGGCCTCGCCGAGTTCGCCCACCTCGGCTACGAGAACACGTGGGGGAAACTCGACAGGCTCTTTCTCTCGGGCACCGAGCCCACCCACCCGAGCCACATCGCCTACGACGGCCGGTTCGACGACGTGGCGGTCTACTAGATCCCGACCGCGTTCAGCGCGCCCGCGGTGTTGCCCAGGGGCATCACGTAGACGTGAAAGGCCCCGAGCGCGGCGAGTTCCACGCCCGTGACGACCACCGTCACGAGGTCGGCGTACTTGCTGCTGGTCGTCACGCCGGACGGCAGCCCCCACTCCTGGCTCGTCAGCGGGTAGAGGAAGGCGATGCCCCGACGGCTCCCGACCACGTCGAGGAGGTAGTGGGTGGCGATGCCGATCCAGACGAAATAGAGGTTGTCGAAGACGAGCGGGAAGCCGACGAAGATGCCGAGCACGAAGGCGTTGTGCAGGGTCTTGCGGTGTTTGCCGAAGGCGGTGTCCACGTCCGGAAAGAGCGCCCCGAGGACGACGGGGACCGAGAGTTTGGCTATCGTTTCGGCGGTGACGAGTGCAGTCTCGGCCGTCAGCGTCGTCGGCGCCGCGAGCACGACGCCCAGCCCGACGCTCAACAGCGCGGCGTTGAGCACGTGTCCTTTCTTGTTCACGGCCCATGGTTCGCCCCCGCCCACACAAGCGTGTCGACGCGGGGCGGAGCGAAAGAGGGATTTGGGGGCCGTCCGCAGGGCGACCATGGACTACGACACGCCGCTTTTCTTTCACGTCATGCAGTACGCGGACGCGGCCGACCGCGACGTGATCGATCTGGTGAGCGGGGGGCCGGACTGGGAACCGCCGACCGCCCTCCGCGAGGGGTTGCGGGAGTACGCCGACGTCGACCCCGCGGCGTTCCAGTACCCGCCGAGCGACGGCCTGCGCGAACTCCGCGAGGAGATCGCCGCCCGCCGCGGCGTCGACGCCGATCGGGTGATCGTCACGAACGGCGCCGGCGAGGCCAACTACCTCGCGATGGCGGGGGCGCTCGAGCGCGACGCGGGATCGGAGATCCTGCTCACCGACCCCGTCTACCCCTACTATCCGGGCAAGGCGCAGATGCTCGGCTACGACGTCACGTTCGTTCCCGTCGCCGACGACGGCGGCCTCGACGTCGCGGCGATGCGGGAGGCGGCGAGCGCCGACACCGCCGCCATCCTGATCAACTCCCCCAACAACCCGACGGGGGCGGTGTACGACGCCGACGCCGTCGCCGCGATGGTCGACCTCGCCGACGACACCGACGCCGTCCTGATCTCCGACGAGGTGTACGACCACTACGACTTCTCCGGCCGCTTCGAGAGCGCACTCGCCGTCGAGGGCGAGCACACGGTCGTCACGAACTCCTTCTCGAAGTCGATGGCGGTGACGGGACTGCGTGTCGGCTACGGGATCTTCCCCCCACACCTCGCGGACGCGGCTCGCACGCGGCACATGCTCGTGAACGTGACCGGCGCCCGGCCGTCGCAGGCGGCGGTCCTCCGGGCGCTCCGGGAGACGGGGCCGGAGTACTACGAGGCCTCCCGGGACCTCCTGCGCGAGCGCATCGACGCCTTCACCGAGGCGCTGGACGCCGCCGGCGCGGAGTACGTCGCCCCCGAGGGCGCCTTCTACGTCTTCGCGCGCTTCGAGGGCTTCCCCGGGACCCTGGAGAACGTCGAACGCCTCGTCGACGAGGCGGGCGTCGCCTGCATGCCCGGCGACACCTTCGGGACGCACGACGAGTGGGTGCGGTTCGCGCTCGTCACCCCGCGGGCCGAGGAGGCCGCACGACGGCTGGCCGACTACTTCTAGCAGACGACGATAGCCGTGCGGTAGTACGTCCCGTCTCTCACCACGACGTCGATGTCGTGCCACGCGTAGTCGAACGCCTCGACGCTCTCGTTTCGCGCGCGGTCGAAGGTCGCCCGCTGCTCGGCGGTGAGGTTCCCGTAGGGAACGGCCGAATCGCGGTCGGCCGGTTCCTCGTCGAGTTCGTAGACTGTCAGGGCGGGCGGGCAGTCCGTGCCGACCGAGCGGGTCGGACTCGGCGTCGGCGTCCCGGTCGTGGAGGACGTCGGGACCGCGCCGAGACAGCCCGCGGCCGTCACGCTCACGAGCACGGCGACGACGAGCAGGGGGCGCCGGGAGGGACCGATCATGGGTACGGTTCCCGCGCCCACCGGCAAGTGTCTTCCCCGTATCGACGGGTACAGGTGTCCGGGCCGTCTCGCATCGCGTATGAGCGACATCGACGTGGAGCCGGTCGACGAGGTGGACGACGCGGACGCGGCCGATCACGACCACGGCCGCGGGGCCGCGGCGGTCGACGTCGAGGCGGCGACGGACCTGCCCGCGGGCGTGGACGCGCCGGAGTACGTCCTCTACGGTGGGAAAGGCGGCGTCGGCAAGACGACGATGGCGGCGGCGACGGCGCTCTCCTCGGCCGCCGCGGGGACGGCGACGCTCGTCGTCTCGACCGACCCCGCCCACTCCCTCTCGGATACGCTAGACACCGAGATTCCGGCGCGGCCGACGCGCATCCGCGAGGACGCCCCGCTGTGGGCCGCGGAGATCGATCCCGAGGCGGCGATGGAGGAGGGCCTGTTCGGCGAGGGCGGGGTCGGCGTCGCGGGCGACGACCCGGGGGCGGGCGGCGCCCCGCTCGGCGGCCTCGGGGACCTCGGCGAGGCGCTCGGCGACGAGGCGGTCGACCCCCTGATGGGCGGTTCGATGCCCGGCGCGGACGAGGCGGCCGCGATGCGGCAGTTGCTGGAGTACCTCGACGACCCCCGGTTCGACCGCGTGGTGATCGACACGGCGCCGACGGGCCACACCCTGCGCCTCTTGGAACTCCCCGAGGTGCTCGACTCGATGGTCGGGCGCCTGCTCTCGATGCGCGAGAAGTTCTCGGGGATGATGGAGGGGTTCAAGGGCATGTTCGGCGTCGGCGGCGAGGGCGAGGAGGGGCCGGACCTCGACGAACTCCGGGACCGCATCGAGCGCCTCCGGGCCGTCCTGCAGGACCCCGCGCGGACGGACTTCCGGGTCGTGATGGTGCCCGAGGAGATGAGCGTCGTCGAGTCCGAGCGCCTGGTCCGCCGTCTCGACGAGTTCTCGATTCCCGTGGGGACCGTCGTCGTCAACCGCGTGATGGAGGACCTCGCGGACGTGGCCGACGTCGACCCCGAGTGGGTGGTGTCGCCGAACCTGGCGGACTGCGAGTTCTGTCAGCGTCGCTGGGACGTCCAGCAGAACGCGCTTCGCAGAGCGAGTGATCTGTTCCGCGGCCACGACGTGAAGCGCGTGCCCCTGCTGGCCGACGAGGTGCGCGGCGAGCGGGCGCTGCGGGTCGTCGCGGCCTGCCTAGCGTAGCCGGTCCAGCAGCGAGAACGCCCGGTCGCGCAGGCGGTCGGGGACGAACCGACCGAGGACGCTCACCCGGGCGAGCGTCCCGACCGGCACCCGACTCGCCGGCTTCGTCGAACTCGCGGCGTTCAGGACGTCCTCGGCGACCCGGTCGGGCGACACCGCGCCGGGACCGCCGCCGCCGATGGCCTGGGTGTCCTCGAAGACGCCGTAGAAGGACTCGTAGGCGCCCGAGCGATCCAGCCCCTCGACCTCCGACTCCGCGCGATCCGAGAAGCGGGTGTCGACGGGACCGGGTTCGATCAGGACGGCGTCGATGCCGTACTCGTCGACCTCGGCCCGGAGGGCGTCGGTCATGGCTTCAAGCGCGAACTTCGACCCGCTGTAGACGCCGCCGCCGGGGAAGGAGACGCGGCCGGCGACGCTGGAGACGTTGACGACCGTCCCCTCGCGCCGGCGGCGCATGTGCGGCAGGACCGCGCGGGTCAGCCGGTGGGCGCCGTAGACGTTCACGTCGAACTGGCGGTGGACGGCGTCGACGGGGACGTCCTCGATGGGCCCGAACTGCGCGTAGCCGGCGTTGTTGACGAGGCAGTCGATCCGTCCCTGCTCGTCGAGGATCCGGTCGACGACCCGCTCCACGTCGTCGTCCTCGGTCACGTCGAGTTTCGCGACGGTACAGCCGCGGTCACCCAGCGTCTCGACGTCCGCGGGGTTGCGGGCGGTGGCGTACACCTCCCACTCCTCGTCGAGGAAGGCCTCGGCGGTCGCACGACCGATACCGGACGAACAGCCCGTGATGAGGACGGTCTTCGGTTGCACGGAGGCATCCTGAACCCGGCGGCAGTTAACTCATTCCCGATCCACCGCGAACGGGCTCTCCCCCTCGGTCCACTCCCAGCCCGGCAGGCGGGTCTGGAAGCCCGCGGCGAGTGCGGCGTCCAGGTCGTCGGCGCCCGCGCCGCCCTCGGTGTGGGTGACCACGTCGGCGAAGTGGAAGGTAGCCTGCGCGAGCAGCGAGAACGGCTGGCCGCCGGCGACGGTGGCGGCGAGTTCGCGGCCGAGCACCTCGTCGACGACGAACCCGGGGTAGTCGTCGGTCACGTCCAGGTCACGGAGCAGGGCGACGTAGCCGGCGACGTTGACGGCGCGGTCGCCGTCCGCGAAGACGACGTCGACCTCCTCGCGGTAGGCGTCCGGATTCACGCGCCCCACCTCGACGCCGAAGCAGTCGCCGAGGCGGTCCCGCGTCGCGTTGATCAGGGGGACGACCGTCGGGGCGCGGTCGCGCACCCACTCGCACTCGTCGGCCACGGCCGCCGGCGTGAGTTCCATACCCTCCGTCGGGTGCCGATCCCCTTCGACTTTGCGAAGGCTTTTATAATGCCCGGCTGATAGGGTGACTCAAGCGGGTTTTCGCTGCCTCTTCCCGCAGTCGAGCACCTCCCGTACAGCACCGTACCTATGCGACCTCACGGCACGACCGTGGATCGGACTTGCCACCGTTCGGCACCGACCGTCCACGCGGACGCGTTCCCGGCGACCGAGGATCGGACGAGGACGGCCGTACGGAGGGCTCTCAACCGGCACATATGAGCTCCGTAGACAAGCAACTCGAGGAACTGAAAGCAGAGATCGAGGACGAACTACCCCCCGGAATCTCCGTCTCCGACGTGAAATACGAGGGTCCGGAACTGGTCGTGTACACGCGCGATCCCAAGGAGTTCGCCAGCAACGGCGACCTGATCCGGAAGCTGGCGAGCAAGCTCCGCAAGCGCATCACGGTCCGGCCGGACCCCGACGTGCTGATGGACGCCCGCGAGGCCAGAGAGCGGATCCGGAGCGTCATTCCGGAGGACGCCGGCGTGACGGACCTCGACTTCCACGTCGACACCGGCGAGGTCGTCATCGAGGCCGAGAAACCGGGAATGGTCATCGGGCGCCACGGATCGACGCTCAGAGAGATCACGAAGGAGATCGGGTGGACGCCCGAGGTGGTGCGCACGCCGCCCATCGAATCATCGACGGTATCGAACGTCCGCAACTTCCTCAAGCAGGAACGCGAGGAGCGGCGCGACATCCTCGAACGCGTGGGCCGGCAGATCCACCGCGAGGAGATGGCCGACGAGCAGTGGGTGCGCATCACCACCCTCGGCTGCTGTCGCGAGGTCGGCCGCGCGAGTTTCATCCTCTCGACGGCCGAGACGCGCGTTCTCGTCGACTGCGGCGACAAGCCCGGCGCCGAGGGCGAGGTGCCGTACCTCCAGGTCCCCGAGGCGGCCCCCCTCAACTCCATCGACGCCGTCGTCCTCACCCACGCCCACCTCGACCACTCCGCGCTCATTCCCCTCCTGTTCAAGTACGGCTACGACGGCCCCATCTACTGTACCGAACCCACGCGGGACCTGATGGGCCTGCTCACGCTCGACTACCTCGACGTGGCCGCCAAGGAAGGCCGTACCCCGCCCTACGAGAGCGAGATGGTCCGGGAGGCGATCAAACACTGCATCCCCCTCGAGTACGGCGACGTGACCGACATCGCGCCGGACGTGAAGCTCACCTTCCACAACGCGGGCCACATCCTCGGCTCCGCCGTCTCCCACTTCCACATCGGCGACGGCCTCTACAACGTCGCGTTCTCGGGCGACATCCACTACGAGGACACGCGCCTGTTCAACGGCGCCGTCAACGACTTCCCGCGGGTCGAGACGCTGGTCCTGGAGTCCACCTACGGCGGGCGCAGCGACTACCAGACCGACCAGGAGGACTCCGAGCGCAACCTCCTGCAGATCATCAACGACACCCACGAGAAGGGTGGAAAGGTCGTCATCCCGGCGTTCGCGGTGGGGCGGTCCCAGGAAATCATGCTCGTTCTGGAGGAGGCGATGCGGAGCGGGAAGATCCCCGAGATGCCCGTCCACCTCGACGGCATGATCTGGGAGGCGACGGCCATCCACACGACGTATCCGGAGTACCTCCGCGACGACCTCAGGGATCGGATCTTCCACGAGGACGAGAACCCCTTCCTCGCCGAGGAGTTCAACCACATCGACGCCGGCGAGGACGAACGCCAGGAGGTCACCGACGGCGACCCGGCGATCATCCTCTCGACGTCCGGGATGGTCACCGGCGGCCCGATCATGTCCTGGCTCCGTCACCTCGGCTCCGATCCGGACTCGACGCTCGTCTTCGTCGGCTACCAGGCACAGGGGACCCTCGGCCGGCGCATCCAGAACGGCTGGGACGAGATTCCGATGAACGACCGCGAGCGTGGCGGCCGCGGCAACACGCTCTCCCTGAAGATGGACGTCGAGACGGTCGACGGCTTCTCCGGCCACGCCGACCGGCAGGGCCTCGAGAACTTCGTCAAGACGATGAACCCCCGCCCGGAGAAGGTGCTCTGTGTCCACGGCGACGAGCGCTCCGTGCAGGACCTCTCCTCCGCGCTCTATCACGACTACAACATGCGGACGTTCGCACCGAAGAACCTGGAGACGTTCCGGTTCAAGTAGCGTCGGACCTCCCCTCGGTGCGACCGGAGGCGACGGAACGGTCCGTTGGCGATCACGACTCCCACGTATTGTCAACGAAATTGTTTGTTTCGGTCACGGTGGTCGTCTCGACGCTTCGGGGCCAATGAATGGGGGCTTCGGTCCACCTGTCGAAAAGTCGAATCGACCGACAACGATATATTACTGAGCCGACCTATGGGGGTCGATGGCTCCAGAGTCGAAGCGGCCGGATATCAAGCGGATAACGGGACGATATCTCGACGCGTGGGAGGAGTTCGGCGACGATCGGTTCACGTGTGAGGAACTGGAAACCGAGCTTTTGCGGAAGCGTGATCCCGAAGACGTGCCGAGTGCCAAGTCGATCTATCAGGATCTGTACCGTGTCGCGAGCCTTGGGCTGGTGGAGTGGTACGGTGAGAACCAGTATCGGGTAGCGATTCCACCGCATGCCGACGACCGGCAGTGGACCACCCTGATCGAGGCACAGATCGGCTGGATGCGCGACCGGATCGGCGAAGCGCTGGCGACGCGGGACGACGACGAGGAACCCGAGGAGGATGAACGGACCGATCCCGAGGTGTTAGAACACGACGGGAGGCGATACATGTCGGCGTTTGTCGGTCCCCGGAGCGATCTGGAGAGTCAGGCGAGATACTACCAAGCCGCCCTCTCGCCGGCGAAACACGACGGCGTCGTGCTTCGTTCGTACCAGCGTGTCGCAAACTCCACGAAGAAGCTCGCGGAACGGATCTGTGACGAGAAAGAGATGGACGACACGGACTGTGTGTACCGGTTCGAACTCTCGGACGAGGAGATGGTGGAGGTGGGTGACGACCTGGAGTATCACGTGTTCCTGTCGGAAACACGGCTGCTCTGAGCCGTTCGACTGCTCCCCTGGTGTTCCGCCGGAACGACCCCAGCGCCGGTCTCGCGAAGATTCACCTTCACGTGCGAACGGGTGTCGTGGCGTGTGTTCAGGCGCGGAGAGGACCTCCGTGGGAGACCGCACGCGGAGACACCGGAGACTTCGTTCGGACGCGTCTCCAACAGCGCCACTCAATCGAAGTCGTCGGCCGGATCGACGACGGCTCCCGAGTCGGGATCGACCCCGATCCGATCACACAGGTCGGCGAGCGGACACGCCTCCAGGCCGTCGAGACACGCGGGTTTGCGCGCCGAGCAGTGCTCGCGGCCGAACTGGATCATGGCGGTGTGGCCGAACCCGCATTTCTCCGCCGGCACCGCGTCCTCCAGGGCCTCCCGGACCGCATCGTGATCCGCGTCCGGCGGCGCCAGCCCCATGCGCCGGGCGATGCGATGGACGTGGGTGTCGACGGGGAAGACGCCGCCGCGGCCGCCGGCAAAGAGGAGGACGCAGTCGGCGGTCTTGGGGCCGACGCCGCGCACGTCGAGCAGTCGCTCCCGTACCTCGGTGGGGTCGCCCTCGCGGACGAAGTCGTCGAACGCGTCGGCGCCGCCGAAGTCGGCGAGGACCTCCTCGGCACAGTCGACGATGACGCGGGACTTCCGGTTGTAGAGCCCCGCGGACTCGATGGTCGAGGCGAGCGTCCCGCGGTCGGCGGCCGCGAGCGACGCCGCGAGGTCACCGTCGCGGCCGTAGCGATCAAGCAGGGCGTCGAAGGCCGGTTGACTCGCCACGTCGCTCGTGTTCTGGCTCAGGATCGTGCGGACGAGACAGGGGAAGGCGTCCCGGCCGCCGTAGGCCTTCCGCCAGTAGACGTCGCCGAGGGCGTCGACGACGGCCTCCGCACGCGTCTCGGGGTCGCCGGCGGCGAACCGGGCGTCGGCGCCGCCGCCGTCGGCGCCGCCGCTGACGTTCTCGGCGGGTTCGTCGGGCATGGGCGTCGTTGGGAGCGGAGCGAGAAAAGCGCGGCGTCAGTCGACGGCGAGCGTCAGGGTGAGGGCAGCGCCGTCGGCGAGGGCCGACACGAGGGAGCGGTCGAGGTCGGCCGCCGCGGCGTCGGCGCCGACGGCGACGGTGCGGTCGTCGACGTAGGTGCTCGTCCGGACGACGGCGCTCCGGTCGCTCTCGAAGGTGAGGTCGGGGTGACCGCGGGCGCGCACCGCGCGCGTCCGGCCGCCGACGTCGAGCGTCAGGGTGATCGTCGCCCCGGGGTCGCGGCAGGCGTCGACGAAGGCGTCGTCGAAGTCGGCGGGCGCGCGGTCGGCCTCGATGCCGACGATGCAGTCGCCCGCCGGCGTCAACCAGTCGTCGGTCGTCACCTCGAACGTGCTTCCGTGGGTCGCGGCGACGTGTTCGTGGCCGCGGGCGCGAACGACCTCCTCCATGGCGGGTGATCGCCGGCGGGCGGGTTTAGCGGTACCGACTCGGCGCCGACCTACTCCCTGACGACGGTGACCGTCACCGCGCCGCAGGCACACTCGTAGGCCCGGCGCTCGCCCGCGTCGGTCCGCATCGCCACCATCAGGGCGTCCTCGTCGAGGGGTCGATCACAGCCGGCCGCCTCGCACGTACTCGTGAGGTTCTCGAGCATATCTCCGGGTAGTCGCGCGACCGACATGAACCCGTGCCGTCCGCGCGGTGAAACTGAAACTGTAGCGTCGGGGCTCCCGTCGTTTATATATCTCTCCGGACCAGTTGTGAACGGTTCACACGCCCGATATACCGTGCCTTGGTACCGTTTCGCAGCCCTTCTGCCACCGAAGTATTTATGTGTGTGTCGGCTGTATTCGCTGGTACCAACGCGCCTCCGGCGCGTGGCGGCATCGCACGCAGAATGATCGGGAATTCTTATCCACGGTTGGTTGCGGGACGAGGAGCCGCCAGTCCGCCCGGAGCGGTGGTATCGAGGTTTCAACAATGGTAACAACAGAAGAAGTACTCGACGAATTCGACGTTGCGGCGCTCGAAGACGAGAACAACGTCGAACTCACCGACGATCAGCTCGAAAACGACTCGAAGGGACAGCTCATCAAACTCGCCGGTCAGCTCCGCGACCGACGCAACGAACTCAACCAGATGGCGTCGGAGCGGGCCTCCAAGCGTGACGACCTGAACGCCAAAACGCGGGAGAAGGTCGACGAGGCCCAGGAGCACCGCGAGAAGCGCGACGAGCTCAACGAGAAGGTCCAGGAACACAAGGAACAGCGCAACGAGCTCAACGCGAAGGCCAACGAGCTCTTCGACGAGGTCGAGGAGATGAAACAGGACCTCGAACTCGGCGACGGCAAGGATCTCGAAGAGCTCGAAGAGGAGATCGAACAGCTCGAGTTCCGCCAGCAGACCGAGGTCCTGAGCGCGGAGGACGAGCGCGAACTCATCGAGAAGATCGAGGACAAGCGCGAGGAGTACCAGCAGCGCAAGGAGAAACTCGACGACGCCAGCGAACTCGAGGAACTCGTCGAGGAGGCCGAGGAGGTCCGCTCCGAGGCGTCCCAGCACCACCAGAAGGTGACGGAGCTCGCGGACAAGGCCCAGGAGCATCACAACCAGATGATCGAGGCCTATCGCGAGGCCGACGAGATCCGCGACAAGGCCGACGAGATGCACGAACTCTTCGTCGAGGCCCAGGAAGCGGCCGACCGGCACCACGAGGACTTCGTGCGCGTCCAGAAGCGCCTGCGCGAACTCGACAAGGAAGAGGAGCAGGAACAGCAGGACGAGCGCGAGGCCGAGCGCGAGGCCGCCAAGGAGGAGGCCGAGGAGATCTACCAGAAGTTCAAGGAAGGCGAGACCCTCGACACCGAGGACCTGATGAAGCTGCAGAAGACCGGCCTCCTGTAGTTCGGCTCCGTCGACGCACGTGTTTTTATGCCGATCCGTCCCCCAGCACTGCGTATGGTGAACGAACGTGAGTGAGGGAGACGACGTCGGCCGACTCGCCGTCGTCCTCGGCGGCGGGTTGCTCGCGGCCGTCCTCGGTTTCGTGATCTTCGTGGTTCTGCCCGGATCGCTCGCGGACCTCCTCGGGATGTTGGTGACCGTCGGCGTGGTGGTCCTCGGTGCGCGCGCCGCCGGCGACCTGGCGGACTCGATCTTTCCCGACTACAACGTCGCGGAGGTGGCGGTCGAGGGGCCGATCACCCGTGACGGCTCGACGCCGAGTCCGATCCCGGGCGGGTCGCTCGGCGCCACCGCCGACGACGTGGTCGACGTGATCGAACGCGCGGACGAGGACGACGCCACGGAGGCCCTGCTGGTGAAACTCGACACGCCCGGCGGGGAGGTGGTCCCGAGCGACGACATCCGGAAGGCGGCCGCCGACTTCGACGGCCCGACCGTGGCCTACGCCACCGACGTCTGTGCCAGCGGCGGCTACTGGATCGCGAGTGGGTGTGACGAACTCTGGGCGCGCCGCGCCAGCATCGTCGGCAGCATCGGCGTCATCGGCTCGCGGGTGAACGTCTCGGAGCTGGCCGACGAACTCGGTGTCTCCTACGAGCGCTTCGCCGCGGGGGAGTACAAGGACGCCGGCATGCCCCTGAAGGAACTCTCCGCGGAGGAGCGGGAGTACCTGCAGGGGTTGATCGACGGCTTCTACGACGACTTCGTCGAGCGGGTGGCCGAGGGACGCGACATGGACCCCGAGGCGATCCGGGAGACGGAGGCGCGGGTCTACCTCGGCGAGGACGCCCACGAACTGGGGCTGGTCGACGACGTCGGTGACCGGGACGACGTCGAGGACCACGTAGCCGACCTGCTCGACGCCGAGGTGTCGGTCCGCGAGTTCGAACCGGAGAAGGGGCTGGCCGCACGCCTCCGCGGCGGCGCGACGGCCGTCGCGTACGCCTTCGGCGCCGGGATGGCGGGCGTCGTCGTCGACGACGACCGGGGCTTCCGGCTCCGATTCTGACCCCCGCAGCGGGGGATATTTATTCCCGTGGATAGTTCTCGTCACCGTGACAACCCTGGTCCTGTGTGTCGACCGCGCCGACGACATCGGGCGGACGGTCGGCGTGTCGATGCCCGTCGACGGGTGGGACGCGGTGCGGTCGCTGGTGACGGAGGTCGGACTCGCGGACCCGGAGGATTCGACGGTGAACTGCCTGCTGGAGGCGCTGCGGGTCACCCGCGACCTCCGCGGCGAGGGCGAGGACGCCATCGTCGCCGTCGTCTCGGGAACCGGCGACTCGGCCGTCGGCGCCGACCGGTCGGTCGCCGCACAGATCGACGACCTGCTCGACCGCCACGACCCGCGCTCGGCGATCATCGTCACCGACAGCGCCGAGGACGAGCGGCTGGTCCCCATCGTCGAGAGCCGCCTCCCCGTCGACTCGGTCGACCGCGTCGTCGTCCGGCAGGCCCGGGACATCGAATCGACGTACTACCTCCTCAAGCAGTTCCTCGCCGACGAGGAACTGCGCTCGACCGTCCTGGTTCCGCTCGGCGTCGGCCTGCTGCTCCTCCCGGTGTTGCTCGTGCGGTTCTCCCTGCCCGTGGCGCTGGCCGGCCTCGCCTCGCTGCTCGGGGCCGCCGTCCTCTACAAGGGGCTCGCCATCGACACCTACCTCTCCCGTCTCCCCGACCGGATCCGGGAGGCCCTCTACTCCGGGCAGGTGTCGGTCGTCACCTACGCCGTCGCGGGTGGCCTCGCACTCGTCGGCGCCTTCCTCGGTGCGCTCGCCGTCTCGACGACGACCGAGGGGGTCGTGGTTCCGGTCATGCAGTTCGCCTACAGCAGCATCCCGTGGCTGGCGCTGGCGGCGCTGACCGCGAGCGCCGGCCGCCTCCTCGACGAACTCATCGACTCGGATCGGGTGCCCCGGCCGTATCTGAACCTGCCGTTCGGCGTCGTCGCCCTCGGCCTCGTCGTCCGCGGATTCGCGGGTTACTTCCTCGAACGCGAGGGGGTTCTCGGCAATCTGCGGGTGGCGGGGATCACCGTGCCGGCGACCGAACGCCTCGCGCTCTTTGTCGTCACCGCGATCGTCGTCTCGCTGATCGGCGTCAGGGTGGCCGCGAACGTCGCGGACCACGAGGAGGAGGCGGACGCCGAGGCGGCCGAGCGCTCCTGACTACCAGGGGGCGAAGTCGGGGTCGACCAGCCGTTTCTCCCGACCGATGCCGTCGATCGTCGCCACGTCCTCGTCGTCGAGGTCGAGCGTTCGCGACGCCCAGTTGTCGCGGACGTGGTCCTCGCCGGTCGCCTTCGGGATTGCGGTCACGCCCTTCTCGCGGAGCCACGCCAGCGACACCTGCGCCTCGCTGACGCCGTGTCTCTCGGCGACCGACTGGATCTCTGGCACGTCGAACACCTCGCCGCGGGCCAGCGGCGAGTACGCCACCACCTCGACGTCGAGGTCGGCGCAGTGCTCCCGGAGTTCCGTCTGCGGGAGCAGCGGGTGGCACTCGATCTGGTTGGCGAAGATCGGCGCGTCGGCCGCCTCGACGGCCTCCGTCACCTGTGCCGGTTCGAAGTTGCTGACGCCGATGCGGTCGATCAGGCCGTCGTCGTACAGGTCGTCGAAGGCGCCGAGCGTCCCCTCGGGGTCGTACGCCCCGGCCGGCCAGTGGACGTAGAGCAGGTCGACCGCGTCGACGCCGAGTCGCTCCAGGCTCTCCTCGGTGGAGGCCCGGACGTCCCCGGGCGCGAGGTCGTCGATCCACACCTTCGTCGCCAGGAAGAGGTCCTCGCGGTCGAGGTTCGCCCGCGCGATCCCCTCGCCGACGTGTTCCTCGTTGTCGTAGGCCTGTGCGGTGTCGACGTGGCGATAGCCCAGATCGAGCGCCGTCGCCACGGCGTCCGCACACTCCTCGGGGGCCGTGTTCTGCCACGTGCCGAGACCGAGGATCGGCATGCCGTTCGTTCGCCGCACCTCACCGGTGGACTGAGTCACATCCGACCCGAGGCGCGAGACGCCGAAAGGGGTTGCGGAAGGGTCGTTCCGGTTAGCCGGAGAGCCGCTCCCTCGCGAACTTCCCCAGGAGGGGCACGTCGCCGAGGTGGAGGAGCTTCAGCATCGCACGGACGTTGCCCGCGTTGGCCTTCGCCAGCGTGTCGCTGTCGGTTCCCTGGAGGTCCGCCATCAGCGTGTCGTACCGATCGTTGGGGGCGAGATACAGGAGTTCGGTCATCAGGAGCCGCTCCCGCATCCGTGGAGCCACCTCGCTGTGCCAGAGTTTGCTGTAGACCGACATGGCCTCCGCCGAGGTGTCGGGGTCGGCCTCGGTGAAACAGCGGTCGGCCGTGATGGCGGCCATACGCCCCGACTTCATCCCCTTGTGGATCCCCTCGCCCCACAGCGGGTCGATGGTCGGCACGGCGTCGCCGATGGCCATGAACCCGTCCGTACAGAGCTGGCCGGGCATCTGGATGTGAGCCGAGCCGCGGTGTTGCTGTTTCTCGGCGATGCGCTCCGCGTCGGCGAAGCGCGGGTCGGTGTCGAGCCAGTGGTGGAGGTAGTCGTCGATGCTCGCCCCGTCGCGACCGTACTGCTCGTGGCTCGCGTTCTGGATGTAACAGAGGCCGACCTTCGCGGTGTCGCCGCCGGTGTGGAAGATCCAGGAGTAGCCACCGGGGGCGTACTCGTGGTCGAGACGGAGCATCATCGCGTCGGTGAGGTCGGCGTAGTCGGGGTGGTCGACGTCGACGCCCTCCATCTCCCACTCCACGCCGATGGCCTGGTGTTCCCGTTGCAGGTCGCTCACGCCGAGTTCCTTCGCGAGCGGCGCGGCCGGCCCCGTCGCGTCGACGACGATGTCGGCGGACGCCTCCTCGTCGCCCGCGTACCTGACGCCCGAAATCGTGCCGCCCTCCATGATCGGGCCGTTGACGCGGGCGTCGAACCGGTAGGTCGCCCCCTCCTCGCGGCCCTCGCCCACCAGCCAGCGCTTGAAGTCGGCGAACTCCAGCACTGCACCGGGTTGGTGCTGGACGTAGTGGTCGTTCGGCGACTCCAGCACCACGTCGTCGGTGTAGTTCATCACCACCTCGTCGGGCACGCCGAAGGAGGCCATCATGGAGGGGAAAGTCCCGGCGGTCGACTTGTTGCTCTGGCGGGGGAAGTCGTCCTCGGCTTCCGCCTCGAGGACGAGGACGTCGTAGTCCCGCTGAGCGAGGTCGCGGGCACACTGGGCCCCCGCGGGCCCGGCGCCGGCGACGATCACGTCGAAACGGTCGGACATATCCCCCGATGCCGGGAGAGCGTAATCAGTCTTGCTGAACCGGGACGAGCGGGGCACGGCGACGGAGCTATGAGCTAGCGAGTTGAGGCGACGTGTGATGCTGGTCGAACTCGGGATCATGTACGTCCGGCGCGGGATCGACCGCCGCGCCGCCCTCCTCTGTCTCGCGCTCTATCTCCCCTCGTTTCTCTTCGTCTGATCCGTCACCGTCGGTACACTTAGGCCGGCGCGTCCGGTACGGGGGACCGATGGCACCAGTCCGTCGCGTCGTCCTCGACGTGTTGAAACCCCACCAGCCGTCGACGGTCGAGGTGGCCAGCCGGCTCGCCGACCTCGACGGGATCGAGGCCGTCAACGCGCTGCTCGTGGAGACCGACGCCGAGGTACAGACCCTGAAGCTCACGGTGGAGGGATCGGACATCGCGGTCGAGCGCGTCGACGACGAAGTCGAACGCCTCGGCGGATCCGTCCACTCCGTCGACCAGGTGGTGTGTGGGGAGTATCTGGTCGAGGAGGTCCGGACCCCGCAGGACTGACGTGCGCGACCGACTGCGCTCCCTCCGGTCGGCGCTCGCCCACGACGAGGTGCGGTCGATCTCCCGCCGCTACTTCATCTCGAACGGCTTCGACGGCACCCTCACCAGCATCGGCGTCACCGTGGGGGCGTACCTCTCGGGGATCGACGAGGGGGTGACCGTCGTCGCCATCGGCCTCGGGGCGGCGGTCGGCCTGTGTACCTCCGGCGTCTGGAGCGTCTGGGAGATCGAACGCGCCGAACGCCGGGCGCAGGTCGCGAGCATCGAACGCGCGATGCTCACCGACCTCGACGACACGCGAGTGACCCGACGGATGCGGGACGCCCGGGCGATCAGCGCCGTCACCAGCGGGCTGGGGCCGCTGGTCGGGATCGTGCTCCCCCTGCTCCCGTACCTCCTCGAAGGGTCGACGCTGACGATGTTCGAGAGCACCGTCGCGGCCGTCGGCGTCGGCGTGACGACCCTCTTTACCTTCGGCGCGTACATGGGAACCGTCGCGGGCCTGAACCCCTACGTCGCGGGCGTGCGGATGGGGCTCGCGGGCCTCGTGGTCGCCCTCCTCAACCTCGTCCTGCCGGGGTAAGCGCCGACCGGCGGTCCGGGGACGGATTTTTGTCGGTGGCCGACGCGTCGGCCACCGATGCACGACGGTGTCGACGCGCGGGAGGAGGGTAGATGACGACGCGTCGCGAGGGCGGGTACCTCGCGGCCGCCCTCCTCGTGGCGGTCGGTGTCGGGCACGCCGCCGGACCGGTCGCCGCGCTCTCGCCCGCCGCCGGCTACGCCCTCGGGGTGGCGGCCTTCGCGGCCGTCCTGTGGGTCACGGGGGCGATCCCACTCCCGCTGACGTCGCTCGCGATACCCGTCCTCCTCGCGTGATGCCGCCGCTCACCGCTCCAGCGGGCCGACCGTCGACTCGAACGCGTCCCGGAGGGCGTCGCGGAGGTAGAGCGTCGACTCGTACCGGTCCGCGGGGTCGGTGGCGAGGGCCGTCAGGAGGACGTCGTCGACGGTATCGGGGACCGACGCGACGTCGCTGGGGGGCGGCGGCGTCGACGTTCGGACCTGCTCGACGACGTCGCCCGGGCCGTCGCCCTCGAACGGCGGCCGCCCGGTGAACAGTTCGTAGCAGACGGCTCCCAGTTGGTAGACGTCGGTGGTAGCGTCGACCGATCCGTCGCCGTCGAGTTGCTCGGGGGCGGCGTAGGTCGGGGTGTAGCCGCTCGCGCCCGACGAGCGGTCGAGGAGGTGTCTGGAGAGGCCCCAGTCCGCCACCTTCGGCACGTCCCAGGCGCCGTCGACCGAGCGAAAGAGGACGTTCTCCGGCTTCAGATCGAGGTGGGCGACGCCGCGCTTGTTGGCGTGACTGACGCCGCGAGCGACCGCCAGTGCCGTCCAGAGTGCCTGGGGCACGGACACGTCGCCGGCGCGTTCGTCGAGCGTTCCCCCGTCCATGTACTCCATGGCGATCCAGGGGAGCGGTTCGGCACCCCAGTCGACGACGCCGACGACGTGGTCGTGGTCGTCCAGGCGCGCCCACCGTCTCGCCTCGTCGACGAAGCGCTCGCCGACGTCCGCGTGGAGCGTCCCCGAGAACCGGGGCTCCTTGAGCGCGACGGTCACGGGACCGTCGGGCGACGGGACGGTGGCCTCGAACACGTCGGCCCGGCCGCCGCTGCCGATCCGGTCGCCGCGGGAGAGCGCGCCGTGGTCGACCGAGACGTCGGGACGTCCGGGAATCGCGTCGGGGGGACCGGCGAGCGACGCCCCTCCCGGACCGTCGCTCACGGTCACCTTCGCCGGCCGCTCGACCCGGCCCGCCCGCGCGTATCCCGTCGCCCGCACGTCGACCACTGCGTCGGCCGGTCGCTCCGACTCGACGCGCGCGACGACGCTGTGCCGGTCGGGGTCGATCGACTCGCCCGGGTCGGGAGCGAGGAGGGTCGCGTCGGCCGCGTCGAGCGCGCTCTCCACCCGCCGCCGCGTGGACCGGATCCACCGCCGGAGTCGATCGGTCGTGCCCGGATCGCCGCCGACGGCCCGGTCGAGATCGTCGGCGACGGCGAGGGCGTCCTCGGCGATCGACGCGGTGAGTTCGTCGTCGGTCAGGCGGTCGAGCTTCTTCCGGGTCGCCCGCAGCCCAGCCTGCACCGGTTCCGGGTCGTCGGCGTCGGCGTCGAGCGCCCGCGAGAGGTCGTCGCGCACGTCGAGCAAACACTCGATTTCCGCCGCCGTCGGCGATCGGTCGAGGAGTTCGGGACCGTCGTCGCCGCCGGACGGGTCGTCGCGCCCCGTCACAGCCCTCCCGTCGAACAGGTCGAACTCGGTCGACGCCGCGGGGTCGTCGGCGTCGTCGACCGTCGCCGATACCGTCAGCGTCCCCGTCGCGTCCACGGCGACATCGACCGCGATGTCCGGGTTCCCTGCCGGCGCCGATGGGAGGTCCCGAACCGTGACCTCGCCGACCGGTTCCGGGGTGTCCGACGTGCCCTCGCGCAGGACGCGGACGCGGACCGACTCCTGGTCGTCCGTCGCGGTGGTGAACGTCCGCGACGCCTGGGCGGGGAGCGAGGTCCCCGCATCGAGGAGGCGTTCGAAGCCGGGGCCGTCGCCGTCGCCGACCGTCTCCAAACCGACGCCGTGGGGGAGGACGGGGCTGGTGATCGGGGGGTAGTCGGCCGGATCGTCCGACCCGGTTCTCGGTTCGAGGAGTCGGTCCGGACGAGCGGCGGCGATCCGCACCGGACTCTCGGAATCGGGCGACCCCACCCTGAACAGCACCCGTCGACTCCAGTCCACCGCTGCGGGAGTCAGACGCCGACGGGCGTCGAACGTGGCCTCGGCTTCCTCTCCCGTCTCCTCACACGCCGCGGTGGCGTTGACGATCCGCCGTTCGTCGATCGAGAGCGTCACCTCGATTCGGGGGTCACCGGCGGGTGCGGCCGGGAGGTCCGTCAGCGCCACGTCGCCGAGGACGGTGCCGCCGTCGGGGGCGGACCCACCCTCGCGAACCCGGACGCGAACGCCGGACTGTTCGTCGGCCGTCGTCGTGAACGTCTTGGACGCCTCGGTGGGAACGGTCGTATCCGCCCGGACGAGCGGTTCGAACCCGTCGCCGTCGACGGCCACGCCGAGGGAGCGAAAGAGGGCATCGAGCAGAACGACGTCGTCGACGTGTCCGGAGAGGACGCCGCCCTGGATCGCCGCGCCGAGCGCCGCGGCCGTGCCGGGATCGGCGGTCGTCGTGGGCACCGTCTCGGTGACCGCCTCGATGCGTTCACGGACCGCCGGCGTGCGCGTCGCGTCCCCCGCGAGCACCACGTCGTCGACACCGTCGACGGCGGCCGCGTCGAGAACGCGGTCGATGGGGGCCTCGATTCGGTCGATCACGTCGTCGACGATCGACTCGAACGCCGAACTGGACAGGGAGGTATCGAGGTCGAGGGGACCGTCGTCGGTGACGGTGACGGCCGGGAGTTGGATACGGGTCCGCTCGCGGGTAGAGAGATCGGCGCGTGCGTCCGCGGCCGCCTCGATCAGTCGGCGGTGAGCCTGGGGGTCCGACCGAAGGTCGACGCCGTGGTCGTCCGCGAACGCCGACGCGAGGTGGTCGGCGACGGCGGCGTCCAAATCCGCGCCGCCGAAATCGGGGACCCCGTCGGTCGCGAAGACGTGGTAGACGCCGCCGTCGATGTCGAGCACCGAGACGTCGGCGGTCCCGCCGCCGAAGTCACAGACGAGGACGGTCCGCTCGCCGTCCCGGTCGAACCCGTAGGCCATGGCGGCGGCCGCCGTCGAGTGGACGGTGCGCTCGACGGAGAACTCCAAGATGGAGGCGGCGTCCCGAAGTCGACGACGGTACGCCCTCGTGGCGCCGTTGGGCGCGGTGAGGACACACTTCTCCAGGTCGCCCGCGCCGTCGGGAAGGGCCCGCGAGATGACGGCCGCGGCCAGCGTCTCCGGCGGGTACGACACGCCGTCCACGACGACCGGTTCGCCCGTCCGGAGGCGGTCGACGAGGTCGGTGACCGTCCGCTCGGGATGTGTGGTCGTGCGGTCGGCCGCGCGCGTGCCGGCCACCAACGTTCCGTCCTCGGCGACGGAGACGACGGTGGGGGTCGCCTCGCGGCCGGCCCCGTTCGGGACGATCCGTGGCCGTTCCCCGTCGTAGACGGCACAGCGGGTCGTCGAGGTGCCAGGGTCGATCCCGACGATCGGGTCCCGGAAGTGAGACACGGTCGTAAGCCAGTCACACCGCCGCTTAACTTTTTTTGCGGCCGTCGAAAGGCGGACCGTATCGAACGCCCTCGCCGGCGCGGCCCGAGAACGTCGGCCCCGGAGCCGATCAGTAGAACTCGCGGACCAGATCCATCGCGTCCTCGGGAGCGCCGTCGGGGATGTCCGACATGTCCGCGTCGACGCCGTGGCTCCGCTCGTAGGGCACCGACTCCTCGTCCCGGTAGAGGACGCCCTGGTACTCCTTGTCGCGGTCGAGGATGCGCGAGCGGGCGTCCTCGTAGCTCGTCGGATCGTGGTCCGCATCCTGCAGATCGACGATGTGGTCCCGGAAGTAGTCGTAGGTGTCGACGTCGTTGAACGTCACGCAGGGGGAGAACACGTTGACGAAGCCGAAGCCGTCGTGTTCGACGGCCTGCTTGACGATTTCGGCGTGACGCTGGGCGTCCGTCGAGAACGACTGCGCGATGAAGGTCCCGCTGGCCGCGAGCGCCAGGGCGAGCGGGTTCACGGGCGGTTGCTGTGGCCCCTCGGGCGTCGTCGACGTCTCGAAGTCCTCGCGACTGGTCGGCGAGGCCTGGCCCTTGGTCAGCCCGTAGATGCGGTTGTCCATGACGACGTAGGTCATGTCGACGTTCCGGCGGACGGCGTGGATGAAGTGGCCCGCGCCGATGGAGTAGCCGTCGCCGTCGCCGCCCGCGACCATCACCTCGATGTCGGGGTTGGCGAGTTTGACGCCCGTCCCCACGGGGAGCGCGCGCCCGTGGACGCCGTGGATGGCGTAGGAGCGCATGTACGTCCCGATCTTGCCGGAACAGCCGATGCCGGCGACGACGAACGTCTCGTCGGGGGTGTTGCCGGTCTCGGCCAGCGCCTTCATCATGCCGTTCATCGTCCCGAAGTCGCCGCATCCGGGACACCAGGTCGGCTGTGCGTCGGACTTGAAGTCGGTGAATCGAACGTTGGAACTCATGCGGTGGCCTCCTCGCCGGTCGCCAGCACGTCGGCGATCCGTTCGGCGAGTTCGTCCGCCTTGAAGCGGACGCCGTCGTACTTGTTGATGCGGGTGACTCGCGTCAGCGTGTCGTGTTCGATCAGGTCGGCGAACTGCCCCGTGGCGTTGCACTCGACGACGACCGTCTCCTCGGCCGCCTCGACGGCCTCGGTCAGGTCGGGACGGGGGAAGATGTAGGGCACCGAGAGGAAGCGGGCGTCGACTCCCTCCTCGTCGAGGAAGGTCTTGGCCTCGATCAGCGCCCCCTCGTTCGACCCCCACGAGACGACGAGCGTGTCGGCGTCCGGGTTCCCGAACTCGCGGGGCTCGAAGGGTTCGCGCTCGCGCGCCGTGTCGACCTTTCGACTCCGCTTGTCGACCTGCTGGACGCGCATGTCGGTGTCCTCGGTCCGGCGCCCGAGTTCGTCGTGTTCGAGGCCGGTGGACATGTGGACGCCGCCCTCGGTGCCCGGGAACGTCCGTGGGCTGATCCCGTCGTCGGTGAGGGCGTGGGGTTTGAACCGTCCCTGTTCGTCCTGCCACTCCCCGACGGTCCCCTCGTCGACGACCTTCCCGCGGTCGATTTCGACCGCGTCCATGTCGAACTCCTCGGGCGGGTAGGTCTGTTCGGTGACCGCGAGCGAGAGGTCGGCGGTCAGGTAGACGGGCAACTGGTACTTCTCGGCGAGGTTGAACGCCTCGACGGTCTTGTGGAAACACTCCGCGATGGTGGTCGGCGCGAGGACGAACCGCGGCACCTCGCCGTGGCCGCCGTAGAGCATCGCGTTCAGGTCGCCCTGTTCCTGCTTGGTGGGCATCCCCGTCGAGGGACCCGAGCGCATCACGTTACAGATGACCAGCGGCGTCTCGCTGGTGGCGACCAGCCCGAACGTCTCCGTCATGAGGTCGATGCCGGGGCCGGAGGTGGCGGTCATCGACCGGGCGCCCGCGCGGGCGGCGCCGAGCGCCATGTTGATCGCCGAGAGTTCGTCCTCGGCCTGCACGACGTGGCCGCCGTACTCCTCGATGCGGCCCGTGAGGTACTCCATCACGTCGGTCGCGGGCGTGATGGGGTAGCCGGCGTAGAACCGACAGCCTGCGGCGATGGCGCCCATCCCGATGGCCTCGTCGCCGTTCAGGAGGACGTAGTTCTCGTCGGTACACTCCAGGTCGAAGCCGAACTCGTGGTCGTACTCGTCGAGGACGTACTCCCGACCCAGCCGTGCGGCCTCCTTGTTGTTGTCGACGATGGCCGACCCCTTGTCGCCGAACCGCTTTTCGAGCGCGCTGTCGAGGTTCTCGATGGGGAACTCACCCACCGCGCACGCGGCGCCGAGCGCGACGACGTTGCGCATGATCGCGCCGCCGGCGTCCTCGGCGAGGCTCTTCAGGGGCACGTCCAGCCCGATCATCCCCTCGGGGATCTCGACGTCCTGCATCGTCGTCCGATCCCCGTCGTAGATGATGACGCTCCCCTCGTGGAGTTCGTCGAGGTTCTCGTCGATGGTCCGCTGGGTGAGCGCGATGAGTACGTCCAGCCGGTCGACGACGCTCTGAACCTGGTCAACTGACGTGCGGACTTTGTACGCCGTGTACCCGCCGCGGATGCGCGACGCGAAGTCCTTGGAGGTGAACACGTGCCGACCGGCCCTCGAGAGCGCCTGGGCGAAGATTTTCCCGGTGGAATCGATGCCGTCGCCGGCCTCTCCACCGATCGCCCAGTTGAAGTCCGCAGGCATGCTGTGTGGGGAGTATCGCCGGATCGCTCAAAAGCCTTCTGAATGGTTCGGGTTCCCGCAAAACCGGCCGGTCACGCCGCCCGCCGCCGAATCCGGCGACCGCACGATGCCGGAACCGACGGTCGTCGAACCCGCATGGCGTAGGTTTATCACGAATGATTGGAAAGTCTACCGTGACACATGTCCGACGACGACATAGAACTGGAGGCGCGCCTCGAGGAGCAGGCGACGTTCGATCCCTCCGATGCGTTCGTCGAGCAGGCGAACGTCTCGGACGCCGACATCTACGCGGAGTTCGACGAGAACTGGCCGGAGTGCTGGGAGGCGGCCGCCGAGCTTCTCGACTGGGACGACTCCTACGACCAGGTGCTCGACGACTCGAACCCCCCGTTCTACGAGTGGTTCACGGACGGGAAGCTGAACGCGTCGGCGAACTGTCTGGACCGCCACCTCGACGAGCGGGGCGACGAACCGGCCATCGAGTGGGTCGGCGAACCCGTCGACGAGGACGACCGGACGTTCACCTACGAGGAACTCCACCGCGAGGTCAACGAGTTCGCCGCGGCGCTCCGTGACCTCGGCGTCGGCGAGGACGACGTCGTGACGATGTACATGCCGATGATCCCCGAACTGCCGATCGCGATGCTGGCGTGTGCGCGCATCGGCGCGCCCCACAGCGTGGTGTTCGCGGGCTTCTCGGCCGACGCGCTGGCGACGCGGATGAACGCCGCCGACTCCGAGTATCTGGTCACCTGCGACGGCTACTACCGCCGTGGCGACCCCCTCGACCACCTCTCGAAGGCAAACGACGGCCTCGGCGGCGTCGACCACGCCGTCGAGGACGTGGTCGTCGCCGAACGCCTCCGGGACGGCGACGGCTTCGGCCACGACCTGGCCGACAACCAGCACGCCTACGCCGACCTGGTGGCCGCCCACGAGGGCGCGACGGTCGACCCCGTCCAGCGCGACGCCGAGGACATGCTGTTCCTGATGTACACCTCGGGGACGACGGGCCAGCCGAAAGGCGTCAAACACACCACCGGCGGCTACCTCGCGTGGACCGCGTGGACCAGCCAGGCGGTGCTCGACATCAAGCCCGAAGACACGTACTTCTGCTCTGCGGACATCGGGTGGATCACGGGCCACTCCTACATCGTCTACGGGCCGCTCGCCCTCGGGACGACGACGATGATGTACGAGGGGACGCCCGACCACCCCGACCGGGACCGTCTCTGGGAGATCGTCGAGGAGTACGAGGCCAACCAGCTCTACACCGCCCCGACCGCGATCCGGGCGTTCATGAAGTGGGGGTCGGAGTACCCCGAACGACACGACCTCTCGAGTCTCCGCCTGCTGGGGACGGTCGGCGAGCCGATCAACCCCCGCGCGTGGAAGTGGTACTACAAGCACATCGGGAACGAGGAGTGCCCCATCGTGGACACGTGGTGGCAGACCGAGACGGGCGGCATGATGGTCACCACGCTGCCGGGCGTCAAGACGATGAAGCCCGGATCCGCGGGGCCGCCGCTCCCGGGCGTCGACGCGCGCATCGTCGACACGAACGGCGAGGAGGTGGGTGCCGGCCGCGCCGGCTACCTCACCGTCCAGAAGCCGTGGCCTGGGATGCTCCGCACCCTCTATCGCAACGACGAGCGGTACATCGAGGAGTACTGGGCGGAGTACTCCGACACCGACTCCGACGATCCGGAGGACTGGGTGTACTTCCCGGAGGACGGCGCCAAGATCGACGACGACGGCTACATCACCGTCCTCGGACGCGTCGACGACGTGATCAACGTCTCGGGTCACCGCCTGGGGACCATGGAGATCGAATCCGCCATCGTCGGGGTCGAGGGCGTCGCCGAGGCGGCCGTCGTCGGCGGGCAACACGAGGTGAAAGGCGAGGCCGTCTACGCCTACGTCATCACCGAGGAGGGGTACGAGGAGAACGACGACCTCCGCGACCGCATCGTCCAGGGCGTCGAGGACGCCATCGGCCCCATCGCGCGTCCGGAGCGCGTGGTCTTCACGCCCGACCTGCCCAAGACGCGCTCGGGCAAGATCATGCGTCGCCTGCTCGAAGACATCGCCAACGAGGAGGAGCTTGGCGACACCTCGACGCTCCGCAACCCGGACATCGTCGAGGACATCCAGGGCAAGATCAGCGGCGACTGAGGACCGTCGCAGGGGGGTCAGCGGTAGTGTTGGAGCGACGTCTTCGCGGGGAGCGGGCGACCGGCTCCGGGAACTAGCTCTCCCGTGCGGGCACGTCGCCGAGGGCGCCGAGACCGTCGATGTGGGTGGCCGTGAAGAACACGGCCCCGTCGACCAGCACCGGAGGGGACGTCACCTGGTTGTGGAAGCCCGGATCGAACGAGTAGTGCCAGCGTAGCTCGCCCGATTCGCGGTCGAACGCGCTGATCGTCTTCTTCCCGGGTGCGAATTCGGGGTTGCCGACCGGGAACACGACCGTCTCGCTCCCGACACAGAGCCCCGGCTTGTACACCGGCGTGTCGCGGTGCCAGCGCTCCGTGCCGGTGTCGCCGTCGATCGCGACGGCGCCGTCCGAACCGGTGACGAAGACGGTCCCGCCGTCGACGGCGACCGTCCGTGGGGGGACGTCGTCGTCCTCACCGAACGAGCGGAGTTCGCGGAGCCGGTCGCCGGTCTCCCTGTCGTGGACGACGAGCGTTCGGTCGTCGGAGACGAACACGCCCTCCCGGGTCGCGACGGGCGCGGCGGACTCGGGTGCGGCCGTGAGTTGGCTCCGCCAGCGGTCCGAGCCGTCCGCCAGCGAGACGGCGACGAGCGACGGCGCTCCGTCCACGTCTCCGACGGCGAACACGCGCCCGTCGTACACTGCGGGCGCACGGGCGAGCCCGGTTACCGTGTAGGTCTCCCAGCGTCGCTCCCCGTTCGCTGCTCCGAACGCTTCGATACCGACCTCGGACGCGACCAGGACGGTCCCGGTGGCGTCGTCCGCGACGAGGTGTTCGAACCCGTTCGTCGGGGCCGTCCAGAGCCGCTCGCCCGTCCGGGAATCGAGCGCGACGAGTTCCCCGTCGTGTGCCACGACGCACCGATCGTCGACGACGACGGTCCCGTTGTCCCCGCTGGCGTCCAGGGTGGTTCGCCACCGTTCGGTGCCGTCCCGTGCGTCGAGGGCGATCGCACTCCCGTCGTGGCTGGGATCGAAGTTCGTCGTGTACACCGTCCCGTCGGAAACCGCGGGCTGCCAGCGCGTGAACGCCTCCGACGTCCACGCCAGGTTCCCTCGCGGTGGTGCGGAGACGTCCGGTGCGTGCGTGTTCGCCCCGCCGGCTCCGTACTGCGTCCACGCCCCGGTGGGAGCGTCCGGCAGGGGCGTGTCCGACGACGGGAGCATCGACAGACACCCCGAGAGCGCGCTCGCGCCGACGACCGCCGTCGACAGGAACGTCCGTCGGTTCATGTTCGACGACGCGGCGTCATCGTGTGTCGGGATGCCGACGGCTCGCGACGGTCGGGATCGACACGAGGAGCCCGAGTTTCGGCGTCCAGGGCGGTGCGTCCTCTCGACTTCCGAAGGCACGGTCCATACGGATCGATGACGCCCGCGGGTGGTATATCCTCCAGCCGGATTTCAGGCTGCGAAACGGATGCCACGTCCGCAGGGGGGCGCCCCGTCGAGATGCGACGGGACGCCGAACACGAGCGGGATGAATTACGCGTGCGATCCGCCGTTCACGCGGCGCCGCGGTCGTACTCCCGCCACACCGCCAGCAGTTCGTACAGGAAGACGACGACGACCAGCGCGAGCGACCCCCAGATCAGGGCGGCGAAGCCGAGCGCCGAGAGGGTCACCGGCGCTCACCCCCCGAGCCGTCGGTCGCGGGCTCGTCGTCGAGTCGGCGGATCTCCCGGTCGAGGTCGTCGAGGTCGAACCGCTCGTCGCCGAGGCGGGCCGCCGCGACCGTCAGGGTGGTCGAGACGGCGGCGGCACCGAGGAAGGCACGGAAGTAGGTTGCCGCGGGGAGCGTCGCGAGCGGCAGGACGCCGCGAGCGGGCGGGAAGAACGCGAGGCCGACGACCAGGGCGACGGCGCTCGCGGTGAGGGCGCCAGCGGAGGTCGCCCGCGGCGAGAAGAGGCCGTGCAGGAGGGGGACGAAGGTCGCGGCGGCGAGCAGGTCCGCGAGGAGAAAGAGCGTGAGCACGGAGTAGCCCTGCGCGCCGACGACGGTGGCGGCGGCGGCGACGACGACGGTGACGCCGCGCGCGGTCGCGGTGAGGCGGTCGCCGGAGACGTCGAGGAGTCGCGGCAGGTCCGCGGTGACGACGCTCGCGATGGCGTTGAACAGCGTGTCGGCGCTGGAGACCACGAGCAGGACGGCGAGGACGGCGACGGCGATCACGGCCGCGTCGGGGAGGACGTCGGTCACGACGAGGAAGAAGGAGACGCTGGCGTCGGCGGGCGCCTGGACGAGGCCGAGACCGACGGCGACGGGGCCGAAGGCGCCGGCGAGAAAGACCATGGGCACGACGGCGACGGCGGCGACGAGGAAGGCCCGGCGGAGCGTGCGCTCGTCGCTCGCGGCGTAGACTCGCTGCCACCACGCCTGGTTCAGCATCTCCGCCCCGACGATGGCGACGACGACGTAGGCGCCGAACTCCAGGCCGGTCGCGGAGCCGACCGTCAGGAGTTCGGGCGAGGAGTCGACGATGGCGGCGTGGGCGGCGTCGGTCCCCCCGAGCGCCAGAATCGTGACGACGACGCTCACGATCAGGAGCGGGAGGACGAGGAGGGTCTGGACGGTGTCGGTGACGATGCTCGCGCGCAGGCCGCCGTAGCCGGTGTACGCGAGGACTGTGACGCCGACGACCGTCGCGGTCTGCCAGCCGGGGACGCCCGCGATCAGCGAGAGCGCGCTCGCGATGCCGGTGAACTCCGCGGCGAGGAAGACGAACATGTAGGCGACGCTGACGACGAGGACGTAGGCGTACATCGCCGACCCGTAGCGGGCGTAGGCGTACTCGGTGAGGCTGTGGCCCCGCGGGAGCAGGTCACGGATGCGCGGGCCGACGACGGCGAAGGCGGCGAGCGCGAGCGCGGAGCCGGCGGCGTACCCCGCGACGGCCGTGATGCCGCCGAACGCGGCGCCGGCCTCGGCGGGGCTGAACAGGATCCACGCGCCCATGCTGGAGGCGACCACCGTCGCCGTCAGCGTCCCGCCGCCCGCCGAGTCGCGGGCGGTGATGTAGTCCTCGACCGTCTCGATTCGCCCCCGGGCGTACCACGCGCCGAGCGCCGCGAAGGCGAGCAGCACTACCGTCAACAGGCCGAGCAGCGGCGCCGTGCTCACCACGACGCCACCCCTCCCGTCGGTTCGGTTCGCTCCATGCACTCTGCTGGACGACCGACGGAATAATACTTTGTGATATAACCGGGTAATCGCTAGAGGTAGCTCGCGTCCCACCGGGTCGGCTTGCGGCGGTTCTCGCAGTCCTCGCAGACGACCCGACCCATGGTGTCCATCGAGACGGCGAAGCCGTCGCAGTTGCCACAGAGGTAGCCGTAGCGCTCGGTGCGGTCGCGGTCGAGATACACCGAGTAGAAGGGGCCGTTCGAGCCCCGGACGCTCTCGTCGAGGGCGACGTACACCTGCCGGCCGTCGGGGAGCGTCGCGGCCTCGGAGAGCACCTGTCGGCCGCCGGTTTCGGGGAACTTGGAGTAGAGCTTTTCGACGAACGGTTCGCCGCCGATTTCGACGGTTCGTTCGCCGATGGCCTCGAAGTCCTCGTTCTCGTAGAAGTCGGTCCCCGCCTCGTTGGCCGCCAGCACGCGCCCCTCGATGCGGGTGACGCCGTGATCCAGGAGTCGCTGCTCCAGCGCCGCCAGCAGTTCGTCGCCGAGGCCGATCCCCCGGCTGTCGGGTTCGACGTGGAGCCAGTCGATTTCGCCGACCGTCTCCCGGCGTTCGACGACGTAGCTCTGGGCGAAGCCGACGAGTCGGTCGTCGTCGACGGCGACGAGGAACTCCGTGTTCGAGTCGTCCAGGTCGTCGACGAGCGTCTCCTCGTCGTACCACCGCTCGACGGCCTGCGCGATGATGTCGTCCTCCAGTGCGTGTCCGTACGACGCGGCGAGGGAGTGGTGTGCGACCGTCCTGATTCCCTCGATGTCCTCCGCCCGTGCCTCACGAATGTCCATGCAGGGGATGTGGCGGGGCCGCTCCTTAAAGTGTCGCGGTGGGCCGTGACCCCGGGGGAACGACCAAGGGGCCGCCGGCCCTCGTTCCCGGTATGGCCGGACTCTGCTTCGACATGTACGGGACGCTGTGTGACACGAGTAGCGTGCGGACCCGTCTGGGCGAGGAACTCGGCGTCGCCGACCGACTGGTGGCGGCGGTCGACGAGACGTGGCGGCGGAAACAGCTCCAGTACTCCTACCAGAGCGCGCAGATGGACGACTACGAACCCTTCTGGTCGATCACGGACCACGCCCTCGACTACGCGCTGGCCCAGTACGACCTCGACCCGGACGCGGAGACCCGGGAGCGCATCCTGGGGGCGTACGACCACCTGGAGCCGTTCCCGGGCGCCGTCGAAACGCTCGATCGCCTGTCCGCGGCCGGGCACGACGTCGTCGTCCTCTCGAACGGCGACCCGGAGATGCTCGAACGGCTGGCGGAGAACGCGGGGTTGGCGCCTCACCTGGACGGAATCGTCAGCGCCCACGGGGTGCGGACGTTCAAGCCCGATCCGGCGGTGTACGAACACGCCGCCGAGACGCTCGACCGACCGCTCGACGCGTGCCGACTGATCTCTTCCAACGCGTGGGACGTCGCCGGCGCCGGCAACGCCGGCATGGCGACGGCGTGGGTGAACCGGACCCGCGATCCGCCGGAGGCCATCGGCGCCCGGCCCGACGTCGAGGTGACGACCCTGCCCGCCGTCGTCGACGCCCTGGGGTCGCCGTAGCGATTCCCCGCCGATCCGCCGACCCTCCCTGTCGACCCCCCGCCGGCCGGGCCGTCCAGTTCGATCGTTGACTATAATGGTAAATTATCCGACTATTGAACAGAAACTATTATTAACGTTCTGGCCGCCGGGATGTGTATGGGTAGCAATGGTGGCAATGTGGATCGACGTGACGTGATCAAAGCGGCCGGCGCCGCCGGCACCGCGGGCCTCGTCGGCCTGGCGGGCTGTTCGGGCGGCGGTGGCGGTGGCGGCGGTGGCGGCGGATCGGAGTACCCCGTGCTCGGCAACTATCCCATCGAGGGCGATACGGCGACGCTCGGGTTCAACGTCCCCCAGTCCGGGCCGTACGCCTCCGAGGGCGAGGACGAACTCCGCGCGTACGAACTGGCGGTCGATCACCTGAACAACGGCGGCGGCTGGGTCGACTCCCAGTTCGACGACCTCTCGGGCGACGGCGTCCTCGACTACCAGATCGACTCGGTGAGCGGCGACACGGCGACCGACGCCGACACCGCGCGCCAGTCCGCGTCGCGGATGATCCAGCGCGACGACGCGATCATGGTGACCGGCGGGTCGTCCTCGGCCGTCGCCATCGCGGTGCAGGAGCTGTGTCAGCGCGAGAAGGTCCTGTTCATGGCCTGTCTCACCCACTCCAACGAGACGACGGGCGCGAACTGCGTCCGCTACGGCTTCCGGGAGATGTTCAACGCGTACATGACTGGGCAGGCGCTCGCGCCGGTCCTCCGTGACGAGTACGGGAGCGACCTGGAGTTCTACCAGCTCTACGCCGACTACAGCTGGGGTCAGACCGTCCAGGAGTCGATGAACCAGTTCCTGACCGAGACGGCTGGCTGGGAGCAGGTCGACTCCGTCGCGACGCCGCTCGGGACCAGCGACTACTCGTCGTACCTCTCGGAGGCGGCGAACTCCGGGGCCGACGTCCTCCTGTTGGACCACTACGGGCTGGACGGCGCAACGTCGGTGAGCCAGGCGGTCGACGCCGGCATCGACGAGAACATGGAGCTCGTCGTCCCGCTGTACAACCGCCCGATGGCCGAGGCCGCGGGCGCCGCCATCGAGGGCGTGTTCGGCACCGTCGCCTGGGACTCCCAGATCGACAACACGCCGTCCCAGGAGTTCCTGCAGGTGTTCCAGGACGAGTACGACCGCGTCCCCTCGGGACCGGCACAGCTCGCCTACTCCCAGACGCTCCAGTACGCCGCGGCCGTCGAGCGGGCCGGGACGTTCTACCCGCCCGAGGTGATCCGCCAGCTCGAGGGCTACGAGTACAGCAACATCGGCATGGGGCCGGAGACGATGCGGGCCTGCGACCACCAGGCCCAGCGCGACGTGCCGGTCGTCCGCGGGCTCCCCGAGTCCGAACAGCAGGAGGGGCGGTACTTCGAGATCATCAACATCACGAGCCGCGACGAACTGGGCTACGCGTGTGACGCCGGCCCGGCGGCGGAGTGCGAACTCGGCGAGTACGGCGACGAGTAACGCCGGCTTCCCCCTCGCTCACCCGTGGTGCAAAACTATAGCCAATTATGACCACACTAACCCTAAACATGACACTACTAACCGTTCCCCGTCGTCGATCCTCCGGGCGTGACGACTCCCGTGGGGTGAGACGATGAGCTTTCACATCGAGGCGATAACCGTCCTCCTCAACGGACTGCAGCAGGGCGCCATCTACATCCTGCTGGCGGTCGGCCTGTCGATCATCCTCGGGACGCTGAAGTTCGTCAACTTCGCCCACGGCGCGCTGTACCTGATCGGCACCTACGCCGGCCTGTTGTTCGCCCTCGAAATCAACCTCACCAGCGGCCTCCTGCAGGAGTGGGGCTACGGGACCCTGGGCCTCGACCTCGGGTACATCCCCGCCCTGCTTCTCGTGCCGGTCGTCGTGTTCGTCGTCGGACTGGCGATGGAGCGCTGGGTCGTGGAACCGTTCAAGGATCGCCCGGACACGGACCAGATCCTCGTCACCTTCGGGCTCGCCATCGTCGTGCAGGAGGTCTTCCGCATCTTCTTCGGCTCCAGCAGCCTGCCCTTCTCGCAGCCGGCCTGGGCCGAAGGGGCGCCGCAGGTGCCGTTCCTGGCGGGGATCCCCATCTCCTCGTGGCGATACTACGTCATCCTCATCACGGCGGTGCTGGTCGCCATCGTCTACCTGCTAGTCGAGTACACCGACTTCGGGCTGGTGGTCCGGGCCGGCACCCGCGACCCCGAGATGGTCGAACTGCTCGGCATCCGGCTGAGCCGGCCGTACATCGCCGTCTTCGGGATCGGCGCGGCGCTGGCCGGCGTCGCGGGCGTCGTCGGCGGCCCGCTCAACCCCGTCAACCCGACCATCGGGAACGACATCCTCGTGCCCGCGTTCCTGACCGTCGTCATCGGCGGCGTCGGCTCCATCGCCGGCGCGACGCTGGGGGGCGTCATCTTCGGGCTCACCTACGCCATTCTCGTGGCGACGTTCTCCTCGTGGGCGCAGGTGGGGCTCTACGCCATCGCGGCGGTCATCCTGCTGGTGCGGCCACAGGGCCTCCTCGGCGAGGAGGGGGTGGCACCGTGAGCGACGAACCTGCGTCCACGGCGGAGACGGAGGCCGAACAGGGGGCCATCGCCGAGGCCATCGGCGTCTGGGCGCCCCGCGGCAACGAGGCGCGCGTCATGGCGGGCACCGCCGTCGTCCTCGCCGTCTTCCCCTTCGTCTTCGCCCGCATGCCCGTCACGAGCGGGATCCTGCGTGGCTACCAGAGCCTCGCGACGCTCATCCTCATCTGGGGCATCTTCGCGCTCGGGTTCGACCTGCTGCTCGGCTACACCGGGCTGCTCTCCTTCGGCCACGCGGCCTTCTGGGGCGGCGCGGCCTACGCGGCCGCCGTGTTCAGCCAGCAGGTCTCCGGCTCGCCCATCCTGATGGTGGCGGCCGGGACGGGCTTCGCCGTCCTGCTCGCGTGGTTCCTGGGCTTCCTGTCGCTCCGCCGGGGCGGCATCTACTTCGCCATCCTCACGCTCGCGTTCGCACAGATGCTGTTCTACATGTCCTCCTCGCCGCTGGCCTTCATCACCGGCGGGGAGAACGGGTTCACCGGCGTCCAGACGGGCGAACTGCTCGGGATGGTCCCGCTCGAGGGCGAACTTCCGCTCGTCCTCGGACCCCTACTGGGGACGTATCTCTACGCCTTCGTGGCGGTCATCACGCTCCTCTGTGTGGCGCTCGGCTACCGCATCCTCCACTCGCCGTACGGGATGGTGTTCCGTGCGATCCGCGAGAACGAACAGCGCGCCGAGTTCGTCGGGCTGAACGTCTGGCGCTACCGGCTGATGTCGTTCATCCTCTCCGGCTTCTTCGCCGGCGTGGCCGGGAGCCTGTTCGTCATCCACGGATCGTACGTCCCGCTGGCCTCGCTGTACTGGACCACGAGCGGGGAGGTGGTCATCATGACCGTCCTCGGCGGGACCGGATCGCTGTTCGGTCCCATCGTCGGCGCGGGGGTCTACCTCTACGTCGAGAACATCGTCAGCGGGGGGCATCCGGTCGACTTCATCGCGCCCTTCTGGCACCTGATCCTCGGCCTCGTGTTCGTCGTGACCATCTGGGTCTTCCCCCGCGGCATCTGGGGGTTCTTCCGCGATGTCCGCGACCGGATCACGGGGGGTGAGGAGTGATGGCGCTGCTCGAAACCGAGGGGCTGGTCAAGGAGTTCGGCGGCCTCGTCGCCACCGACGACGTGGACCTCTCCGTCGAGGAGGACGAACGCGTCTCGATCATCGGACCGAACGGCGCGGGGAAGTCGACGCTCATCAACCTCATCACGCGCCGTCTCGACCCGACCGCCGGCGACATCCGGTTCAAGGGCGAGTCCATCGTGAACCGCGACCCCCACGAGGTGGTCCAGATGGGGATCAGCAAGTCCTTCCAGACGGCCTCCATCTTCTCGAACCTCACCGTCCGAGAGAACGCCGAGATCGCTGCGCTCGCGGCCGAACACGGATCATTCGGGTTCAAGTTCCTCGAACACCGGGACAGCCTCACCGGCGTCCACCAGGTGGCGGCGGACACCCTCGACGCGGTCGGCCTCCTCGCGCAGGCCGACCGGACGGCCGCCGAACTGCCGTACGGCGACAAGCGCCGCCTCGAGATCGGTATCGCCCTCGCGGCCGAACCCGACCTCCTCCTGATGGACGAACCGACCGCCGGCATGTCCCCGGAGGAGACCGAGTCGACGGTCGACCTCGTCGAGGAGGTCAAACGCGAACTCGGCCTCACGTTCGTCCTCATCGAACACGACATGGAGATCGTCTTCCGGATCTCGGATCGGATCGTCGTCCTCAACCGCGGCCAGGTGATCGCCGAGGGGACGCCCGACGAGATCAGGGGCGATCCCGAGGTGCAGGAGGCCTACCTCGGAGGTGTCGACCTGTGAGCCTGCTCGACGTCGACGCCATCGACGCCTACTACGGCGAGAGCCACATCCTCCGTGACCTCTCGCTGTCCGTCGAGGAGGGGGAGATCTGTGCCCTCCTCGGACGCAACGGCGCGGGCAAGACGACCACGCTCCGCTCCATCTGTGGCGCGAACCCCCCGCAGGTCCGCGAGGGATCGATCCGGTTCAAGGGCGAGGACATCACCGGCATGCCCGCCGACGACGTGGCGATGCAGGGCATCTCGCTGGTGCCCGAGGAGCGGCGGGTGTTCGCCAACCTCACCGTCGAGGAGAACCTCCGGATCGCGGAGGTGTCGCGCAACGCCTCGAACACCTGGCGACGGCCGCTCACCTCGACCGGCCGGTCGATGTCCACCGAACAGGTGTACGACGACTTCCCCCGCCTCGGCGAGCGGAAGACCCAGAAGGCGGGGACGCTCTCCGGCGGGGAACAGCAGATGCTCGCCATCGCCCGCGCGCTCAAGCAGAGCACCGACCTCCTCCTGCTCGACGAGCCCTACGAGGGGCTGGCCCCCCAGATCGTCGAGGACGTGGAGGCGGCCATCGAGCGGATCAGCGAGCAGGGCGTGACGATCCTGCTGGTCGAACAGAACGCGGCGGCCGCGATCAAGATCGCCGGGCACGCGTACGTCGTCGACCAGGGAGAGATCGTCTTCGACGGCACGGCCGACGAACTCCGCGGGGACGACGAGATCCGGGAGCGCTACCTGGGTGTCTGAGATGGACGGTCCCTCGGAGGCGGCCCTCGAATCCGCGCTGGACCGACTGATCGCGGCCGGCGTCGTCGACGAACGGTCGGACGGGCTGGTCACGACCGACGAGTTCGAGTCGACCCGCCGGATCTACCGCGACTCCTACGCCGACGCGGACGCCGACCGGTTCCGTCGGACGGTCGCGGAGACGTTCGGCGTGAGCGAGGCGGCGGCCGGCGAGCGGATCGACGCCGGGACGGTGACCCGCGAGGATCTGATCGCGGCGCTCTCGATCCGGGCCGTCCTCGGCGGCGCGGAGTCACGCTCCGCGAGCGACCGGCCGGAGGCCGACGCCGGCCCCGGCGTCGACGACCAGCGACTGGCGACGATGGCGACGCTCGTCGGCGAACTCACGCCGGCGTCGCCGGTGCCGGCGGGCGTGCCCGAACTCGACGACGAGGAGTGGGCGGCGTTTCTCGACGCGCACCACGACGCCGTGATAACGGTGTGGCGACGCGACTGTGCGCCCTGTGACGCCCTGAAGGACGACCTCGACGCCGTGCTCGACGCGCTCCCCGACGACGTCGCCGTCGCCGGCGTCGACGGCGAATCCGTGCCCGCGTTCCGTCGCACGTTCGACGTGACCACGGCGCCCGCCGTCTGTCGGTTCCGCGCGGGCGACCTCGTGGACACCGTCGCCGGGCGGAAGCCGCCGGCGACGTACGCCGAGGCGCTGTTCTAGTCGTCGGTGTCGCCGGCGACCATCACCGGCCGGTCGGCGTTCAGGATCACCGACTGCGTGACGCTCCCGAACAGCGCCTTCCCAGTCGGCGAGCGCTTCCGGCCGGCGACGACGATGAGGTTCGCGTCCCCGTCGGTCGCCGCGTCGAGGATCTGTTCGGCGGGGTCGCCGCTCGACTCCGTCACGCTCACCTCGATGCCGCGCTCCTCGAGGAACTCGGTCGCTTCGCGCACCGAGCCGATCTGTGACGCGGAGGCGCCGCTCGGGTTGTCCGTGAAACTGTGGATGATGGTGACGCGCGCCCCCGTCTCGGCCCCCGGCAGGTCGGCGACGGCCCGCGCACACGCGAGTGCTCGCTCCTCGTTGTCGTCGACGCCGATCACGACGTGGTACATGTTCCCCTCTCGACCAGCCAGGACTAAGTGTCTTTACCCCGGGCCGTCTCGGTATCGAGTCGGTCGGACAGGTAGCCCACGAGCGCCAGCGGGACGCCGAGGGCGACGGCGACGGTCACCATCCCGTAGGCCGCGAAGCCGACTCCGGTCGGCGGCAGCCGGATCAGGAAGAACAGCCGCGGCGCGCTCCCCATCGGGACGACCGACCCCAGTACGAGGCCGAGGGCGCCGGCGATGCCGACGATGAGCACGTACAGGAACAGCACGAACCGCCGGCCGTCGAGGCGCGACTGCGTCCCGGTCACGGCGGCGCTACGGCCGGGAGGCGATTAGCGCTTTCCATTCGAACCGACGAGCCTTTGCCGACGCCGGTCGTCCCTCGACGTATGACCAACCAGGACATCCTCGGCATCATTCTGGGGAGCGTCGCGCTCCTGATGTTCGTCACCGGCATCCTGCTGGCGACCTGACTGCGGCGTCGAACCGCGACCGAAAACGGGGGCTGCTTACTCGTCGGTCGTGCCGCCGTCGGTGGCGACCTCCTCGTCGCCGCCGTCGGTGATGGCCGTCTCCATCCTGTTCTCGAACCACTGCCACTCGTTGGTGTACATGCCGTCGTCGCGCAGGTTCCACGGGTCGCCGTCCTGCACCTTCGGCCCCTCCAGCCACGAGACGACGAAGTTGTACGTCCAGATGAGGCCGCCGACGAACATCAACACGGCGCCGAGCGTGGCGATCTGGTGGAAGGTGGCGAACTGCGGCAGGTAGGTGGAGTAGCGCCGGGGCATGCCGCCGTAGCCGAGGACGATCATGGCGATGAACGTGATGTTCGACCCGAACATCCAGAGCCAGAAGTGCCACTTGCCGAGGCGGCGCTGGTACATCCGGCCGGTGAACATCGGGAACCAGTAGTAGAGTCCGGCGAAGCCGGCGAAGGCGATGGCGCCCATGACGATGTAGTGGAAGTGGCCGACGACGTAGTAGGTGTCGTGAAGCACCAGGTCGACGGGGATGGAGGCGAGGAAGACGCCGGTGACGCCGCCGATGATGAAGTTGGAGACGAAGCCGACACAGAACAGCATCGGCGTCGTCAGGCGGAGGCGGCCGTTCCACATCGTCGTGATCCAGTTGAACGTCTTCACCGCCGAGGGGATGGCGATGGCGAGCGACACCGCCATGAACGAGGCGCGCAGGCGCGGGTCCATGCCGGTGGCGAACATGTGGTGGGCCCAGACGCCGAAGGAGAGCACGCCGATGGCGAGCGTGGAGTAGACGACGAACTTGAAGCCGAACAGCCGCCGGCCGGAGAACCGCGGGAGGACGTAACTGACGATGCCCATCGGCGGGAGGACGAGGATGTACACCTCGGGGTGGCCGAAGAACCAGAACAGGTGTTGCCAGAGCATCGTCCCGCCGGCTTCGATGGCGAAGAAGGTGGTGCCGAGGTTGCGGTCCAGCAGGAGCATGATCAGCGCGCTCCCGAGCAGCGGGAAGGCAAAGAGGATCAGCCCCGACTGGGTGAGGATGGTCCACGAGAAGATGTCGAGGTTGGCCCAGGTCACCTCCTCGGCGCGTTCGGTGAGGATGGTCGCGATGAAGTTGATCGACCCCATCGTCGCCGAGACGCCGGTGAGGTGGAGGCCGAGGATCATCAGGTCGACCCCGGCGTTGGCCTGATTGCCGCCGCCGACGCCCGCCGAGAGCGGCGTGTAGAGCGTCCAGGCGGTCTGGGCGGGGACGATGTCACCGAGCGGGAAGAACCCGGCCCAGATGAGCAGCGCCCCGGGCGGCAGGAGCCAGAAGGCGATGGCGTTGATCCGGGGGAACGCCATGTCGTCCGCGCCGATCAGGAGCGGGACGAGGTAGTTCGCGAACGCCGCGATGATGGGCGTCCCGAACAGGAACAGCATGGTGATCCCGTGACTCGTCAACAGGGAGTTGTAAAACGTGTTCGAGATGATCGTCATTCCGGGGTCGATCAGCTCGACCCGCATGATCATGATCATGAGGCCGCCGACGACGAAGGCGATGACGCCGTAGGCGCCGTAGAGCATCCCGATGTCCTTGTGGTCGACCGTCGTCAGCCAACGGATGATACCGGCCGGCTTCTCCTGTGAGACGTACCCCGACTCGCCGGTCGCCCCGCCGCTCCCGAGCGGCGTGTACGACCGCCAGTCCTCGATCCGCGCGAGCCACGCGGCGATGATCACGAGGAAGAGCCCCATGAACACCGTCAACGCTAACTGTCCGGTGATCTGCATGGGCGTTGCTCAGGAACGCAGGGTTAAGAAATATTCGGGACCGGTTTTCGACGGATCGGCCGACGGACGCGGCTCTCGGAGGGGCTGACGGCCGTCCGGCGGGGGGTCACTCCCCGTGTTCGTCCTCGATCGGTTCGGCGCCGTCGACGGTCGCGCCGCCGGGCATGTACACCGGACTTCCCTTCTCCGCCAGCGAGATGGCCTTGCCCGAGAGGTAGGTCAGGATCGCGAGCAAAACGAAGGGAGCGACCAGCAGTACGTACTGGAGGATCCGACCCGTCGTGCCGATGTCGAACGGGTTGAAGACGGCGTATCCGACGATGAAAAAGAGGATGATGAACAGCGGAATGAAATTCACCGTCAGATCGAGGAGCGTCTCCCGATCGAACACTTTCGTCGCCATATCCCACCCATAACACAGGCCGAACAAATAGGTTTCCATCCGGGCAGGTGGGGTCGGTCGACCGCCGCGAGCGCTCCCGTGACGGCGCTCAGACCGGTTCCCGTTTCGGGACGAACAGTTCGCCGCCGATGCCCGCGAGGGCGAGGATGACGCCGGCCGTGATGATGGCGTAGCCGCGCGTCACGAGGTTCACGTCGGTGAAGGCGAGGACGCCGCCGACGGCGACCAGGAGGACGGCGAAGACGGCGAGCGGTCGCCACGCCGTCTCGGCGTAGCCGGCCTCCCGGATCAGCCCGGTCACGCTCCCGCAGAACAGGAGCAGCCCCGCCACCGCGACGACGAACACGTCGAACAGGATGCCGAGTTCCGCGATGGGGATGCCGAGCGCGACGAAGAGCGGCCAGGGACTCGCCATCCGATACTGATCGCTCAGTCCCGGTTGATCGTCCATACGCGGCGTAGGGAGTCGACCGTAGAAAACGCTTCGACGCGTCCTCACGCGAGGTTGATCCCGTGGCGGGCGAGAAAGCGACCGACGGCCTTGATCTCGACCGGGCTGCCGACGATCCGACAGGTCGTCCCGTCGGCCGCGAAGACGGAGACGGCGAAGTCGGACTCGATGTCGCCGCGGAGTCCGGACAGCTCCTCACAGGGCAGCACGATCTGGGTGCTGTCTCGCAGCCGCTCGGGATCCGGCATCGGTTCCGTTCCCCACGTCTCCACACCACAGTATAACCGTGTCGAAACGCTATCACTTGGGGCGTGGGACCGCTTGGGGCGTGGGACCGCTTGGGGCGCGGGACCGCGCCACGCCGAAGGAACAGGTTTTTCGACGCCGCCGGCCGAGTGGCGGGTAATGGGTCTGGAGGAGGAGATCGAGGACCTCCGTGAGGAGATCGCCAACACGCCGTACAACAAGTCCACCGAACAGCACATCGGTCGGCTGAAGGCGAAGCTGGCGGAAAAAAAGGAGAAGCTCGAACAGCGGTCCTCGTCGGGCGGCGGGCAGGGGTACGCCGTCGAGAAGACCGGCGACGCCAGCGTCGGCCTCGTCGGCTTCCCCAGCGTCGGCAAATCGACCCTGTTGAACGCCCTCACCAACGCCGAGAGCGAGGTCGGGGAGTACGAGTTCACCACGCTCGACGTGAACCCCGGGATGCTCAAGTACAACGGCGCCAACATCCAGATCCTCGACGTCCCGGGGCTGATCGAGGGCGCCGCCGGCGGACGCGGCGGCGGGCAGGAGGTGCTGTCGGTCGTCCGCACGACCGACCTCGTGGTGTTCGTCCTCTCGGTGTTCGAGATCCAGCAGTACGACCGCCTCAGCGAGGAACTGTACGCCAACAAGGTGCGACTGGACACGTCCCCGCCGAACCTCTCGATCACCAAGACGGGCAAGGGGGGGCTCCGTGTGACCACGACCGACGACGTGAACCTCGACGAGGGGACGATCAAGAGCGTCCTCCGCGAACACGGCTACGTCAACGCCGACGTGACGATCCGCGGCGACTGCTCCATCGACGAACTCATCGACGGCATCCAGGACAACCGGGTGTATCTCCCCTCCATCGTCGCGGTCAACAAGGCCGATCTGATCGACAAGGACTACCTCCCCACCGTGGAGGAGGAGCTCCGCGACCACGGCCTCGATCCCGACGAGGTGGTGTTCATCAGCGCGGCGGAGGATCGCGGTCTCGACGCCCTCAAAGAGGAGATATGGGACGCGCTGGGCCTGATCCGAGTGTACATGGACAAACCGGGACGGGGCGTCGATTACGAGGAGCCGCTGGTTCTGCGGGAGGGCGAACACACCGTCGACGACGCGCTCGAGAAGCTGGGTGGCACCCTCGACGAGCGGTTTCGCTTCGCCCGGGTCACCGGCCCGAGCGCGAAACACGACGAACAGCAGGTCGGACGCGACCACGAACTCGCCGACGAGGACGTGATGCGCGTCGTCGCCCGCCGGTAGCGTGTCCGATCGTTCGGCCGCCGACCCGCTCGCCGTCCTCGCGCTCCTCGCGGTCCCGTGGTCGGTCCAGACCTTCGCGGGCGCTCGCCCACCCACGTTCGTCTTCGCCTGGGGGCTCGTCACCGTCGACCCGTTCGCCGTCACCTTCCTCTGGGACTTCCTCCTTCGCTACACGCGCGGCCTCCCGCCCTACATCACGGCGTGGCCGCTCTCGGTCGGGAGTTACCTTCTCGCGCTCGCGAGCGCGGCGGGCGGGTACGCCCTGGGGCGCGAGGACCCGCGCGTGACGGCCGGCCTCCTCGCCGCCGCCGGGGTGGCGCAGCTGACCCTCGCCCGTGGCTTCGCGTTCCAGCCCGGACGCACCGCCTGGCCGCTCGGAACGGTCGCCTGCCTGGCGGTCGCGTGGTGGGTGTACCGGTAGCGCGGCGCCGAACAGTTGAATCATTAACATTAATTATCGATAGTGACAAATACTCTCCCCGGAGGGACTACTCGATGGGAGCCGACATCGACGACCTGATCGACCGTCTGGAAGCGCTCGACTCCGAGGAGCGTCGGGAGCTATCCCGACGGATGCGCGCCGACTGGGTCCAGCGCGTCGAGGACGCCCAGCGGGCGTACCTCGACCGACTGGAGGAGGAGAACCTGGTCGGCGGGGGCGGATCGGTGTTCCAGCCGATTCCCGGGGAGGAAGCGGAGTGGGTCGAGTACTGCCGGGACCATCCGAACGACCCGATCTGTCTGCTGGGCGCCCCGCCCGCCGTCGGGGACCGACTCTCCGACTTCCTCGAGATCCGTGAGGAGTACCTCTCGCACCTCGAGGAGGAGGGCCTCCTCGACGTCGAGTCGTCGTCCGGCGGTGGGATCCGCCCCGCCGGCGGCACGTCGCGGCCGGCCGTCGGCTATCGGGGCGATCCGAGCCCGCAGCCGAGCCTCCGCACGGACTCGCCGGTGGGGCTCACGCCCCCGCCGGATCCGTGGCCGTGGCCGCCGCAGTGGCCGCCGTGGCCGTGGCCCTGGCCGGGACCGGGTCCGCGCCCGGGTCCGTGGCCGTACGCCGACAACGGGGACCCGGTGCCCCTGCCGATGGACCGCGCCGGCCGCGACGACGGCTGGGCGTCGCTCCGGGGGCCTCGGCGGATGGCCGCCGTCGATCCGCGACGGCTCACACCCGGTAGCGGGGCCGCAACGGCACGGCGAGGGCTCACCGTCCCGCCCGACGAGTGGCCGCCGTGGCCGTGGCCCTGGCCGTGGCCGGGTCCGCGCCCCGACCCGTGGCCGGTCGGCGGCGACCCGATCCCGTTCCCCGCGAGCCGCTGGTAACTGACCGGGGCGAGGGACCGCCGCTTGCGGTACGTTTTTCGGCGTCCCCGCCGTCCCCTCGCCCATGGACGGAACCCTCGATCACGTCATGATGCGAGTTTCGGACCTCGACGACTCGCTTTCGTGGTACCAGTCACACCTCGGCTACGAGGAGAAGGATCGCTGGGAGGCCGACACGTTCACCAACGTCTACCTCGGTCCCGAAGACATGCACGAGGCGGGGGCGATGCTGGAGCTCACGCACAACCACGACGGCCGGAGCTACGACATGGGCGACGCGTGGGGCCACATCGCCGTGCGCGTCGAGGACGTCTACGACGCCTACGAGGAACTGATGGCGGCGGGCGTCGAGGACTACCGCGACCCCGACTCCTGTGGCGGGAGCTACGCCTTCGTGACGGATCCGGACGGCCACGAGGTGGAGATCGTCGAGCGCGACCACGGGGCGCGCTGGAGCCTCGATCACACCATGATCCGCGTCGAGGACGCCGACGAGGCGCTCGGCTTCTGGACCCGGAAGTTCGAACACGTCCCCGCCGGCCGGTGGGAGTCCGACACCTTCGCGAACTACTTCACGGAACCCTCGGACGCGCCGCCGGAGGCGATGGCGGTCGAACTCACCTACAACTACGACGGCCGGAGCTACGACATGGGCGACGCGTGGGGTCACCTCTGTGTCCGGGTCGACGACCTGCACGACGACTGGGAGCAACTCATGGTCCGCGAGGCGGCGGACTACCGCGACCCCGCCTCCTGTGACGACATGTACGCGTTCACGACGGATCAGGACGGCCACGAGATCGAACTCCTCGAACGGGAGCGCGTGGCGCCGCCGCTGTTCCCCGAGTAGGGACGCCCCGGCCTCGCCCGCCGAGCGGACACCGAACGGGTTTTAACGCCCGACGTGAAATTCCCGGTAAGGTAGATATCTATGCAGATGCCACGCCGATTCAACACGTACTGCCCGCACTGCAACGGGCACTTCGAACACGAGGTCGAGAAAGTGCGTCGCGGTCGCGAGACGGGGATGAAGTGGATCGACCGCCAGCGCGAACGCGCCACGACCACCATCGGCAACGCCGGGAAGTTCTCGAAGGTGCCGGGTGGCGACAAACCCACGAAGAAGACGCACCTGAAGTACCGCTGTGCCGAGTGTGGGAAGGCCCACATGCGCGAGGGCTGGCGCGCCGGTCGACTGGAGTTCCAGGAATGACGGGGAACTTCGTCACCGTCGAGTGTGCGGACTGTGGCAACGAACAGACCGTCTTCGACAAGGTGTCGACGACGGTGAACTGTGCGGTCTGCGGGAGCACGCTCGCCCGGCCGACCGGCGGTCACGCGGCCTTCGAGGGCGAGGTAACCGGCACCGTCGAGGCACGCTGACACACCCACCATGAAGTACAGTGGCTGGCCCGAACCGGGCGAACTCGTCGTCGGCAAGGTCGACGAGATCACCGACTTCGGCGTCTTCGTCGACCTCGAGGAGTACGAGGACAAACGCGGCCTCGCCCACATCAGCGAGGTCGCAAGCGGCTGGATCAAGAACGTCCGCGACCACGTCCGCGAGGGGCAGACGGTCGTCGCCAAGGTGCTGGACGTCGACGAGGGATCACAGCAGATCGACCTCTCGATCAAGGACGTCAACGAACACCAGCACAAAGAGAAGATCCAGGAGTGGAAAAACGAGCAGAAGGCCGACAAGTGGATGTCCCTCGCCTTCGGGGAAGACGTCGCCGACGAGCAGTACCAGGCGGTCGCCGACGCGCTGCTCGCCGAGTTCGAGAGCCTCTACGACGCCTTCGAGTCGGCAGCCATCCACGGGAGCGAGGCGCTCGAGGACGTCGATCTGGACGACGAGGACGTCGACACCATCGTTTCGACGGCCCGCGAGAACGTCTCGGTCCCCTACGTCAACGTCACCGGCTACGTCGACCTGGAGTGTCCGAGCGGCGACGGCGTCGACCACATCAAGGAGGCGCTGAAGGCCGCGGAGGGCAACGGCGACGTGAGCGACGAGATCGACCTGACGGTGTCGTACGTCGGGTCGCCGGAGTACCGCATCCAAGTGCAGGCGCCGGACTACAAGCGCGCGGAGTCGGAACTCGAAGCCAGCGCGAAGCGCGCCAGCGAGGCCATCGAGGCCGCGGGCGGCACGGCGCGGTACCACCGCGAGCGCGAGACCGACGACGAATGAAGGCGGACATCCGGGTGTGTGGCTCGTGGCGGGAGCGCCACGACCGCCCGGTGTACACGCTCGGCGAGGCGTGTCCCGAGTGCGGTGCCGAGGCCGTCAACAGCGCCCCGGCGCCGTTCGATCCTGCGGACCCGTACGGGAAGTACCGACGCGCTCTTAAGCGCCGCGAACGCGAATAGCCGGTATGGACGCCATCGAGATCGAGACGGTCGCGGAGTCGGAGCTATCCGATCCGGTGTTGATCGAGGGGTTGCCCGGCGTCGGTCACGTGGGGAAACTCGCCGCGGAGTACCTGCTGGAGGAGTTCGAGAGCGAACTCGTCCGCCGCGTCTACGCCGACGAGTTCCCCCCGCAGGTGAGCATCGACGACGAGGGGGTCGCGGAACTCGTCTGTGCGGAGTTTCACGCCGTCGAGACCGGTGGCCGTGACCTGCTCGTCCTCACCGGCGACCACCAGGCGGGGAGCAACGCCGGCCACTACCACCTCACCGAGTCCTTTCTCGACGTCGCCGAGGACCTCGGGACGGACCGACTGTTCGCCCTCGGTGGCGTCCCGACCGGCGAACTCATCGAGGAGTACCACGTCCTCGGGGCGGTGACCGACGCGGACCTGAAGGGGGAGCTGGAGGCCGAGAACGTGGAGTTCCGCGAGGACGAACCCGCCGGCGGCATCGTCGGCGTCAGCGGCCTGTTGCTGGGGCTGGGTGGCCGTCGCGGCCTCGACGCCGCCTGTCTGATGGGCGAGACCAGCGGCTATCTGGTCGATCCCAAGAGCGCCCGTGCGGTGCTTGAGGTGTTGGAGTCGGTCCTCGGGTTCGAACTCGACTACGCGTCCCTCGAGGACCGCGCCGAGGAGATGGAGGAGGTCGTCGGCAAGATCCAGGAGATGCAAAACCAGAGCGCCCAGGTGCCGACGGACGACGACCTGCGGTACATCGGATAGGCGCCCCCGCCGCCGAGAAGTTCTTTACCGCGGGCCGCCAACGGGGTCGCGTGGCGCTGGAGTGGCTTGAGCTGTTGCCCCCGTGGTTGCTCGCCGGGGCCGGGATGGGCGTCGTCCTCACGCTGCTGGTCGCGGGTATCTTCGTCGTCGGCGACCGCCTGTTTCCCGCCCCACCGACCGACCGCAGTCGGCGGATCGACGGGACCGACCGCCGCCGCGCCGAGATCCGGCAGTACCTCGGTGCCATCGGCGAGCGGTACGTCGAGGACGCGACGGTTCACGAGGAGTCGGTCGCCTTCTACCTGCCCGAACGGGACGTCGCGGTCACCTTCGACCCCCAGGCCTACTTCCGCATCGAGCGGGCGGGGACGGCGGCCGTCCTCTGCGAACACGAGATGCCCGGTTCGGCGCTCGGTCGTCGCCTCCCCTTCGACGTGCCGGGAGCCGGGACCGGATCGGGGCCGACCACGGCCGGCGGGCCGTCGGTCGGCGCGGCGTTCTCTCACCTCGGCCTCCAGCCGACCGCCGACGCCGACGAGGTGCGGGCGGCCTACCGCCGTCGCGTGAAGGACGTCCACCCCGACCAGGGCGGCGACAGCGAATCGTTCCGACGCCTCCGCGAGGCCTACGACACGGCGAAGGAGCACGCGGACTAGCGATACCGCTTAGTCCGTCCGGCCCCG